>NZ_JBHTZE010000005.1:0-285392 GCF_042790415.1 Microbacterium sp. NPDC056736
CTAACCTCTTTTTGTGGCCCCCCATCGCCAACCGGTGTTGCTGCGGGTACCGGCCTATGTCGTGATGCCCCGCCCCCCCCGGGGGTACCGGCCGGGGCGGGGCGACACCACCCACGGGAAGACCTCATGCTTGCATTCATCCTCCGGCGCCTGCTGTCGGGCGTCATCCTGATCGCGGTGATCTCGTTCCTCGCGTTCGTCCTCCTCTTCGCGGGAGGCGGCGACATCGCCCGCCGCATCCTCGGCGAGAACGCCACCGCCGAGACCGTCGCCAAGAAGACCGAGGAGCTGGGCCTGAACCAGCCGCTGCTCGCCCAGTACGGGGAGTGGGTCACGGGCGCCCTCACCGGCAGCCTCGGCCGCAGCTGGTTCACCGGCGAGCTGGTCTCGACCAGCGTCGGCAACCGCCTCGCCGTCACCCTGTCGATCGTGATCGGCGCGACGCTCCTCTCGGCCGTCGTCGCGGTGGTCCTCGGCGTCCTCGCCGCCCGTCGCGGCGGGTGGATCGACGGAAGCGTCCAGGTCGTCTCGCTCGTGGGCTTCGCGATCCCGGGCTTCCTCATCGCGCTCGGCCTGGTGCTCGTCTTCGCGATCAACCTCGGCTGGTTCAAGGCCACCGGCTACATCCCGGTGACCACCTCGTTCGTCGGATGGCTGTCGTCGGTGACGCTGCCGATCATCGCCCTGTCGATCGGCGCCATCGCCGTCGTCGCCCAGCAGGTGCGCGGGTCGGTCATCGACGCCATGTCGCGCGACTACGTCCGCACGCTGCGCGCCCGCGGCCTCGCCACCAATGCCGTCGTCTACCGTCACGTCCTCCGCAACGCCGGAGGCCCGGCGCTCGCCGTCCTCGCGGTGCAGTTCATCGGGCTCCTCGGCGGGGCCGTGATCGTGGAGCAGGTCTTCGCCATCCCCGGCATGGGCCAGCTCACCGTCCGCGCGACGACGCTCGGCGACATCCCCGTCGTCATGGGCGTGGTGATCGCATTCGCGGTCATCGTCGTCATCGTGAACCTCCTCATCGACCTCGCCCAGGCGGCGCTGAACCCGAAGGTGCGACTCTCATGACCGCCATCGACGTCCCCCTCGACGTACCGGTCGCGCCGGTACGCGTCTCGCTCCGGCGGCGCCTGCTGCGCCGTCCGCTCGGCCTCGCCTCGCTGATCTTCCTGGTGCTGCTGGGCGTCATCGCGATCATCGGCCCGGCCATCGCCCCGCAGGACCCCAACTACGCCGACATCCGCAACGTGCTCGCACCGCCCAGCGCCGAGCACATCCTGGGCACCGACGGCAGTGGACGCGACGTGCTGTCGCGCCTGCTCGCAGCCACCCAGACGACCGTCGCCGCCGCGCTCCTCGCCCTCGCCGTCGCGCTGATCCTCGGTGTCATCAGCGGCCTCATCGCCGGCTACTACCAGGGGTGGTTCAACAGCACGGCCACCTGGGTGACCGAGCTGAACATGGCCCTGCCCGGCATCGTCGTGCTGCTCGCGGCGCGGGCGGTGCTCGGACCCTCGGTGTGGATCTCGATGTTCATCTTCGGCATCCTGCTCGCACCGGCGTTCTACCGCCTCGTGTACGCGTCGGTCACCGCGGTGCGCTCGGAGCTGTACGTCGACGCGGCCCGCGTCTCGGGCCTCAGCGACTCGCGCATCATCGCGCGCCACGTGCTGTCGGTCGTGCGGGCGCCCATCATCATCCAGGCGGCGATCATCGCCGGCATCGCGATCGCGATCCAGTCGGGGCTGGAGTTCCTCGGACTCGGCGACGTGGCGGTCCCCACGTGGGGCCAGATGCTCAACGACGGCTTCAAGAACATCTACAAGGAGCCGCTGCTCATGCTGTGGCCGTCGCTTGCGATCGCGCTCACGTGCATCGCGCTGACGCTGCTGGCCAACGTCATGCGCGACGAGCTGGAGCGCACGGTCTCGGTGCGCCGCAAGCGCCGCCGCGCGGTGGCGACCGCGACCGGATCGGTGGCCGCGGTGACGACGTCCGTCGGGCTGAGCGGCGGCGACGTCGTCGACCTCGACGAGCCGCCGATCTTCGAGAGCGCGGGCGTCATCACGCACAAGGACGACGTGCGCAGCAAGGCCTCGGAGAAGGTGCTGGAGGTCCGCGACCTCCGCGTCGGGTACGACCAGCCCGACGGCTCGCACATCGAGGTCGTCCACGGCGTCTCGCTCGACATCCGCCGGGGCGAAGTCCACGGCCTCATCGGCGAATCCGGCTCGGGCAAGACGCAGACGGCATTCGCCGTGCTGGGGCTCCTCCCCCGCGGCGGGCACGTCACGGCCGGCTCGATCCTGTACGAGGGCACCGAGCTCGCGGGCGGCGACGACCGCTCCTACGCGGGGCTGCGGGGCAAGCGCATCGGCTACATCCCGCAGGAGCCGATGTCGAACCTCGACCCCTCGTTCACGATCGGCGGCCAGCTGGTCGAGCCGTTGCGCAAGAACCTCGGGCTGTCGAAGAAGGCGGCGACCGAGCGGTCGCTCGAGCTGCTCGCCCGGGTCGGCATCCCCAACCCGAAGCGCACGTTCGACGCGTATCCGTTCGAGGTGTCGGGCGGCATGGCGCAGCGCGTGCTCATCGCAGGGGCCGTCTCGACCGACCCCGACCTCATCATCGCCGACGAGCCGACGACGGCTCTCGACGTGACGGTGCAGGCCGAGGTGCTGGATCTGCTGCGGGACCTCCAGGCCGAGCGGAACATGGCCATGCTCCTCGTGACCCACAACTTCGGCGTCGTGGCCGACCTCTGCGACCGGGTCTCGGTGATGCAGAGCGGTCGCTTCGTCGAACAGGGCCCCGTGCGCGCGATCTTCAACGACGCGCAGCATCCGTACACGAAGGCGCTGCTGGACGCGATCCTCGACGAGGGTCCCGCCCGCCCGCCGCTCGTCCTGAAGGGAGCGCGAGCATGACCACTCCGCTGACCGCCCCGCCGCGGGAGACGCCGCTGCTGGATGTCAAGGACCTCGTCGTCGAGTACCCCGGCAAGGGGTTCCGTGCGCAGCCGTTCCGGGCCCTCAAGGGCGTGTCGCTCGACATCCTTCCCGGTGAGACGGTGGGCCTCGTCGGCGAGTCGGGGTCCGGGAAGACCACGCTCGGACGCGCCGCGCTGGGGCTCGCACCGGTGACCGAGGGGTCGATCACGTACGACGGCAAGGACATCTCGCATCTCGGGCGCCAGGCGCGCCGGGCGCTGAGCTCCGAGATCCAGGTCGTCTTCCAGGACCCCTACTCGTCGCTGAACCCGTCGATGACGATCGAGCAGATCCTGATCGAGCCGCTGACCGCGGCCGGGGTCGCGACGGCCGAGGCCAAGAGCCGCGTGCGGGATCTGCTCGACCAGGTGGGCCTCCCGTCCGACGCGCGAGGGCGCCTGCCCCGCGAGTTCTCGGGCGGTCAGCGGCAGCGCGTCGCGATCGCGCGGGCGCTCGCGCTGCAGCCCCGGCTCATCGTGTGCGACGAGCCGGTCTCGGCACTCGACCTGTCGACGCAGGCGCGCGTGCTCGACCTCTTCATCGAGATCCAGGACCGCACGGGCGTCGCCTACCTGTTCGTGACGCACGACCTGGCGGTGGTGCGGCACATCTCACACCGCGTCGCCGTGATGTATCGCGGCGAGATCGTCGAGACCGGCGACGGAGACCGCGTCACCTCGCACCCCGAGCACCCCTACACGCAGCGCCTGTTCATGGCCGCGCCGGTGCCCGATCCCGACAGGCAGCAGGAGCGCCGCATCGCGCGGCGCGCTCTCCTGGACGCGGAGGCGGCCGCCGGCGCCGCCTGATGACCCGGATGCCGCGGCCCGGCCCGTCCCGTGGGTGGCGGGCCGCGGCATCCGATCCCTGATCCTCCCTTCGAGAAAGCACCCTCCCCATGACTGACACCGCCCTCCGCCCTGCCTCCGTGGCGCACCTCCAGCCGCTTCTGGAGAGGCTCACGCTCGAGCAGAAGGCCGCGCTCGTGCAGGGCGCGGACTTCTGGACCACCGTCGCCGTCCCCGAGATCGGGTTGCGCGCGATGACCCTGTCGGACGGCCCGGCCGGCGTCCGCGGTCCCCGCTGGGACGAGCGCGAGCCGTCGCTCAATCTCCCGTCGGGGTCGGCACTGGCCGCCGCGTGGGACGTCGATCTGGCGTACCGGTACGGCGCGGCCGCGGCATCCGAAGCCCGCCGCAAGGGCGTCGACGTCGTGCTGGGCCCGACGATCAACCTGCACCGCTCGCCGCTGGGCGGCCGGCACTTCGAGTGCTTCAGCGAGGACCCGGAGCTGTCGGCCGAGCTCGCGGCCGCGTACGTGCGGGGCCTGCAGGACAACGGGGTGGCCGCCACCCCCAAGCACTACGTGGCGAACGACTCCGAGACCGACCGCTTCACGGTCGACGTCCGCGTCGGCGAGCGCGCACTGCGCGAGCTCTACCTCGCCCCGTTCGAGCGTGCCGTCGAAGCGGGCGCGTGGGCGATCATGAGCTCCTACAACGCCGTCGACGGCGTCACGATGACCGAGAACGACCTGCTCGAGACGCCGCTGAACTCGGAGTGGGGCTTCGACGGGGTCGTCATCAGCGACTGGACCGCGGTGCGATCGCTCGACGCGGTGCCGGCGGCGCAGGACCTGGCCATGCCCGGCCCGGCCCCCGCCTGGGCCGATCTCGTCGAGGCGGTCCGCGACGGGCGCGTGGCGGAGGCCGACCTCGACCGCAAGGTGCTGCGCCTGCTGCTGCTCGCCGAGCGGGTCGGGGCGCTGGGCGACGCGACGCCGGTCGAGCCCGCACCCGTGGACGGGCCGGCGTTCGCCCGGCAGGCCGCGATCTCCGGCACCGTGCTGCTGCGCAACGAGGGCGTGCTGCCGTGGGATGCCGCCACCCTCGGCCGCATCGCGGTCATCGGGCAGAACGCGCGGGACGCCCGCACGCAGGGCGGCGGCAGCGCGACCGTGATCCCGGAGCGGGTCGTGTCGCCGCTCGACGCCATCCGCGCCGCAGCGCCCGGGGCCGAGGTGCGGTACGAGATCGGCGCCGTCGTCCAGGAGGGCGTCGCCGAGATCCCGCTCGCGCAGCTGCGGAACCCCGCCACGAGCGAGCCCGGGCTGCGCGTCGCCTTCTTCGACGCCGACGGCACGGAGCTGTTCGCCGAGAACCGCCGCTCCACGTCGCTGGTGTGGTTCGGCGGCGATGCGCCGATCGCGGCGAGCGCCACCGTGGTGCTGGAGACGCTGTACACCCCCGAGCACAGCGGCGACATCGAGCTGGGCTTCGCCGGCGCGAATCCCGGCAGGCTCTTCGTGGACGGCCACCTGGTGCTCGACGACGCCCCCGTCATCGAAGGCACCGATCTCGGCGCCGCATTCCTCAACCCGCCCTCGCTCACGTCCACCGTCGCCGTGACGGCCGGGCGCGAGACGGCGATCCGCGTCGAGTTCAGCCGCGCGCCCGGGGGCCCGCTCTCAGGCGCCATGAGCGCGACGCTCGGCATCGCGCCGGAGCGGACCGACGCCGATGACCTCATCGCCCGCGCCGTCGCCGAGGCCGAGGCATCCGATGTCGCCGTCGTCGTCGTCGGCACCAACTCGAAGGTCGAGTCGGAGGGCTACGACCGCACCAGCCTCGAGCTGCCCGGCCGCCAGGACGACCTCGTCCGCGCGGTGGCGGCGACCGGCACGCCCACCGTCGTCGTCGTGAACGCCGGCTCCCCCGTCGTGATGCCGTGGGCAGGTGAGGTCGGGGCCATCGTGCAGGGGTACTTCGGCGGACAGGAGTTCGGCCACGCGGTCGCCGACGTGCTCACCGGCGCCGCCGAGCCCGGCGGTCGCCTCCCCACCACCTGGCCCGCGGCCCTCGCCGACGTGCCGGTGACCGAGGTCGTCCCGACGGACGGGCGACTCGAGTACCGCGAGGGCATCCACATCGGCTACCGCGCCTGGCTGCGGGCGGATGCCGCGCCGGCATTCCCGTTCGGGCACGGCCTGGGCTACACGACCTGGTCGTGGGGTGCCGCTCAGCGCGTCGGCGACGCCCTCGAGATCACGCTCGCCAACACGGGCGACCGCGCCGGGAAGCAGGTCGTGCAGGTCTACGCCGAGCGGGCGGACTCGTCGGTCGAGCGTCCCGAGCGCTGGCTCGTGGGCTTCGCGACGGTGCACGCCGCTCCCGGCGAGACCGTGACCGCGACGATCGCTGTGCCGCCGCGACGCCTCGCCCACTGGGCGGGCGAGTGGGTCGTCGAGCCCGGCGCGTTCACGTTGCGCGCAGGCGCATCCGTCGCCGACCTCCCGCTCGCGCTGGAGTGGCCGACCGAGGGAGGGCTGGCATGAGCCTGGCGCCGCTGACCGCGGACTCCCTCGAGGGTGCGGCGGACCCGCGGCTCGCCGAGATCGTCGAGCGCCTCGACGGCTTCCTGGCGGCCGATCCCGATCTGTCGTTCCAGGTCGCGGCGTTCCATGACGGCGCACCGGTGCTCGATGCGTGGGGCGGACCGCATCTCGCCGAGGACTCCGTCATCGTGCCGTACTCGGTGACGAAGAACACCATCGGGCTGGCGGTCGGCCTCCTGGTCGAGCGCGGCGAGCTCGACCTCGACGAGCGCGTCGCGCACTACTGGCCGGAGTTCGCCGCGAAGGGCAAGGCCGGTGTCACCGTACGCCAGCTGCTCTCGCACCAGGCCGGTCTTCCGCAGGCCACGCCGGCGCTCTCGTGGGACGAGCTGCTCGACCACCACGCGGCGGCCGAGCGCCTCGCCGCGAGCCGGCCCTTCTGGCATCCCGGCGGCGCCTTCGGCTATCACGCCGTCACGATCGGCAACCTCGGAGACGAGCTGGTGTTCCGGGTGACGGGGCTCACCCTCCACGACTTCTACGAGCGGGAGATCCGCCGCCCGCACGGCATCGACTTCTTCCTCGGGCTTCCGGCCGACCAGGAGCACCGCCGCGCACCCGTGCTGCCGATGATCCAGCCGGTCTCCGACAGGACCGCCCGCGAGTACTCGGCGCTCGGTCCGGTCGTGTTCGGCGCGATGGGGGGCGACGTCGACCTCGGCAACTCGCCGCGCAGCTGGCGCTACGGGCACCCGGCGGGCTCGGGCGCCGGCACCGCCCGGGGCCTCGCCCGACTCATGGCCGCCTCGGTCACGGGCGTCGACGGCCTGCCGCCGTTCCTCGGCGCCGACACCGTCGAGCAGATCGGGCAGCAGCAGATCCGCGGCTACGACGAGGTGCTGCATCAGCATGACCGCGCTCACGCGATCGTGTTCCAGAAGCCGTCGCAGCAGCTCGCCTTCGGCGGCCCGCGCTCGTTCGGCCACGACGGCGCCGCGGGCGCCCTGGCGTGCGTCGACCCCGACACCGGCCTCGCCTTCGCGTGGACGATCGCCCGCGGGCCGTGGCCCGGCGGCGCGGACCCTCGCGCCGTCGCGCTGGCCCGCGAGCTCGGCATCCTGCTCTCGTCCTGAACCCCGCACCCGAAAGACCTTCGTGACCACGCTGTACAACCCCCTGATCAACGGCTTCCACCCCGACCCGTCGGTCGTCGAGGTCGACGGCGTCTACTACCTGGCGACCTCGACGTTCGAGTATCTGCCGGGCATTCCCATCCACCGCTCCACCGACTTCGAGACGTGGGAGCTCATCGGTCATGTCGCCACTCGTCGCGGGCAGCTCGACGTCGAGGAGGTGCCGACCGCCGGCGGTGCGTGGGCACCCACGATCCGGCACCGCGACGGCGTGTTCCACCTCGTGATCACCGACGCGATGGGACGCGGGATGCTGCACTTCACCGCACCCGACGCCGCAGGTCCGTGGAGCGACGGGGACCTGCTGCGGAAGGCCGACGGCTCGGCGAGCCTCGACGGCATCGACCCCGACATCGCGTGGGATGCCGACGGCAGCGCGTACATCACGTACTCAGGGCTCCTCCTGAGCGGCGCGGAGATCGGGACGCACCTCGGCATCCAGCAGGTGAGAGTCGACCTCGGCACCCACCGTGCACTCGAGGAGCCGCGGTCGCTCTGGTCGGGTACCGGTGGCGGATTCCCCGAGGCACCCCATCTCTACGAGGTCGGCGGGCGCTGGTACCTCATGATCGCCGAGGGCGGCACCGAGCGCGGTCACGGCATCTCGATCGCGCGGGGCGACTCGCCGGAAGGCCCGTTCGAGGCGGCGCCGCAGAACCCGCTCGTGTCGGCGCGCTCCACCACTAGGCCGATCCAGAACACCGGCCACGGCGACCTGGTCGTGGGCCCCGGCGGGCAGTGGCTGTGCGTGCTGCTCGGCGTACGCCCCCGGAGCATGACGCGGGCGTTCTCGGCCCTGGGCCGCGAGACGTTCGTCACGCCGGTGCGGTGGGAGTCCGACGGCTGGCCGGCGATCGACCCGGTGCTGCTGAACCCCCGTCCCGGCACACGCACGGAGGTGACGTTCTCGCCGGGCGCCGAGCTCGACGGCGAGTGGATCGCGGTAAGGGCACTGCCCTCCGACCACGGCGATCTCCGGTCCCGCCCCGGCTGGCTCACTCTTCGCGGCGACGGCTCGACGCTCGACGACCCTCGCCCGGTGTTCATCGGACGCCGCCAGGAGCACCTCACCAGCACGATCACGGTCCGGATGGACGCCTCATCCGGCGTGGGCGGACTCGCGGTGCGCTACGACGAACGGTTCCATGTCGAGCTCGAGGCGGCATCCGACACCATCACGGCGCGCGCGGTCGTCGGCGGGCTGGTCCAGACGTGGGTGCACCCCTACTCCGGCGGTGTCGTCGAGCTGCATCTGGACTCGCTTCCGCCCACCCACGCACCCGGGCAGACGGAGCAGCTGCTCGGCGACGAGGCGGGCGGCGGCCTGCCCCGCACGAGCGATGTCATCCATCTCGGGGCGACCATCGACGGCGAGCGCGTGCAGCTGGCCGAGGTCGACGGGCGCTTCCTGTCGTCGGAGACGACGGAGTCGTTCACGGGCAGGGTCGTCGGCGTCTATGCCGTCGACGGCGTCGTGGCCGTGTCGAGCTGGACCGCCGAGGGACACGACGACTGATCGCACGCACCTGCGCGGAGTGATCAGCGGACGGTGAGGATCACCCGCTGGAAGGCCTTCAGCGGCGCCGGGGCGTCGTCGACCGCTTCGGCGATGACGTGGATGGTGTCGCCGGGTCGCGCGCCGGCCGGGATCGACACCTCTGCGGTCGCCCCCCGCGGGGCGACCGCCGCCTCGTGGTCGCAGGTCCCGACCTCGTCGTAGACCCACCACCGCACGGTCACGCCGTCCCCGTCGGGGTCCGCGACGGATGCCGTGAGCGTCAGCTGCTCCCCGGGCGCGACGTCACGGTCGATCCCGCCGTCGACCGACAGTCGAGGGTGATGGTTCGCCTCGTCGTAGGTCGAGACGGTCCACCGCAGCCGGGCGGCGAAGTCGGCCTGGGCGTCGGCGAACCAGCGCACCACCGACCCCTCGTCTCCCGAGGGGCCGCTCGACGCCCAGTCTCCGGATCCCGGCGTGAACGCGGCATCCACCAGGCCCCAGGTGTCGGTTCCCTCGCCGGTGCGGACATATCGACCGCCCCACCCGCCGTACGACGGATGCTCGTGCGCCCGCAGGCCCGGGACGAGGAGGTTCAGCATGTTCGTGGTGTCGCCCTCGGAGATCCACTCCCCGGCCGCCTGCGGCTCCATCCACACCTGGTATCCCTGAGCGCGCAGCTCGTCGGCCGACAGCCCCGAGAGGTGGAAATAGTCGGTCATGTCGCCGGGCACCATCTGCCGACCGTCGCCCCACACGCGGTAGAGCCCGCCGAGCGGGCCGACGCCGGCGACGTTCTCGCGCATCCACTCGGCGCTCAGCAGGCGCTGGTCGTCGGGGCGGATGGTCTTGCGGGCCATGTAGCCCCACGCCAGCGTCGCCACCTCGATCACCCGGATGCCTGGCCACACGGGCGCGATGTACTCGTCGTAGGTTCCGTCCTGCGACGCGAACTTCGTGATGACGGCCTTGGCCGAGACGGCCGCATGCACGGCCTCCCACTCATCGGTGCCGCGGAACCGCTCCTCGATCGACA
The DNA here is from genome assembly GCF_042790415.1 of Microbacterium sp. NPDC056736. Taxonomy (NCBI): domain Bacteria; kingdom Bacillati; phylum Actinomycetota; class Actinomycetes; order Micrococcales; family Microbacteriaceae; genus Microbacterium; species Microbacterium sp. NPDC056736. Next base: position 10,052 of record NZ_JBHTZE010000005.1, read on the forward strand.
TGAGGGCCCGCGCGACGGTGCTCGGCCCCGCCCACAGCTGCAGATACACCGGGCCCGGCCGGTCGTCCAGCAGAACGTCGGCGATCAACTGCGACCCCGGCGTTTCGGCCGACGTGTCCCCCTCGAAGTCGATGTTCCCGTCGCGGATCACCGCGCGCAGCGCCTCGGGTGCGGGGTAGCGCGGATCGTGCTGTCGCAGGTTCTCGTACACCTCGGCGTAGGCGTCGACGGCATCGTCGATGAAGCGCTCGCCGGGCGCCCAGCGCCAGGAGGTCTGCTTCTGGTCGTACTCCCGATCGGGGAGGAAGAACTCGGTCCCCCGCCCGTCTCCTCGCCAGTGGAAGCGGCTGGAGGCGTAGACGAGTCCCTCGACCTCCACCTCGTTGCTGTACAGCAGGAAGCGGATCATCGAGTTGAGATCGTCGAGTTCGGGATCGGCCGTGACGATGGTGCGCGGGCGCGGGATGGTCGAGACGACCGGCTCGAGGGCGGTCATGCGGTCACCTCCGCGGCATCCGACCCCGCCTGCCACCGGCTGAACTCCGCGAGCTTGAGGAAGAAGTCCTCGAACATCAGTCGCGTGTCCACCCACGTGTACACGCGCATGGGACGCGCGCCGGGCACGTCGATATACGCGCCGTCGTCGCCGATCCGCGGCGTGGGCCGTGCGACGTACCGGCTCGACGCGGGGTCGGGTTCGAAGACGGACTGCAGCGCGCTCAGCAGCACGAGCGGCGAGTCGCCCAGGGCGTACGTCTCGGCGGCGCCGCCCGCGAACGAGCCCACCATGCGCATCACGTGGGCGACCTCGTCGTAGAGGTGGCGGCCGAGCGGCCCGGTCGCCGCGACGCGCAGCCGCAGCTCGGCGTCGGACACCAGGCACTGGCGGTACACGTCGCGCGGCACCTGCCAGACCGGGATCCCGGAGTCGCCGAACACGACCTGCGCCGCGGTCACGTCGATGAGCAGGTTGTACTCGATCGGCATCGCGCCCGGGGGCGGCACGGCGAGGCCGTCGTGCTCGGCGCCGCCGATCCACACGAGGGTCAGCCGATCGGCGATCCGCGGTTCGCGCAGCCACGCCGAGGCGAGGTCGGTGAGGCCGCCGCCGGCGAGATAGAACAGCGGCGAGTCGACGTCCTCGCGCAGCGCCTCGGCGATGATCGCATCGACCGCGGGAGCCGGCTGCGGCGTGCCGCCGTCGGTCAGCGGCACGTTCGAACCCTGGACGATGACGTCGACGGATTCCAGTCCCATGCGCGCGAAGACGTCGCGTGCCACGGCCACGGCGTTGCGGGCCTGCTCGGCGCTGGGGTCGAACGGATCGTCCGGCCGCAGGTGCGACGCCACGACGAGGCGGACCTCGGCGCTCGGCGACAGCAGGTGGTGCACGAGCTGGTAGAGGTCGTCGGGGTCCCCCGAGAAATCGTTGTCGAGGATCACCCTCGCGCGCGGCGCGCCGAGCGGAGGGATCGCCTGCCACGGCGTCTCGCCGAGTCGCCAGGAGAGGCCCGCACGGGCGGCCTCGGTGTCGGCCGGTGTCGGCACCTTCGTCATCGTCGACTCCTCATCGCGGGCGCGGGAACGGCGAAATCGTACCACCGGTTGACCAATTTCCTTGTTCCGCGGCCGTCATCATGGCTGCACGGGATATCGGCCCTGCGGCGTCGGCGAACGAGGTCAACCCAGCCCGCCGGTGGCGGCGGCGGTCACCACGACGGCGAGCGCGACGCACCCGCTGAGGCCGACGAAGACAGCCAGGAGCGCCAGCAGTCCGCCCCCCGGCAGCGGGGCGCGGTCGCCTCGGGCGAGGAGCAGCTGGACTGTTCGCCGGCCCCGCCGCCGCGACACGACCCAGAGGGCCCCCGCGAAGACGAGGCCGGCTGCGCCCACCAGGATCCACCACGGGTCGGAGAACGCCACGGGAAGCAGCCGCATCGCCACGAGCGACCCCACGCCGACCGCGAGGGCCGTCCGCCGCCAGGCGAGCTCGGTGCGCTCCGGCTGCAGACCGGGGTCGAAGAGTCCCGTCATCGCAGCAGGATGGCCAGCAGCACGAGGAGACCGGCGGCGGTCACCGCGATGGCCAGCACGACGCCCAACAGCGAGCTGGGAAGCGGACGACCCGTCCGCAGCGCCCGCTCGGCGCGAGACCATCCCACCCACGCCAGCGCGGGCGTGAGCACTCCCGCGACCACCAGCACGAGCGACGCCGCCAGGCGCAGCCCGGGGTGCAGCTCCAGCCCGAGCAGCTCGAGGGCGACGCCGCCCGCGATCAGCGCGAGAGCCGTGCGGATCCACGCCAAGAAGGTGCGCTCGTTGGCGAGGGTGAACCGGGCGTCCGGTTCGGATCCCTGCCCGAAGACGGATGCCGGGAACCGGCGCTCCCCGCTCATGCGGCGACCGTCCGGAAGCCGGCATTGCCCATCGAGGAGTCGGGGGTGTTCTGCGAGCGTGCCGAGTTGCGGTAGCGGTTGCAGTACGAGATGTGGCACAGGTAGCTGCCGCCGCGGAGCACCCGCGCGCCGCCGCGGTCGGGGCCGCGCGGATCGACTGCCGCGGCCTCGGTGTACGTGCGCGGCGAGAACCAGTCGGCGCACCACTCCCACACGTTGCCCACAGGCTGCCACAGCCCGTATCCGTTGCGATCGAAGGTCTTCGCGGGCGCCGTCGCGAGGTAGCCGTCGTCCAGGGTGTTGACCCCGGGGAACTCGCCCTGCCAGATGTTCGCGCGCCAGCCGCCCGCGTCGACCTCCTCGTCCCCCCACGGATACTTCGCGCCGTCGAGGCCGCCGCGGGCCGCGTACTCCCACTCCGCCTCGGTCGGCAGCCTGCGTCCCGCCCAGGCGCAGTACGCCTGCGCGTCGTTCCAGCTGACGTGCACGACGGGGTGATCGCCGAGGCCGTCGAGCGTCGAGCCGCTGCCGCCCGGATGCGCCCAGTCGGCCCCGCGCACGCCGAGCCACCACGGCGTGCCTGCCGCCGACCCCATCACGTCCGACGCCGGCGCCTGCACGGCGAGGTGGAACACCGCACTGAACCCGAACGTCTCCGCCTCGGTGCGGTACCCGGTGTCGTCGACGAACCGCGCGAAGTCGTCGTTGGTGACGGTCGTGGCGTCGATCGCGAACGCGCGCAGCGCGACGCGATGGAGCGGCACCTCGCCGTCACCGGGGTTGCGATCCCCCGACGAGTCGCCCATCGTGAACTCTCCCGCCGGGACGGCGACCTGTTCCACGGCGTGACGTGCCGGGTTCACGGCCGCCGCGGGCGCGGCATCCGTCCGCCCGATCCGCACGAACTGGGCGCGCGCCGGAGCCCCGCACGCGCACGACGGTCCGCAGTCGCCCTGATCGCCTTCCATGTCCCCATTCTTCCGTCAGCGGGCGAAGACACGCCTCACCCGCTCGCGTCGGGCCGGCTCATCGCCGAAGCGGACCGTCAGGGCGAGGCTTCGGCGGCGAGCCGCTGGGAGGCGGTCGCCATATGGGTCGCCATGGCCGAGGCCGCGGCATCCTCGTCGCCCGCTTCGATGGCGCGGAACACGGCGCCGTGCTCGTCGATGGCCGCGCGGGCCTCGGCCTCGTCGTGCACCGCCCGGTCGGCGTAGACCTGGAGCAGCGACCGCACGACGTGCAGCAGGTCCACGAGCGTGTCGTTGCCCGCCGCGGAGGCCAGCGCGTTGTGGAACTCCAGGTCGGCGCGGGCGAAGGCCTTGAGATCGCCGGTGCCGCGCTGCATGCGCTCCAGTGAGCCCGACAGCGCGCGCAGATCGGATGCCGCGGCTCTGCCGGCCGCGAGCCGGGCGACGTAGATCTCCAGCCCGGAGCGCAGCTCCAGCAGCTCGGCGGTGTTCTTGCGGCCGATGAGGAGCCCCCAGCGCAGCGTCTGCGGCAGGAGTTCGCTCGCGGTGCCGCGCAGGTAGGTCCCGGAGCCCGGGCGGACGTCGACGATGCCGAGGATCTCCAGAGCGGCCAGCGCCTCGCGCACCGCCGACCTCCCCACCCCCAGGGTCGCAGCGAGCTGGCGCTCCGGAGGAAGGCGGGTGCCGGCCTCGAGGTCGCCGGTGGTGAAGAGGTCCATCAGACGCCGCGCCACCTCCGACACCGGCGTGCCGCTCGGAAGCGCGCCGAGCGCGGCGGTGATCTCCGCGGAGCGGTCGTCGGGGTACGCGGGCATGCGAACAACTTACGGCAGTCCGCGCAGGTCCGACATTGCATTCGGTCAACCGGTTTGCCAGACTAGCCCCGGGCGACGCAGGTCGCCCTTCTCGCGACCACGTGAGAAAACGTTTCCTGAATGCTCGACGACGAGAGGCTATGACGATGGAGTTCCGGAACAGGAACCTGGCGGCGGCAACGGCGGGAGTGGGGCTGGCCGCCCTGATCGGACTGACGGGGTGTGCGTCCTCGACGGCGCCCTCCAGCGCCGACCCCACCCTCGACCCCGACGAGGAGGTGTCGATCTCGTTCACCTTCTGGGGCAACGACGTCCGCGCCGAGCTCTACAACGAGGCGATCGAGGTGTTCGAGGACCAGCACCCCAACATCGACGTCCAGATCCTTTTCCTCTCGCCGAACGACTACTGGGAGAAGCGCCAGATCGAAGCCAGCGGCAACGGGCTCCCCGACGTGGTGACGATGGATCTCGCTTACATCCGCCAGTACTCGCAGGGCGGCTCGCTGCTCGACCTCGAGCCGTACCTCGGCACCATCATCCAGACCGACCCGATCGAGCCGTCCGTGCTCGGCGCCGGGGTGGTCGACGGGGTCACCACCGCCGTGCCGATCTCGACGAACGCCTGGTCGATGTTCATGAACACGACGGTCCTCGACGAGATCGGCGTCGACCCGTTCGCCGGCGGCACGTGGGGCGAGTACTACGAATGGGTCGCCGAGGTGAGCGACGCAGCGAAGGCGGCCGGCGTGGAGGACGTGTGGGGCGGCGTGGACCCGAGCTCGCGCTTCGTGAACTTCGAGATGCAGCTGCGCGCCGAGGGCGAGGAGCTCTTCGACGACGAGGGCAACCCGGGCTTCGACGAGGAGCGGCTCACGGAGTACTGGGAAGAGGGGGCCGAGGTGCGCGACAACGGCCAGTTCGTCCCGCAGCAGCGGATCGCCGAGGTGCAGCCGATGACCGCGTTCGACAGCGGTCTGAGCGCGAGCGACACGCAGACCGACAACTTCCTCGCCGGCTACCTCGCGAACCTCGGCGAGGGCAACGAGGTGACCTTGCAGGCTCCGCCGCTGTCGGTCGAGGGCGCGAAGGACCTCTACCTCAAGGCATCGCAGATGTACTCGATCGCCGCGAACTCCGAGCACCCCGCCGCAGCCGCCACGCTCATCGACTTCCTCATCAACTCGCCGGAGTCGGGCGAGATCTTCGGCACCAACCGAGGACTGCCGGCCTCGGCGACGGCACGCGAAGCCGCCGAGCTCGACCCGGTCAGCCAGGACATCGTGGACTACGAGGCGTCGATCGCCGACCGCCTCGGCGACGCCCCGCCGGCGCCGATCGTCGGCTACGGCTCGCTGCACGAGAAGTTCCGCGAGCTGACCGAGGAGCTGAACTTCGGCACGCTGACGGTCGACCAGGCCGTCGACCAGTTCTTCGCCGAGATGGACGTCGTGCTGGGCCAGTAGCACGCGTGCGGGCCGGCGACCTCGGTCGCCGGCCCGCCGTCCTGTCCGCACCGTCCACCGGAGGAGCTCCCGCCCATGTCCTCAACCTCACCGCAGACTGGAACGGCCGATCCCGGCCGCTCCGACGCCCGCCCGAGCCTCGGCATCCAGGGTCCGGTCGTCGCCTTCCACGACCCGTGGGCGGGGCCGGCCTCCGACGAGATCATGCGCACCGGGACCGGCATCCCGATCCCGTCGCAGGATCCCCCTCCGACACCGCAGGAGTTCGTGTCGGCGCTCGAGGACCTCGGCGCGGAGTTCTACGTGCATCACGTCATCCCGACGAAGCACGACCACGACGCGCTGTTCCGCGATCTCGCGGCGGCCGGGATCGATATCGTGCTCGGCAACGAGTACGGCAACATCAACGGTCCGTACGCCGAGGGCACGAACCGCTACGACGTGCCGGCGGCGGTGATCCGCGCGGCGGCCGAGACCGGTCGGCTGGCCGGCGTGCTGTACGACGAGCCGGAGCACCTCCAGATCCACGCGGACCAGTACCGCCGGGACGACCACCTCCCCCACTTCGGCCGGACCGACGGGCTCACCGCGGAGGAGTCGGTCGCGGTGATCGACCGCACCGTGCGCGGGCTGGTGCGCGACGTCCGGGAGGCCTCGGAGTCCGGCGGCCGTGCGGCGCCGGTCCTCGCCGAGCAGGTCTTCCCGGTGATGTTCCACACGCTCGCCCGGGCCGGGATGACGCCGGCCCCGAAGGTGATGAAGGAATCGTTCCAGCCGCTCCAGCTCGGAACCGCCCTCGGAGCGGCCCTGCAGTACGGCCGCGACCTGTGGGTGTGCGCCGACCTGTGGGGGCCGGACGTCGGCCCCTGGCCCACGCGCGCCCCCGGCTTCCCCGGCCATTCACCCGCGGAGTTCGCGTCCGCACTGCGACTGGCCTACTTCTTCGCCCCGACGAGGCTGTTCGTGGAGAACATCGACGTGCTCGTGCGGCACCGGGGCGGCGGCCGCTTCGAGCGGACCGCGCACGGCGAGGTGTGGCGCGAGTTCGTGCGCGACTTCGTGCCGCGGCATCCGCTGCGCTGGAGCCACCGCGACGCCCGCGCCGACATCGCCCTCGTGCACGCCGACGACAGCGACTTCGGGCGCGGCGAGCGACCCTTCGGCAATCGCGCGGCCACCGCGCCGGCGACCTCGCGCAGCGTCTTCGCCGCATGGCATGCGCTCAGTCATGGGCAGATCCCCGACCACGGCAGCTGCCTCCACATCCCCGGCTACGACTTCCCCCGCCACCGGCTGAACGGCATCCCGCGATCGGAGTTCCCCCTCCCCAGCGGCGCGCCCGAGCAGACGCACATGCACGGCCTCTTCCAGGCGGCGCGCGGCGTCCTCGTGTTCGACGAGAACGTCCGCGCGGACCAGCTCGCCGACGCGCGGCTCGTGGTGGTCGCGGGGAGCCGCCTGCCCGGCGCCACGCTCGACGCGCTTTCGGTCCGGGCGCGGGCCGGCGCGACGGTGCTCATCGCCGCCTGGCTGTGCGATCCCGCGCGGTCCGGCTCGATGCGGATGGGCGACGGGCAGTGGCTCGTCTACGACGCCCTGGACGACCCCGCCGCCCAGGCGGCCATCGCGGCGCATGCCGGGCCGCCGGACCTGTGGACGCAGCGCTTCGCCGACATCGAGCTGCGGATCCGTCCCGGGAGCCCCGACGGCGAGACGCTCGAGTTCGAGATCGCGGACGCCGGCGCCGGCCGGTCCTGACGTCGTGGCATCCGCCGTTTGCAATTGGTCAACCGGTTTGCCACAATGGACGCCGAGTAACCTCGATCATCGTCGATAGCAGGAGTCACTGTGGACCAGACCCAGACCACCACCGACGCGCCACCGGTGGCGCGGTCAGCCATCCGCAAGGTGTCGATGCGCCTCGTGCCGTTCGTGGCGCTGATGTTCTTCATCAACTACCTCGACCGCACCGCCATCGGCTTCGCCGCCCCCAACGGCATGAACGAGGACCTCGCGCTCAGCGCCGCGCAGTTCGGCTTCGCGTCGGGCGTCTTCTTCATCGGCTACATCCTGCTCGAGGTGCCCTCGAACCTGGCGCTGCACAGGTTCGGCGCCCGCCGCTGGCTCTCGCGCATCATGGTGAGCTGGGGCATCGTCGCGCTGCTGTTCACGTGGGTGCAGAACTTCGAGCAGCTCGTGGTGCTGCGGTTCCTGCTGGGTGTCGCCGAGGCGGGATTCTTCCCGGGCGCGATCCTCTTCCTCAGCCTGTGGGTGCCCGCGCAGTACCGCGGCCGCGTCCTCATGCTCTTCTACCTGGCCCAGCCGCTGACCACGGTGATCGGCGCCCCGCTCGCCGGCTGGCTCATCCAGCAGCACGAGGTCTTCTTCGGGCTCGAGGGCTGGCGCTTCATGTTCTTCGGCGTGGCGATCCCGGCGATCGTGGTCGGTGTCATCGCGTGGTTCTACCTCAAGGACAAGCCGGCCGACGCGAAGTGGCTGACCCGCGAGGAGCAGGTCTGGCTCACCGACGCACTCGACCGCGAGAAGGCTGCGACCCAGAAGAAGGAGCACGGCCACGTGTCGGCGCGCTTCGCCTTCAAGAGCGGTCGCGTGTGGGTGCTGTCGTTCATCTACTTCGGGTTCATCTACGGCCTGTACGCGCTGGCCTTCTTCCTGCCCACGATCATCGAGGGCTTCCAGGCGCAGACCGGCCAGACCTTCGACACGCTCCAGAAGGGCCTCATCACCGCCATCCCGTACCTGCCGGCCGCGATCGTCATGTACTTCTGGTCGCGGGACGCCTCGCGGCGCGGCCTGAAGACCTGGCACATCGCCGGTCCCGCGATCGCCGGTGCGGTCAGCATCCCGCTCGCCCTGTTCGCCGGCTCGCCCGCTGCCACGATCGCGGTCATCACCGTCACCGCGTGCGCGATCTTCGCCGCCCTCCCTAACTTCTGGACCCTGCCGACGCGCTTCCTCACCGGCGCTGCGGCCGCTGCCGGCGTCGCCCTCATCAACACGATCGGCAACCTGGCCGGCTTCTCGGCGCCGTTCGTCACCGGTGCCGTGCGCGACTGGACCGGCGGCTACGAGGTCCCGATGTTCATCGTGGGCTTCGTCATGCTCGTGTCGGCCGTGCTCATGGTGCTGCTCTCCCGCAGCAACCGCATCACCCCGGTCACGGTGGACGACGAGGACGACACCGTCTCCGGCGCCGACACCGTCGGCGTCGCCGGGACCGCGAAGGGCGACGTGCGATGACGCGTCTGTGGAACGAGCCGGCGGACTTCGCCGACGAGATGATCGACGGCTTCGTCGCGGCCAACGGCCGCCACGTGCGCCGCGTGCCCGGCGGAGTCGTGCGCAGCACGACGTCGCCGGCCGGCCAGGTCGCGGTCGTCGTCGGCGGCGGCTCGGGCCACTACCCCGCGTTCGGGGGGCTCGTCGGTCCGGGGCTCGCGCATGGCGCGGCGATGGGCAACCTGTTCGCCTCGCCCTCGACGCAGCAGGTGTACGCGGTGGCCAAGGCCGCCGAGGCCGGCGGTGGCGTGCTCTTCAGCTACGGCAACTACGCCGGAGACGTGCTGAACTTCGACGCGGCTCAGGAGCGGCTGCGCTCGGAGGGCATCGCGTGCGAGACGGTCACCGTCACCGACGACATCTTCAGCGCGACCCCGGACGAGAAGCACAAGCGGCGCGGCATCGCGGGCGACCTGACCGTGTTCCGCATCGCGGCGGCGGCGGCCGAGGCGGGCGCGGACCTCGCCGAGGTGACGCGGCTGGCCCGGCTGGCCAATGAGCGCACGCGCTCGTTCGGCGTCGCGTTCACCGGCTGCACGCTGCCCGGCGCCGAGCAGCCGCTGTTCACCGTCCCGGAGGGGCGGATGGCGGTCGGCCTGGGCATCCACGGCGAGCCGGGCATCGACGAGACCGACATCCCCACCGCCGACGGCCTGGCAGAGCTCCTGGTCGAGAAGCTGCTGGCCGAGGTGCCCGACGGCGTCGAGGTCGACGGCGCCCGCGTGGTGCCGATCCTCAACGGCCTGGGGTCGCTGAAGTACGAGGAGATGTTCGTCGTCTACCGGCGCGTCGCCCAGCTGCTCGAGGGTGCCGGCCTGGAGCTGGTCGACCCGCACGTCGGCGAGTACTGCACGAGCTTCGACATGGCGGGCACGTCGCTGACCCTGTTCTGGCTGGACGACGAGCTGGCGCAGCTGTGGGAGACCGCGGTGGACACGCCCTCGTACCGTCGCGGCTCCGTCGCCCCGCAGGAGCGGGCAGCGGTGACGGATGCCGCGGCCGACGCCGCCGAGATCCCCGACGCCGACGAGCCGTCGCGCGCCGTCGCCCGGACGGTGCTGGCCGCGGTGCGCACCATCGCCCAGACCGTCGACGCGCACGTCGACGAGCTCGGCCGCCTCGACGCGATCGCCGGCGACGGCGACCACGGCATCGGCATGCAGCGCGGCTCGCACGCCGCGCTTGCTGCGGCGACCGCCGCGGTCGAGGCCGGCGCCGGCGCGCAGACGACCCTCGCCCACGCCGCCGACGCATGGTCCGATCGGGCCGGAGGCACCTCCGGCGCGCTGTGGGGCCTCATCCTCGACGCGGTCGCCCGGGCGCTCGGCGACCAGGGCCGGCCTGACCCCGCCGCGATCGCCGCTGGTGTGGCCGCCGGCTCGCGCGGGGTCACCGACTACGGCAAGGCCGAGGTCGGCGACAAGACGCTCGTCGACGCGCTCGTGCCCTTCAGCTCGACGCTGAGCCAGGCCGTCGACGCCGGCGCCTCCCTGACCGACGCGTGGCGGACGGCAGCGGATGCCGCGACCCGCGCCGCGCAGGCGACGGCGGACCTCCTCCCCCGCATGGGCCGCGCTCGCACGCACGGCCAGAACAGCGTGGGAACCCCCGACCCGGGCGCGATCTCGCTCGCGCTCATCGTGACCGCCGTGGGCGAAATGCTCGCGGACCAGAACTCAGTGAAGGAGAACGCCAATGGCTGAGCCCCTGCGCATCGTGATCGGCTGCGACGACGCCGGTTACGACTACAAGGAGATCCTCAAGAAGGACCTCGAGGACAACCCCGGCGTCGCCCTGGTGACCGATGTGGGCGTGGACGCCGACGGGCACACGCCCTACCCGACGGTCGCCATCGAGGCCGCCCAGCAGGTCGCGAACGGCGACGCCGACCGCGCGCTGCTGATCTGCGGCACGGGCCTGGGCGTCGCGATCGCCGCGAACAAGGTGCCGGGCATCCGGGCCGTCACCGCCCACGACTCGTACTCGGTCGAGCGGGGCGTGCTGTCCAACAACGCGCAGGTGCTCACCATGGGCCAGCGGGTCGTCGGCATCGAGCTCGCCCGCCGCCTGGTGCGCGAATGGCTGACCTACCGCTTCGACACCACGTCGGCCTCGGCCGACAAGGTGGCCGTCATCGACCGGTTCGAGACCACGGGCTCCTGCTGATGCCGCAGGTCACGGTCGGGGTGAGCCTGAAGACGTACTTCGGGCACGAGCGGGCGCGCGCGTGGTTCGCCGACGTGGCGCAGCGCGCGGCCGCCCACCCCGCCGTGGCCGCGGGCGACGTGCGGTTCTTCGTCATCCCGACCTACGTGCAGATCCCCGCCGCCCTCGCCGCGTTCTCCGACACCCCGGTGCTGGTGGGCGCACAGGACGTCTCGGAGTTCCCGTCCGGCCCCTACACCGGCGAGGTGACCGCCGCCGAGCTCGCCGAGGTCGGCGTGGCCGTCGCCGAGATCGGTCACGCCGAACGGCGCCGGCTGTTCGACGAGACCGACACCGTCACGGCCGCCAAGGCCGCCGCCGCGCTCAGCCACGGCATCACCCCGGTGCTGTGCATCGGAGAGGCCGAGCGCCTGGGCAGCCCCGCCGCCGCGCTCGCGAACGTCGAACAGCTCGCCGCGAACCTCGAGGACGTGCCCGCCGGACCCGTCATCGTGGCCTACGAGCCGGTGTGGGCGATCGGGGCTGCGGAGCCAGCGCCCGACGAGCACATCGCCACCGTCACCCGCGCCCTCCGCGGCGCGCTCGACGCCGATCCCGCCCGGGCGGGCAGCGTCGTCATCTACGGCGGCTCCGCCGGTCCCGGCCTGCTCACCCGCCTCGCGGGCAGTGTCGACGGCCTGTTCCTCGGCCGCTTCGCGCATGACCCCGACGCGCTCGTCGCGGTGCTCGACGAGGCATCCGCCCTCGCCGCCTCGCGGTCGCGGTCGGAGGGCGACGCATGATCGGGCTGGGCACGTACGCGTTCTTCTGGCAGCACTCCGACCGGGTGCCCCGCCCGCTGTCGCTCGTCGGTGCGTTCGAGGCGACCAGACAGCTCGGCGTCGGCCTGTTCCAGATCTGCGACTACGCGCCGCTGGAGCAGATGGACGACGCGGAGCTGACGGATGCCGCAGCCGCCGCCCGCGACCTCGGCATCGCGATCGAGCTCGGCACGAAGGGCATCGAGCCCGACCGGCTCGCCCGCTTCCTCGACCTCGCCGGCGTCTTCGACGCCCGCCTCGTACGCAGCATGCTCTACTCGCCCGACACCCGCCCGACCCTGCCCCAGGCCGAGGAGTGGCTGCGTGCGGCACTGCCGGCGTACGAGGCATCCGCCGTCGATCTCGCCCTCGAGACGTACGAGCAGGTCTCGACCGCCGACCTGGTGGATCTCGTCGCCGGCATCGGCAGCGAACGGCTCGGGATCTGCCTCGACCCGGCCAACGTCGTCGCGCGCCTCGAGCTGCCGCGCGACTGCGTCGAGCGGACGGCGGCGCACGTCAAGAACGTGCACGTGAAGGACTTCGCGTTCGCCCGCCAGCCCGGCTGGGTCGGCTTCACCTACGGCGGCGCGCCCATGGGCGAGGGGCTGCACGACTACCTCCACCTGCTCGAGACCGTCCGCCCGCGAGAGCGCGGCGTCAACGAGATCGTCGAGCACTGGCTGTCCTGGCAGACGGACGCCGAGACCACCATCCGGATCGAGCGGGAATGGACCCGCCGAACCATCGAACACCTGAGGAGCACGTCATGAGCACGACCGCTGCGAACACCAGCACCGCCACCTACAAGATCGCCGTCGTCGGAGCCGGCGGGAAGATGGGCATGCGCGTGTCAAACAACCTCGTCAAGACCGACCACACCGTCTGGTACGTCGAGAACTCGCCCGCCGGTCGCCAGCGCACGCTGGACGCCGGACGGGAGTTGACGGATGCCGCCACCGCCGTCGCCGACGCCGACATCGTCGTGCTGGCCGTGCCGGACCTCGCCCTGGGCCCGGTCACCGCCGACCTCGTGCCGCAGCTGAAGTCCGGCGCGATCGTGCTGACGCTCGACCCCGCCGCCGCGTACGCGGGCCTGCTCACCACCCGCGACGACGTCGTCCAGGCCGTCGCGCACCCCTGCCACCCCTCGGTGTTCCTCGAGCGCACCACCAAGGAGGAGTGGGCCGACACGTTCGGCGGCATCGCCGCCCCGCAGGATGCGATCGCCGCCGTCGAGAGCGACGACCCCGCGCACAAGGAGATCGTCGAGGCCACCGTGCGCGCGATCTACGCCCCCGTCATCGACGTCCACTTCGTCACCGTCAAGCAGCTCGCGCAGCTCGAGCCCACCCTCGTCGAGACCGTCGCCTGCATGATCGGCTCGCTCCTCAACGAGGCCCTCGACGAGGCGATCAACACCATGGGGGTTCCCGAGGCCGCCGCCCGCAGCATCCTGTACGGCCACACCCAGGTGGCCCTCGCCAACGGCCTGCGCGGCGACAACCCGTTCTCGGACGCCTGCCTCATCGCCATGGACTACGGCCGCGAGTCGATCATCAAGGAGGACTGGAAGAAGATCTTCCGCGACGACGAGCTCGACAAGAACCTCGCGCGCATGCTCCACCTCGACCACATCGAGCGCTGACGTGGGGCAGCTCGAAGGCAAGACCGCACTGATCACCGGCGCGGCGCTCGGCATCGGCCTCGCCGTCGCGACCCGGTTCGCCCGTGAGGGCGCGCGGGTCGTCCTCGCCGATCGCAACGGCGACGGGGCCGCGGCCGCGGCCGCCGAGATCGGCGAGCACGCCCGAGCGGTCACGATGGACATCTCGGACGAGGATGCCGTCGCCGCGGCGTTCGCCGAGGTCGAGGCGGCCGGCTGGGCGCCCGACGTCGTCGTGGCCAACGCCGGCGTGCAGCTGTTCGGGCAGGACGCGCAGGCGGCCGAGCTCGACCTGGACGTGTGGCGCCGCACGATCGACATCAACCTGACCGGGACGTTCCTGACGGTCAAGCACGCGGTGCGCTCGATGCTGCCGCGCGGCGGCGGGTCGATCATCCTGACCGGGAGCCCCACCGGCGTGAACGGCGAGGGCAAGGACTTCACCGCCTACAGCGCGTCGAAGGCGGGCATCCACGGCCTGGGCCGCACGGTCGCCGCCGCGTACGCCGACCGCGGCATCCGCGTGAACACGGTGCAGCCGGCGTACACCGAGACGCCGCTGGTCGCCGCCATCAGCGAGGACCCCGCGTCGCGGGCGGCGATCATCGGCCGCATCCCGCTCGGCCGGGCCGGCACGCCCGACGACGTCGCGGGCATCATGGTGTACCTCGCGAGCGACGACGGCGCGTTCGCCACGGGTGCGCTCTTCTCCGTCGACGGCGGGATGACCACGATCTGACCCGCGGAAGCGGGATCGCGACGAAGATGGGGCGCATGGCAGACGTGTGGAAGGGTGAGCCGGCACGGTCATGGCGGAGCGGCCGGTGGTCGCTGGAGCTGCGCGACGACGAGTTCGCCGACATCGCCTGCGACGGCGTCGTGGTGCTGCGGTCGGTGCGCGCGGTCGTCCGGGACCGCAACTGGGACACCGCGGGGCTCGTCGTCGACCGCGTCGACGAGTCCGGCATCGCCCTCACGCTGCACGTGCACTCGGAGGGGCTCGGGTCCGACCTGCGCGGCATCGTGCGGGCCGAGATCCGCGGACCGGGCAGGCTGCGGCTGCTGACGGACCTGGAGTCGGCTACCGCCTTCGCCACGAACCGCACCGGACTGGTGGTGCTGCACCCACCGGGGCTGGCCGGCGCCGCGCTCGAGGTGCGCCACTCCGGGGGGACGGTGGAGCACTCCCGCTACCCCGTCGCCATCAGCCCGCACCAGCCGGCGTTCGACATCGCGGGGCTGGCGTGGTCGCACGAGGGCCTCGACGTCGACCTGCGATTCGCCGGCGACGTGTTCGAGATGGAGGATCAGCGCAACTGGACGGATGCCTCGTACAAGACGTACAGCCGTCCGCTCGCGCTCCCCTTCCCCTACGAACTGGCCGCCGGCGAGCGGATCGTCCAGACCGTCGACGTCTCGGTGTCGGGGACGCCCACCGCCGGGGCCGGTGACGAGGTCGCCCGCATCCGCCTGGAGGACGGCCCGGCGATGCCCGCCATCGCGGTGTCCGCCGCCACGGCGCCCGACCCGGCGCCGTCCGGGCTTGCGGTGTCGCCCGACGCCGCGCCGTCCGGGCCGGACGGCTCGCCGGGGGCCGGCGCGTGGCCCGCCGCGGTGCTGGTGGAGCTCGACCTCGCCACCCGAACCTGGCAGGCCGCGCTCGGCCGGGCCGCGGCATCCGCTCTCCCCCTCGATGTGCGGTTCGTGCTCGCCGAGGACGACCCGACCAGCATCGACGAGGCCGTCTTCGCGCTGCACGACCTGCCGGTGGCACGTGTCACCGCGTTCTGGCCCACCGGGCCCGCCCGGCACGTCTCGGACCTCGAGGCGATCGGGCTGCTGCGCCACGCCCTCACCGAGGCCGGCGTGGATGCGCCGATCGTCGGCGGGGTCCGCTCGCACTTCACCGAGCTCAATCGCGAGCACCACCGCCTGCCGAGGCGGCTGGACGGCGTCGTGTTCAGCAGCACCCCGCTCTTCCACAGCCTGAGCACGGCCCAGCTGGTGGAGTCCGTGCCGATGCAGCGGCTCGTGGCGACCCAGGCCGTCGAGCTGGCGGGCGGACCGCCGGTGCACATCGGGCCGATCTCGCTGCGCCCGCACTTCAACGACGTCGCCACGACGCCCCCGCCGACACCCGAGCACGACGACCTGCGCGACGGCTACGGCTCGGCGCTGATCGACGCGGCGGACCCGCGGCAGTCCGCCCCGGAGCTCGCCGCGTGGACGGTGGCCAGCGCCGCCGCCCTCGCCGTCCCTGGCGTGGCGACGCTCGCGTACTTCGAGGAGTGGGGGCCGCGCGGCGTCCGCACGGCCGACGGCACCGCGCTCCCCGCGTTCGCCGCGGTCTCGGCGCTCGCCGCACTGGCGGGGACGCCCGGGCTGCGCGGCGACTCCCCCGACGGCCTCGTCTGGGCCCTCGGCGCCCGCACCGGCGCCGGCGGCGCGGAGGCGGGCGGCGCGGCGGGCCGCGACGGCGTCACCGTCCTCGTCGCCAACCTCGACGATCGTCCGCGACGGGTCGAGGTGACTCTCCCCGACGGCGCGACCCGCACCGCCGACGTCCCTCCCACGTCCTTCCTCACGCTCTGACTCCGCCGGCCCCACCGCCCGCCCCCGGCCCCCGATCCCTGCTGTTCACGACGAGGGTCAACGCCAGTCCACCTCGACGGCGCCGGCCTCGTACGTCGCGACGGGGTGCGCGAACGGCAGCGGTGAGAGCTGCTCGGCGTGCACCAGACGGATGCCGGGGGCCGCGGCGAGCAGCTGTCCGACGGCCTCGCGGATCTCGAGGCGCGCGAGCTGCTGGCCGACGCAGCCATGCGGTCCGTGACCGAAGCCGAGATGGCCGAAGGCGTCGCGGGTGACGTCGAACCTGTCGGGATCGTCGTACTGCCGCTCGTCGTGGTTCGCGGCCACGGGCGAGACGGCCACGGTGGTGCCGGCGGGGATGACGACGCCGTGCAGCTCGACGTCCTCCCGCGCGGTGCGAGGGAACAGCGTGACGAACATCGCCCCGACCCGCATGAACTCCTCGATCGCGCCCGGCAGCGTCGAAGGATCGTCCCGCAGGACGGCGAGCTGGTCGGGGTGCGTGAGCAGCGCCACCATCGCCGTGGAGATGAGGTACGCCACCGAATCACGGCCGGAGGTCATCAGCACGAGCAGGATGCCCTCGACCTCGGCGCGCGTCCACTCACCCTGCAGCAGGTGGGTGATGACGTCATCGCCCGGCGCGCCCTCCCTCGCGGCGAGGACGTCGCGGATGTAGTCGAACTTCTCCTGCGTCGTCGATGTGCCGGTCACGAACAGCTCGCCGAACCGCGGCGTCAACGCGTCGGGCACGCCCAGCACCAGGCAGTGCGTGCGCATCGAGATCGGCGTCGCGTAGTCGGCGAAGAGGTCGGCGGGCTGCTCCCGGGCGAGGAAGTCGGCGAGCTGCGAGGCCACGATCCCGGCCACCGCCTCCTCGCGGGCCCGGACGGCGCGCATCGAGAACTGCGACAGGATCGCCCTCCGCATGCGGAGGTGCTGCTCGCCGTCGAGCGCGAGCAGGTTCGAGGCGGCGAGCGCGGCGCGCCCGGCCTCGTCCAGATCGTCGAGCTCCGTCCCCTCCTGGGGCCCAGGAAAGCGGTGGACCGCGACGGTGAACCGCGGATCCGCCAGCACGTCGCGCGCGAGCGCATGCCGGGTGACGATGAGCCCGTCGGGCCCGTCGGGGTAGCGCAGCGGCGTCGCCGGCGCTTCGTCGCGCCACAGCGCCAGCGCCGGCGACGGCGCGAGAGGCGTGCCGTCGGTCGGCAGGACACGCTCCGGGTAGGGGCATCCGGTCATACGAGACTCCCTTCGGCGCGGAGGAGGTCGGCCCGGGCGACCCGGAACTCGCGCGCCATGTTCCATCCGACGAGCGCCTCCACGCGTTCCTCGCGCCGCGCGGCGAGGACGAAGCGGTCGCCGTCGGCGGCGCCCGCGATCACGCGCAGCTCGGCGTCGGGCCGCACCCGGCCGTGGACGAGGATCCGCGTGCCGAACAGCGTCGTCCAGAAGAACGGCTCGATGGGCGGGGATGCCTCACCCGTCGCGATACGACGGGCCACCGCCTGCGCCTGCAGGATCGCCGTCTGCTGGTGCTCCGTGCGCCGGGGACGCCCGTCCGCCGGATCGGTCCAGGCCGCGACGTCCCCGACCGCGTGGATGCCGTCGGCCGCGCGGCCGTTCGCATCGCAGACCACCCCGTCGGCGACCTCGAGTCCGGAGCCGCGCAGCCACTCGACCGATGGCGCGCAGCCGACGGAGCTCACGACCGTCGACGCGCCGGCGATCGTGCCGTCGGCGAGGTGCACTCCGGCACCATCCACGGCGACGACGTGCGCACGCGTGCGCAGCTCGACCCCGTTCTCGCACAGCAGACCGGCGATGCGCGCCGACAGGCGCGGGCCGAGGGCGCCCAGCGAGACCCCCTCGCCGCGGGCGAGGAGGGTCACCGCACACCCCGCGGTGCGCGCCGCGGCGGCCAGCTCGCAGCCGAGCACGCCCGCCCCGACGATGGCGATCCGGTCGCCGCGCACGAGCCGCTCGCGCAGATGGTGCGCGTCCTCGATCGTCCGCAGCGTCTGCGACCCGGGAAACGGATGCCGCGCCGCCGCGCCGGTGGCGATCACCAGCTCGTCGTACCCGACCCGTTCGCGACCGACCGCGACCTCGCGTCGCCGCGGGTCCAGCCCCGTGGCGGCGCGGCCGAGGCGCAAGGTCGCGTCGAGCCCCGCCAGCTCGGCGCGGCCGCGAAGGGGTGAGGCATCCCACTCTCCGGAGAGGACCTGCTTCGACAGCGCCGGCCGGCTGTACGGCGCGTGGCGTTCGGCGCCGAGGAGCGTGATGCGCCCGTCGAACCCCTCGGCACGCAGGCTCTCGGCGGTCGTCAACCCCGCGAGTGAGGCGCCGACGATCAGCACATGCGTCATCGGTCCGTCACGCGGATCGCTCGCGCGGGGCAGAGCGACGCCGCGCGCAGCGCCGCGGCGACGTCGTCGTCCGCGGTCGGGTCGGGGTCGAGCACGACGACGATCCCGTCATCGTCCTGATCGAAGAGCGTGCCCGCCACGAGCGCGCACTGGCCTGCACCCACACAGGCGGTGGTGTCGGCGAAGATCGTCATGAGAGCAATATCCGCCGATTCTGCGTCGTATTCCACGTGTATGTTGACGACATGTCGGAGGATGTTGACGGTCATGCCTGACGCCCGCGTCCGCGGACGCCACGCGACGCTCGAACAGCACGGCGTCGCGGCCGAGAGGTTCACGGACTTCATCAGCCCCACGCTCGACCTGCACGGGGTGGACGTGGTCCTGCTCACCTTCGTGCTGCGCGGCACCGGTCGGCACGTCCTGGACGAGACCGAGTACGCCATCACGGGCCCGTCGTTCGCGGTCACGCGTACCGGCGAGCGTCACGGTCTCATCACCGACGGCGATGCACTCGAGGTCGTGAACGTCTACCTCGACGTCGACGCGCATCCGGTCAAGCCGCTCGCGCCGCCGCTGGACCGCGCGCTGGCCGCCCTCCTGCCGCTCGGCGACGCGCCCCCGGTGCGGCTCCCCCAGGTCGCGATCGACGACGTCGCCCCGACGCGCGCACTGCTCGAGCTGCTGGAACGCGAGACCCTCCATCCGGGCCCGGGGACGGGCGACACCGTCGCCGCCCTGCGGCGGGCGCTGCTGGTCGAGTGCGCGCGGGCGATCACGGACCACGGCTTCCTCCCCGCCCGCAGCCCCCGCCGCCGCACGGACGTCGCCGTCGAGGAGGTGCGTGCGCACCTCGATCGCTCGTTCACCGAGAGCCACAGCCTCGCCGACCTGGCGGCACGGGTCCACCTGGAGCGGACCTATCTCTCGCGCGCCTTCGCGGAGTCGACCGGGGAGACCATCTCCGAGTACATCGCACGCCTGCGGATCGGCTACGCGGCCACCCTGCTGCGCACGACCGACCGCAGCATCGCCGACATCGGCACCACCGCGGGCTTCCGCGACCTCTCCCACTTCGGCCGCACGTTCAAGCGCCTGCGCGGCGTCTCCCCACGCGACTACCGGCGCACCCCCTGACCCCACGTCCCTGCGTTCAACCGATTCACGAGGCGGACGGGGAAGGCGGGCTCGCCGCGACGGAGGGCGCCTCGCGCCAGACCCGCACGTCCCACGGCGCGAGGTCGACCTCGGTGCCTGCCGGGTGAAGAACGTCGTCGAGGACGGATGCCGCGTCCGCCGCGACCCGCACCGTGCGGGCGTGAGGCGACCAGTTGTGCACCACCCACACGCGACCCTGCGCACCCGTGAGCGAGTGCGCGGTGACCGACGCCGGCCGCGCGGTGAGGATCGCGGAGCCCGCGCGCTCCGGCCGACCGGGCGCCGCATCGCCCGGGAGCTCCGGCCGACCGGGCGCCGCGTCGCCCGCGGAGCCGCGGGCGGCGGCATCCGTCATCACGTCCGCCAGCGTCGCCCGGTCGAGCAGCGTGCCGACGACCGTGATCGCGCCCGCACCGACCTCGTGGCGCGTGACGGCGGCCCATCGGCCGAACAGCGGATGCCGGTACGCGAGGACGACATCGGCGCCGTCGGGCTCGAGCCCGTCGACCCACCCGTGCGCGGTGCCGACCACCACGCCGTCGCGCTGCACCTCGATCGGCTCGGCGAGCGCCGCGAACTCCCGGTAGCCGACCCCGGCCGCCGGCCCGACGATCGCGGGGGCCCGCACGGGTCGCATGCGGCCTTCGTCGTCGCCGTACCCGGTGCGGGGGCCGATCACCAGCCGGCCGCCGAGGCGGGCGTACTCGACGAGCGTCTCGAGCGTCGGATCGGATGCCGCGACCAGGCCCGCGACGACGAGCACCGGGTACCGCCGCACGAGCTCCGCCGGGTCGGGCAGCTGCCGGTCGTTGACGAACCCCACCTGCAGCCCGGCATCGACCGCCGCGCGTCCGAACGCGCCCACGATGCGCGCGTACGATCCCCGGTCTGCATCGGCGCCGTGCGCGAGCGGCGGCTCGAACGTCATCATCCACTCGCTGTCGTGCGCGTACACCAGGCCGACGTCGGCGTCGGGTTCGGCATCCGCCAGCCAGGGCGCCGCCGCCCCGAACTGCCGGCCGATCGCGGCGATCTCGGCGTGGATCCGCCCTGGTTCGAGGTCGTGGCCGAGGATGCCGCCCCAGTGCACCTCGGCGCCGGAGTGCAGCGTGTGCCAGTGCCAGTACGACACGAGCCGCGCGCCGCGGGCGACGAGCAGCCACGCCGCCTGGGCGAGCTGCCCGTCGTACGGCGGGCGGGTGAGCCACGCGGGGCCGATCGAGGCAGCGCCCGTCTCGGTGACGAGGAACGGACCCTGGCGGGACGCCCGCATGCGGTCGGCCATGAGCACGAGCTGCGGCACGTCGTCGGCGTACCACTGACCGCCCGCGCCGTCACGCTCCAGGTCCATCGCGTCCTGCGCGAGGTAGTACGCGTTGCCGCTGGCGATGTCCAGCCGCGCGCCGACGGCGACGTCGTCCATCGCCGGACGCTGGTAGGCGATGCAGGTGGTGAGGAACGTGTCGTCGCCTACGAGCGGGCGGACGAGGTCGGCCTGCCAGCCGATGAAGTCGGCGGTGAGCTCGGCCTGGAAGCGCCGCCAGGCGAGGTCGTAGGCGGGGGTGGTGTTGCCCGACGGCGCCCACAGCTCGTCCCACTCCGCGATGCGGTGCGACCAGTACGTCAGCCCCCACGCGTGGTTGAGCGTCCCGACATCGCCGTAGCGCTCGGCGACCCAGTCGCGGAAGCGCCCGACGACCTGGTCGTTGTGGATCAGATGGAGGCCCGCCTCGTTGTCGAGCTGCACACCGATGACCGCCGGGTGCCGGCCGTGCCTGCCGATCACGGCGCGGATGACGCGCTCCGCGTAGCCGCGGAAAAGCTGGGACGTGTAATCCACCTCCTGCCGGCCGCCCCACGGCACGGAGCCGCCGTCCTTGCGCACCACCGCGAGCTCGGGGTGTGCGCGCGCGAGCCACGGCGGCACGGCGTAGGTGGGGGTGCCGAGGATGACGTCGATCCCGTGCGCGTGCGCCGCGTCGAGCACGGGCGTCAGCCACTCGAGGTCGAACTCCCCGTCGCGCGGCTCCCACGTCGACCACACCGACTCTCCGACGCGGATGCAGGTGATCCCGGCATCCGTCATCAGCCGAAGGTCGGTCTCGAGCCGCGACGGGTCGGGCAGGTACTCGTTGTAGTACGCCGTCCCCAGGCGCGGGCCGCCGCGCCAGGCTTTCAGGCGATCGGATGCCGCGACCACGCGTCAGTCCGTCACGCGCGTGATGCGCAGGGCCAGCGCCTCGCCCTCGGGCAGCTCGACCGGTGCGGACGCCCGGGCGTAGGCGTCGTTGCGCTGCACGTCGTCGAGCGTGAACCGGCGGCCGACGGGGGTGATCGTCATGTTCCAGGTGTCGATCACGTCGACCTCGAACACGTCGCCCTCCTCCGGTCGCTCGCCCGGCACGCCGATGGGCAGCCGGAAGTCCCACGTCGCCGGCGCCGACGGGCCGAGGTACTGGACGTAGAGACGGCGCGGGATGCCGGCCACGTACGCAGGGTCGTCCCACTTGTCGATCGGGTCCAGGCCGGGGCCGTCGACCTCTTCGAGGATGCCGCGGAGGAAGGCCAGCCGCGGCGGCGAGTCGCCCTTGAGCGGGCCGCCCTCGACCATATGGAGGCTGCCGGACTCGGTGACGAAGCTCTCGCCGTGGGAGGCGTACGTTCCCGCGACGGTGGCGATCCAGAACTGGTGCACGAGCTGCTCGGCGTCGAGGTGACCCCAGCGGTCGGGGATGTCGCCCTCGTACTTGATCTCGTCGAGCACGACGGGCTTGCCGTAGACGTCGCGGTAGAGGTTGGCGCGGCCGAAGTCGGTGGTGACCGACCCGTTCTGTATCGACGCGTGGGTGACCCAGGGCTGGTTGTTGTCGTACAGCTCGATCCAGTTGTGGATCGAGCGGAGGTGGTCGTAGGGGTCGATCTCGGCCAGCAGCGCGCCGGTGCGGTCCCAGCGGTCGGCGGGTCGCTCGAGCTGGTCGAACTCGTTGCACAGCGACCACCAGACGTGCGGGTGGGCGGCCAGTCGCGCGACGAGGTAGCGGAGGTAGACGGCATCCTCCTCCTCCGTCAGCTCGTTCAGCCCGAACTGGCCGCGGTCGTACGCGTTGTAGACGAGGACGTCGGCCTGGATGCCGCGCTCCCCCAGCACCTCGACGGCCCGGTCGAGTCGCTGGAAGAACTCGGGCACCGGGCGGGTGACGTCCCAGCGTCCGTCCGTCTTCTCGAACGGCATGAGGGCCGGGATGTGCTCGATGTAGCCGCCGCCCTGCGGGAAGACCATGAACCGGAACTTGTTGAACCCCGCCTCGGCGATCGCGTCGACGGTCGAGGAGAACAGCGGCTCGTCCTGGTGCAGCCAGTTGTACGCGGTCGCGCCGACCGGGCGGAACGGCGTGCCGTCGGCGTGCGCGAAGTGGAACCGGTGGGAGACGCGGACGGGCCCGTGATCACCGCCGGCGACGATGTCGAAGGCCCCCGAGCGCCCGGCCAATGCCGCATCGTCGGAATCGGTCGACCACGTCCACTCGCCGACGAGGTCGGGGGCGAACCGGGCGCGGTAGGTCGTGCCGCCGTCCCAGAACCCGGCAACGACGCGCTCCTGCCCGGTCGGCCCGTGCTGGGCGCGCAGCGTCAGCGGCGTGCGGTCGGCGGGGATGACGCCGGCGCCCTCGAACGTCAGCTCGATCGGTCGGTACAGCTCACTCGGCTGCGGGTGGGACACGGGGTTCTCCTTCGATGTCGTATCCGTGGGCGGTTCGGTTCAGGCCGGGACCCGGCGCGAGCTCTCGCGCACGATGAGCTCCGGCTCGTAGATGCGCTGGACGACCGTGCCGTGCTCGATCGCCTCGAAGAGCAGATCGACGGCGGTCGCGCCGAAGTCGGCGTGCTGGGCGCGGACGCTCGTGAGGGGGATGAGGGATGCCTCGGCGAACTCGTTGTCGTCGTACCCGACGACCGCGATGTCGCGGGGCACCGAGACGCCGCCGGCGATGAGCGCCTGCAGCACGCCGAGGGCGAGCAGGTCGTTGGCGGCGAACACGCCGTCGGGCCGGTCGGCCGCGGGGCGTGCCGCCAGCTCTGCGCCGACCGCGCGGCCAGCGGCGATCGATCGCTCCGCCACCTCTTCGACGTCGATGACGCCGGAGGTCCCCGCCACCGCCTGGCGCGCGCCGTCGAGCCGATCCGCGACCTGCTGGACCGGCAGCGGGCCGCCGACGAACGCGATGCGGCGGCATCCGCCGGCCAGCAGATGCGCGGCGGCCTGCCGGCCCCCGGAGACGTCGTCGATCGAGATCGAGGGCTGCCGCTCGTCGCGCGCGCGACGGCCGACGAGCACCGACGGGGTGCCGCGCTCGCGCATGGCGGCGAGCCGGTTCTCGATCGGCTCGAACGACGACACCAGCAGCCCCCGCACCTGCCGCTGCTCGAACGCCTCGAGGTACGCGTCCTCCCGCTCGCGGTCGCCGTGGGAGTGCGCGAAGAAGACGGTGTGGCCGAGCCGCTCGGCGCGGTACTCCACCTCCTGCGCGATCTCGCTGAAGCGGGGGTTGCTGACGTCGGGCGAGAGGTAGCCGATGAGGGTGCTGACGCCGAGCCGCAGCTGCCGTCCCGCGCTGGACGGGACGAAGCCGAGCTCGTCGATCGCCTCGGCGATGCGCCGCGCCCGTTCCGCCGACACGCGGTCGGGGTGGTTGAGGTACGCCGAGACCGTGCCGACCGCGACGGCGGCGCGGGCGGCCACCTGGCGGATGCCGGGCCGATGCCCGGGCCGGTCCTCCGTCGCCGACATGTCAGCGCCAGTCGTGCTCGGCGGCGAATCCGAGGCGCTCGCGGATCTTGCGCGTCGACATGAGCGACTCGAACTCGCCGAGGTCGTCGGCCACCGGCGTGCCGGGAAACCAGCGCGCGGCGACCTCGCGCGACGGCGCCGCGTTGCCTGATTCCGGGGCGGCCACGTTGTACACCTCGAAGCCCGGCTGCGCCGCGGCCAGGGCGAGCGAGACGGCCAGCGCGCCGTCGCGCGCGTCCACCCACGACCCGACGAGGTCGCGGCGGTAGTGCGGCTCCGCGGCGCGCTGGAAGGTGGCGTACTCGTCCGGGGCGACGACATTGGTGAAGCGCAGCGCGGTGACCGACGACCCGGGTGCCCAGCGCACCAGCTGCGCGGCGATCGCCTCCTCGGCCACCTTGCCGAGTCCGTACGTGTTGTTCGCGCTGGTGTACGTCTCGTCGACCGGGAGCGACGGCGGGGCCTCGTCGAACGGGAAGCCCATCGCCGTGATGCTCGAGGCCAGCACGATCGTGCGGATCCCCGCGCGGTGCGCGGCGAACAGCGCGTTGAACGACACCGTGACGTTGTTGTGGAAGGTCGCGGCATCCGGAACCAGGCCGTTCACCGGGATCGCCGCGAGATGCACGAGGGCGTCCAGTCCGTCGTGGCGCGCGGTCACCGAGAGGAACGCGTCGAGCGTCTGCCCGAAGTCGGTGAGGTCGACCCGCGTGAAGCCCGGCCCGGGCGTTCCGGCGAGGTCGAATCCCATGACGTCATGGCCGTCGGCACGCAGTCGCTCGACCGTGGCGCGCCCGAGCTTGCCGCCGCTGCCGGTCACACCGATGCGCATGCCGTACCTCCTCGTCCGGGCACCGGGAACGCAGCTTGAAACGTTTCGAGATCGGTGCGACACTCACTGTACACGTTTGGAATGAAACGTTTCGAACATTCCCCAGAGAGGACACCGATGTCCGTCACCGTCGACGCCCCCCGCATCGAACACCACCGCGAGCCGCTCGGCATCGGAGAGCGGATGCCGCGCCTGTCGTGGCGCATCGCCGGCGCGCCGTCGGGCTGGCGGCAGACCGCCTACCGCGTGGAGCTCGAACAGCACGGCGCGACCACCTCGCACGATGTCGAGAGCCCCGACCAGGTGCTGGTCGCCTGGCCGGGCGAGCCGCTGCGCTCGCGCGAGCGCGTCACGGTGCGCATCGCGGTGCGCGGAACGGACGACGCGTGGTCGGAGGCATCCGCGCCCACCGTGCTGGAGGCGGGGCTCCTCGAGCCGTCCGACTGGGTCGCCCGGCCGGTCGGCGCGACCCGCAACGAGAACCCGAACAGCGACGACCGGCGACCCTCGCTCGTCCGCCGCGGCTTCGAGGCGCGCGAGGGGCTGGTGCGGGCGCGGCTGTACGCGACGGCGCACGGCCTCTACGAAGCGGAGCTCAACGGCGAGCGCGTCGGCGACGACGCCCTCTCGCCCGGCTGGACCGTGTACGGCCGGCGCCTGCGGTACTACACCTACGACGTGACCGCGCTGGTGCGCCCCGGCGAGAACGCGATCGGTGCGTGGCTCGGCGACGGCTGGTACCGCGGGCGGCTCGGCTGGCGCGGGGGCTTCCGCAACGTCTACGGATACGACCAGTCCTTCCTGGGCCAGCTCGAGCTCACGTACGGCGACGGCACCCGTGAGGTGATCGCCACCGACGTGTCGTGGCGGTCGGCGCCCAGCCCGATCCTGCAGAGCGGCATCTACGACGGCGAGGACTACGACGCCCGCCAGGAGCTGCCCGGGTGGTCCGCGCCGGGATTCGACGACTCGGAGTGGGAGGGCGTGCAGGAGCGGCACCGCGACCCCGCGACGCTCGTCGCGCCCACCGCTCCCCCGGTGCGCGCGACCCAGGAGCTCCGCCCCGTCGAGGTGCTGACCGGGCCGAGCGGCTCGCGCATCCTCGACTTCGGGCAGAACCTCGTCGGGCGGGTGCGCATCCGGGTGTCAGGGCCGGCGGGTACCGCCGTGACGCTGCGCACCGCCGAGGTCATGCAGGACGGCGAGATCTACACCCGGCCGCTGCGCGCCGCGCGCTCGGCCGACAGCTACACCCTCGCCGGGCACGAGGTCGAGGAGTGGGAGCCCCGGTTCACCTTCCACGGCTTCCGCTACGTCGAGGTCACGGGATGGCCGGGCGACCTCGACGCGGATGCGGCGGCCGGCGCCCTCGTCGCCCGCGTGTACCACACCGACCTCGAGCGCACCGGCTGGTTCGAGTCCTCGGATGCGGCGCTCAACCGCCTGCACGAGAACGTCGTGTGGGGTATGCGGGGCAACTTCGTCGACATCCCGACGGACTGCCCGCAGCGCGACGAGCGCATCGGCTGGACGGGCGACATCCAGGTGTTCGGCCCGACCGCGTCGACGCTCTTCGACGTCTCGGGCATGCTGTCGGGCTGGCTCCGCGACGTCGCGATCGAGCAGCTCCCCGACGGCACGGTGCCCTGGTACGTGCCGGTGATCCCCGCCGTCGACAAGTGGACCCCGATGCGACCGGGCGCCGCCTGGGGCGATGTGGCGACGCTGCTGCCGTGGACCCTCTACGAGCGCTTCGGCGACGTCGGCGTGCTCGAGGCGCAGTTCGACAGCGCGCGCCGCTGGGTGGACCTGCTCGAGCGGCTCGCCGGCCCCTCCCGACTGTGGGACACGGGCTTCCAGCTGGGCGACTGGCTCGACCCGGCCGCGCCGCCGAACGACCCCGCCGACGCCCGCACCGACCGATACCTCGTCGCGACCGCGTACTTCGCCAAGTCCGCCCGCACCGTCGCCCGCATGGCCGAGGTGCTGGGGCGCGCGGACGAGCGGGGGCACTACGACGCGCTCGCCGACGAGGTGGTCGCCGCCTTCGGCGGGGCGTACGTCCACGACGACGGCACGATGACCAGCGACGCGCAGACGGCCTACGCGCTCGGGCTGCGGTTCGACCTCATCACCGATCCGCAGCGGAGGGATGCCGCGGCCGCACGGCTCGCACAGCTCGTGCACGACGCGGGGAACCGCATCGCCACCGGGTTCGTCGGCACCCCGCTGGTGTCGGACGCCCTCAGCTCGGGCGGCCAGGTCGCCACCGCGTACGACCTGATCCTCGAGCGCCGATGCCCCTCGTGGCTGTACCAGGTGGAGCAGGGTGCAACCACGGTCTGGGAGCGGTGGGACTCGCTGCTGCCGGACGGCACGGTCAACCCGGGCCAGATGACGTCGTTCAACCACTACGCGCTGGGCGCAGTCGCCGACTGGATGCACCGCGTCATCGCCGGCCTCGCACCGGAGGCCCCGGGCTACCGGCGCATCCGCTTCGCGCCTCGCCCCGGCGGCGGACTCACTTCGGCCTCGGCGCGCCAGCTCACCGCGTACGGCGAGGTGGCGATCTCGTGGCGCATCGCGGACGGGCAGCTGCACGTCGAGGTCACGGTGCCGGTGGGTGCCGAGGCGGTGCTCGACCTGGACGGCGTCGCGGAGGAGACCCTCCGCGCCGGCATCCACTCGCGCGCGGTGCCCGTGGTCGCCTGACGAGAGGGCCTGACGGGAGGGGCGCCGCCGTAGGTCTCCCGTGGTACTGGCGCGGACGGCGGAGAGTGAATATCCTTTCGTTAGCGAATCCTCAGTCGGTTCGCCACGATCGGAGTCACTGTGCCCGTCACGCCGTACACCCGCCAGCCGGACGGGCAGGTGCGCCTGCTCACCAAGGTGGCCCGCATGTACCACGAGCGCGGCGTGCGTCAGGCCGACATCGCGACCGCGCTCAATATCTCACAGGCGAAGGTGTCGCGTCTGCTCAAGCGTGCGGAGTCCGTCGGGATCGTGCGCACCATCGTGACGGTGGCGCCGGGCGTGCACGCCGAGCTCGAAGAGCAGCTCGAGGAGAAGTACGGCCTCGCCGAGGCCGTCGTGGTCGACGTCGACCCCGATGCCGACGAGAAGGAGCTGCTGGCCTCGCTCGGGGCGGGGGCGGCCGGCTATCTCGAGGCGACCCTCTCGGGCGCCGACCGGATCGGCGTCTCGTCGTGGAGCCAGACGATCCTGGCGATGGTCGACCGCATGCGCCCGTTCACCGTGCGCGGCGCGACGGAGGTCGTGCAGCTGCTCGGCGGGGTCGGCGCGCCCGAGGCCCAGAGCCACTCCAACCGCATCCTCGGCGAGCTCGCCCGCACGCTGGGCGCGGAGCCCGTCTACGTGCAGGCCCCCGGCGTGGTGGGGGATCCGGCGATCCGCGACAGCCTGCTGCAGGACCCGTCGATGCAGGAGGTCGCGCGCCACTGGAACGACCTGACGATGGCCATCATGGGCATCGGCAGCATCGAGCCGTCCGACGTGCTCGCCACCAGCGGCAACGCGTTCCCGCCCGAGGAGCGACAGGGGCTGCTCGACGAGGGCGCGGTCGGTGACATCTGCCACCGCATCTTCCGCGCGGACGGCTCGCTCGTGCGCGGCGCGATCGACGACCGCATCATCGCCATCACCGTCGAGAACCTCATGCGCATCCCCCGCCGCGTCGGCATCGCCGGCGGCGAGCGCAAGCTGGAGGCGATCCACGGCGCCCTCGCCGGCAGCTGGGTCACGACGCTCGTCACCGACCTCCGCTCGGCCGAGGCCCTCGCCGACCGCTCCTGACCCCCGGCGCTCCGCGGGCGCGCCGGCTGCGGCATCCGCGATCCTCCGCGCCTCGCCACGGCATCCGCGGATCCGAATACCGGACTTTCGGCCGCTTTCCGGATCAGCAGCGCACCGCCGCTCCGGAAAACGTCACGAACTCCGAATTCCGGATCGACGGGACCTCCTGCGGCCCGGATTCAGCGGGCGGCGAGGGAGGCCGCGAGGCGCTCGACGCCGAGGCGCGGGCTCGTGAGCACCGGCACGTCGACCGACACCGCCTCGGCCGCGGAGGCCATGGATGCCTGCGCCAGCACGATCACGTCGGCCTCGGCCGCGCCGCGCTCGATCGCCGCGGCGACCAGACGGTCGTGGGTCGCGCGGTCGCCGCCGGCGACGGCGGCGAAGGCGCCCTCGATCACCTCCGAGGTGAACTCCGGCTCCATCCCGGCGAGCCGGGCGCGCTCCTGGAGGAGTCCCAGGGTGGGACGGCACGTCGTGGGCAGGGTGGCGAGGACCCGGATGCGGCGACCGGCGCGCACCGCGGCATCCGCCATCGCCTCGTCGACGCGCAGCACCGGCACACCGGCCGCTGCCGCTGCGGGTGAGGCGAGCTCGGAGATCGAGGAGCAGGTGAACATGACGGCATCCGCTCCCCCGGCCGCCGCCGCACGCACGAGGTCGTCGATCCGTTCGGGGACGGATGCCGCGCGCTCCTCGTCGCCGAGATCGGCGACGATGCGGTCGTCGAGGTAGTTCACGACCGTCGCGCCCGGCAGGAACTCGGCCGCCAGCGCCCCGAACGGAGCGATGTTGACGGCGCCGGTGTGCAGGAACGCGATGCGCGGTGCGGAGGTCATGCAGTCAGCCTTCCAGGATCTCAGCCCTTGAGGGCGCCGCCGGACATGCCGGCCATGATCTTCTTGTTGAGCGTGAGGAACAGGATGAGCAGCACGAGGATGTTGATGCTCACCGCCGCGAACAGCGGTCCGTACTGCGTCGATCCGTACTCGTCGCTGAGGCTCAGCAGTCCGACCTGGATCGTCGCGAGGTCCGGCCGCGTCGTGAACGTCAGCGCGATGAGCAGGTCGTTCCACACGCTGAAGAACTGGACCAGGCCGATCGTGAGGATCGCGTTCTTCATCATCGGGATGCCGATCACGAAGAACGACCGGAGCGGGCCCGAGCCGTCCACCGTCGCCGCCTCGAAGATCTCGCGGGGCACCGATCGGAAGTACGTCGCCATGAGGAACGTCGTCAGCGGCAGCCCCATGACGGTGTAGGTGATGATGAGCGGCCACAGCGTGTCGGTGATCCCGATGCGGAAGTACGTGATGAACAGCGGGACGAGGATCATCTGCCCCGGCACCATGATGCCGGCGAGGATGTAGAGCAGGACGCCGTTGCGGCCCTTCCAGATCATCACCTCGAGGGCGTACCCCGCCGCGACGCCGATGAAGACGATCAGCAGCACCGAAGGGATCGTGACCAGCACGCTGTTGAGCCAGTTGCGGGCGACGTTCCCATTGGTGAGAGCGGTGATGTAGTTGTCGAACTGCCACGTCTCGGGGAGCGAGAGGGCGGGGTTGGAGAGGAACTCGGACTGGGTCTTGAACGAGCCCAGCACCATCCAGACCTGCGGGTACAGCACCACGATCATCAGCACCGCCACGACGATCCACACCGGCAGGCGGCGCAGCGCGCGCAGCACGCCTCGGCGGGCGCGGTTCGGCGTCGGCCGTCGGACGGTGGGGGTGGCGACCGTGTATGCGGTCTCGGGCTGCGTCAGGGTCATGTCAGGCCTCCGCCTTGCGACGCGACGATCGGAAGATCGCGAGGGTGAACACCAGGCAGAGTGCGGTGAGGATGACGGCGATGGTGGAGCCGTAGCCGTACTCGGCGTACTCGAACGCGGTGCGGTACATGTACAGCGTCATCGGCGCGGTCGACGTGCCCGGGCCGCCGCCGTTGAGGGCGAGGAGGCTGTCGAACACCTTCAGCGTGGCGTTGAGGCTGAAGATGATCGAGGAGAGCAGGATGGGCAGCGACAGCGGCACCACGATGTGGCGGACCAGCTTGAGGCCGTTCGCGCCGTCGAGCCGTGCCGACTCGATGACCTCCTCGGGGATGTCGAGGAGCCCTGCGTACAGGAGCACGGCGTAGAAGCCCATCGAGCTCCACAGCGTCATCACGATGGCGGTGGTCATGGTGCCGACCGTCGAGGCCAGCACCTCGACGCTCTCACCGCCGAAGAAGTTGATGATGTCGTTGACCGGGCCCTGGTTCTCACCCACGGCCACGAAGCTGCGGAACAGCAGCGCCACGGCCACCGTGGGCAGGACGGTCGGGAAGAAGACCAGCGTGCGCACGAGGGTGGAGCCCTTGCGCAGGACGAAGACGTAGAGGAGGGCCAGCGCGTAGCCGAGCGCCACCTGCAGGGCGGTGGCGACCACCGCGAAGAAGATGCTGACCCACATCGACTGCAGCGCCGCCGGGTCGGTGAAGAACGTGGTGAAGTTCTGCAGTCCGACCCAGTCGAAGCCGCGCAGCGAGTTGCCCTCGAAGAACGACAGGCCGAGGGACCAGCCGACCGGCACCACCTTCAGCAGGGTGTACAGCACCAGGGCCGGTGCCAGCAGGATGAAGATCGTCTTCCGATCTCCGAAGATCGAGTTCATCTGCGAACTGCTTTCTATGTGGAACCGGCTCCCCGAGCGACCGCCCGGGGAGCCGGTGCGGGAGGTCAGCCGTTGGCGTCGATGCTCGCCTGGAGCTCGGCCATGTAGTCCTCGGCGCTCATCTGCCCGGTCGTGAGCAGCGTCACGTTCGTCGATGCGAGCGAGTTGCTCTTCGAGTCCATGAGAGCCTCGAACCACAGTACGGTCTCGTCGATGCCCGCGATGCGCTCCTGCATCTCGGCGGTGTTGGCCGACAGGTCGGTGACCTCGCCGTTGACCTTGAAGCCCGAGATGACGCCCGCGTCCTGCAGCGCCTGCTGGCCGTAGTTCTCGGCGATGCAGCTCACCCAGTCGACCACCTTGGGGCCGAACTGCTCGGCGTTGATGATCATCGGGGCGCCGGCGTTCGCGGCGTACTGGTCGATCGAGCCGTTGCCGCCGTCGACCTCGGGGAACGGCATGAAGCCGACGTTCTCGCCGCCGATCTGGTTGCGCTCCGGGTCGTTGATGGCGCTCAGCAGCCACGATCCGTCGTACGTCATCGCGGCCTGGCCGGTGAGGAACATGTTCGACGAGGTGTCGCCGTCGCGGGTCGAGAAGCCCTCGCCGAAGTAGCCGGCCGCGGCGAAGTCCGCGAGTGCCTGCGCACCCTCGACGTACTCGGGCTCGGTGAGCTTCGCCTCGCCGTCGCGCACGGCGGCCATCGCCTCGGGGCCGACGTTGCGGAAGATGTACATGCCCATGATGCGCGTGAGCGGCCAGCCGTTCGCACCCGCCTCGGTCATCGGCACGACGCCGGCGTCGGCCAGGACGTCGGCCGCGTCGACCAGCTCGTCCCACGTCTGCGGCTCTTCGATGCCGTTGTCGGCGAGGATCTCCTTGTTGTAGAAGATCCCCTCGATGTTGTACTGGTACGGCATCGAGAACATGCCGCCGTACACCTGCTCGACGGTCGAGGCGGCGGCGGGGAGGACGTTGTCCCACGCGTCGGCGCCCTCGAGCGCGGCCTTCAGGTCGCCCACGAGGCCGGCGGCGTTGAGGTCGCCGTCAGGACGGATGAGCGCGGTGCCCGCGATCGTGTGAGCCGGAAGCGCGCCCTGGCTGGCCAGGAGGGTGACCTTCTGCACGGTGTCGGCCTGCGCGACCTTCTGGTGCTCGAGCGGGAGCGCCTCGTTCTCGGCCTCGCACGCGCCCTCCGAGAGGGCGGTCAGCTGCTCCTCGAGGACCGGGTTCTCATTGGCGGTCATGACGGTGAAGGTGTCGGGGTCGGTCCCCCCGGCGCCGCTGCCGCCCTCCGACGATCCGGAGTCGGCGTCGCCGCTGCCTCCGGCGCAGGCGGCCAGCGGCAGCACCGCTGCCAGTGCGATGCCGAGCACCGCGGTGCGGCGACGGTTGCTGCGTGTGTTCATAGCGTCCTCCTTGACGACGGCCATGCGGGTGAAAGGTACGACACGACAGTAGGGACGATTTCGATGTGTGTCAACAGTCAGTACTGAAATTCTATTCACTTTGAGACGATTCACCCGCTAGACTGCATTTCCATGCAGCGTTGCGAGAACTTTCAGCGCCGCCTAGTCTGACCCGCATCGGCCCGTGCTTGCCGCGATGCGGCGACGAGCACGAGACTGAGACGCCATTTCGGAAGGAACCGCCATGACCGCCACGACCGCGACCAGGGCCCACGCCCGGCTGCGACCCCTCGGCGCCGGGAGCGCACGGTGGGCGAGCGGCTTCTGGGGCGACGTCCACGATCGCACGCGCGACGTGACCATCCCGCAGATCTGGTCCTCCCTGAGCGATCCGGCCGTCAGCCCCGGCCTCGCGAACTTCCGCATCGCGGCCGGCCTCGAGTCCGGGGAGCACTCCGGCCCGCCGTTCATGGACGGCGACTTCTACAAGTGGCTCGAGGCCGCCGTCTCGCGCCTTGAGACGGACCCCGATCCCGAGCTCGCCGCCCGCATCGAGGAGATCGCCGCGCTCATCGCGTCGGTGCAGCGCGAGGACGGCTACCTCCACACCCCCACGGTCATCTCGTCCCGCAACCACGAGGACGTCATCGCCCTCGCCGACCGCTTCAACTTCGAGACGTACAACCTCGGCCACCTCATCACGGCCGGGGTGCGCCACTACGAGGTGACCGGGTCGACCACGCTGCTGGACGCCGCCCGCAAGGCGGCCTCGTTCCTCGAGGACCTCGCGACGAACAAGCCGCTCGAGCTCGCCCGCAGTGCGATCTGCCCGTCCCACTACATGGCGGTCGTCGACCTCTACCGGGCCACGGGCGACGAGCAGTACCTGCGGCTCTCCGAGGCGTTCATCCGCGTGCGCGACGACTTCGAGGGCGGCGACGACAACCAGGACCGCCTCCCGGTGCGCGAGCAGACCGTGGTCGCCGGGCATGCCGTTCGGGCGAACTACCTGTACGCGGGCCTGGCGGATCTGGTCGCCGAGACGGGCGACGACGAGCTCGAGGCCGTGCTCGAGCGACTGTGGCGCGACGTCGTCGACACGAAGCTCTACATCACGGGCGGTGCGGGCGCGCTCTACGACGGCGCCTCCCCCGACGGCTCGCCGTGGCAGAACCAGATCAGTCGCGTGCACCAGGCCTACGGCCGCGCCTACCAGCTTCCGCACACGACGGCGCACAACGAGTCGTGCGCGAACATCGGGCTGATCCTCTGGGGCGAGCGGATGCTGTCGCTCACGGCCGACGCGCAGTACGCCGACGTGATCGAGCAGGTGGCCTTCAACAGCCTGCTCTCCAGCATCAGCCTCGCCGGCTCGGAGTACTTCTACACGAACCCGCTGCGCCAGGTGCGGGACCTCCCCTACCCGCTGCGCCGGCCCGGCGACACCGCCATCCACCCCACGCCGCCCCCGCCGCCGTCGGACGAGCGCCTGCGCGAGCCCTACCTGTCGTGCTTCTGCTGCCCTCCGAACATCGCGCGCACCCTCGCCCGCTTCCACGAGCGCGCCGCGTCGCTCGGTGACGACGGTCTGTACGTCCACCTCTACGGCGGCGGTGTCGTCGATGTCACGACCGGCGACGGGCGCCGCCTGGCGCTGCGGGAGGACAGCGACTACCCCTGGTCGGAGCGGCTGACGTTCACGGTGACGGATGCCGCGGCCGGCGGCATCCCGCTCCACCTGCGCATCCCCGGCTGGTCATCGGGCGCGACCCTCAGCGTGAACGGCGAACAGGTCACCGTGTCGGACCCCGGCACCTACACGCCCGTCGAGCGCGTCTGGCAGAAGGGCGACGTCGTCGAGCTGACCCTGCCGATGCCGGTGCGGGTGCTGCGCGCCCACCGGCTGGCGGAGGAGGCCACGAACCAGGTGGCGGTGCGGCGCGGACCCGTCGTGTACTGCGTCGAGTCCGCCGACCTCCCCGAGGGCGTCGTCCTCGAGCAGGTGGCCCTGCGCCGCGGGGCGACGTTCGAGCCGGTCGAGACCGAGATCACGGGTCGGCGCGTCGTCGCGCTCGAGACCGAGGCCGTCATCCTTCCGGGCTCCGACGACGACGCCCTGTACGACGACCTCGCCGACACCGCCCTGCAGCAGGCGACGGTGCGACTCATCCCGTACTACGCGTGGGGCAACCGCGGCGCCGGCGAGATGTCGGTCTGGCTCCCGCTGGTCTGGTGACGCGCATGAACTTCCAGCACCCCGTCGGGGCGTCCGTCGTCGCGACGTACGTCATCGAGACCTCCCTCCCGCTCCAGCACGCGGCCGAAGTGCTCGCGGGCGAGCAGTCCACGGGCACCTTCGTGCGCGTGGAGCGCGAGTCCGACGACCTGCGCGCCCGGTTCGCCGCCCAGGTCGTCGGCATCGAGGAGCTGCCGCTCACCGGCGCCTCCCCCCTTCCCGGCGCGGTCGGCGATCCGGCGCTGCGCCGGCGGGCGCGGCTGCGGCTGCGGTTCCCGCTCGACAACTTCGGGCCGTCGCTGCCGAACCTCCTCGCGGCCGTCGCGGGCAACCTGTTCGAGATCAAGGAGCTGGCGGCGATCCGCCTGGTCGACCTCGAGCTGCCGCAGGCCTTCGCGGAGCGCTACCCCGGCCCGGCATTCGGCGTCGAGGGCACCCGGCGGCTCGTCGGCCGCCCCGAGGGCGCGATGATCGGCACGATCGTGAAGCCCAGCATCGGTCTGGCCCCGGCGGAGCTCGCCGAGGTCGTGGCGGAGCTCGCCGAGTCGGGCATCGACTTCATCAAGGACGACGAGCTGCAGGGCAACGGCCCGAGCGCTCCGCTGGCCGACCGCGTCGCCGCGGTCATGCCCGTGCTGGAGCGCTACGCCGACCGCCACGGCCGCAAGCCCATGTACGCGTTCAACATCACCGATGACATCGGCCGCCTCGAGGCGAATCACGACCTCGTCGTTGCCGCCGGGGGCACGTGCGTGATGGCGTGCATCAACCTCATCGGCCTTCCGGGACTGGAGTTCCTGCGCCGCCACAGCGGCGTGCCGATCCACGGGCACCGGGCCATGTTCGGCGCCTTCGGACGCTCGGAGCAGGTCGGGATAGGGTTCCGTGCATGGCAGAAGCTCGCGCGCCTGGCCGGCGCCGACCACCTGCACACCAACGGCATCAGCAACAAGTTCTACGAGACGGACGACCAGGTGCTCGACTCGATCGCCGCCGTGCGTGAGCCTCTCCTGGGGCTCACCCCGACGGTGCCCGTGCTGTCGTCGGGGCAATGGGGCGGACTCGCGCACGCGACGTACGCCGCGGTGGGCACCACCGACCTCCTCGTGCTCGCCGGCGGCGGCATCCACGGTCATCCCGACGGCGCGGCCGCCGGCGTCGCGAGCATGCGCGATGCCTGGGCGTCGGCCGCACGCGGCGAGAGCGCCGACGACGCGTACGAGAGCTCCCCCGCGCTGCGCCGCGCCGCGGAGCTCTTCGGGCCCGTCCGTGCCTAGAGCCCGCGTCGCCTTCTACGGCGACGACTTCACCGGCAGCGTCGACGCGCTGCTGCAGTTCGCGCGGCGCGGCTGGACCGGTCGCCTGTTCACGCGGCTGCCGGATGCCGCGACCCTGCGCGCGGCGGCCGGCGAGGTCGACGTGATCGGCGTGGCCGGCATCTCGCGCTCCCTTGCGCCGGCGGAGATGGACGACGAGCTCCGGCCCGTGTTCGCGGCGTTCGCCGAGCTCGAGCCGGACGTCGTGCAGTACAAGGCGTGCTCGACCGCGGACTCGGCGCCGCACATCGGCAGCCTCGGCCGGGTGATCGAGCTCGCCCGAGAGGCATTCGGCGAGCGCCCGGTGCCGATGCTGTTCGCCCAGCCCGACTTCGGGCGCTACACCCTGTTCGGCCAGCACTTCGCGGCGGAGCGCGGCGTCGTCTATCGGCTCGACCGGCAGCCCACGATGTCGCAGCACCCCTCGACGCCGATGACGGAGGCCGACCTCGCCGCGCACATCGGGCGGCAGACGGACCTTCCGGTCGGCTCGATCCCGCTGGTCGCGTACGGCGATCTGGATGCGCTCCTGCGGGGGACGCCCGCCGCGGCCGTCGTCCTCGACGCCCTCACCGACGAGCACCTCGTCACGATCGGCGAGGCGCTCGGCACGCTGCCCGCGCCGGTGTTCGCGATCGGCTCGGGCGGGCTCTCGCACGGCGTCGCGGCGGCCGCCCCCGGCGATGCGCCGGAGCTTGAAGCGTCGTCGACGGCCTCGGGGCCGGTCCTCGTCGTGTCGGGCAGCCGCTCGGCCCAGACGCGCCGGCAGGCGGATGCCGCAGCCGCCGCGGGGTGGCTCGTGCGGCCTCTCCCCCTCGACGCTGCGGGCGTCGCCGCAGCGCTGCCCGAGATCCTCCGGGCACTCGGCTCGGGCCGTGGCGTCGTGCTGACCTCCGACGACGCCGACACGGACGCCGCGGGGGGAGCGCCGCTGCTGCCGGCGATCGCGGAGGCCGCGGCATCCGTCATCTCGGCCGTCGCGCACGACGGCGCGTCCCGTCGCGTGATCGTGTGCGGCGGCGACACGTCGAGCCGCGTGACACGCCTGCTCGGCGTCGAGTCCCTGTCGATCGCCGCGAACCCCTGGGGGAACGTCGTGCTGCTGCGCGCCCACGCCGGGGAGCCCGCGATCGACGGGCTCGAGCTGCTGCTCAAGGGCGGCCAGGTCGGGTCGGACTCGCTCTTCATCGACGTGGCGGCGCTCGGCCGCCGCTAGCACGCCGGACCCGAGCCGGAGGGGTCGCGCACGGTAGCCGTATCGGAATGCCGGACGGTCTGTCATGCTTTCTCCCACCGCGATTGGAAGCTGTCGTGAAGCCGTCACAAGAGGTTTCTCCGCTAGCGCCCCTAGGGCCCTACCGACGCACGGTCGCGGGGGTGCTCGGCGGTCTGGTCGGGCTCGTCGCCCTCAGCGTGATCGCGGGCCTGCTGGCGGTCGCTCCGATCACGCCGGTGCTCGCGCTCTCGGGGCACGCGGCCAGCCGGGCGGTGTCGCTCTTCGACGGCATGCCGAGCTACCTCGCCATCGACCGGCTCATGCTGCCGACCACGATCTACGCCCGCGATCCACAGAGCGGGAAGGACGTGGAGCTGACCTCGTTCTACGACCAGAACCGCGTTCCGGTCCGCTTCGACGAGGTCGCACCCGTCATGTACGACGCGATCCTGGCGTCGGAGGATCCCAGGTTCTACGAGCACGGCGGCATCGATCTGATCGGCACCACCCGCGCGCTGATCAGGAACGCCCAGGGCGGCAGCATCCAGGGCGGATCATCGATCAGCCAGCAGTACGTCAAGAACGTCCTCGTGCAGCGGTGCGAGCGCGACGCGGTCGCCACCGACCGGCAGACCCGCGACGAGGTGCTGCGGACGTGCTGGCTCGACGCCACGCGGGCCAGCGGAGTCGAGGGCTACGAGCGCAAGCTCCAGGAGATCCGCTACGCCGTCCAGCTCGAGCAGGAGTACTCCAAGAACGACATCCTGCTCGGCTACCTCAACATCGCGAACTTCGGCGGCACGACGTACGGCATCGAGGCCGCGGCCCGCTACTACTTCAGCACCACGGCGGCGCGGCTCCCGCTCGGTCAGGCGGCGACCCTCGCCGGCATCGTGCAGAACCCGAACACGTTCCGCATCGACCGGCCGGGGGGCTCGATCATCGGGTCCGACGGCACCACCTACAACAAGGCCGCCGACGGCGCGATCGCCGACGTCACCCCCGGCACGCTCGCGGGCTTGGACTCGCTGCTGGCGGCGGGGACGATCACGCCGGAGCAGCACCTCGCGGCCGGTGACGCCTACAGCGCGACCAAGGGGCGGCAGCTCTACGTGCTCGACCGGATGCGCGAGGACGGCCGCATCACCGACGAGCAGTACGTCGCCGCCGCGATCGAGCCGATCGCGCCCGCGGTCCAGCCCGCACTCACCGGGTGCGCGGCGACGTCGGCGCCCTTCTTCTGCCAGTACGTCGTCAACACGCTGCGCTTCGACCCCGACTATGCGGAGGCGTTCGGCGAGACGGCGCTGCAGCGCCAGCAGTCGCTCACCCGCGAAGGGCTCCACATCTACACGACGCTGGACTGGCAGCTGCAGAACGCGTCTCAGGACGCGATGCGCCGGTACGCGCCGGAGGCGGTGCCGGGCATGGCGTTCGGCGCCGCGTCGGTCAGCATCGACGCGCCCTCCGGCCGGATCCTCGCTATCAGCCAGAACAACCGGTTCACCGAGGACGCGGACCTGGCCGCGACCGATCCGGTCTACACATCCCTCGTGTACGCCGGTGACGCGGTGCACGGCGTCTCGGACGGCTTCCCGACCGGGTCGACGTTCAAGCTCTTCACCCTCGTCGACTGGCTCGAGCAGGGCCACTCGCTGTTCGAGCCCGTCAACGGCACGCTGCGCGCGATCCCGCGCCTCCGGGACCGCTGCGAAGGCACCTGGATCAACCGCGAGAACCACGTCGTGCGCAACTTCGGCGGCGTGCGCGGCTACACCGGGACCCCGATGCAGTTCACGGCGCAGTCGCTGAACAGCGGCTTCCTCGGCATGGCCGAGAAGCTCGACCTCTGCGACATCGAGCAGGTCGCCGCACGGATGGGCGTCACCCGCGGCACCGGCGACCCGGTGGATCTCGACGGCGCCGCGTCGATCATCGGGACCAACAACATCGCGCCGGTCGCACTGGCGGGCGCCTTCGCCACGGTGGCCAACAACGGCGTCTACTGCGTCCCGCGGGTCATCGAACGGGTGGTCAACGCCGAGGGCACCGAGCTGCCCGTGCCCGGCGACCGCTGCTCGCAGGCCATCAGCCCGGAGGTGGCGGCGGCGACGGCGTTCGCGCTGCAGGGCGTGATGGTGCCCGGCGGGACCGGTTCGGGCGGAAACCCCAACGACGGCACGCCACTGCTGGGCAAGACGGGCACGCACGAGCAGATCCAGACGTGGCTCGTCGAGTCCAGCACCCGCGTCACGACCGCGGTATGGGTCGGCAACGCGATCGGGGAGGGCGACGTGTTCCGGGTGTGGCACGACGGACGCCCGCTGTCGCAGGCCCGCCTGCCCCTCGCGCGCGACATCCAGGCCACCGCGAATCAGCTGTATCCGGGTGCCGGCTTCGCCCCGCCGCCCGGGCACCTGATCGGACGGCCGCCGGCGCGGGGCGGGGGCGGGGACGACTGACCGCGGACGGTCACGCGCCGATCCGGCCGAGGACGCCGGCGGCGCCTGGGAGCCGGCGGCTCACCGCGCGTGGAGCCGCACGCTCCAGGACGTGCGCTCGCGCGGGACGCGATACCGCGCCGGCAGCGCGGGACCCACGGATGCCGAGCCGAGGCCCTGCTGCGCGTGATCGATGTTGAGCCACACCCGTCCCGAGTCCACGAGCTGGTGCGGCTTGTCCGCGCGCTGCAGTGCGTGCGAGTCCCAGCGGCGGGCGGTGAAGTCGAACTGCGGC
The DNA here is from genome assembly GCF_042790415.1 of Microbacterium sp. NPDC056736. Classification (NCBI taxonomy): domain Bacteria; kingdom Bacillati; phylum Actinomycetota; class Actinomycetes; order Micrococcales; family Microbacteriaceae; genus Microbacterium; species Microbacterium sp. NPDC056736. Next base: position 50,749 of record NZ_JBHTZE010000005.1, read on the forward strand.
CGTCCGGTCACCACGAGCGACGGCATCCCGTCCCCGCCGATCTCGAGCCAGCGGGTCTGCACGTGGTTGCCGTTCTCCTGCGGCACGGGGTACGGCACCTGCAGGTCGTCGATGCTGCGGGAGTGACGGCCGACGCGCGAGCCCTCGAACGAATCCGCGTAGGTCTCACCCGGCCCCCTCCCGAACCACGTCGCGCGCTGCGCCTCGGGGGGCAGAGCGAACAGGAGCCCCAGCCGCGGCACCGGGATGTCGCGGTGCATGTAGGGGGTGTCCGCCCACGGACCGACGAAGTCGACGTCGGCCGTGAGCACCAGGGCGTCGCCCTCCGCTGCCCACGTCATCGTCCATTCGACGCCGTGCGGGTGCGTGCGCGGCGCCGTGCGCCCCCGCACCTGCAGTCGGCCGTCGGCGGCGACGACCTCGTCCACGCGGTGCAGCAGCCGGTGCAGCTGCGTCTTGCGCCACACCGCGGCCAGGTTGTTGAGCTCGCCCTGGCCATGGTCGTTCTCGGTCGGCGCGCGATGCAGGTCGAGGACCGGGCCGTCGATGTCGAGGTCGCCGAGCCGCGTCAGCCGCCCCGTCGTCGCGTCGAAGACGCCGGCCCCGACCTCGACCAGCCCCGCGGTCGCGCGGGAGGGACCACGCCGGGGACGGTCGGCGGCGGCAGCGGTCGACGCCGAATCGGCGTGATCGGTCGACGCCGGGCCGGCGTGGGGCTCCTCCGCGTCGAGCACCCGCTGACCCCACGCGACGACGTGGCCCGCCGGCGCCCACAGCTCGTCTGCGGCGAGCGCGGCCTCGACCGTCAGGACGACGTCGGCGACGGATGCCCCGCCCGCCGCCGCGCTCCGCTCCGGCGGTCGGAGCGCGCGGTCTGAGGCATCCGGAATCGCGATCTCGACGGCCTCGCCGGCCGCCACGAACGGGACGGGCAGCTCCCCCGTCGCGGCGACGACGCCGTCGTTCTCGACGCTCCAGCGGAAGACGAGGTCCGAGGTGTCGACCGCGTGACGCCGGTTGAGGAGGCTCACCGAGCGCTCCCCCACCCGGATCTCGACGGGTTCGTGGGCCTTGGCCAGCTCGACGAGGCCCGGCGTGGGCGTGCGGTCGCTGAACACCAGCCCGTGCAGGCTGAAGCGGCCGCCTCGCGGCTCGTAGTCCACGTCGTCCCCGTGCATCACGAACGGGATGCCGTCACCGGTCGTCGCGTGGAACCCGTGGTCGATCCACTCCCACACGAACGCGCCGCACAGGCGGTCGTGCGCACGGATGATCCGCCAGTAGTCCTGCAGCGAGCCGGGTCCGTTCCCCATCGCGTGCGCGTACTCGACGAGGAGGAACGGCAGCCTCCGGCGCCGCGCCTCGTCCGCCTCCGTGACGCCGTCGGGGAGCGGGGACGCCGCACCTTGCTCCCCCAGCACCATCCCGTGCATGCTGAGCCGTCCGCCTCGCGGCTCCTCGCGCCGCCCGATCTGCTCGAGAAGCTCCAGCGACGGGTACATCAGCGAGTAGAAGTCCGAGTCGCGGTAGCTCGGGTCCCGCTCGTACAGCACCGGACGCGACGGATCCCGCTCGTCGAGCCAGCGCCGCATGTCGGCGAAGGCGGCGCCGGTCATGCTCTCGTTCGCCAGCGACCACACCACCACGCTGGGACGGTTCTTGTCGCGCTCGACGGTCCGCCGGAGGCGGTCCATGAGCGCCTCACGCCACTCGGGGAGCGCGGGCGGGTTGCGGGCCCACCCCTCGTAGATGAAGCCGTGCGTCTCGAGGTCGACCTCGACGACGACCCACAGCCCGTATTCGTCGCACAGCCGGAGGAACTCCGGGTGCGGCGGGTAGTGGCTGGTGCGGACCGCGTCGATGTTCGCCCGCTTCATCATGACGATGTCCTGGACCATCGCATCGCGGTCCAGCGCCCGGCCGGTGACGGGGTGATGCTCGTGCCGGTTCACGCCGCGGAAGGTCACCGGACGCCCGTTGGCGGTGAGGACGCCGTCGACGATCTCGACGCGCCGGAAACCGATGGCGAGCCCGACCGTCTCGCCGGCCGAGCGAAGCGTGCCGCGATACAGCCGGGGGCGGTCCGCGCTCCACGGCTCGACGGCGACGGTCGCGGTCTCACCGGCCGGCATGCGGATGCCGAGCTCGGGGATCTCGACCACCGCCGCGGTCGTGGCATCCACCCGCAGCGTGCCGAGGCCTGTCGACGCGTCGTAGTCGGCGTGCACGAAGTGGTCGTCGATCGCGTCATCGGGACGAGAGAGGAGCTCGACGTCGCGGAAGATGCCGGGCAGCCACCACATGTCCTGGTCTTCCAGGTACGTGCCCGCCGACCACCGATGGACCCGCACGCACAGCACGTTGCGTCCCGCGCGCACCGGCGCCTCGAACTCGAACGGCAGACGGCTGCCGGTCGACCACCCCAGCTCCCGGCCGTTGAGCCACACCTTCGCGCACGAATCCACGCCCTGGAACCGCAGCACCGCGCGGCCGAAGTCCTCGGGCACGTCGAACGTCACGCGGTAGTCGCCCGTCGGGTTCTCGGCCGGCATGAGCGGCGGATCGAGCGGGATGGGATAGGCCGTGTTCGTGTAGAGCGGTCCCTCCTCGGTGCCGAGCATGCGACGGGCGGGTCCGCCCGCGAGCGGCGTGAACTCCTCGAGCACCCAGTGGGCGGGAACCCGCATGCCGTCCCAGGCCGAGTCGTCGAAGTCCGTGTCGAGGAAGGCGTCGCCGGTGCCCTCGGCCGTGGGCGAGAGCCGGAAGCGCCACGTCCCGTTCAGGCGGAGCACGCGCGCGTCGGTCAGGGCATCGGCGCGGGGCCGGCGCCTGCCCGACCCGGGTGCCGTACTCTCCCAGTACCGCTCCCCGACGTCGGCACCCGTCGCCGCGTCGTGACCGCCGGAGACGGCCGTCGAAGATCCGCTATTCTGCATGTGCATCGGAGCTTGCATATCCATTCTTTCATGAATGTGATTGCAGTCTAGTCCAGCAAGGAGTTCCCATGGCAAGGACGGCGGCCCCGTCGACGCTTCCGCGCGCCCATGTGCCCGACGCCGTCATACGCGCCGTGACGGATGCCTCACGCATCCGCCGGCGCGCCATCGACCGCGTCGCGTACGCGAGCGACGCCTCGCACTTCCTCCTCACACCGCAGGCCGTCCTCATCGCCGCCGACGCCGCCGAGGTGGGCGCCGTCATGCGCGCGGCGAGCGCGAGCGGCTCGCGGCTGACCTTCCGTTCCGGCGGCACCAGCCTCTCGGGGCAGGCCTCGACGGACGGGCTCCTCGTCGACGTGCGGCAGCGCTTCCGGCGGATCGACGTGCTCGACGACGGCCGGCGCGTGCGGGTGCAGCCGGGCGCCACGGTGCGCCAGGTCAACGCGCGCCTCGCGCGCCACGGCCACCGGCTCGGGCCCGACCCGGCCAGCGAGCTGGCGTGCACGATCGGCGGGGTGGTCAACAACAACTCCAGCGGCATGGCGTGCGGCATCACCGAGAACACCTACCGCACGCTCGACTCCCTCGTCTTCGTCCTGCCTTCGGGAACGGTGGTCGACTCCGCCGCCCCCGACGCCGACACCGCGCTGCGCGCGGCGGAGCCCGCGCTCGTCGACGGGCTGCTCCGGCTGCGGGAGCGCGTGGTGTCGAACCCGCGCTCGGTCGAGATCATCCGCAGGCAGTTCGCGATGAAGAACACGATGGGATACGGCGTCAACGCCTTCCTCGACTTCGAGACCCCCGCGCAGCTGCTCGCCCACCTCGTCGTGGGCAGCGAGGGGACGCTCGCGTTCGTCGCCGAGGCGACGTACCGCACGGTGCCGCTGCGCCCGCAGATCGCGACGGCCCTGACCGTGTTCCCCGATCTCGACGCGGCCACGCGCGCCCTCCCCGACCTCGTCGCCACCGGGGCCGTGACCCTCGAGCTGATGGATGCCACCTCCCTGCGCGTCGGCCAGTCGCTCGCGGGTGCCCCCCGGCAGATCCAGGGACTCTCCGTCCGCGACCAGGCCGCACTGCTGATCGAGTATCAGGCGGATGACGGCGAGGAGCTCGCCGACCTCGTCGCCCGCGGCGGGCGGGCGCTCGCGGCGCAGCCGCTCGAGGCCGCGGCCGCCTTCTCGTCCGACGCCGCGGAGCGCGCGGCCGCGTGGAAGCTCCGGAAGGGGCTGTACGCGTCGGTGGCGGGCGCCCGCCCGAGCGGGACCACGGCACTCCTGGAGGACGTGGTGGTGCCCGTCGAGCGCCTCGCCGCCGCATGCGAGAGCCTGCAGACGCTCTTCGACCGCTACGACTACCGCGACAGCGTCATCTTCGGGCACGCGAAGGACGGCAACATCCACTTCCTCCTCACCGACCGCTTCGAGTCGTCCGAGCAGCTGTCGCGTTACACCGCCTTCACCGAGGACATGGTCGACCTCGTGCTCGAGGCGGGCGGCAACCTCAAGGCAGAGCACGGCACCGGGCGCGTGATGGCGCCGTACGTGCGGCGTCAGTACGGCGACGAGCTGTACGAGGTCATGCGCGAGCTGAAGCGGCTGTGCGACCCGGCCGGCATCCTCAACCCGGGTGTCATCATCGACGACGACCCCGACGCGCACCTGCGGAACATCAAGCTGGCCGATCCGATCGAGCCCGAGGCCGATCGCTGCGTCGAGTGCGGCTACTGCGAGCCGGTGTGTCCGAGCAAGGACCTGACGCTCACCCCGCGCCAGCGGATCGTCACGCGGCGAGCGATCGCCCGAGCCGAGGCATCCGGCGACGACGCCCTCGTGCGGGAGCTGGAACGCGACTACGACTACGCGGGGGTCGACACCTGCGCGGTGGACGGCATGTGCCAGACTGCGTGCCCCGTGCTCATCAACACGGGATCGCTCGTCAAGCGGCTGCGGCGGGAGAACGCCGGGCGCGTCGCGAGCACGGCATGGTCGGGCGCCGCCCGCTCATGGGGCGCAGCCACGCGGGCCGCGAGCGCGGGCCTGACCCTCGCGGACAGGCTCCCCGGCGGACTGGTCACCGCGGCCACCGACGTCGCGCGCGCTGTGCTCGGCGCCGACGCCGTTCCGCGGTACACCGACGACCTGCCGCCGGGCGGCTCGCCCCGCTCCCGGCTCGGGTCCTCGATCGGCGCGCCGGACGCGGCCCCGGTCGCGGTCTTCCTCCCGGCCTGCGTCAACACCATGTTCGGGCCGGCCGGGGACGGCATCGGCGTGACCGAGGCCTTCCGTCGCCTCGCGGAACGCGCCGGCGTGCGGCTGGTGGTGCCCGACCGCGTCGACGCGCTGTGCTGCAGCACCCCGTGGACCTCGAAGGGCTACGCCGGCGGTCGCGCGATGATCGCCGAGCGCGTGGTGACGGAGCTCGCTGCGACCTCCCGGGACGGCGAGCTGACGATCGTGACGGATGCCTCCAGCTGCACCGAGGGCTTCGTGCACCTGCTCGCCGACGCGGGCGTCGCGGGCGTCGTGGAGGACGCCGTGTCGTTCACCGAGCGGGTGCTGCTCCCGCGCCTGGGCCCGGTGACGCCGCGGGTCGGGACGCTGGCGCTTCATCCGACCTGCTCCTCGGCGCAGCTCGGCCTCGACCCGGCGCTGCTCCGGGTGGCGGAGGCCGTGGCCGCCGAGGTCGTCGTCCCCGACGCATGGGGTTGCTGCGGCTTCGCCGGCGACCGCGGGATGCTGCATCCCGAGCTCACCGCGTCGGCCACCGCCGCCGAGGCCGCCGAGGTGCGCGCGCTGGACGCGGACGCGCACGCGTCGTGCAACCGCACGTGCGAGCTGGGCCTCACGCGCGCGACCGGAGCGGACTACCGGCACGTGCTCGAGCTGCTCGAGGAGGTCACCCGCCCGACGGCGGGATGACGAGGCGAACCTAGCCCGCCGTCGACTCCCGGACCACGAGCTCGGGCTGGAAGCGCACTGTGCGCTCGTGCGCACCGCCGGCATCCTCCTGCTCCTTCAGGAGCAGGTCCACCGCGGTGTAGCCGATCAGGTGGGCGGGCTGGCGCACCGAGCTCAACGGCACGACCGTGGCCGAGGCGAAGTCGATGTCGTCGTAGCCGATGAGGGCGATGTCGCGCGGCACCTGGAGGTCGGACATCAGCGAGAAGGCCTGCAGCGCGCCCACGGCGAGCAGATCGTTGGCGGCGAAGACCGCGTCGGGGCGCTCCCCGGCCGGCCGCGCGCGGAGAAGCTCGCCCGCCTCGCGCCCCTGCAGCACCGTCAGCGCCGACATCTCGACCACTTCCAGCGTCGCGCCCTCGACCTCGGCGATGGCACGGCGGGCGCCCTCGAGGCGGTCGGCGACCTGACGGATGGTGAGGGGACCGGCGATGTACGCGACGCGTCGCCGTCCGGTCGACAGCAGGTGCGAGACGGCGAGGTAGCCCCCCTCGACGTCGTCCACCGACACCGAGGCGAACCCGCGCTCGGCATCCTCGTGGTCGACGAGCACGACGGGGACGCCGCCGCTGCGGAGCCGGTCGAGGCGGTCGAGGTCACCGTGCACCGGCGTCAGGAGCACGCCGTTGACCCGCTGCTCGCGGAACAGCTCGAGATAGGCGTCCTCGCGGTCGGGGCGCTCGTCGCTGTTGCCCAGCAGCACGCTCATGCCGGACTCCGCCGCGCGGTCCTCGGCGCCGCGGGCCACCTCGGCGAAGAACGGGTTGCCCGCATCGAGCACGATGAGCGCGATGCTGCGGCTGCGTCCCGCCCGCAGCTGGCGTGCGGCGTCGTTGCGCACGAAGCCCAGTTCCTCGATCGCCTGCGTCACCCGCTCGACGGTCGACGGCGAGACCTTCTCGGGACGGTTGAGCACATTCGAGACCGTTCCGACGGAGACGGATGCCGCAGCCGCGACATCGCGCACGCTCACCACCATGGATCCCCCAGTGCTTCCTCTTGCTGTCCGCGAGTGTAGGGCACCGACGCGCAGCGGCGCCCGAGGGGCCGCCGCGACGCCGTGCGCGGCGCCGGACGGCTCCCCCGGGCAGACGCCGGGTCAGGCATCCGCGTGCGCCTTCTCGCGCTGAGCCGACAGCGCGGCGAGGCGCTCGGCGATCTCCTGCTGCGTCTCGGGACCGGCGTGCATGAACAGCGCCTCTCCGAGCTCCCGCCGCGAGGACCACCGCGTGTGGGTCCGGAACGCGTGCGCCTTCTCGGGGTCCACCGCCTCCAGCACGCCGCCGACCGCCTCGTACGCCTCGAGGTCGTCGATGACGGCGGCGAGCGTCGAGTCCAGACCGATGCGGGATGCCGGCGCGGCGGGCGCGGCATCCGTCATCTCCCACTCGTGGGTGCCCGCACCCACCTCCAGTCGCCGGCCGTCGGGCAGGACGACAGCGGCCGTCGTGTTCGGCGGCACGACAGCCTCGACGCGCAGGACGCCGTCGCCACGCGTCCACCCGGCCCGCGCGGTCCCGTACGGCGTGAGGTGCTCGGCCCAGGCGTGGTCGAACTCCGCGAGCGGCTGCGGCTCGATGCGGATCCGCGCATAGCCGGGCGCGTCCGGCGCGAGCCCTGCGACCACCCGGTGCAGCCAGTCGCCGATCGCGCCGAGCGCGTAGTGGTTGAACGACGTCATCTCGCCCGGGTTGATGGAGCCGTCCGGCAGCATCGAGTCCCAGCGCTCCCAGATCGTCGTGGCGCCCATCGTCACCGGGTACAGCCACGAGGGGTTCTCGGTCTGCACCAGCAGGCGTCGCGCCGTCTCGAGGTGGCCGGTGCGGGTGAGCGCGTCCTGGATGATGGGCGTGCCGACGAACCCGGTGCCGATGCGGTAGCCCGAGAGCCGCGTGAGCTCGGCGAGCCGCTCGCCCAGCTGCGCGTGCTGCTCGGGCGGGGCGATCTCGAAGACGATCGCCATCGCGTACGCGGTCTGGGCGTCCGACATCATGCGTCCGGCCGGCGTCACGTACTCGGCGAGGAACGCCGCGCGCACCTCCTCGGCGACCCGGGCGTAGTCACGCGCCTCCTCATCCCTCCCGAGCAGTGCCGCCGCGCGGGCGACGGCGTCCGCGGACCGGAAGAGGTAGGCCGAGGCGACGATGTCGGCGTCGGTCTTCGCGTTGGCGGGCAGGTGCGGCGGAGCATCGGGGTCGAGCCAGTCGCCGAACTGGAACATCCCCTCCCACAGGCGCCGGGGCCCGGCGAGATCGATGAGCACGTCCGCCCAGCCCTTCATGCTGGAGTACTGGCGCTCGACGGTCGCGACATCGGCGTAGCGCTCGTGGAGCACCCACGGCACGATGGTGGCGGCATCCCCCCACGCGGCGGCGGGACGCGCGGCGCCGAGCGCGTTGGGCACGACGAACGGCACGACGCCGTCGACCTGCTCCAGCGCGAGGTCGCGCAGCCACGAGTCGAGGAAGCCGCGCACGTCGTAGAGGAACGACGCGGTCGGGGCGAACACCTGGATGTCGCCCGTCCAGCCCAGGCGCTCGTCGCGCTGCGGGCAGTCGGTCGGCAGGTACAGGAAGTTGCCGCGCAGGCCCCAGACGATGTTCTCGTGGAGCTGGTTGACGAGGGGGTGGGATGCCTCGAACCAGCCGGTGCGCTCCATGTCGCTGTGGATCACCACGGCCGTCACCGCGGACGGGTCGAAGTCGCCCGGCCAGCCGTCGACCTCGGCGTAGCGGAACCCGTGGAAGGTGAACTCGGGCTCCCACTCCTCCACGCCGGAGCCTGCCAGCGTGTAGTGGTCGGTGGCCGCCGCCGCGCGCAGCGGGCGCGTGCCCAGCTCGCCGTGCTCGAGCACTTCGGCGTGGCGCAGCGTGATCTCGGTGCCCGCCGGTCCCTCGACCCGGATGCGGAGGCGTCCGACGAGGTTCTGCCCGAAGTCCAGCACCGTCCTGCCGCTGGGCGTCGTGATCACCTCCTGCACCGTCAGCTCGTCGAGCCGGCGCACGAACGGCGACACCCGCGCCTCCGGCGTGCGGATCGCCTCGAGCTCTGCGGCCGGACTCCACGCGGACGCGTCGTAGCCGGGCTGCGCGAAGCCGCGGCCGTCGGCGTCGACGAGCGCGCGGCGTGCGTCGTGGTCCTCCCCGGCATACAGGCCGCTCGCCGTGATGGGCCCTGTCGACGCCTGCCACGAGGCATCCGTCGTCACCCACTCGGACGACCCGTCCGCGTACTCGATGAGCAGCTGACCGGCGAAGCGGGGCTGCTCGGCGTAGAGCGGCCGGGCGTTCTCGCGGAAGCCGTAGCGCTCGGTCGCCCACGCGCCCGCGAGCCGCACGCCGATCGCGTTGCGCCCCTCGGCGAGGAGCGCCGTGACGTCGGTCGTCTCGTGGATGGTGCGGTGCTGGTACGGCGTCCAGCCGGGCTTCATCACCTGGTCGTCGACGTCGGTCCCGTCGATCGCCACCTGGTACACCCCGACGGCCGTCGCGTACAGGGTCGCGCGGGCGACGGGTCCGGTGACGTCGAACTCGGCGCGCAGGCAGACCGGCTGCGCCGTCTGCGACGGGGAGGCCAGCCCGATCGCCGTCGCCTGCCACTCGCCCTCGCCGAGGAAGCCGGCGAACACGCGCCGCGGCGCGCTCCACGGGCCCGTCACGCCGTCCTCGCCGGTGACCCGCACGCGGAGCGTCGCCTCCTCGCGCGGCGCGAGCGGGGCGAACGGCCACGCCACGCGCGTGGACATACGTCCCTCGATGCGGTGCTGCGACGCCTCGGCACCGCGGGTGATCTCGACGTCGGCCGACGCCTGGAGCCAGCCTGGGGCGTCGGTGTCGGTGCGCCAGCCGATCTCGGGCGCGGGCGACGCGACGACGTCGCTGCGGTACGGCGCGTCGATGACGATGTGGGGAACGGGGCTGCTCATGGCACTCCTCGGGGTTGTCGGCAGTGGGGCGGGGTCGGTGTGGGAGGTGTCAGGCGGGCACGACGGCGACCGGATGCGCGATCGCCGGGGCCGTGACGCGGATGCGGTGGATGCCGTGGCCGAGCTCGGCCGGCGCCGGGGCGTCGTCCACCGTCGCGGTCGACGCGGCCGTGACCGGAAGGTCCAGCAGGGCGCGGGAGCCGAACGGCACCTCGAGGGTCGCCTCGAAGACGTCGCCCTCGACGCGCCATCGGATGGCGAGGCGCCCCTGCGGCGTCTCGATCGACGCCGCAGCCCGGTCGAGACCGTCGGCCGGCCGCGGCGCGACGTGCACCGTGCGGTAGCCCGGGTCGTCGGCGTCGGGCGCGAGGCCGGCGACCGTGCGGTACACCCAGTCGATCATCGCGCCGTACGCGTAGTGGTTGAACGAGAGCATGCCGGTGTCCGCCTCCGACGCGTCCTCGGTGGGCAGGGCGTCCATCGCGCCGGAGTGGATGCTGCCGTCGGGCAGGATCGCATCCCACCGCTCCCACACCGTCGTCGCGCCGCGATCGACCTGGTAGAGCCACGACGGCGCCTCGCGGCGGAGGACCATGGTGTACGCCTCGTCGAGGTGCCCGCTGTGCGAGAGCGCGAACAGCACCAGCGGCGTCCCGAGGAAGCCGGTCGCGATGCGGCCGTGCTCGCGGCGGACGTTCTCGGCGAGCCCCGCGGCGATCTCGGGGCGACGCGCGGCCGGCGCGAGGCGGAACTCGAGGGCGATCGCGGCCCCGCTCTGGGTGAGGACGGCGTCCTCGCCCCAGCGCTCGAACGTCGCCGCGGCGACGCGGTCGGCCAGCTCGTCGTACCGGGCGGCACCGTCCTCGTCGCCGAGGATCCGCTCGGCGCGCGCGAGCAGGCGGGCGGAGCGGGCGTAGAACGCGTTCGAGACGAAGTCGCTCGACACCTTCGCCTCCCACGGCCGGTCCCCGGGCGCGTCCGGATCGAGCCAGTCGCCGAACTGGAAGTCGCCGGGCGCCAGCACGACGTCGTCGCCGGCCCGCCGGCGCAGGTGCTCGACCCATCGGCGCATGCTGTCGCGCTGGCGCTCGAGCACCTCGGTCGAGCCGTACGACTCGTACACCGCGAACGGCACGATGGTGGCGGCATCCGCCCATCCGGCCCGTCCCATGTTGGGCGTCTGCACGCCGCCCATCAGCATGTCCTGCGGGCGGATGATGTCGGGGACGACGGCGGGCACGCCACCGTCGTCGGTCTGATCGATCTCGAGGTCGCGCAGCCACGAGAGCCAGAACGCCTGGGTGTCCAGCAGCGTGCTCGCCGTCGCCGCGAACGCCTGGGCGTCCCCGGTCCAGCCGAGCCGTTCGTCGCGCTGCGGGCAGTCGGTGGGCACCGAGACGAAGTTGTCCCGCTGCGACCAGTACACGTTCGAGTGGAACCGGTCGAGGGCCTCGTGCGAGCACTGGAACGAGCTGCGCACGGCGAGGTCGCTCGAGATCGCGACGGCGGTCGCCGAGACGACCTCCGCGCCCTCGACGTCGGCGTAGCGGAACCCGTGGAACGTGAACGCCGGCTCGAGCACCTGCTCGCCGTCGCGGTCGAGCGTGTAGACGTCGGCGGCCTTGGCCGACCGCAGCGCCTTCAGGTGCAGGTCCCCCGAAGGCTCGAGCACCTCGGCGTGACGCACGGTCACGACGTCGCCGGCGCGGCCGCGCACCACCAGCCGGACCCAGCCGGAGATGTTCTGCCCGCCGTCCAGCCGCGCGCGGCCGTCGTGCCCGGCGACCGACATCGGCAGCTCGGCGACGGTGCGCACGGGCGGCGCCGAGCGAGGCTCGAACCGGCCGGGGTCGATCTCGACGACGGATGCCGCCACCCAGCCGTCGCCCCGGTAGCCCGGCTCGTGCATGCGGGGGTCGTGGCGGCGCAGGTCGGTCACGGTGCCGTCGTAGATGCTCGCGCTGCGCAGCGCGCCGAAACCGGCCCGCCACGAGGCATCCGTCTTCGCGACGATCGCACCGTCGGCCTCGAGCTGGGCGAGCGCGCCGGTGCGGTCGCCGTAGATCGCCTGCCGCCGCGCGAAGCCGAAGCTGCCGCGGTACCAGCCGTCGGCGACGGCGAGGACGATCACGTTGACGCCCTCGTGCAGCAGCCCGGTGACATCCAACGTGTCGACGAGGATGCGCTCCTGGTAGGACGTCCACCCCGGCGTGAGGTGGGCGTCGGTCGCGCGCACGCCGTTGATCCAGGCGTCGACGAGGCCGAGGGCGCTCAGGCGCAGCCGCGCCGCCGACGGGACGCGCTCGAGCGCGAACTCCGTGCGCAGCAGCGGGACGGGGCCGTCCGCCGGGCCGTCGGCGCCGATGACGGATGCCTCCAGATCGGGGCCGTCCACGCCCGCCTCGACGACGAGCGGCTCGCTCCAGTCTGACCAGCCGTTGGTCGTCGCCAGGCGCACCGCGAAGGCCGCGCGCTCCCCGGGCGCGAGTTCGCCGGCCACGTGCACGCCCACGGTCCGCGCATCGGCCACCGGCTCCGCGGCGGCGAGCCCGGCACCCTCCCGGCCCTGCGAGAGCTGATATCCGAGGATGCGGGCGCGGGGGTCGTCGGTCTCGGCGCGCCAGCTGAGGCGCAGGCCGCGGCGGGGAACCCCGTGCAGGGCGTCACCGTGCTGGGTGCGGAGGCCGACCACGCGGGTCGCAGCGTCGAGCGCGTCGGCGGGGGGAAGAGCCGTCATGGCCGGATCCTTTCGGCGGGCGGCAGCGTCGCGGCCCGCGGGACCATCGTGAAACGATTCAGGGTTGGATGTCAACCAAAGTGTAGACCGTTACACGATCGTGACTGAACGTTTCAAACCCGCTGTTGACCCCGGCGCGGATGGGCCGTAGCTTACGAGAGTTGAATGGTTTCAATGTCGGATGGCATGGGACTCCATCCGACGAAGCACCAGGGAATCCGGCAGCGTGGGCGGATCATCCGCTCGGCTTTACAAGGAGGTAAAGATGAAGAGCTCCCCGACCAGGAGAGTGCTCGTCGCAGGCGCGGGCATCGTGGCACTGGCCGTTCCGTTGGCGGCGTGCAGCGCCGGTGGCGGCGGATCCGAGGACGGCACGGTCGAGATCACGTACCTGACGCAGAACGCCGAGGCGAACGTCGCCGCGGCCGAGGCGCTCATCGAGGCGTTCGAGGAGGAGAACCCCGACATCTCGGTGCGCCTCGAGACGCAGCCGGCGGGCACCGAGGGCGACAACCTGATGAAGACGAAGCTCGCCACCGGCGAGATGGAGGACGTCTTCCACTACAACTCGGGCTCGCTGTTCCAGGCGCTCAACCCCGACCAGAACCTCGTGCCGCTCGACGACCAGGACTGGACCGGCGACCTCATCGACACGATGACCGCCGTGGTCTCCACCGACAACGGCGTCTACGGCGCGCCGTGGGGCGCCACCCAGGCCGGCGCCGTGGTCTACAACAAGGCGATCTACGCCGACCTCGGCCTCGAGGTGCCCACGACGTGGGACGAGTTCGCCGCGAACAACGAGGCGATCAAGGCGGCCGGCATCGCCCCCGTCATCCAGACCTACGGCGACACCTGGACGAGCCAGCTCTTCGTGCTCGGCGACTTCGGCAACGTCCTCGCACAGGACCCCGACTGGGCCGAGGAGTACACCGCGGGCAACCGCAAGTACGTCGACGAGCCGGGCATCCAGGGCTTCGCGAACCAGCAGGCCGGCTTCGACGCCGGATGGTGGAACGAGGACTTCGGGTCGGCATTGTTCGACGACGGCGCCCGCATGGTCGCCACCGGCGAGGGCGCGCACTACCCGATCCTCACCGGCATCGTCTCGACGATCTCGCAGAACAACCCCGACGAGCTCGAGGACGTCGGCGTCTTCCCGCTGCCCGCCCAGGACGCGGCCGACACCAAGCTCACGGTGTGGCTGCCGAACGCGATCTACATCCCGAAGACGACCGAGGGCGACAAGCTCGAGGCGGCGAAGAAGTTCGTCGCGTTCACCCAGACCGAGGCCGGCTGCGAGGTGCAGAACACCGCGATGGTGCCCAGCGGACCCTACGCGAACGCCTGCGAGCTTCCCGGCGACGTGCCCGGGCTGCTGAAGGACATGCAGGTCTACTTCGACGAGGGCAACACCAACCCGGCGCTGGAGTTCCTGTCGCCCATCAAGGGACCGAACCTCGAGAACATCACGGTCCAGGTGGGCTCGGGCATCAGCACGGCCGAGGACGGCGCCGCCCTGTACGACGAGGATGTCGTCAAGCAGGCGCAGCAGCTCGGCCTCGAAGGCTGGTGAGCCGGCAGCGGATCTGAACAGCATCCGATTCGGGGGTCGCGTCGTCCGCGGCGCGGCCCCCTCCCCACATCAATGGAGATGACATGACGACGCTCGCACCCGCCCCACCGCAGACCGCCGCTCCCCCGCCACGCAGACGGCGGACGATCGGGAGCATGTACCCGCTCTGGTTCTACGTGCCGGCCGGGATCCTCTTCATCGTCCTGTTCGCCGTCCCGACGTTCGCGTCCTTCTACTTCAGCCTCACCCGCTGGTCGCTGTTCGACGTCGAGTTCATCGGGTTCGACAACTTCGTGACGTTCTTCACGGAGCCGATGCTCTACCAGAGCCTCATCAACACGTTCATCTACGGCTTCATCACGTCCGGGCTCAAGGTGGTCCTCGGGCTCGCACTGGCCCTGCTGCTGACCGGCTCGATCCTCGGGCGCGGCTACCTCCGGGCGACGATCTTCTTCCCCGTGCTGGTCTCGACGATCGGCGTCGGCATCACGTTCAAGGTGCTCATGGACCCGTTCGACGGGCTCATCAACGAGACCCTCGCGATCTTCGGCATCCAGGGTCCCGCCTGGCTCACCGACCCGTCCCTCGCGCTCTACTCCGTCGCGCTGGTGGATGTCTGGCAGGGCGTCGGCATCGCCACCCTCATCTACATCGCGGGCATCGTCGCGATCCCGCAGGAGTACTTCGAGGCCGCCCGCGTGGACGGCGCCGGCGCCTGGAAGGTGTTCCGCAACATCACACTCCCCCTCGTCACCCCGGCGACCGGCACCGTCGTGCTGCTGTCCCTCATCGGCGGGCTCCGCTCGTTCGAGCTCATCTGGGCGATGACCAGGGGCGGTCCCGGGTTCTCGAGCGACGTCATCGCGTCGGTCATCTACAAGCAGTACCAGGCGGGCTTCTACGGCCTGTCGACGGCGGGCAACGTGGTGCTCTTCGTCATCGTCACGGCCATCGTCGTGCCGATCTTCTGGGCCATCAACCGTCGGCAGGTGGAATCATGACCGTCACGCGCACCATCACGACCGCGGACTCGCGCTCTGCGCGCCGACTGCCCCGCGAGGACCGCCGCCCGCTGACGCTGCGCAAGTTCCTCCGCAAGTACGTCGTCGGCGTCATCGCGATCATCCTGTCGATCATCGTCTTCATCGTGCCGTTCGCGTTCATCTTCCTGACCGCGGCGAAGAACCCCCAGGAGGCGTCGCTCTTCGAGTTCACGCTGCCGCAGGAGGGCTGGTACCTGTGGGAGAACTTCCTCACGGTGCTGCAGACGCGGGACTACATCATCCTGCGCGCGTTCTGGAACAGCACGGTGCTGACCGTCGTGAGCGTGGCGATCATGGTGATCTTCTCGGCCGCCGTCGGGTACGTGCTGCAGCGCCGCAAGTCGCGGTGGAACGGCATCGTCTACTTCTTCGTGTTCGCGGGCCTCATCGTCCCGCCCGCCGTGGTGCCCACCATCTGGGTGCTGCAGGGGATCGGCCTGTTCAAGACCATGCCCGGAATGATCCTCATCGAGGCGGCCTTCGGCCTGTCGTTCTGCATCCTGCTGTTCCGCGCCTTCGTCGCGACGATCCCGCGCGAGCTGGACGAGGCGGCGATCATCGACGGCGCAGGACCCATGCGGCTGTTCTTCTCGGTCGTGATGCCGCTGCTGAAGCCGGTCATGGTGACGATCATCGTGGTGCAGGCGGTGCGCGTGTTCAACGACTTCACCGGACCGCTGTACTTCCTGCCCGGCGACGCGAACGCGACGGTCCAGCTGACGCTCTACAACTTCCAGAGCCAGAACCTCAGCCAGTGGAACCTGCTGTTCATGGACATCCTGCTCATCACCATCCCGCCGCTGATCATGTACATCTTCTTCAACCGGCAGATCGTCGCAGGCTTGACCAGCGGAGCGGTCAAGGGGTGATGCGGCGTGGTGTCACCAGAACTCCGCGGGCACGGTCCCGCGGAGCCAGGCGAGTTCGTTGTCGCGGATGAAGGTCGACAGCGTCTCGTCGGGGGTGAGGTCGCCCGCCAGCCACTCATCGAGGATGCGGAGCAGCTCGCGGCCGGAGTCCGTGTCGGGATCGTCCACGACACGGCTCCACGCCTCGACGAAGCCGTCGGGCGTGTCGACGGTCAGCATCAGCTTCGAGACGTACTTCGGTCCGGGCAGCATCACGTGGTTCGCCGCGAGCGCCGCCCGCGCCGCAGCCAGGGCGAGATGCAGTCCGGCGTGGCGGCGGAGGAATCCGTCGTCACGCTCGACCGCCTGGCGCAGGAAGTAGCCGCCGTAGAGGCGCGCCTGCGCCACGTGGGAGCGGATGCGCTCCTCCCAGACGTCGTCGGGGAGCACCGGGATGCGGGCGACCGTGTCGGCCAGCCCGTCCAGCTCGCTCCACGCCACGCGCGCGCCGACGAAGGACGCGCGCGTGGGGTCGTCGGCCCGCTCGATCGCCGTCTGGAGGTACGTCGGGCTGACGAGCTTGATGTCGATGTACGAGCCGGGATAGTCCAGATCCCGTCGCTCGACCCAGGCGTACCGGCCGCGCGCGGTCTCGGCGGCGAAGCGCTCGTCGTCCACCACCAGGTACACGTCGACGTCGGAGTCCTCGCGCTCCCGGCCCCGGGCCACCGAGCCGACGAGCACCACGCCGAGCACGCCCGGCTCGTCGCGTACCGAATCCACGTAGGCGGCGAGCGCCCGCTCCTGCTGCTCCACTCGTGCTCCTTCGCATCGAATCCCTCCCCACGCTATCGACACATCCGGCGTCCTCGCGTAGCATGCGACGGGAAGCGCTTTCCCAGTTGCGGAAAACGTTTCGGACGTTTATCGTTGAAACGATTCATACCGCGGGCGATCCCATCGAGGGGATCGGCCGACCGCAGAGGAGCCCCACACTCATGACGAGCCCGACCGCGACGAAGCGCGTCTGCTTCCAGCTGCAGGTGCGACCGGAGCTGCTGGACGAGTACATCGCCCGGCACACGCCGGTGTGGCCCGAGATGCTCGAGGAGATCGCGGCGGCCGGCCGGCGCAACTACTCACTGTTCCTCGGCGAGGGCGGCCGGCTCATCGGCTACTACGAGACCGATGACGACGAGGCCGCCCAGGCCTACCTGGCGCAGTCCGAGGTGGCCGCGCGGTGGGAGGCCGAGATGGGCCGCTTCTTCACGGGCCTCGACGGACGCCCCGACCAGTCGGCGACGCCCCTCACCGAGGTCTTCAACCTGCACGACCAGCTCACCGCCGCCCGGGGTGCGGCGAGCGAGAGGCTCCAGACGGACCCCGCCCACGAAGAAGGCACCGCATCATGACGACGACGCTGTCACCTGACATCCTGTCCGCGCTCGAAGGCCAGGCCATCGAGCTGCCCAGCTGGGCGTTCGGCAACTCCGGCACGCGGTTCCGCGTGTTCACGACGCCCGGGACGCCCCGCGACCCGTACGAGAAGATCGCCGACGCCGCCCAGGTCAACGCCTACACCAAGCTCGCGCCGAGCGTCGCCCTGCACATCCCGTGGGACAAGGTCGACGACTACGCCGACCTGCGCCGCCACGCCGAGGACCTCGGCGTGAGCCTCGGCACGATCAACTCGAACACCTTCCAGGACGAGGACTACAAGTTCGGGGCGCTCACGCACCACGACGACCGCATCCGCCGGAAGGCGATCGACCACCACCTCGAGTGCATCGACATCATGAACGAGACGGGGTCGCGGGACCTCAAGATCTGGCTCGCCGAAGGCTCGAACTACCCGGGCCAGGGTGACATGCGCGCCCGCCAGGACCGCCTGCAGGACTCGCTGCAGCAGATCTACGACCGCCTGTCGGACGAGCAGCGCCTGGTGCTCGAGTACAAGTTCTTCGAGCCGGCGTTCTATCACACCGACGTTCCGGACTGGGGCACCTCCTACGCACAGGTCGCAAGCCTCGGCGACAAGGCGATGGTCTGCCTCGACACCGGCCACCACGCGCCCGGGACGAACATCGAGTTCATCGTGATGCAGCTGCTGCGCCTCGGCAAGCTCGGCTCGTTCGACTTCAACTCGCGCTTCTACGCCGACGACGACCTCATCGTGGGCGCCGCCGACCCGTTCCAGCTGTTCCGCATCATCTTCGAGGTGGTGCGCGGCGGCGGCCTGAACAACCCCGACGTGGCCTTCATGCTCGACCAGTGCCACAACGTCGAGGACAAGATCCCCGGCCAGATCCGCTCGGTGCTCAACGTCCAGGAGATGACGGCGCGCGCCCTCCTCGTCGACCGCGACGCCCTCGCCGCGGCGCAGCAGGCGAACGACGTCCTCGCGGCCAACGCCGTGTTCATGGACGCGTTCTACACCGACGTGCGGCCGGCGCTCGCCCAGTGGCGCGAGTCGCGCGGGCTCGCCGCCGACCCGATGGCCGCGTACGCGACATCCGGCTACCAGCAGCAGATCGCCGCGGACCGCGTCGGCGGCACGCAGGCGGGCTGGGGAGCCTGACCGCGCCAGACCCACCGGGGGCGTGGGATGCCGATCCCCGCGCCCCCGGTGCACCACCCGATCCCGGCGCCGACGCCGGGAGCAGATCCCGAAGGATGCAGATGAGCGAGCCCTACTCCGCCGCCGATGGACTCGTGCGCGTATACCCGGCGCGCGAGCCGAACGGCTCCGGCCTGGTGTGGGCGCACGGCGGCGGATTCGCCTTCGGCGACCTCGACATGCCCGAGTCCGACTGGGTCGCGCGCAGTCTCGCCGCGCGCGGCACCACCGTGGTGTCGGTGGACTACCGACTGGCTCCGGTGCCCGAGGGGTGGCGGCCCACTGAGCCCGCGCGCCCGGGGCACCACTACCCCGCGGGCTCCGACGACATGCTCGCGGCCTGGTCGTGGGTCGTCCAGACCGCCGACCGGCTGCGCATCGCACGCGACCGCATCGCGATCGGCGGCACGAGCGCCGGCGGCAACCTCGCGGCGGGGGCGACGCTGCGCCTCATCGAGCGGCGGGCGCAGGCGATGCCCGCCCTGGTGCTGCTGGCGTACCCGACCCTGCTGGCCGTGCAGCCCGCGCCGGATGCGGCTCTGCGCGCGGCGCTCGATGCCCGTCCGGACGCCGACCGGTTCGGCCCCGACGCCGTCGTCGGCATGTACGAGAACTACCTCGGCGGCCCGGTCGACCGCGCGCCGCTGGGCGCGATCCCCGGCCTCGCCCGACCCGTCGACCTGGCGCAGTTCCCGCCGACGCTGATGGTCAACGGCGACGTCGACGAGCTCCGCGTGTCGGGTGAGGCGTTCGCCGCGTCACTGCGCGCCGCCGGACGCCCCGTCGACGTCGTCACCGAGCTCGGCACCGAGCACGGCCACCTCAACCGGCCGCATGAGCCGGCGGCTTCCGTCACGATCGACCGCTTCGCCGCCCGCCTCGCCGCCCTCCCGGCAGGCGCCCCCGCCTCCACCCCCTCCGTTCAGCCGTCGCAGGCGCACGCCGAATCAGCCCCGAGCCGGGCATAGCCGACGAACGAACCCCCGAACCGCACGCGCAGAAGGAACCGCATCATGACCAACCAGGCCGTCACCGACCTCATCACCCGGTCCAATCGCCTCGGCGCCGACCCGAAGAACACCAACTACGCCGGCGGCAACACGTCGGCCAAGGGCACCGAGACCGATCCGGTCACCGGCGAGCCCGTCGAGCTGCTGTGGGTCAAGGGCTCCGGCGGCGACCTCGGCACGCTGAAGGAGTCGGGCCTGGCGGTGCTGCGTCTGGACCGCATGCGCGCACTGGTCGACGTCTATCCCGGTGTCGACCGCGAGGACGAGATGGTCGCCGCGTTCGACTACTGCCTGCACGGCAAGGGCGGCGCCGCGCCCTCGATCGACACCGCCATGCACGGCCTCGTCGACGCCGCGCACGTGGACCACCTGCACCCCGACTCCGGCATCGCGATCGCGACCGCGGCCGACGGCGAGCAGCTCACCGCCGAGATCTTCGGCGACAAGGTCGTGTGGGTGCCGTGGCGTCGCCCGGGCTTCCAGCTGGGCCTGGACATCGCCGACATCAAGGCGAAGAACCCGCAGGCGATCGGCACGATCCTCGGCGGCCACGGCATCACCGCGTGGGGCGACACGTCCGACGAGGCCGAGCAGAACTCGCTGTGGATCATCGAGACCGCCGCGGCCTACATCGCGAGCAACGGCAAGGCCGACCCCTTCGGCGGCGTTCGCGCGGGCTTCGAGGCACTCCCCGAGACCGAGCGCCGCGCCAAGGCCGCCGCGCTGGCGCCGACCATCCGCGGCCTGGCGTCGACCGACAAGCCGATGGTGGGCCACTTCACCGACTCCGACGTCGTGCTGGACTTCCTCGCCTCCGAGCGCGCGCCCGAGCTGGCGGCGCTCGGCACCAGCTGCCCCGACCACTTCCTGCGCACCAAGGTCAAGCCGCTCATCCTCGACCTGCCGGCCGACGCGAGCGTGGAGGACTCCATCGCGCGCCTGCAGGAGCTGCACGAGGCCTACCGCGCCGACTACCAGGCGTACTACGACGCACACGCCACCGCCGAGTCCCCCGCGATCCGCGGCGCCGACCCGCTCATCGTGCTGGTGCCCGGCGTCGGCATGTTCTCGTACGGCGCCAACAAGCAGACCGCCCGCGTCGCCGGCGAGTTCTACGTCAACGCGATCAACGTCATGCGCGGCGCCGAGGCGCTGTCGACGTACTCCCCGATCTCGGACGCCGAGAAGTTCCGCATCGAGTACTGGGCGCTCGAAGAGGCGAAGCTGCAGCGGATGCCCAAGCCCAAGACGCACCAGGGCCGCATCGCGCTCGTCACGGGCGCGGCATCCGGCATCGGCAAGGCCATCGCGACCCGCCTCGCCGCCGAGGGCGCGTGCGTCGTGATCGCCGACCTCGACCTCGGGAAGGCGCAGGCCGCCGCGGCCGAGCTCGGCAACGCGGATGTCGCCATCGGCGTGGCCGCGAACGTCGCCGACGCCGATGCGATCCAGGCCGCCTTCGATGCCGCCGTGCTCGCGTTCGGCGGCGTCGACCTCGTCGTCAACAACGCCGGGCTGTCGCTGTCGAAGCCGCTGCTGGAGACCACCGAGAAGGACTGGGACCTGCAGCACGACGTGATGGCCAAGGGCTCGTTCCTGGTGTCGAAGGCTGCGGCGAAGATCCTCATCGAGCAGAAGCTCGGCGGCGACGTGATCTACATCTCGTCGAAGAACTCCGTCTTCGCGGGCCCCAACAACATCGCGTACTCCGCGACCAAGGCCGACCAGGCCCACCAGGTGCGCCTGCTCGCGGTCGAGCTCGGCGAGCACGGCGTGCGCGTGAACGGCATCAACCCCGACGGCGTCGTGCGCGGCTCGGGCATCTTCGCCTCCGGCTGGGGCGCCAACCGCGCCGCGACCTACGGCGTGAAGGAAGAGGACCTCGGCCAGTTCTACGCCAACCGCACGATCCTCAAGCGCGAGGTCGTGCCCGAGAACGTCGCCGACGCCGTCTACGTGCTGACCGGTCCCGAGCTCTCGCGCACCACAGGTCTGCACATCCCGGTCGACTCCGGCGTGGCCGCCGCGTTCCTCCGATGACCGCCGCGAGGGCGCGCCGAGATGCCGCGATCTCGTCGACCGACCACGCTGTCGGCGCCGAGGACGTGGTCGCTCGCCGAGGACGGGCGATCTCGACGGCCGACGGCGTTCCTGCGAGCCGGAGCCCGCGGTGACCGGCGGGGTGGTCGCGGCCGTCGACCTCGGCGCGACGAGCGGTCGCGTCATGCTCGGGCACGTGGAGGACGGGATGCTGCGCCTCGAGCAGGTCGCCCGCTTCCCGAACGGTCCCGTGCCCGGCCCCGACGGCGGGCTGCACTGGGACTTCACGGCGCTGTACCGCCACATCCTCGACGGGCTCGCCGAGGCGTTCCGGCGCGAGCCGGGCATCGCCAGCATCGGCATCGACTCGTGGGCGGTCGACTACGGGCTCGTGCACGGCGGGGAGCTGCTCGGCGAGCCGTTCCACTACCGCGACGAGCGCACCGCCCGCGGGGTCGAGCTCGTCCACCGCGAGGCGCCGTTCGACGAGCTCTACCGCCGCAACGGCCTGCAGTTCCTCCCCTTCAACACGCTGTACCAGTACGCCGTCGAGCCCGCGCTGGCCGACGCCGAGGCCTCGCTGCTCATCCCGGACCTCGTCGCGTTCCTCCTCACCGGGACCCGCGTGGCCGAGCGCACGAACGCCTCGACCACCGGGCTGGTCGACGTCCGCACCGGCGGGTGGGACGTCGAGCTGGCTGGACGCCTGGGGATCCCGGCATCCGTCCTGCCCCCTCTCGTCGACCCCGGCGCGGTGCTGGGCACCCTCCACGGTGAGGCGCGCCAGCGCGTCGGCGCACCCCTCGAGGTCATCGCGGTGGGCTCGCACGACACCGCCTCTGCGGTGGTCGCCGTGCCGCTCAGCACGCCCGATGCGGCCTACATCTCGTGCGGCACGTGGGGCCTGGTCGGCGTGGAGCTCGACGAGCCGGTGGTGAGCGACGCCGCACGCGAGGCGAACTTCACCAACGAGGGCGGCGTGGACGGGCGCGTGCGCTTCCTCCACAACGTCACCGGGCTGTGGCTGCTCAGCGAGGCCGTGCGCACGTGGGAGGCCGAGGACGGCGCCGCGATCGACCTTCCTGCTCTCCTGGCTGACGCGGCGGACGTGACGGGCGGCATCCCGCTGTTCGACGCGAACGACCCCCGCCTGTCGGCTCCGGGCGACATGCCGGCCCGGATCGCCGCGGTCATCGCCGAGACGGGCGCTGCGGTGCCCGAGACGCGCGAGGCGTTCGCCCGATCGATCGTCGAGAGCATCGCCCAGGCGTTCGCCGACGCGGTCGCCACCGCGGCGCGGCTCACCGGGCGCGACATCGACGTGATCCACATCGTCGGCGGCGGTGCGCTCAACCGGCTGCTCTGCCAGGCGACCGCGGATCGGTCCGGACTGCCGGTGCTCGCCGGTCCCGTCGAGGCCACGGCGCTCGGCAATGTGCTGGTGCAGGCCCGCGCCCACGGGTGGTTCGGTCCCGGCGCGACACTGGAGGACCTGCGGCAGGTGGTCGCGGCATCCGTCTCGCCCGAACGCTACGAGCCGCGCCGATGACCGGCTACGGCGCCGCGTTCGACTGGGCGCGACGGCATGTCGAGGCAGGCCGCCTGCCGTCCGCCGTGCTGGGTGTCGCCACCGCCGACGGGGTCGTCGCGCTCGATGCGTTCGGGGCGACGAACGGCCGCACGGCGCGCACCGGCGACCCGTACTGGCTCTTCTCGATCACCAAGGTGCTCACCGGGCTCACGGCAGCCCGCGCCGTCGAGCGCGGCTTCCTCACCACCGAGACGCCGCTGGCCGCCGCCCTTCCCGGGTTCGGCGCGGGGCGGGACGACGTCGTGCGCCTGCGTCACCTCGTGAGCCACACCTCGGGGATCCGCGAGCCCAGCCTCGACCCCGCCGAGGGCCTGCGTGCCGCCCTCCTCGCCCCGGGCCGCGACTTCGCCGCGGGCACCGCCTCGCGCTACTCCACCGTCGCGTTCGACGGCATCGCCGAGCTCGTCCGCCACACCGCGGAATGGGAGTGGGATGCCGACGTCACGGCGTGGGCCGCGACCATCGGCGCCCACGGACTCACCCTCGACCCGGCCGCCGACCCGCACACCGTGGTCGACGCGTCGCGGCTGGGGCTCGACATGCGCGGGTTCGCACGTCACCGCAACCCCGGCGCCGGCTTCATCGGGACGGCCGAGGACCTGCTGGCGCTCGGCTCGGCCCTCCTGCGCATCCGCCGGGGCGAGACGGGCGGCATCGTGCAGCCGGCGACGCTCGACATGATGCTGCGTCCGCTCACCGGCGGCATCCCCCGGCTGGAGCCGTATCCCGCCGAGCGCGGCCAGGACTGGGGCTTCACCTGGAACCTGCGCACCCGCGCCCCCGGCCTCATCGACCGCGACGTCTTCGGCCACGGCGGCTGGGCGGGCACCGAGTTCTGGGTGCATCCGTCGGCGGGCGTCGCGTTCGTGCTGCTGACGAACCAGGCCGAGCGCCCGGGCGTCGACCTCGACGAGCTCGACAACGCGGTGATCGCCGGGGTCTGAGCCGCGGCCTGCCCGGACCACCCCCGCTCAGGGCGCCGATGTGGAGGTGCGCACGCGCAGCTCGACCTCGAACCCCTCGTGCACCGGCTCGGTGCGGCCGGCGAAGCGCTCGAGGAGCATCTGCACCGCCCGCGCCCCCATGGCCTCGCCCGGCTGGTGCACGGTGGTGAGCCCGAGGGCGGGGTGCGAGGCCATCGGCACGTCGTCGTAGCCGACGACGGAGAGCGGCCGGCCGACCTCGGCGGCCGCGCGCATCGCCCCGAACGCGAGTTCGTCGTGCGCGGCGAACACCGCCGTCACCGGGGTGCCGTCGGCGAGGATCCGCCGCACCACGTCGTAGGCCGGGCCCTCCCCCTCGTCAGTCCGCCAGACGACCGCGCGCTCGCGGTGACCGGCGTCCGCCATGGCCGTCAGGTACTCGCGCAGGCGCACACCGTGCGGGAACGGCTCGGCGTGGTCGGACTCCGGCAGCGTGAGGTGCGCGATGTGCGTGTGCCCGAGGCCGAGGAGGTGCTGCATCGCGGCACGGGTTCCCGCCGCGTCGTCGCCGGCGACCACGTCGTAGCGGTCGGACGTGTCGTGCCGCCCGAACATCACGATCGGCACCGACGCCGAGATGCGTTCCAGCCCCGCCTCGTCGACGCGGGGCGAGACGGCGATGAGGCCGTCCACCTGGCGGTCGACGAGCGCCTCGAGCGCGCGCAGCCCTTCACGGGATCCGGCTTCGGCGGGGGCGATGATGAGCTGATACGGGGTGCCCTCGAGCGCGCGCGTGGCACCGCGGACGATGCGCGAGAAGAAGTGGTTCGCCAGGTCCGGCAGCTCGATGCCGAGAGTGTAGGTCCGGCCCCGCATCGCGCGCGCCGCGATCCGCGGACGGTAGTTGAGCTCGGTCATCGCGACCGTCACCCGCTCGCGCATCGCGTCGCTGACGCCGTAGGCGTTGCGCAGCACCTTCGACACGGCGGCGCGTGACACGCCCGCTGCGGCGGCGACGTCCTCGATGGTCGCCGCACGGGGCCGATCGACTGTCATGACTTGAGGCTAGTGGTGGCGCACACGCCGGATGGGACGGTGGCCGGTGCCACCGCCCCACCCGGTGCCGTCAGCTACCGGATCGAGAACGAGGCCGCCGCCTCGGCGTCGATCGAGCCGCCGACCGTCACGGTGTGCGTGCCGGGCGTGGTGACCCACGCCGACGCGTCCGAATCCCAGTACTCGAGCAGGTGCATGTCCGCGAGGTCCTCGGCCGAGAGCGTCACCTGCACGTTGCGGTGCTCACCGGGCTCGAGCGTCACGCGCTCCCACCCGATCAGTCGCTTGGACGGCTCGCCCGCGGCATCCGGAAGCTCCAGGTACACCTGGGCGACCTCGGTGCCGGCGACGTCGCCGGTGTTGGTGAGCCGGAACCGCACGCGGATCTCCTTGTCGCCGGTGGTCGACTTCGGCGTCACCGTGACGTGGTCGTACGAGAACTCGGTGTAGCTCAGGCCGTGGCCGAAGGCGAACAGCGGCTCGATGCCCTCCGCCTCGTACCAGCGGTAGCCCACCTTCAGGCCCTCGCTGTAGTCGACCTGCAGGATGCCCTCGGCGTCCGGCACGCCCGGATACTGGGCGACCGAGCCGGCCGTCGGCGTGTCGGCGAGCGAGGCCGGGAACGTCATCGGGAGCTTCCCGGACGGATTGACGTCGCCGTACACGAGCGCCGCCAGCGCCGGGCCGAACTGCTCGCCCGAGTGCCACGCGTGGAACACGGCGTCGACGTCGTCGATCCACGGCATCTCGACCGCGGACCCCGCGTTGAGCACCGCGACGGTGCGAGGAGCGGATGCCGCGACCGCCGCGATCAGCTCGTCGCCGTTGCCGTCCAGCCGCAGGTCGGGCAGGTCCTGGCTCTCGCCCATCGTGTAGTGCCCGAAGACGATCGCGACGTCGGCGGCGGATGCCACGGCCGCCGCCGTGGCCGCGTCCGCACCGTCGTCGTATACGACCTGTCCGCCCGCCTGCCCGACCCGATCGGTGAGCGCGGTGAGCGGGTCGACGAGGGCGTTGCAGTTGAGCACCGGCCCGCCGGGACCGAACGGGAAGTCCCACGCACAGCCGGTCTTGGCGCTGACGCCGTCGGTCGGGATGCTGGAGGCGGTCTGTCCGATCACCGCGACGGTGAGGTCCCCCTCAGCGAGCGGCAGCGCGCCGTCGTTCTTGAGGAGCACGGTGCTCTGCTCCGCGATCTCGCGCGCGAGCGCCTTGTGCGCGGGCGTCGAGACGTCAGCCACGGGGGCGGCGGGCACCGGGTGGTCGAAGAGGCCTCCGGCGATGTACGACCGCACCACGCGGAAGGCCGCCTCGTCGATCCGCTCCTGCGTGATCTCGCCCGCCGCCAGCGCGGCGTCCAGGCGCGCGGGCGTGAACCAGCGCGGCCGGTTGAGCTCCTGGTCGAGCCCGGCGTTCAGCGACGGAGCCGTCGAGTGCACCGAGCCGAAGTCGCTCATCACGTAGCCCTCGAACGGGTAGTCCTGCCGCAGGCTCGTGGTGAGGATCTCGTTCTCGCACGCGTACACGCCGTTGACCTGGTTGTACGAGCACATGAGGCTGCCGGGGTCGCTCTTGCGGACGGCGATCTCGTACGGCAGATCGTAGATCTGCTTGAACGTGCGCTCGTCCATGTTCGACGAGCTCGACTGCCGCGCCTCCTCCTGCTCGTTGGCGACGTAGTGCTTGAGGTTGGCGATCACCGGCTTGTCGGGGTTGCCGTCCTCGAGTCCGCGCACGTTCGCCGCCGCCATGAGACCTGACAGCACCGGGTCCTCGCCGAAGTACTCGGAGCCGCGGCCCGACAGGGGCGTGCGTCCTGACGCGATGCCCGGTCCGAGGATCACCGCGCTGCGCTTGTCGAACGACTCGCTGCCGTGCGCGACGGCCTTCTGCTCGCCGAGCTCGAGGTTCCACGTGGCGGCCACCGCGATCGGACCAGGCCACGCGGTCGTCCCCGCCGAGAGGTAGACGCCGTCCGGGCCGTTCGCGTAGATCACGACGGGCGTGCAGGGCACCTGTGCCGGATAGACGACCGGAGCCTCGCCCGAGAAGCCGGGGTTCCAGGTGGTGCGCGCCGGGTCGTTCGCGGGCTGCTCGACGAGCCAGCGGTACTTCTGGTGCTGAGAGCTGGCATCCAGCAGCGCCTGCGCGCGCTCATCCGCAGAGCGCGAGGCATCCATCCACGGCACCGTGCTGCAGTCCACGGCGGCAGCGGGCGCAGCGGCCGCGACCACGGCGCCGGTCGCCACGAGGCTCGCGCTCACGAGCAGCGCTGCGGTCCGTCGGCGGACGCGTCGGGCGCGCCCCCATCGGTGGTTCTCGAACAACGTCATCGTCGATCCCTCTCCATCGAAGGAGCGATCCGTAGACCGCTCTACATACTGTAGACCGCTCTACGGTGGCACGTCGCGGAAAGGACGTCAAGGATCGCCGTCCGGTCGTGGCACGCCGAACCTCACTGCTGCGGGTTAGCGTGGGAGGCATGGACGAACGGCGAAGCGACGAAGATCAGCCCGGCCAGGCGGCGAACCCGGACGCCGGCGGAACAGTCGGGGGCGGCAACCCGACCGGTGGAGACACGACGACCGAGGAGCAGCTCGAGGCCGACAACGCGGTCGAAGAGGACATGCTCGAGACCCTCGACCCCGACAACCGGCCCGTCTGACCCGCGTCGGACTCACGTCCGGCGGGCGCGGCGTCACACCTCGCGGGTGATCGTCACCTTCACGTGCAGGCTCGACTTGAACGGGCCGGCGTACACCCCGCGCAGCGGCGGCACGTCGCCGTAGTCCCGGCCGCGCCCGACGAGCACGTGGCGGTCGCCGATCTCGATGTTGTTCGTGGGATCGAAGCCCTGCCACTCGCCGGCGAACCACTCGACCCAGGCGTGCGACTCGCCGGTCACGGCGACGCCGACCTCGGCCGACGGACGCGGGTGCAGGTAGCCCGACACGTAGCGGGCGGGGATGCCGACCTCGCGCAGCGCGCCGAGCGTGACGTGCGCGATGTCCTGGCAGACGCCCTTGCGCGCCTCCCACGCCTCGCTCGCCGTGGAGTGCACCCCGGTGATCCCGTGCATGTACTCCACGGCGTCGCCGATGGCGACCGCGATCGCGTGCGCAGCCCGCCCCGGGTGGTCGTGCTGGGCGGCGATCGACCGCGCGAGATCGGCGACCTCTGCGTGCGGACGCGTGCGCCCCGTCTGCGACAGCTGCTCGACCGTCCCGATGGAACGGCCCGACTCGCGGGCGAGGCCGTCCCACGTCACGTCGATGTGCTCGAGCGGTCGCGGACGCACCTCGACCAGCGAGCGCGCCGTGATGGTGAGCGACGCGTGGGGCGACAGCACGTCGAACGCTGCCACCCGCGTGCCGAAGTAGTCGACGTACTGGTTGACGGAGGTCGACGGCTCGATGTCGAGCGACGAGTTCAGCACGAACTGGCTGTCGGTGGAGCCGGGCAGCATGCGCGCCTCGTTGTAGGACGCGCTCACGTCTCCGTGGTAGCTGAAGCCCGTCTGGTGCTCGATGCGCAGTCGCTTCATGACTGACACCCCCGCGTGCGGGCGCGTACCCCCGGTTGGTGAGCCTGTCGAACCATCATGAGATCTCTCCGATCCAGCTGGGCTCGGCCTGCGTCGGGAAGAACCGGCCGCGGATGGCCTCGGATGCCTCGCGCGTGACCTTCTGCACGCGGTCCATGTGGGCGGGCAGCTCGCCGAGGATCTCGGAGATCGGGCGGTACTCGAGGTCGTTGCGGATCTGACCGAGCGCCCGCAGGACGGTGTTGGAATGCCCGACGCGGTCCGCGCGCGGATCGATGGCGCTCATGCACTCCTCCGCCCGCTGGATCGAGTAGATGATCGAGCGCGGGAAGAGGCGGTCCAGCAGCAGGAACTCGGCAGCGTTGCGCGCGCTCGGCATGCCGCGATACGTGCGCAGGTACGCCTCGTACGCGCCGCACGAGCGCAGGATCGTGGTCCACGACGGGCCGGATGCCTCGGTCAGCGACCGCGTCGCCAGCAGCCGCGCCGTCATGTCGGTGCGCTCGATGCTGCGGCCGAGGGTGAAGAACTGCCAGGCCTCGTCGCGGCTGGTGGACGAGTCCACGATGCCGATAGCGAGTGCCGCGCGCTCCCGGACCCACTGGAAGAACTCGTGCACGCGGTCGTTCTGCAGGCGCCGCGGCATCCGTGCGTTCGTGGTGTTCAGCGTCTCCCACAGCTCCGTCGAGACGATCTCACGCGCCCGTCGGGCGTTCTCGCGGGAGGCGGTGAGCGCGTAGGCGATGCTCGACGGGTTCATGCGGTCGACGGCGAGACGCGCCAGCACGTCCTCGCGGCGCACCAGGTCGACGCCCTCGGGCGGGAGCGAGCCCATGACGCTCAGCAGCGACCGGCACGCGATGTCCTCGTCGATCCACGGGTCCTCGAGGAGGAGCTGCAGGTGCACGTCGAGGATGCGCGCGGTGCCGTCGGACCTCTCGATGTACCGCCCGATCCAGAACAGCGACTCTGCGATGCGGCTCAGCATCCGCCATCACCCCCTGTCTGCTGCTGCTGCTCCTGCTGCTCGCGGTTGCCGCGCACGGGATCGCGCGGCGAGTGCGCGGGCTCGGTCTGCGGGTCGTAGATGATCGGGATGGCCGCGGTCACGGTGGCCTGGTCGGCGACCAGCTCAGGCACCTTGCCCGGGCCGTACTCGCCGCCCGTGGGCGCGGAGCCTCCGACGATCCAGGTGTCCTTCGAGCCGCCGCCCTGGCTGGAGTTCACCACGAGCTGCCCTTCCGGGAGCGCCACGCGGGTGAGCCCGCCCGGCAGCACCCACACGTCCTCGCCGTCGTTGACCGCGAACGGCCGGAGGTCCGCATGGCGCGGGCGCATGCCGTCCTCGACGAGCGTCGGGATGGTGGAGAGCATGACGACGGGCTGCGCGATCCAGCCCCGGGGGTCGGCGAGCAGGCGCTGCCGGAGCCGCTCGAGCTCTGCCGGCGAGGCATCCGGCCCCACCACCAGGCCCTTGCCGCCCGAGCCGTCCACGGGCTTCACCACGAGCTCGTCGAGCCGGTCGAGCACCTCCTCGAGCGCGTTCGGGTCTTCCAGGCGCCACGTGTCGACGTTCTTGAGGATGGGCTCCTCGGCGAGGTAGTAGCGGATGAGGTCGGGCACGTACGTGTACAGCAGCTTGTCGTCGGCGACGCCGTTGCCGACGGCGTTGGCGATGGTGACGTTCCCCAGGCGCGCGGCGAGCATGAGGCCCGGCGCGCCCAGCATCGAGTCGGCGCGGAACTGCAGCGGATCGAGGAAGTCGTCGTCGACGCGGCGGTAGATGACGTCCACGCGCTTGGGTCCGCGCGTGGTGCGCATGAACACCTTGCCGCCGATGCACAGCAGGTCGCGCCCCTCGACGAGCTCGACGCCCATCAGACGCGCGAGCAGCGTGTGCTCGAAGTACGCGGAGTTGTAGACCCCGGGGGTCAGCACCACGACGTTCGGGTCCTCGATGCCTGCCGGCGCCGAGGCGCGCAGTGCGGCGAGCAGCTTGTTGGGGTAGTCGCCGACCGGACGCACCCGCATCGAGACGAAGAGCTCCGGCAGCGTCTGGGCCATGACGCGGCGGTTGGAGATGACGTAGCTCACGCCCGACGGCACGCGCACGTTGTCTTCGAGCACGCGCATCTCGCCGTGCTCGTCGCGGATGAGGTCGATGCCCGACACCTGGATGCGCACGCCGTTGGCGGAGTGGATGCCGGCCGCCTGGCGGTAGAAGTACTGCGACGACGCGATGAGACCGGCCGGCAGCACCTCGTCGCGCACGCAGTGCTGGTGCCCGTAGGCGTCGTCGAGGAACGCCTCCAGGGCGCGCACGCGCTGTTTGACGCCAGCCTCGATGCGCGACCACTCGTCGTACGTGATGACCCGCGGGACGGCGTCCAGCGGGAACGGCCGCTCCTCCCCCGCGAAGTCGAACGTCACACCCTGCGCGAGATACGAGCTCGCCAGCGAATCGGTGCGGCCGCGCAGCTCCTCCTGCGTCATCTGCGCGAGCGCCTGGTACAGCTCCCGGTAGGCCTCGCGCGACTCGGCCGGCGCGCCGGGGTGGGCCGGGCTCCCGAACATCTCGTCGAACGCGGGGACCCCCGAGGGCGTCTTGCGCGGCGCCAGCGTGGAGCCGTAGCCGTCGAACAGATCACCCATGCTGACGAGCCTAATGCGGCGTTCGTTGCGCTCGTGTTTCCGCCCCGTCCGCCCGGCGTCCCCCGCGCGGACGTACCCTTGCTGCATGGCGGGACGCGCCCGGGACGGCGGCATCCCCGCCCCCCTCGCATGGGTGGCGGGCGTGGCCGCCGTCGTGCTCGGCGCGGGCCTCGGCGAACTGGCCGCCGGCGTGGTGGCTCCGGCCTCCAGCCCGGTCGCCGGCGTCGGCTCGGCCCTCATCGACGTCGCGCCGCCGTGGGCCAAGGACACCGCGATCGCCTGGTTCGGCACCGCCGACAAGATCGCGCTCGTGGGCGGCATCGCCCTGGTCATGCTCGTCGTGGCCGCCCTCGCCGGATGGCTGCAGGCCAGGCGCCCGCCGTGGGGCGTCGTGCTGATCACCGTGTTCGGCGTCGCCGGCGCCGTCGTCGCGGCCACGCGTCCGGGTGCCGTGCCACTGGCCTGGCTCCCCTCGGTCGTCGCGGGCGCCTCGGGCGCGGTCGCGCTGTGGCTCCTGCTCCGGCTGCTCCGACCCGCCGCCGCGGCATCCGCCGATCCATCTGCTGCCCGTTCGCCGCAGGTGGGCGCCGATCCACCCGATCCGCGTGCATTCGACGCAGGTGAGCCGGGCGCGGGTGCCACCGCCGAGGGCACCCAGCCACCCAGCCGCCGCGCCTTCTTCGCGTGGGCGGGCGCGGCGGCGGGAGCGGGCGTTCTCGCGGTGGTCGTCGGCAGCCTGCGGACCACAGCGGCGGCCGGCGTGGCCGCGGCGCGGATGGCGCTGCGGCTTCCTACGCCGGCGGTGGCGGCATCCGCCGTCCCGCAGGGCGCCGAGCTCGACCTCCCCGGGCTCGCGAGCGTCGTCACCCCGAACGACCGGTTCTACCGCATCGACACCGCGCTCGTCGTGCCCGAGGTGAACCCGGCCGACTGGCGGCTGCGCGTGCACGGCATGGTCGCCGAGGAGCTGGAGCTCACGTGGGACGAGCTTCTCGCCCTGCCGCTCGAGGAGTCGTGGACGACCCTCACGTGCGTGTCGAACGAGGTGGGAGGGACGCTCATCGGCAACGCCCGCTGGCTCGGCCATCCGATCCGGGAGCTGCTGGCGCGGGCGCGCCCCGCCGCGGACGCCGACATGGTGCTGTCACGGTCGATCGACGGCTTCACGGCGTCCACGCCGCTGGAGGCGCTCACCGACGACCGCAACGCGATCCTCGCCGTCGGCATGAACGGCGAGCCGCTCCCCCTCGAGCACGGCTTCCCGGTGCGCATGGTCGTGCCGGGCCTGTACGGCTACGTGTCGGCGACGAAGTGGGTGACCGACCTCGAGGTGACGCGGTTCGACCGCGCCCGCGCGTACTGGACGGACCGAGGCTGGTCCGAGCGCGGGCCGATCAAGCTGCAGTCGCGCATCGACGTGCCGCGCAAGGCGCAGGGGCTGAAGGCCGGCGACGTCGTCATCGCCGGCGTGGCGTGGCACCAGGGCGTGGGCGTCGCGGGAGTCGAGGTGCAGATCGACGACGGCCCGTGGCAGGAGGCGACCCTCGCGACAGCGATCTCGGACGACACCTGGGTGCAATGGAGCCTGCCCTGGACCGCGACCGCCGGCGACCACCTGCTGCGGTGCCGTGCCACCGGCAGGGACGGGCAGCAGCAGACGCCCGCCCGCGCACCGCCCGCGCCGGACGGCGCGACGGGGTGGCACGAGCGGTTCGTCGAAGTGTTCTGAGCGCTGCCCGCGCGACGGGGTCGCGGGTCAGCCGGCGAGGACCACGCGCAGCTGCTCGATCGCCCAGTCGAGCTCGGTCGCGCGCACGACCAGCGGCGGCGCGACGCGGATGGTCTGCCCGTGGGTGTCCTTGACCAGCACGCCGCGCGCGATCAGCTTCTCGGCGATCCCGCGTCCGGTGCCGACCTCGGGGTCGATGTCGACCCCCGCCCAGAGGCCCACCACCCGCACACCCGTGACGCCGTGGCCGATGAGCTCGCGGAGCTTCACGTCGAGGTGCTCGCCGAGGAGCTTTGCCCGCCGCTGGAACTCGCCGGTCTGGAGCATCTCGACCACGCGCAGGCCGACGGCGGCGGCGAGCGGATTGCCGCCGAACGTCGAGCCGTGCTCGCCCGGACGGATGACCCCGAGCACGTCACGGTCCGCCACGACCGCCGACAGCGGAAGGATGCCGCCGCCCAGCGCCTTGCCGAGCAGGTAGACGTCGGGCACCACACCCTCGCGGTCGCACGCGAACGTCTCGCCCACACGCGCGAGGCCGGACTGGATCTCGTCGGCGATGAAGAGCACGCCGTGCTCCGTGCACAGCTCGCGGACCGCCCGCAGATAGCCCTCGGGCGGAAGCACCACACCCGCCTCGCCCTGGATCGGCTCGATGAGCACGGCGGCGGTCTCGGGGGTGATGGCGGCCTCGATCGCCGCGGCATCGCCGTAGGGCACCGGCACGAATCCCGGCGCGAACGGCCCGAAGTCGCCGCGTGCGCCGGGGTCGTCGCTGAAGCCGACGATCGTGGTGGTGCGGCCGTGGAAGTTGCCGTGCGCGACGACGATCTGCGCCCTGTCGGCCGTGATGCCCTTGACCCGGTATCCCCACGCGCGTGCGACTTTGATGCCGGTCTCGACGGCCTCCGCGCCGGTGTTCATGGGGAGCACGAGGTCCTTGCCGCACAGCTCGGCCAGCGCGGTCGCGAACGGTCCGAGCCGGTCGTTGTGGTAGGCGCGGCTGGTCAGCGTCAGCCGGTTCAGCTGCTCCTGCGCGGCGGCGACGATCGCGGGATGCCCGTGACCGAAGTTCAGGGCGGAGTAGGCCGAGAGCAGGTCGAGGTAGCGCTTGCCCTCGACGTCGGTGACCCAAGCGCCCTCGCCGCGCGCGATGACGACGGGGAGCGGGTTGTAGTTGTGGGCGAGGTGGTCCTGTTCACCGGCGATGATCTTGATCGTGGCGGTGTCGACCGAGGGCGAGGTGGCGGTCATGGGTGTGTCCTCTTCTCGGACCGTCAGCGCCGCAGCTCGAGCGTGCAGCACTTGATGCCGCCACCGCCGAGCAGGAGCTCCGACAGGTCGACGAGCACCGGGTTGTAGCCGCGCTCGCGCAACTGGGCCTCGAAGCCCTTCGCACGCGGCGAGATGATGACGTTGCGGCCGTCACTGGCCGAGTTGAGTCCGAAGACCGCGCCGTCGGCGTCGGCCACGCGGATGGCGTCGGGGTAGCGCTCGGCGAGGATCGCCTGACTGCGCTCGTCGAAGGCGCCCGGCAGGTAGGCGATGTTGGCGCGGTCGACGCCGCCCGGCCCCTCGACGGGGTCGAGCACCGAGATGGCGGTGTCGAGGTGGTAGAACCGCGGGTCGACGAGGTTGAGGCTCACGACCTCCTTGCCGAACACGTCTTCGAGCTCGCGGTGGCTGTCGCCGGTGGAGCGGAAGCCGGTGCCGGCGAGGATGGTCTGGCCGACGAGCAGGAAGTCGCCTTCGCCCTCGTTGACCTGCACCGGCTCGACGACCTCGAACCCGTTCACGCGGAACCAGTCCATGAAGGCCGGGCCCTCGGGCACGCGCTCCTGGAAACGGAACTTCGCGCCGTACGCGACGCCGCCGATGACGAAGCCGCCGTTGGCCGTGTAGACCATGTCGGGCAGGCCGTCGATCGGGTCGATGAGGTGCACCTCGTGGCCGAGCTCGAGATACGTGTCGTAGAGCGCCTGCCACTGGCGCACCGCCAGGGCGGTGTCGGTGGGGTTGGCCGGCTCCATCCAGGGGTTGATCCGGTAGCTCACCGTGAAGTGCTCGGGGCGGCACATCAGGTAGCGGCGGTGCTGCTGGACGCGGCCTCCGGTGGCGGAGGACCCGGTCGTCGGGGCGGTGGCTGCGGGCGCGGTGTTCTGCGTGGACATCATGCTCCTGTACGAGGGGCGGCGGACGCTGTCCAGAGGCCCGGCGGCCCTTCGACCGGCTGCGCTCGCTCAGGAACCGCAGCCGTGAAGGGGAAAGCAACCGGGCACGCCGCGTCCATTGTCTCACGGACGCCGGGTGCCGCCTGGGAATGCGCACGCGCAGCGTCGCCCTGCACCCCGTCACTCCGCGAGCACGACGACCTTGCCCACCGCGTGGCCGGCGGCCACGTGCGCGAGCGCCTCGCGCGCCTGGGCGAAGGCGAACCTCCGCTCGATGCGCGGACGCAGCCGGCCGGCGGTCGTGAGCGCGACGAGCTCCGCGAGGACGTCGGGCTTGGCGACGGCGGCGAGCGGACGCAGCGGACGCTTCGAACCGATCGAGAGGACGGATGCTGCGGCGATACGCCCGATCGGACCCATCACCCGCCCGCCCTCGCCCGAGACCAGGACGACCGCGCCGCCGTCGCCCACGAGCCCCCGCAGCGACCGCAGCGGCGCGGTGCCGGCGATGTCGATCACGACGTCGAACGGCTCCGCGGCGAGCTCGAGGGCACCGGGCTGCACGGCGCGGTAGTCGAACGTGCGTGCCGCACCCAGCTCCTCGACCAGCGCCCGGCTCCGCTCGCCGCACAGCGCCCACACCTGCGCGCCGCGCGCGACGGCGAGCTGTACCGCGAACGTGCCGACGCCGCCGGAGGCGCCGATCACGAGCACGCGGTGGCCGGATGCCACGCCCCCGCGTTCCAGCGCCTGCCAGGCGGTGCCGCCCGCGACCGGGAGGGCTGCGGCGTCGACCGCGTCCAGAGCGGCGGGCCGCGGGACGAGGCGGGACGCCGGGCACACCGCGTACCGCGCGAGGCCTCCCCCGGCCGGAAGCTCCCCGATCACCTCGTCGCCGACGGCGAGACCGGAGACACCCTCGCCCAGCGCGACGACGGTGGCGGCGGCATCCATCCCGCGAACCGCCTGCCGCGGCCGCCGCATCCCGAACGCGAGGCGCAGGAGTCGGGGCTCGCCGCGCATGACGCGGATGTCGCCGTTGTTGAGGCCGGTCGCGCGCAGGCGCAGCAGCACCTCGCCGCGACCGGGCGCGGGGACATCCGTCGTTTCGAGCACGACGTCGTCGGGCTCGCCGTAGCGGTGCTGCCGCCACGCGGGCATCGAATCGGTGCGCAGCGCCTGCGGCGAGGGGAGCGTCTGGTCGGACATGTCATGCCTCCGGATAGTCGAAGAGGTCGTCCAGCCCGACGCCGAATGCGCGGGCCAGCTGGAAGGCGAGTTCGAGCGTCGGCGAGTACCGCCCCTGCTCGATCGCGATGAGGGTCTGCCGCGTCACGCCCACTCGGCGGGCGAGGTCGGCCTGCGTCATGCCGGCCGCCTCGCGCACCGCGCGGATCGAGTTGGTGACCTTGGTGGGCTTGACCATCAGACGAGCCCCCGCCGGTACGCGATCACGCTCGCGATGCCGCCGACGATCGACGACAGCGCGAAGCCGAAGAACATCGCATTGGCGATCCAGAACCAGTCGGCCTCGAACGCGCACAGCACGATGACGCCCAGCCCGGCGATGACGAGGAATGCCTGGCCGACCCGCGTCGACATGTGCGCGATGTCGCGGTCGCGCTGGTCGCTCTTGCCGACGCCGTCGGGATCGCGCATGCCGGCGAGGATGCCCCACACGATGCTCACCAGGATCGCGACGGCGATGCTGCCGCCGATCGTCCACAGCATGAGCGGCACCCAGTCCACCTCGGCGACGGACCCGCCTGCCGCCTGCTGCAGCACCAGCACGACGTAGACGCCCACTCCGACGATGCTGACGATCAGGCTCACCCAGATGTTGCGCTCTTCGTACACCATGACGGCGCTCCCTGCATGTAAAGATTTCTTGACACTGCGAAGCTACGCCCGCGATGCCGGCGTGTCAAGAATTTTTTACATGCATCGAGGCCCCGCCGACGGCGGCAGACCCTGCGGGCGAGGTCGACCGCGGGCCCCCTCCTGACGCACAGCGATTTACAACGTCGTAAAAACTTCTTTACAACGTAGTAAACCGTCGCTAGCCTGACCGTGTCGGAGCCGCCTCCGGTCGCTCGGCAGCTATTCAAGGAGGAACAGTGATGAGCGTTTTCACCCGGCGCGACCGCGCCGTCGAAGGTTCGCAGGGCGGTGGGGATCGCGGCCGGAATGCCCGGCTCGTCCGTCCGTTCGCGGCCCTGGGCCTTACTGCAGCCCTGGTCCTGAGCACCGTGCCGATGGCAGCGCAGGCCGCGGACGGGGAGCTGACGCCCGGGCCCACCGTGTACGCGGATCCGGAGTCGCCGACCGGGTACACCGGGCGCTTCGTGTACTACGACCCCGATGCCACCAGCGTGCGCTTCGTCGCCGACATCCTGCTGCGCAACTGGGCCGACCGGACCGACATCACGGTCTACCAGCCGCACCAGTACGAGCCCGGTCTCATGCGGGGCGGCGGTGGCTACGACGTCGAGATGACCGATGCGGGCGACGGCTACTGGGTCACCGAGGTGCCGCTCGCGGCCGGCGCGAACCAGTACTGGTTCTACGTGGACGGCAACACCAGCGCCTGGCTCGCCGACCCGGCGAACTCGCCGATCTTCGCGCCGGATGGGATCTCGTTCCCGCAGCGGCGCGCCTTCAACAAGGTCTTCGTGCCCTACGACGAAGCGAAGCAGGACTTCGCTCCGCTCGCAGCCCGGCAGATCGAACTCCCGCGCGAGGACTCGGCCAAGGGCACGTGGAGCTACGTCCCGATCGACATCCCCAACCAGACCGGCCGCACGCTGGGCGTGTACCTCCCGCCGGACTACGACCCGAACCGTGCGGAGCCGTACAAGACGATCTACATGCAGCACGGCGGCGGTCAGGACCAGTCGGACTGGATGAACATGGGCGACGTCCCGGTGATCATGGACAACCTGATCCAGGACGGCACCACCGAGCCGGCCGTCGTCATCACGACGAACACGAACTATCTCGGACCCGTCGGAAACCAGGCCGTTCCGGGCGACGCGTATCCCAACCTGCGCAATGTCGTGATCCCCTTCGTCGAGGCGAACTACAACGTCTCGACCGAGCCGATCGACCGGGCGTTCGCGGGTCTGTCCGCCGGCAGCTTCGTCACGCAGAACCTGATCAGAGACGACGCGGACCAGTTCGGGTACTACGGCCCGTGGAGCGGCGGCGTGAGCGTCCCCGCGTCGACGCCGAACCTCGCAGCTCCGTACATCCACTATGGCGGTGGCGCGTGGGACTTCGGTCTTCCCAACGCGAACACGGTCGCGGCCCTCGACGACGTCGGGTTCATCGAGAACACGGTGGTCGCCGGGGCGCACGACTTCAACGCGTGGAACCAGCTGTTCACGATCTTCGCGCGGGACTACGTGTGGCACCCGGAGGCGTTCCTCCAGGACGAGGTCGACACCCTGAAGGCGGACGTGGCGGATGCGGGCCTGAACAAGGGCAACACGAACGCCCTCACGGTGAAGCTCGACCAGGCGCTGAAGCTCGTCACCGCGGGCGACTCGGTCGGGGCCCTCGAGGTCCTGAACGGTTTCCTCGCCCAGGTCGCCGAGTTCCAGACCGCGGGCAAGCTGACCGCCGAGCAGGCCAGTGCCCTGACGACCCTCGCCGAGAAGGTCACGTTCAACCTGGGGTACTGGGTGCAGTGAGCCACTGCTGACAAGACCAGGGCTGCCGGCGGACTCGCGCTTCCCGCCGGCAGCCCTCTCACGTGCACGGCGCGCCTGGCGGGCACGGCATCGGGCGAGGACGGGCGTGCCCCGCTTCAGGCTGAGGCCGCCGCCGGGGCCGCCGTCGAGTCCCGCACGACCAGTGAGGTCGCCAGCTCGATCCGCGTGACCTCCGGACGGGGGCCGTCCAGCAGCTGCAGCAGGAGCCGGGTGGCCTGCTCCGCCATCTCGCGAAGGGGCTGATGGACGGTGGTGAGCCGCGGGTGGGCGAGCTCCGCGATCGCGAGGTCGTCGTAGCCCACGACGGACAGGTCGCGCGGCACCGAGAGTCCGAGAGCCGAGGCGGCGTGCAGCACTCCCAGCGCCTGCGCGTCGTTGCCGGCGAAGATCGCCGTCGGCCGATCCGGCAGCCGCAGCAGCTCGGCCGCGTGATGCTCGCCCCCCTGACGCCGGAAGTCGCCGAAGCGGATCCATTCCGGCGGGATCGTCACCCCCGCGGACGCCATCGCGGCGCGGTAGCCGTCCAGCCTTGCCAGCGCGCACATCACCGACTCCGGCCCGGTGATCGCCGCGATCCGCCGGTGCCCGAGCTCCAGCAGGTGCCGTGTGGCCGCCAGCCCGCCCGACCAGTTCGCCGACCCGACCGACGGGAGGTCCGCATCGGGATCGCCGGCCGGATCGATGACGACGAACGGGATGCCGCGCGCGGAGAGCCGCTCCCGCCCGTCGGCCGGTATGCCGGCGAAGAGGAGGATGATGCCGCTCGGCGCGCGGCGCACGACCGAGTCCAGCCACTCCGGTCCCGGGGCACGACGATCCCCGCTCACGGAGAGCGAGACCGCCATGCCGGCGGCCGCGGCGCTCTCGCGCACCCCCTCGAGGATGCCGAGCGCCCACTCGCCCTCGAGCTCGTGGAGCACGACCTCGATGTAGTCCCGTCGCTGCCTGCTCTTGCGGCGCCGGTAGCCGCTCGCGTGCAGCTGCTCCTCGACGAGCGCCCGTGTCGTCGACGAGACGTCCGAGCCGCCGTTGAGCACCTTGGAGATGGTCGTCAGCGACACCCCTGTCTGAGCGGCGATCTCCTTCAGCGTCACTCTCTGGGGTCGTGCCATCTCGCCACCCGGCCGGCTCGTCGCGGCGCTCGCGTCAGTCCAGCGTGAGCGCCGTCCACGACACGGGCGGCAGCGTGACGGTCACCCTGCCCTCCCCGACGTCGACGGACGAGTTGGTCCTGGGCGTGACGCGCTCCGGATCCTCGAGGGTGTTGGCCGCGTGGATGTCGTCATCGAACAGTGAGATCGCGGAGGCGTCGGCGACCTCGCCGAGAGCGCGCACATCGATCTCTACGGAGACCTCCTCGTCGAGGCTGCGGTTCACGAGGAACACCGTCGTGCCGCCCCCGCTCGCATCGCGTGTGGCCACCGCGTCCACGACCGACACGTCGCCGTACTCCGCCGTGGCGTAGGTGGGGCTGTCGAGCTTCAGCTCGAGCGCGACACCGCGGGCGAGGCGCGAGGTGAGCGAGAACGGATAGAAGGTGGTCTGCCGCCACGCCGGCCCGCCGGGCTCGGTCATGATCGGCGCGATGACGTTGACCAGCTGCGCGAGGCTCGCGGCCGTCACCCGGTCGGCGTGGCGAAGCAGCGAGATGAGGAGGCTGCCGAAGACCACGGCATCCAGGACGGAGTACGAGTCCTCGAGCAGGCGGGGTGCCACCGGCCAGTCCTCCGCATCGGTGATCTTGTCGACCTCGTTGAAGCGCGACTGGTACCAGACGTTCCATTCGTCGAAGGAGATGTCGATCGTCTTGTC
This sequence comes from Microbacterium sp. NPDC056736, assembly GCF_042790415.1. Lineage (NCBI taxonomy): Bacteria > Bacillati > Actinomycetota > Actinomycetes > Micrococcales > Microbacteriaceae > Microbacterium > Microbacterium sp. NPDC056736. The sequence goes on from NZ_JBHTZE010000005.1 coordinate 91,635, forward strand.
GCTGTGCCTGATCGCCTTCACGTGGTCGGCGGTGGCCACGACGGCCTCGATGAAGCGGTCCATGTTCACGCCGGAGGCGAGGAAGCTGCCGTAGTCGTCGCCCTTCGGCTCGTAGTACGCGTGGCACGAGATGTAGTCCACGTCGTCGTACGTCTTGCTGAGCACGACGCGCTCCCAGTCGCCGAAGGTGGGCATCTGGGCGCTCGAACTGCCGCAGACGACCAGCTCGAGATCCGGATCGATCTGTCTCATCGCGCTCGCGGTCTTCGACGCGATCTGCGCGTACTCCTCGGCCGTCGAGTGCCCGAGCTGCCATGGCCCGTCCATCTCGTTGCCCAGGCACCACATGCGGATGCCGTGGGGTTCGGGATGGCCGTTGGCGACGCGCCTGTCCGACCAATGGGTGCCCGATCGCAGATTGGCGTATTCGAGCACATCCAGCGCCTCCAGGACTCCGCGCGTGCCGAGGTTGACGGCGTACATCAGCTCGCTGTCGACCTTCTTGAGCCACCCCGCGAACTCGTCGAGGCCGATCTCGTTGGTCTCGGTCGAGTGCCACGCCAGGTCGAGCCGGCGGGGCCGGGCGTCGCGGGGCCCGACGCCGTCCTCCCAGCGATACCCCGAGACGAAGTTTCCGCCCGGGTAGCGGATCGTGGAGACGCCGAGCTCCCGGACCAGTTCGACGACGTCGCGGCGGAAACCGTCCTCGTCGGCGGTGTCGTGTCCCGGCTCGTAGATGCCGTCGTAGACGCATCGCCCCAGGTGCTCGACGAACGAGCCGAAGAGCCGGCGGTTGACGGGTCCGACGGTGAAGTGCGGGTCGACGGTGAGATGTGCGCGGATCATTCTTCTCTTTCAGGGACAGGGGGAACCGAGGCGAGGCGGCGTGATCGTCGGATCACTTGAGGCTTCCGATGGCCAATCCGCCGCGCCAGTACTTCTGCAATCCGAGGAAGGCGATGATCAGGGGGATCACCGAGACGAGCGAGCCGAGGATGATGATGCTCCAGAGGGTCTGCCCGCCCGCCGCGCCGTACGTCGACGCAGTGGACTGCCACAGTCCGATTCCGACGGTCACCGGGAAGAGGCGGTTGTCGGAGAGCATGACGAGGGGCAGGAAGTAGTTGTTCCACGACGCCACGACCGACAGCAGCAGGACGGTGACGATGGCGGGACGCAGCAGCGGCAGCGCCACGGTGAGGAACGACCGGAACTCGCCCGCGCCGTCGACGCGCGCCGCGTCGAGCAGCTCGTCGGGCACGGCATCCCGCGCATACACGTTCATGAGATAGACGCCGAACGGGTTCAGCAGCGTCGGGAAGATGACCGCCCAGATGGTGTTCGTCCAGCCGACCTGCGCGAACAGCACGAAGGTCGGGATGACGAGCGCCGTCGTGGGAACCATGACCGCGCCGAGGAGGATCGCGAACGAGAGCCGGCGACCGGCGAACTGGTACTTCGCGAAGCCGTAGCCGGCGAGCACGGCGAGCACCGTCGCGCCGATGCCCCCCGCGATCGCGTAGAGCGCGGAGTTGGCCAGCCAGCGCGCGTAGATGCCGCCGCTGTACGTGAACAGGTCGACCAGGTTGCCCAGATAGTTGATGTCGTCGGCGAACCAGAGCGAGCTGTCGCCGCCGAAGAGCCCGGCCGCGGTCTTGGAGCTGTTGACGATCAGCCACCAGAACGGGACCAGGAAGTAGACCATCAGCGCACCGAGGACGATGTTGAGTGGGATGCGGCCCCGCTCGCGCGGACCGCGACGGCGCTCGATGGTGTTCCGGCGGGGCGTGCGGGTGCCGGTGACCTCGACAGGCGTGACGCTCATGAGAAGAAGCTCCCTCGCTTGCGGGTGGCGAACAGGAAGATGTAGACGCAGAGGAACACGACCGCTCCGAGCGCGAACGAGATGGCCGCTCCGTAGTTGTAGTTCGCGAGCGAGAACGCCTGCTGGTAGGCGTACATGTTCGGTGTGAAGTCATTCGGGATCGCACCCGCCGCGAGATCCTGGAGGATCTTCGGCTCGTTGAAGAACTGCAGCGTTCCGATCAGTGCGAACACCAGGATCAGCAGCAGAGCCGGCGCGACGAGGGGGACCTTGATCCGCCAGACGATCTGCCACTGCGACGCCCCGTCGATGCGGGCCGCTTCGTACAGGGTCGGGTCGATGCCCTGAAGCGCCGCGTACAGGATGATCATGTAGTAGCCCGCCCATTGCCACGTCACGATGTTGAGCAACCCGTAGAAGATCAGGCTCCGGCTCAGGAAGTCCGGGGCCTCAGCGCCGAAAATTCCGAAAAGCTCCGCGAGAGGGCCGAAGTTGTCGCTGTAGAGGAAGCCCCACATCAGCGCGCCGATCACGGTCGGAATCGCGTACGGCATGAAGATCATGAGCCGGGAGAACCGGGCGAATCGGGTGACGATGATGTCGAGGATCAGGGCGATGGCGAGGGAGACCGCCATCTGCAGCGGGATGAGCACGATCGAGAAGCGGATCACGAACCACACGCCGTCGAGGAACGACGGGTCGCTGAACGCCTTGGCGTAGTTCCCGAAGAGGACGAAGCGCGTCCCTCCGATGAGCGACTTCTGGAAAAGGCTGAGGTAGAGGGCGTACCCGATCGGGAGCACGAGCAGCGCGAGGAAGATGATCGCGAACGGGCTGACGAACAGCCAGCCGACCAGGTTCTGCCTCGCGGCGGTCGACTTGCGGCGCTTCGATGAGAGGGGCGCTCGGGTCGAGACAGGAGCTTCGGTTGAGGCGGTCATGATGTCTCCGGGTCTGTGAGGGATGCCCGAGGGTCGGGGGGGGCGGGCCCCGGCCCCCCCCCCCCCCCCGGGGCGCCCCACCCCACTCCACAGACGACCGCACCCACCACGCAAGGACGCAACGAAATGGCCACCATCACCGGGCTGGAGCTCCGGCCGCTGCTCGTACCCGAGTCCGTCGACTCCCCCGACGCCGCCGACTTCGTCGAGATGGTCCGGGTCCGCAACGAGATCTACCGCGAGATCTCGGGCCACGACGACCACCGCATCTCCGCGGAGGAGCTCCTCCCCCACTACCGGCCCACGCCGTACGAGACCCGCCTGGCATGGATCGTCGTCGATGACGGCGCCGTGATCGGCCGCATCGGCATCGACCTTCCCCACGAGGACGGCTCGCATTCGGCGTTCTGGCTCATCGAGCTGCTCCGCGCGACGTGGGGCCGCGGGATCGGCTCCGCCGCCTACGCGCTCGTCGAGCGCACGGCGCGGGAGCACGGACGCACCGTGCTGCAGTCGTGGGCCGAGCACCCTGCCGCACCGGGGCCGCAGCTCGCGCCGCCCACCGGGTTCGGCGCGATCCCCGAGGATCACATCGCGCGATTCTTCGTCCGCCACGGCTACGCGCTGGAGCAGGTGGAGCGCAACAGCGCGTTCGATCTCACCGGCTCGTTCGACGAGGTCGAGCGGCTGCTCGGCGAAGCGCAGGCCGCGTCACAGGACTATCGGGTGGTGCAGTGGTTCGCCCCGACGCCGCCGGAGTTCGCCGACGGCTACGCGTGGATGAAGTCGCGGATGTCCACCGACGCGCCCGCCGCGGCGCTCGAGTTCGACGAGGAGAAGTGGGATGCCGCCCGCATCGCCGAGCACGACGCCAAGTACACCGGGTCGGGGCGCACCATCCAGGTCACGGCAGCGCAGCACATCGCCACCGGCGAGCTGTGCGCCTTCAACGAGCTCGTCATCGGAAAGGACCGCACCGAGGCGTCTCACCAGGAGGACACCCTCGTCCTCAAGGAGCACCGCGGTCACCGGCTCGGCACGCTCGTCAAGTGCGCGGGGCTCCTGTCGTGGCGCGACGTCGCCCCGGAGTCCCGTCGCGTGATCACCTACAACGCAGAGGAGAACAGGCCCATGCTGGACATCAACGAGGCGATCGGCTTCGCGCCGATCGCGTACGTCGGAGCGTGGAAGAAGGTGCTCGATGACTGACCTGGCCGATACCGCCGTGCTGACCGTGCAGCCGATCCCCGTGCCGGAGTCGACGGAGTCCGCAGACGCACGGGTGTTCCTGGAGATGGTGCGCATCGCCAACGCGGTGTGCCTGAACGACGCCGGTCACGACTACCTGCGCGAGGAGCCCGGGGAGATGCTCGGGTTCTGGCAGGACCAGTCGGACTGGACGCAGCTGGGCTACGCCGCGCTGCGCGATGGCGACGTCATCGGCGCCGTGAAGCTGATGATCTCGAACGAGCCCGACGTGAGTGCGCTCGAGTTCGATCTCATGGTGGCCCCGCCGCACCGCGGAGCCGGTGCCGAGGAGCTGCTGCTGGCCGAGGTCGAGCGCGAGGCGCGCGAGCGCGGTCTGGCGACGATCCAGACGTGGACCCTCCACCGCCCCGGCGCAGCCGGGCCGCGGCTCGAGCCGTCGACCGGCTGGGGGTCGATCCCCGCCGACGACCCGCAGACCCGGTTCGCCGTCGACAGCGGCTTCACGCTGGAGCAGGTGGAGCGCAACAGCGTGTTCGACCTGACCGGCGACTTCACGCTCGTCGAGCGGATGCTCCGCGACGCGCTGGCCGCCGCCGGTGACGACTACCGCTCGATCCAGTGGACGTCGCCGACGCCCGCCGAGTACGTCGACGGCTTCGCCTACGCCCTCTCGCGCATGTCGACCGACGTGCCCGCGGGCGGTCTGGTGATGGACGAGCAGCACTGGGACGCCGCCCGTGTCGAGCGTCGCGACGCCCGGCTGAAGGCGCAGGGACTCACCGTCTCGGTCGCCGCCGTGCTGCATGTGCCGAGCGGGCGGATCGCCGCGTACAACGAGCTCGCCATCGGCGACGACCGCAGCGGTGCCACCCAGCAGTACGGCACGCTCGTCGTCAAAGAGCATCGCGGACACCGCCTCGGCACGATCGTGAAGTGCGCGAACCTGCTGCGCTGGCGCGAGCTCGTGCCGGAGTCACCGCGGGTCTCGACGTTCAACGCCGAGGAGAACCGCCACATGCTCGACATCAACGAGACCATCGGCTTCGTGCCGGCCTCGTATGCCGGCGCGTGGAAGAAGGTGCTCCCGCTGTGATCAGCCGGCCGCGCGACGAGGCGCCTTCTGGCAGTGCGCGCAGAAGTGGCTCGACCGGTTGGTGAACGAGACCCGGACGACCGGACGGCCGCATCGGGGGCACGGCTCCCCGGTGCGGCCGTACGCGTTGAGCGAGTGGGCGAAGTATCCGGCTTGACCGTTCACGTTGACGTACTGCGCATCGAAGCTGGTGCCGCCCTCGGCCAGCGCCTTGTCCAGCACGTGCCGCACCTCGCCGAGCAGGCGGTTCACCGCCCGCGTCGACAGGTCCCGAGCAGGGGTCTCGGGGTGGATGCGGGCCGCCCACAGGGACTCGTCCGCGTAGATGTTGCCCACGCCGCTCACGACCGTCTGATCGAGCAGCACGCGCTTGATGGCGGAGTCCTTGCGCGCGAGGACGCGGCGGAACCCGGCGTCCGAGAATGCGGGATCCAGCGGGTCGCGCGCGATGTGGGCGACCTGCGAAGGGACGGATGCCTCGGACCAGCCGTCTCCGCCCGGCGCACCGTCCGGCGTGGCGACGAGCTCGTCGATCGCCAGCGAACCGAAGGTCCGCTGGTCGGCGAACACCACCGCGAGCTCTCCGTGCGCCGGGTGCACGAGATCGAGGCGGACGCGCTCGTGACGCTCGATCGCACTGCCCGGCGGACGGAGCAGCATCTGCCCGCTCATGCCCAGATGCCCCACGACCGCCTCCGTCGCCGCGCGGCCGTCGGCCGTCGTGAGGGGCAGCCACAGGAACTTGCCGCGTCGGGCGGCGGCGGCCAGGACCCGTCCGGTCAGGCGCGCCTCGAAGTCGGCGCCGTCGCCCGGATGCCGGGTCAGGGCGCGCTCGTCTAGCACGGTGACCCCGAGAACCAGGGCGCCCGTGACGGCGGGTGCGAGGCCGGCGCGGACGACCTCGACCTCGGGCAGCTCAGGCACGGCCGCTGAGATCGCGCCACGCGCTGAGGGCCGCGGCCATCTCAGCGTGTTTCTTGCTGGTGCCGAGGCCCTCCGCCGTCAGGTCGCCGATGACGACGGTGGCGGTGAACCGGCGGTCGTGGTCGGGGCCGGTGGAGGTGACCGCATACGCGGGGGGCTGCATCCCGCCGCGGGCGGCGAGCTCTTGGAGCGCCGTCTTCGGGTCCATGGCGGCGCCGTACCGCTCCGGATCGGCGAGCAACGGCTCGACCAGTCGCAGCACGAGGCCGGTGGCGGCATCCGAGCCGGCGGACAGGTAGGCGGCGCCGAAGATCGCCTCCATCGTGTCGGCGAGGATCGAGTCCTTGTCGCGGCCGCCGGTGAGCACCTCGCCGCGTCCGAGGAGCAGATGCTCCCCCAAGCCGATCCCGCGCGCGATCTCGGCCAGCGCCACCGTCGACACGACGCTCGCGCGACGCTTGGCCAGCGCGCCTTCTTCGAGCTCGGGATGCCCCGTGAACAGTCGCACGGTCACGGCGAGCCCGAGCACGGAGTCGCCGAGGAACTCCAGCCGCTCGTTGTGCGGCACCTGTCCGTTCTCGTAGGCCCACGAGCGGTGCGTCAGCGCCAGCGACAGAAGCTCGGGGTCGATGTCGACTCCGAGCTTCTGCGTGAGATCTGCGAGCGCGAGGCGCTCGGCAGTGACGTCGGTCACGTCAGTGCGCGACGATCAGACGTCGGCGACCTTGCGGCCCTTGTACTCGAGGAACAGCTCCGTGCCCTGCGAGTCGGTGACGACCTTCGCCTGGTGGGGACGGCTGTAGACGACCTTGCCGTTCTCGACCGTCTTGACGAGGGCGGGCGCCTCGGCCTTCCACTGCGCGCGACGCGAGCGCGTGTTCGATCGGGAGACCTTCCGCTTCGGGGGGTTGCCTGCCATGGCTTGCTCTCTTCTGTGTTCTCGATGTCGATCAGCCGCGGGCGCGCGGTGATTCGTCGTCGTTGGTCATGGTGAAGTCCTGGAGCGCGGCCCATCGTGGATCGACAGGCTCGCTCTGCTGCGATCCGGCGCTATCGGCCAGCCGCTCGCCCGTGACCGGATCGAGGCCGGGGCAATCCGGCTGACACACCGGCTGAAACGGAAGCGACAGGACGACCGCTTCCCTGACCAGAGTTTCAAGATCCACGTGGTCGTCTTGAACCTCGAAGTCAGCTTCTTCCTCCCCAGGATACGCGAAAAGCTCCTGAAACTCGACTTCGAGGGCCTCGGCGATGTCGGTGAGGCACCGGCTGCACACTCCCGTGTACTCGGTGTCGATGTCTCCGGAGGCGAGGATGCCCTCGTGGACGGACTCGAGCCGCACATCGATGGCGACCTGCTCGCCCTGGGCGACGGACACCAGCCCCTCGCCCCATCTGTCGGGCGCGGGCACCTCGAAGGAGTGCTCGCGCATCTCGCCGGGGCGGTGGGTGATGTCGCGGACAGGGAGGACGAAGGGACCCGTCACATGCTTCTTGGCCACGTCTCCAGCCTAGCCGCGGTGCGCGCGCGTGGCCGCGTGGCCGTGTCAGATGTCGCGCGCGCCGGTGTCGAGGAACCTGGCGACAGCGCCGGGCACGAAGGGCGAGACGTCGCCGCCGAGCGAGGCGACCTGGCGCACCAGTGAGCTGGACACGAGCGCGTGTGCGGGGTCGGGGAGCAGGAACACCGTCTCGATCTGCGCGAGGTGCCTGTTCACGATCGCCATCGGGGTCTCGTACGCCACGTCGACCTGCGATCGGATGCCTTTGACCAGGACGCCGGCACCGACATCCGTCGCATAGTCGACCAGAAGCCCCATGCTCCAGGAGGCCACCACGACGTCGCCGTCGATGTCGCTCTCGGCGATGGACTGCTCCAGGAGCGCCTGGCGCTGCGCGATGGGGAGCATCGCCTCCTTGCCCGGGTTGTGCACCACGAGCACGTGCAGCTGGTCGTACAGCATGGCCGCGCGCCGGATGACGTCGAGATGACCGAGGGTCGGCGGATCGAACGATCCCGGGACGACGGCGATCCGGCTGCTCATGCCGACCAGCCTACTGGGAGGCCGAGCAGCCCCCGGACGCGCTAGTTCTTCGCCAGAGCCGCGCGCTCGGCCATGCCGACGTTGCGCTCGAGAGCGGCCGCGAGTCCCGCGTGTTCGAGCAGCGCGGGGTCTTCGGCGATCACGTGCTCGGCCGCGACGCGCGCCTCGGCGATGATGTCGGCGTCCTTGACCACGCGCAGCAGGCGCAGCGACGACCGCGCGCCGGACTGCGCATCGCCGAGGACGTCCCCCTCTCCGCGCAGCTCCAGGTCGACCTCCGCCAGGGCGAAGCCGTCCAGCGTCGACGCGACCGCATCGACGCGCTCCCGCGCCGGCGTGCCGAGCGGCGCCTCGGTCACCAGCAGGCACAGACCAGGAACTCCCCCACGGCCGACACGTCCGCGCAGCTGGTGGAGCTGCGAGACGCCGAACCTGTCGGCCTCGAGGATCGCCATCGTCGAGGCGTTCGGCACGTCGACGCCGACCTCGACCACGGTGGTCGCCACGAGCACGTCGACGTCGCCGCGTGCGAACGCCTGCATGACGGCGTCCTTCTCGTCGGAGGGCATCCGGCCGTGGAGGATCTCGACCCGGATGCTCTCGAACGACGGATGCCGCGACAGCAGGTCGCCCACCTGGACGACGCCCCATCGCGTGCGGCTCGCCTCGCCGGCGGTGTCGCCGGGGGGCTCGTCCGCGGTGTCGTCCTTGGTCAGGGCCTCCGCGTCGATCGCCGCGCAGACGACGAAGGCCTGGTGGCCCTTCCGCACCTCTTCGGCGATGCGCTCGAAGACGCGGGCGAACCAGCCGGGATGCTCGGCGAGCGGGGCCGTGAAGGTCTCGATGCCCGCTCGGCCCGCGGGCATGGTGCGGATCGTGGAGACGTCCAGGTCGCCGAAGACCGTCATGGCGACGGTGCGGGGAATCGGCGTGGCGGTCAGGACCAGCGCGTGCGGGGACGAGCCCTTGGCGCGGAGCGACTCGCGCTGCTCGACGCCGAAGCGGTGCTGCTCGTCGACCACGACCAGGCCGAGGTCGGCGAACGTCGTGCTCTCGCTGAGCAGGGCATGCGTGCCGACGACGATGCGGGCCTGCCCGGACGCCGCGCGCAGCGCCGCCTTGCGGCGCTCCGCCGCGGCAAGCTGGCCGGTCAGCAGCGTGGGCATGAGCTCGGGGGCCAGCTGCGGGCCGAGCATGCGCGCGATCGACCGCACGTGCTGCGCCGCCAGCACCTCGGTCGGGGCGATCAGCGCGGACTGGCCGCCGCTCTGCGCGACCTGCAGCATCGCGCGCAGCGCGACGAGCGTCTTGCCCGAGCCGACCTCGCCCTGCACCAGGCGATTCATCGGCCAGTCGCCCTGGAGGTCGCGCGCGATGTCGTCGCCGACGCTCACCTGATCGGGGGTGCGCGGGAACGGCAGCGCGGCGTCGAAGCGCTCGAGCAGCTCGCCGGGCGGGCGCGTGGTCGCCGACAGCGCCCGCACGAACTGCCGCTGCTGCAGCAGGGCGACCTGCAGCACGAACGCCTCCTGCATGCGAAGCGTCGCGCGCGCGGGTTCGATCTCGCCGAACGACGTCGGGCGGTGGATGCGCTCGATGGCGGTGCGCGCGTCGAGCAGGCCGTGGCGGGCCCGCAGGGCGTCGGGCAGGGGCTCGGGCACATCGCCGAGGCCGTCCAGCACGAGGTCGACGATCTTCTGCAGCTGCCAGCTGGCCACCGTGCTCGTGGCCGGATAGATCGGGATCGGGAGATTCGCGTTCGCCTCGGCGGTGAGGCGGGCCTGCGCCTCGTCTTCGAACAGCTCGTAGTCGGGATGCGCGAGCTGCTTGGCACCCCGGTACTCGCCGACCTTGCCGGCGAAGATGCCGCGGCGCCCCGGCCGCAGGTCCTTCACCCGCCAGGCCTGGTTGAAGAACGTCAGGGACAGGTCGCCGTTGCCGTCGCTGATGAGCACCTCGAGCAGGGTGCCGTTGCGGTTCTTCATGCGACGCTCGTTGACCCGCTTGACCTCGGCGACGATGGTCACGGGCTCGCCGACGGGCAGCGACGAGATCTGCGTCAGCTCGCCGCGGCGTGCGTAGCGGCGCGGATAGTGAACGAGCAGGTCGCCGACGGTCGACATGCCGAACGCGCGCTCGAGCGCCGCCGCGGTCTTGCCGCCGATGGCCCCGCCCAGGCGCGAGTCGAGCGCGAAGGAGGTCACCTCACGAGTCTAGATTCGGCGGCGGCCCGGTGTCGGCTCGGCCACAGCCGGAAAACGTAAGGTTGCGGGATGCTCCGACGACTCCTCTCCCGCGTCTACTGGGCCTGCAGTCGGTGGACGCTCTCGACCGAGCCGGCACCGGGCCGCCCCACCGTCCTGCTGGGTGTTCCGCACACGTCCAACTGGGACTTCGTCCTCATGCTCGGCATCGCCTGGCGGCTGGGGATGCCGGTCCGCTGGCTCGGCAAGGCGAGCCTCTTCCGCGGGTGGAGGGGACCGCTGATGCGCCGCCTCGGCGGCATCCCCGTCGACCGATCGGACCCGTCGCGGGTCGTCGCCGATGTCGTGGCGCAGATGCAGGCGGGCGAGCCCTTCGGCCTCGTCGTCACCCCCGAGGGCACCCGTGGCCCGGGCTCCTACTGGAAGTCCGGCTTCTACCGGATCGCCCGGGAGGCCCGGCTCCCGGTCACCCTCGGATACGTCGACCGCACCACGATGACGACGGGTCTCGGCCCGACCATCGCGCTCACCGGCGACGTGCGGGCCGACATGGACGTCATCCGCGCGTTCTACGCCGACAAGGCCGGGCTGCGCCCCGAGCTGCGCACCGAGCCGCGCCTCCGGGAGGAGGATTCCACCGGAGATATCGTGAGGGGATGACGCGCATCATCGCCGGCCGTGCAGGCTCGCTCGTGATCGATGTACCCGACGCGGGCACCCGGCCGACGAGCGATCGCGTGCGCGAATCCCTCTTCGGCGCCCTGGAATCGGCCGACGCGCTCCGGGGTGCCGCCGTGCTCGACCTCTACGCCGGCTCCGGCGCGCTGGGACTCGAGGCGGTGAGCCGGGGCGCGGCATCCGCCGACCTGGTCGAGAAGTCCGCGCGCGCGGCGTCGGTCGCGCAGCGCAACGCCGGTCGCGTCGCGAAGGCGGTGGGGACCGATGCCGCGATCCGCGTGCACCGCAGCTCCGCCGACGCGTTCCTGAGATCCTCCCCGCGGGCGTTCGACCTGGTGTTCCTGGACCCGCCGTACGACGTCGGAGAGACAGAGCTGGCGTCGACGCTCTCGCTGCTGCTGCCCCGCGTGTCGCCGGGCGCGGAGATCGTCATCGAGCGCGCCGCGCGCTCACCCGAGCCGACGTTGCCCCCAGGGCTCATCGCGACCCGCTCGAAGCGGTACGGCGACACCGCCCTGTGGTGGGCGACCACGCCCGGCTGAGTCAGCCGGTGCGCTCGTCCCAGTCGCGGTAGGGATCCCAGCCCGATCGTCCCTCGTACGCGAGACCGTCCACGAGAACCCCCGCCTCACCCCTCGGCTGCACCGTGCCGACGCGCCGGAACCCATGCGGCAGGTGCCGTTCGCCGGGGAACGTCGCCAGCAGCGCGTGGTCCTCGCCGCCCGAGAGCGCGTCGGCGGCGTCGGGCCCGAGCAGCGTCGACTCGAGCGCGATCGTGACACCGGATGCCGTGGCCATGCGCGAGGCGTCGAGGACGAGTCCGTCCGACACGTCCATCATCGCCGTCGCGCCCGCATCGGCGGCTTCGGGGCCGAACGGGATCGGCGGCGACGGGCGCAGCTGCGCGGCGAGGTCGGCGCGCTCGGCGGGGCTGAGCACGCTCTCGTCGACCGGGACCGGCGCCCCCGCCGCATCCGTGAACCGCTGGAACAGGACGCGGAGGCCGCGTGCTGCGCGGCCGGGATCACCGGCCACCGCCACCACGTCGCCCGGACGGGCGCCCGAGCGGCGCACCGGCTCACGTCCGGCCAGGGCGCCGAGCGCAGTGACGGCGATGGTGAGCGTGTCCGAGACGGTCAGATCGCCGCCTTCGACGCGACACCCGGGGGCCAGCTCCCGGCACGCCGCGCGCAGGCCATCGGCCAGATCGGTCACGAACGACAGACGCGTGCCCTCCGGCATCGCGAGCGCCACGAGGAGAGCCGTGGGCGTGGCGCCCATGGCCGCGATGTCGGCGAGGTTGACGGCGGCGGCCTTGAAGCCGAGGTCGTATCCGCTCGACCACGCCAGCCGGAAGTCCGGACCGTGCACCAGCGTGTCGACCGATGCGACGACGCGGCCGTCGGCGGCGGCGAGCACCGCGGCGTCGTCGCCCGGACCGACGATCGCGTCGGACGCCCCGAGGCGCTCGAGGATCCGGGCGAGGATCTGCCCCTCGCTCAGCTCGCCCACCGTCGGATCACTGCGCTCGTCGCCCACACGACCACGCTACCGTCGCGACCGCCGATCGCCGGGTACCCGCCGGCGGGGCAGAGTCGTCCCGCCGGTTAGCCTGGAGGGGTGCGTCTGCTCTCCCCCGTCCTCGCCGCTGGATTCGCCGCGGCGGCCGTGATCGGCCTGACCGGCTGCTCGACGACGGTCGATCTGCAGCCCGCGGAGCAGGCGAACGATGCCGCATGCGCCGAGGTGAGCGTGCGCCTGCCCGGCACGGTCGACGGCCAGCCCCGGCGGTGGACCGACGCCCAGGCGACCGGCGCGTGGGGTGAGCCGTCGGCGGTGCTGCTGCGGTGCGGCGTCGAGGAGCCCGGGCCGACGGAGGCGCGGTGCATCACGCTCGGCGGCGTCGACTGGATCGTCGACGAGTCGCAGGCGCCTCGCTACCTGGTCACCACCTACGGCCGGACCCCGGCGGTCGAGGTGTTCATCGACAACGAGTCGGTGTCCCCGAACGAGGCGCTGACACAGCTCGCCGAGACGGCGGTGCTGGGCGGCACGACCGTTCAGCGCGAGTGCACCCTCACCGAGGAGCTGATTCCGGACGCCACGTCCGGCGGGTGAGCCGGCCGCCGGCTACGCCCCGGCGCGCTCGAGCGCGGTGTCGATGAGTTCGGCGATGAGCTCCGGATACGACATGCCCGATGCGATCCAGCACTTCGGGAACATCGAGATCGGTGTGAAGCCCGGCATCGTGTTGAGCTCGTTGACGTACAGGCCGTCCTCCGCCAGGAAGAAGTCGACGCGCGCGAGGCCCTTGCCGTCGACCGCTTCGAAGGCACGGATGCCGAGCTCCTGGATCCGCGCGATCTCATCGGCGGAGAGGTCCGCGGGACACACCACGTCTGCGCCGTCTCCGCCGAGGTACTTGCCCTCGAAGTCGTAGAACTCGCGGGTGGTGAGCACGATCTCTCCGGGAAGCGAGGCGCGCGCAGCCGCGCCGTCACGGCCCTCCAGGATCGCGACCTCGACCTCGCGACCGACGATGGCGGCCTCGATGAGCACCTTGTCGTCCTCGGCGAACGCCAGGGCCAGCGCCGCGTCCAGCTCGGACGCGTCATGCACCTTCGAGACGCCGACGCTCGACCCCGCGCGCGCGGGCTTGACGAACGTGGGCTCGCCCAGAGCCGCGGCATCCGACCGCACTCCCTCCGGGTCGTGTTCCCACCGCGCGCGGCTGATCGTCACCGACGGCGAGACCGGCACCCCCGCCGCCGCGAGCACGATCTTCATGAAGTGCTTGTCCATGCACAGCGCGGAGTCCAGGACGCCGCCGCCGGCGTACGGGATGCCGAGGGTGTCGAAGAAGCCCTGCACCGTGCCGTCCTCGCCATGGAGGCCGTGGAGGATCGGGAGGACCACGTCGACGTCGCCGAGCTCGTCCACCGCTCCGTCCGCGCGGCGCACGCGCAGCACGCGGTCGCCGCCGCCTTCCGGCCACACCACGCGGGTGCCGTTGTCGGCGACCTCGGGAAGACGGTCGGCGTCCAGGGCGAACTTGTCGGGGTCGTCGTCCTCGAGGACGAACACCCCGTCACGGGTGATCCCGATCGGGATCACCCGGTAGCGGTCACGATCGATCGCCCGCAGCACCCCGCCCGCCGTTGCGGAACTGATCGAGTGCTCGCTGGATCGACCGCCAAAGAGCACCGCCACCGCCGGCTTGTCCATTCGTCGTCCTCTCGCCCTGGGGGGTGTCGTCGTCGGTCGTCAGGTGCGGCGCGATGTCGCGGGGGTTCATGGTGCCGTCCAGCACCATCTTGACCTGCTCGACGATGGGCATCTGCACACCCACCTCGCGCGCCAGCTGAAGGATGGGGGCGACGGATGCCAGCCCCTCCGCGGTCTGATTCATCTGCTTGACGACGTCGTCGAAGCGGTAGCCCTGTCCGAGCAGGCGCCCGGCGGTGTTGTTGCGGCTGAGCGGAGACTGGCACGTCGCGATGAGGTCGCCGAGGCCCGCGAGGCCCTGCAGCGTCTCCGCCTGGGCGCCGAAGGCGACCGCGAAGTCGGTCATCTCGACCAGCCCGCGCGTGATGATGGACGCCTTGGTGTTCTCGCCGTACCCCACGCCGTCGACGATGCCGATCGCCACGGCGATGAGGTTCTTCAGCACGCCGCCGAACTCGGTCCCGATGACGTCGGTGTTCACGAACGTCCGGAAGTACCGGTTGCGCGCGAGACGCGCCACCGCCTCGGCCGTCTCCTGGCTCGTCGACGAGATGACGGCCGCAGTGGGCTGCTCGCGGGCGATCTCGAGCGCGAGGTTGGGCCCTGAGGCCACCGCGATGCGCGCGGGGTCGCAGTGCAGCTCCTGCTCGATCACCTGGCTCATCCGCAGGCCCGTGCGACGCTCGACGCCCTTCATGAGCGACACGATGGGCGCGTCGGACTGCGTGATCAGCGGTCGCACGGCCTTGAGGTTCTGGCGCACCGCCTGGCTGGGGATCGAGAGGTAGACCTGGTCGGCGCCCTCGAGCGCCTCCGACAGGTGGTGCGTGGCCTGCATCGACCGGGGCAGGTTGATCCCCGGGAGGTACTCGCTGTTGCGCTTGGCCTCCTGGATCTCGCTCGCCAGCTCCGGACGGCGGGCCCACATGGTGACGTGCGCGCCGCCGTCGGCCAGGATCTTGCCGAACGTCGTGCCCCAGCTTCCCGCGCCCACCACGGCGACGCGCGGGCGGGCGGCGTCGTGCCTACGACTCAAGGCGACCGGTCTCCTTCTGCCCGTGATCGGCCGGATTCCATCGCTCGGCCGGTGCGGGCTCGCCGCGCAGCTGCGAGAGCAGCCCCGCGATGTCGGCCATGACGACGTCGGTCGCCTCGACGAGCGCGCTCTGCGACGACGCTCGCCCGGCGTACGCCGACAGGTCGACGGGATCGCCCACGATCACGCGCACGCGCCGGCGGAGCGGCCAGAGCTTCAGCTTGCCGTACCGGGGCATCACCTGCTGGGCTCCCCATTGCGCCATCGGGATGACGGGGATGCCCCCGCCCAGTGCCAGGCGCACCGCACCCGTCTTCCCCCGCATGGGCCACAGATCCGGGTCGCGGGTGAGCGAGCCCTCGGGGTAGACGATGACGCCCCGCCCGTTGCGGGCCAGCGTCTCGGAGGCTGCGAGCGTCGCCCGTGCGGCGGTGGCGGACGTGGTGCGGGCGACGGGGATCATCCCGGTCGCACGCAGGATCCACCCCAGCACCGGCACGCGGAAGAGGCTCTCCTTCGCCATGAACCGCGGCGCGCGTCCCATCCGCCATACCGCGAGGGCGACGACGAGCGGGTCGATCTCACTCACGTGGTTCGGCGCGACCACGTACGCGCCGTCTCGCGGCAGCTTCTCGGAGCCCTCGACCTCGACCTTGAACACCAGGCTCACGAGCGGCACGACGATGGCGGCCAGGGGCCAGAAGATGCTGGGTCGCGTCTTCTCCGCGGACGCGCGCGGACGATGGGTCGCCACGGACTATCCGATGACGTCGAAGTCGGCGCCCAGCATGTCGAGCTTGGCAAAGAACTTCTCGTAGCCGCGGCGGATGATGCCGACGTTGCGGACGATCGACTCGCCCTCGGCCGCGAGGGCGGCGATGACGTAGCTGTAGCCGCCCCGCAGGTCGGGAACGACGACGTCGGCGCCGTGCAGCGGAGTCGGACCGTTGATGACGGCCGCCTGCTCGAGGGCGCGACGCGGGACGCGTCGGCCTTGCGAGTCCAGACCGCTCGCGTGCACGACGATGTCGGCGCCCATCTGGTTCAGCGCGTCGGTGAAGCCGAGCCGGTTCTCGTAGACGGTCTCGTGCACGATCGAGGTGCCCTCGGCCTGCGTCAGAGCCACGATGAGCGGCTGCTGCCAGTCGGTCATGAAGCCCGGGTGGACGTCCGTCTCGACCATGACGGCCTTGAGCGCACCGCCGCGGCGGAACTGGATGCCGTCCTCGCGCACGTCGAACCAGCCGCCGGCCTTGCGGAAGACGTTGAGGAACGTCAGCATCTCCTGCTGCCGCGCACCGCCGACGAAGATGTCGCCGTCCGTCGCCAGCGCCGCGCAGGCCCACGAGGCTGCCTCGTTGCGGTCGAAGATCGCGCGGTGGTCGTAGCCGCGCAGCGAGTCGACGCCCTCGATGAAGATGACGCGGTTCGGCTCGTACGAGATGATGGCGCCCATCTTCTGCAGCACGGCGATGAGATCCATGATCTCGGGCTCGATGGCGGCGTTCCGCAGCTCGGTGACGCCCTTCGCGCGGACGGCCGTGAGCAGCACCTGCTCGGTCGCCCCGACGCTGGGATACGGCAGCTCGATGTTCGCGCCGTGGAGCCCGTCGGGTGCCGTGATCCGGATGCCCTCGTAGCTCTTGTCGACGACGGCGCCGAACGCGCGCAGCGCGTCCATGTGGAAGTTGATCGGCCGGTCGCCGATGCGGCACCCGCCGAGGTCGGGGATGAGGGCCTCGCCGAGCAGGTGCAGCAGCGGGCCGCAGAACAGGATCGGGATGCGGGATGCCCCGGCGTGCGCGTCGATCTCCTCGAAGTGGGCAGCGACCGCACCGCTGGGGTCGAGGTGGATCGTCCCCTCCTCCTCGCCGTCCCACACGCGGACGCCGTGGACCTCCAGGAGCGATCGGACCACCTGGACGTCGCTGATGTCGGGCACGTCGCGCAGGATGCTCGTGGTGTCGCCCAGGAGGGCGGCGACCATCGCCTTGGTGACGAGGTTCTTGGCGCCCTTGACCTCGACGCGGCCCGTGAGCGGGCGTCCGCCCCGGATCGCGAGGACCTCACCCGTCACTTCCTGCTCCCCCGTCTTCGCGGCTGCGCTCTCGCCTGCGGCGACATTCAGAAGCGGCTTCATCCGATGATCCTCACTTGGTTGCTCGAGGGTGTCTGCGGCGGTCGGGCGCCCTGGTGGGGCATCCGACCCGGCTTACGGAACGGGAAGCGTCCGCGGCCGCCACGCCTCTCGGCGAGCCTCGAACTGCGAGATCGCGTCTTCGTTGCGCAGTGTGAGCCCGATGTCGTCGAGCCCTTCGAGAAGCCGCCACCTAGTGTAATCATCGATCTCGAAAGGGACCTCCAGCGTGCCGATCGACGCGGTGCGCGCTTCGAGGTCGACCGTCATGCTGACGCCCGGGTCCGCCTCGATGGCAGCCCACGCGGCCTCGAGGTCCGCCTCGGAGATCACGCCCGCGACCAGGCCCTGCTTGCCGGCGTTGCCGCGGAAGATGTCGGCGAACCGAGGGCTCAGCACGACCTTGAAGCCGAAGTCCCGCAGCGCCCACACCGCGTGCTCACGGCTGGAGCCGGTGCCGAAGTCGGGGCCGGCCACGAGGATGCTGGCGCCGGCGTACGCCGGCCGGTTGAGCACGAACTCGGGGTCCTGGCGCCAGCTGGCGAACAGGGCGTCCTCGAAGCCGGTCTTGGTGACCCGCTTGAGGTAGACGGCGGGGATGATCTGGTCCGTGTCGACCGCGGAGCGGCGCAGCGGCGCCGCGATCCCGGTGTGCGTCGTGAACTTCTCCATGTCAGGCCTCCGTGCTCTCGGCGCCGGCCGCGACGGGCGCGGGAAGATCGCTCGGGCTCGCGAGGCGCCCCAGGACCGCGGTCGCCGCGGCCACCAGCGGCGAGACGAGGTGCGTCCGCCCGCCCTTGCCCTGGCGGCCCTCGAAGTTGCGGTTGCTCGTGGACGCGCAGCGCTCCCCCGGCGCGAGCTGATCGGGATTCATGCCCAGGCACATCGAGCACCCGGCGAAGCGCCATTCCGCCCCGAAGTCCTCGAAGACCTTGTCGAGTCCTTCGGCCTCCGCCTCCAGGCGGACGCGCGCGGACCCCGGCACCACCATGACGCGGACCCCGTCGGCCTTCTTGCGGCCCTCGATGATCGACGCGAACGCGCGGAGGTCCTCGATGCGGCTGTTCGTGCAGGAGCCCATGAAGACGGCGTCGACCGGCACCTGCTTCAGCGGCGTGCCCGGCGTCAGATCCATGTACTCGAGCGCGCGCTCCGCGGCGGCGCGCTCGTTCGGGTCGGCGAAGTCGTCGGGCGAGGGCACCGCGTCGCTCAGCGACACGCCCTGCCCGGGGTTCGTGCCCCATGTGACGAACGGCTCGAGCTCGTTCGCGTCGAGGAAGACCTCGGCGTCGTAGACGGCGCCCTCATCGCTGGGGAGCGTGCGCCAGTAGGCGACGGCGTCGTCCCAGTCCTCGCCCTTCGGGGCGTGTGCACGGCCCTCCAGGTAGGCGAACGTCGTCTCGTCGGGGGCGACCATGCCGGCCCGCGCACCCGCCTCGATCGACATGTTGCAGATCGTCATGCGGCCTTCCATCGACAGCGACCGGATGGCGCTGCCGCGGAACTCCAGCACGTAGCCCTGCCCGCCGTTGGTGCCGATCTTGGCGATGACGGCGAGGATGATGTCCTTCGCCGTGACGCCGGGCTTCAGCTCGCCCTCGACCGTGATCGCCATCGTCTTGAACGGCTTCAGGGGCAGCGTCTGCGTTGCCAGCACGTGCTCGACCTCGCTCGTGCCGATGCCGAAGGCCATCGCACCGAAGGCGCCGTGCGTGGAGGTGTGCGAGTCGCCGCAGACCACGGTGATGCCCGGCATGGTGAGGCCGAGCTGGGGACCGACGACGTGGACGATGCCCTGCTCCTTGTCGCCCAGCGAGTGCAGGCGCACCCCGAACTCGGCGGCGTTGCGGCGGAGCGTCTCGATCTGGGTGCGGCTGGTCAGGTCGGCGATCGGCTTGTCGATGTCGAGCGTCGGGGTGTTGTGGTCCTCGGTCGCGATCGTGAGGTCGAGCCGGCGCACGGGCCGGCCCTCGGCCCGCAGTCCGTCGAAGGCCTGCGGGCTGGTCACCTCGTGGACGAGGTGCAGGTCGATGTAGATCAGATCCGGTTGACCGTCATCGCCTCGGACGACGACGTGGTCGTCCCAGACCTTCTCGGCCAGCGTGCGAGGACGCTCGGGGATGTCGGCGATACGGGACGCATCGGTCATGCTCATTGCTCTGTCGTTCTCCTCTGGGGACTGTGCCCGCATGGGGTGGGGCCCGCGACGAACTCCGCGACGAGGGAGGCCTGGGAACTAGGACTCGTCGCGGCCGCTAAGGAGAAGGCGAGCGATCCGCACGTGCCCAGGGTACCACCGCCGCGCCGCCGACCCGCCCGGCGGCGTCACGGGAGTCGTCATGGGGCGGGCGGCACGGCGGGGACCGCACCCTCGTGGATCCAGACGTCGACGGCGTCGCCGTGCTTCATGAAGCGCACCACCGTGCCGGTGGGGAAGCGGTCCACCCACTCCTCATTCCACTCCACGGGGACGTCGTAGATCTCGGCGATCGGCTCGGCGGGCGCGGGGGCGCACCCGATCGCGAGCAGCTCGTCGCTGGCGGGCTCGAAGATCAGCAGACAGGTGCTGCCGAACGTGCTCTGCGCCGACCAGACCTCCAGCCCCAGGACCGGCTCGAACGCGCGCAGCGTCGACTTCATGACCAGCTGGCGGCGCGCATAGTCCGCCAGGCGCAGCACCTGTTCGCTCGGTGCGGCATCCGTCCGCTGCAGCGTCGCGTCCGGACGCGGCGCCGTCCACCACATCCAGCCCAGGACTGCGAGGACGGCCGCGAGGGTCATCGCCGCGCCCGCCGCGAGGGCACCGCCGCGGGTCCGGCGCCACCAGGCGCGCGCACCGGGGCCGCGCAGGTCGCCGGATGACGGGGACGGGGGCTCGGCGCCGCGGGTGAGCGGCTCCGGCTCGTGTCCGGCCGAGGTCGCCGCCGCGTGCAGCTGCTCGAGCTCGGCCAGACGCGCCAGAGCCGCGGGGTCGGAGTCGATGTCGGCGTCGACGCCGTAGGCGCGCGTCCTCAGGGCGGACAGCTCCGCCTCGAGTGCCCCCTCACGGGGGATCCCCCCGCTGCCCATGGACGCAGTATCGCACCGCGTCCAGGGGCGGGCAACGGGGTCGGCGGGAGGTCAGGCGTGGTTGTCGCTCGCGCGGGGAGCCGGGGCATCTTCGACCGCACGCCGCCGCTCGCGCGCCGAGGCCACCAGGCTCGCCACGGTCGCGACGGCCATCGACAGCACGATCACGGCCAGCGACATCCAGGTCGAGATCTCGGGAGCCCACTCGATGTGCTCGCCGTTGTTGATGAACGGCAGCTCGTTGACGTGCATGGCGTGGAAGACGAGCTTGAGGCCGATGAAGGCGAGGATGAAGGCGATGCCGTAGTGGAGGTAGCGCAGCCGGTCCAGGAGGTCCCCGAGGAGGAAGTACAGCTGCCGCAGGCCCATGAGGGCGAAGATGTTCGCGGTGAAGACGATGAACGCGCTCTGCGTGATGCCGAAGATCGCCGGGATCGAGTCGATCGCGAACAGCAGGTCGGTCACGCCGATCGCCGCGAAGACGATGATCATCGGCGTCCACATCTTCTTGCCGTCGACGACGGTGCGGATCTTCGCCCCGTCGTAGTGGTCGCTGATGTCGATGGTGCGACGCAGCATGCGGACGACGAACGCCTCCTGCTTGACCTCGTCGTCGTGGGCGCCGCCGGGGAACGCCTGACGCCAGGCGGTCCAGACGAGGAACGCGCCGAAGATGTAGAACACCCAGCTGAACTGCTCGATGACGGCGGCCCCCACGAGGATGAAGATCCCGCGGAGGACGAGGGCGATGATGATGCCGACCATCAGGACTTCCTGCTGGTAGCGGCGCGGCACCGCGAACTGGCTCATGATGAGCACGAAGACGAAGAGGTTGTCGATCGAGAGGCTGTACTCGGTCAGCCATCCGGCGACGAACTGCCCGGCGTACTCGGGCCCGGCGATGACCCACATGACGCCCGCGAAGAGGAGGGCGAGGGTCACGTAGAAGATCACCCACAGCGTCGACTCCCGGGTCGACGGGATGTGCGGCCGCTTCAGGATGAGCAGGAGGTCCGCCAGGAGGATGAGCGAGAGGATCACGAGGGATCCGATCTCGAACCACAGGGGGAGAACGAGGTCCATTCAGGGCCTTTCCGAACGGGAGGGGAAGAAGACGAGGGGTCGGTCGACGCCGAAAGTCTCTCCCCCGCCGGCCGCCTGGCCCGCGGTGCGCACCCGGGGTCGCACTGTCGGGACCCGTGATGACGGATGCGCGATGACGGGATACTCCCTCTCGCTCGCCCAAGGATACAGCCTGACGAGGGGCTCTCCCCCGCGGGCGAGACGATCCGACCGGTGCGGACACTGACACGGTGAGAGACAATGCGGAGGATGGGGATGGAAGGCGAGATTCCGGCCGGCGACGCCGAGCGCGTGGCGCTGGCCGCGGGTGGGAGCGAGCGCGCATTCCGCGCGCTGTACCGCGCCTATGTGCGTCCGGTGTACTGGCTCGCACACGGTCTGGTCGGCAACCCCGCCGATGCCGAGGAGGTCACGCAGGAGACGTTCCTCGTCGCCTGGCGGAAACTGCCGGGCTTCGACCTCGCGGGCGAGTCGCTGCTGCCGTGGCTCGCGACCATCTGCCGATTCCAATCCGCCAACCGCGTCCGACGGCAGCGGCGCGACCGCGAGCACACCGCGGCGCCCGCTGACGAGAGCCTGCCGGCGACGGTGGACGTCGAGCAGCAGGTGATCGACGAGCGGCTCGCCGAGGCGATCCTGAAGGAGGTCGCCGGCCTCGGCGAGCTCGACCGCGCGATCTTCCGGCTCTGCGCCACGGAGGGTTACGCGTATCAGGCTGCCGCCGACGAGCTCGGGGTCGCGCACGGTGTGGTCCGCAATCGTCTCTCCCGCATCCGCACCCGACTGCGGACTGTCGTGAAGGAGAGCACATGAGCACCCAGCACCCGGCCGCCGGCACCCCGGCGCCCCTCCCCGAACTGAGCGACGAGCGCATCGACGAGATCGAGGACGCGCTCTTCTCCGACATCGCCCGCGAGCGATCCCAGCGCTCGGCGCGCGGTCGCCGCCGGAGCCGGCTGTGGGTGGCGGGCGGCGCCGCGGCCGCGGTCATCGTCGTCGCGGCGGTGATCGCGCCGTCGGTGGGTCAGCTCGTGGGCGGAGTCGGCGGCGCCTCGGACCAGTCCGCCGTCGCTCCGCTCGCCCCCGCCGACTCCGACGGCGGCGGCGCGGCATTCGACGCCCCCGCGGAGGAGTCGCGCGGGCCGGAAGGGCTCACCACTGCGCCGGGCGCCTCCGACGATGCCTCCGGCGTCGCGCAGTCCGAGCGCGACATCATCACCACGGCGACGGCCACCGTCGAGGTCGACGATGCCGATGCCGCCGCGCGGTCCATCGGCAATTCGGCGGTCGCCCACGGCGGCTACGTCGAGTCGATGAGCGTGGGCCGTGACGGCAGCGTCCAGCCCCTCGAACCCATGGAAGGCGGGGTCGTCTACGACAGCTCGTATCCGTACCCTTATCCGGTGCCGACCGACGGGGCGTGGATCACCGTCCGGGTGCCCGCCGACGAGCTGGCGAGCGTCATCGGCGAGCTGGACGATGTCGGCGAGGTGACCGCGTCGAGCGTCGATCGCCAGGACGTCACGGAGCAGACGGTCGACCTGCAGGCGCGAATCGACGCGGCGCAGGCCTCCGTCGATCGCCTCACCGACCTCATGGCGCAGGCGGAGACGGTCGCCGACCTCCTCACCGCGGAGTCCGCCCTTTCGGAGCGCCAGGCGCAGCTGGAGTCGTACCAGCAGCAGCTCGAGATGCTGGACGACCAGGTCGCCATGTCCACGCTGTCGGTGACGGTGGTGCCCGAGGTCGACATCGTCGCCGCAGACCCCGCCGGCTTCGGCGACGGGCTCGCGGCCGGGTGGAACGGGCTCGTCGCGACGCTGAACGGCATCGTCGTGGCCATCGGGTTCCTGATCCCGTGGCTGGCCGTCGCCGCGTTCGCGGCGCTCCTCGTCTGGGGCATCGTGCACCTGGTCCGCGGCCGGCGGAGGCAGTCGCGCACCGCCGACGGGTCGACCCCGACGCCGGCATCCGCGGCGGAGGCGCACGAGGATCGCCCGCAGTGACACGCCCGCGTCAGCCCGGCTGAGGCGATGATGAGAAGAGCCCCCGGTCCGCATGGACCGGGGGCTCTTCGCCGTGGTGACCCCAGCGGGATTCGAACCCGCGTTACCGCCGTGAGAGGGCGGCGTACTAGGCCGCTATACGATGGGGCCGTACAGCGTGCCGCAGCTGAACTGCGACGGTGTTGCCCGACTGGTGACCCCAGCGGGATTCGAACCCGCGTTACCGCCGTGAGAGGGCGGCGTACTAGGCCGCTATACGATGGGGCCGTTCAGGCAACCGTTCGATTATGCCACGGCGCGCATTCCCTCTCCAAATCGGTGCCGCCGGCGGCCCCGCCCTCGGGTCGCGCTTGCTCCGGTGGGCGGGTGGCGGTTGACTCGACGCATGCGAGTCACCAAGTTCGAGCACGCGACCGTCACCCTCGTCGACGCCGGACGGACGCTCATCATCGACCCCGGATCCTTCACCGCGCCCCTGGGCGAGCTCGAACCCGTCGTGGCGGTCGTCCTCACCCACGAGCACCCCGACCACTGGACGCCGGACCACCTGGACCGGATCCTGGCGACCTCGCCCGGCGTCCCGATCTACGGCCCCGAGGGGGTGGCGAGGGCCGCCGCGGGGTACGACATCACGATCGTGCACCCCGGTGACGTCGTGGAGGCCGACCCGTTCCGCCTCGAGTTCTTCGGCGGCAGGCACGCGGTGATCCACGAGACGATCCCCGTGGTCGACAACGTCGGCGTGCTGGTGAACGACCAGTTCTACTACCCCGGCGACTCCTACGCCGTCCCCGATGGCCGCGACGTGAAGCTTCTCGCCTCCCCCGTGGGCGCGCCGTGGCTCAAGATCGGCGAGGCCATGGACTTCGTGCTCGCGGTGGCCCCGCGGCGGGTGTTCGGCACGCACGACATGACGCTGTCCGTGGCCGGACGCGACATGGGAAGGTCCCGGCTGCGGTGGGCGGCCGAGCAGGGCGGCGGCGAGCTCGTCGTGCTCGACCCCGGTCAGAGCACCGACATCTGACGCTCCCCGGACGCGGACGACGGATGCCGCAGCGGCTTCGACCCGCGGCATCCGTCGTCACGTCTTCCCGGCCTCGGGCCGGAGCGGTTCTCTACTGGGCGTCGAGGTCGGTCTCCAGGAGTGCGACGAGCGCGTCGAGAGCCTCGTCGGCGCCGTCCCCCTCGGCCTTGAGCGTCACGACCGTCCCCTGCGATGCACCCAGGCCCATGAGCGACAGGATGCTGCCCGCGTTCAGGTCGGGGCCGCCGTCGACGGCGATCGTGACGGGGACGGACTGCGCCTGCACCGCCTGCACGAAGAGCTTCGCGGGGCGCGCGTGCAGCCCCGAGCTGCTGGCGATGGTGGCCTGACGTTCTGCCATGGTTCTCTCCTGTCTGCGTCGGACCTCGACCGGCCGACTTTCCGATTCTGTCTGAGGAGGCCTCAGGCCGCCACGGGTACGGCCGTGTCGGGCGCCTCGGCCTCTTCGAGCTCCTTGCGGCCCACCCACCTCTTGAGGGCGACGACGATGAGGGCGGTCACCACGGTTCCGGCGGCGATCGCCACCAGGAAGCCCCAGATGGGATTGATCGCGAACAGCACGAACACGCCGCCGTGCGGGGCGAGCGACTGCACCGCGAACGCCATGCTCAGCGCGCCGGTCACCGCGCCGCCCACCATGGAGGCGGGGATGACGCGCAGCGGATCCGCGGCGGCGAAGGGGATGGCGCCCTCGCTGATGAAGGCGGCGCCGAGGAGCCACGCCGCCTTGCCGTTCTCCCGCTCGACGGGCGGGAACAGGTTGCGTGCGAGGACGGTCGAGGCGAGCGCCATCGCGAGCGGCGGCACCATCCCCGCGGCCATCACGGCGGCCATGATGTAGTACGGCGTCGGGTTCTCGGGCGACCCGGCGGCGAGCCCCGCCACGGCGAAGGCGTACGCGACCTTGTTGATCGGACCGCCGAGGTCGAAGCACATCATGAGTCCGAGGATGACGCCCACGACCACGATGCCCGCCGTGCCGGCGAGATCGGTCAGCCAGACGTTGAGCCACTCCATCAGCGTCGCGATGGGGCGTCCCAGGAACAGGATCATCAGCCCGGATGCCACGATCGAGGCGAGGAGCGGGATGATGACGACCGGCATGAGCCCGCGGAGCCAGCGGGGCACGCGCCACGATCCGATCCACCATGCCGTGACTCCGGCGAGCAGTCCGCCCACGATGCCGCCGATGAAGCCGGCGTTCATGAGCACGGCGACCGCGCCGGCGACGAAGCCGGGCGCGATGCCCGGGCGGTCGGCGATCGCGAAGGCGATGTAGCCCGCGAGCGCCGAGACCAGGAAGCCCATCGAGGTGCTTCCGATCATGAAGAACACCGAGCCGAGGTACTGGCCGAGCGGTCCGTAGTTCGAGGTGATCTCCTCGGTCGGCAGATCCCACAGCGAATTCTGCACGATGACGTTCGCGGCGTTGTCGGTGACGTTGTAGCCGCCCAGGAGGAAGCCCAGCGCGATGAGCAGGCCGCCGCCCGCGACGAAGGGGATCATGTAGCTGACGCCGGTGAGGAGGATGCGCTGGATGCGGGCGCCCCACGACATCGTCTCGGCAGGAGCGGCCGTCGCCGCGGCCGCCTCGCCGCCCACGCGCGTCGCCGTGGGGTCCTTGGCCGCGGCCACCGCCTCGGCGATGAGCCGGCCGGGCTGCTCGATGCCCCGCTTGACGCCCGCGCGGACGACGGGCTTGCCCGCGAAGCGCTGCGGCTCGCGCACGTCCACGTCCGTGGCGAAGATCACCGCGTCGGCGTCGCGGATGACATCGCCGGGCAGCGCCTGGTAGCCGCTGGAGCCCTGCGGCTCGACGACGAGATCGACGCCCGCCTTCTTGCCCGCCGCGGTCAGCGCGTCGGCGGCCATGAAGGTGTGCGCGATGCCGGTGGCGCACGCCGTCACGGCGACGATCCGTGCGGGACGGCCGTCGATGTCGGACCCCGCGGCGGGCGCCGGGGCCGGGGCGGCTGCCGCCGGGGCGGTCGCCGCGACGGGCGCGGCCGCCGGTGCGGCGCCGCCCTCGCCGATCGCCGCCTGCACGATCGTGACGACCTCCTCGTCGGTCTTCGCGGCCCGCAGACCCGAGGTGAAGTCCTCCTGCATGAGGCTGCGCGCGAGCTTGGAGAGCACCGCGAGGTGCGCCTCCGCGGCGTCCGCGGGCGCGGCGATCAGGAAGACGAGGTCTGCGGCGCCGTCCGGGGCGCCGAAGTCCACGCCCGGCTTCAGCCGCGCGAAGGCGAGCGACGGCGTCGTGACGGCGGCGCTCTTCGCGTGCGGGATGGCGATGCCGCCCGGAAGGCCGGTCTCGTCCTTCTGCTCGCGCGCCCAGGCGTCGTCGAACAGCGCCTCGGCGTCGGTCGCGCGACCCTGCGCGACCACGCGCGCGGCGAGCGAGCGGATGACGGCGGACTTGTCGGCCCCCAGAGGGGCGTCCAGGCTCACCAGGCCTGTCGTGATGGTGTCGGACACGGTGACCTCCTGCGGTCGGGTGTGGTGGTGGTTCAGGTGAGGCGGGTGACGGGCACGTCGCCGGGGGGAAGGTCTGCGGGGCTGGGCGCCTGGGTGCCGGGGAGGGATGCCGCGGCGGCGCCGTAGCGGACAGCCAGGCGCAGGCACTCGTCGGGATGGGCGCCGCGGCTGTGGGCGAGGACGAAGCCTGCCAGCGAGCTGTCGCCGGCGCCGACCGTGCTCACCACCCGGATGGGCGGCGGGGTCGCCGCCCACGCGCCGTCGGAGCGGACGAGCACCGCGCCGCGCGAGCCGAGCGTGACCAGTGCGGCTCCGACACGGGACGGGACGAGCGATCGTGCGACCTCGACGACGGCACGGACGTCGGCGGCTGCCGGCGCGATGCCCGCGAGCTCGGCCAGTTCGTCGTCGTTGGGCTTGATGAGGTCGGGCGCTCCGGCGGCGACCACGGCGGCGAGGGCCGCGCCGGAGGTGTCGACCGCGATGAGCGGCGCTGCGTCGCCGTGCGCATTGCGGACGGCGCGGATCACGCGGACGTAGAAGTCGTCCGGCGCCCCCGGCGGGAGCGAGCCTGCCAGGACCAGCCAGCGCGCGCCGGCGGACACGGCGACGACCTCGTCCACGACGGCGGCCGCATCGGCGGCCGACAGCTCGGCGCCGGGCAGGTTGAGCTTGGTGGTGACCCCGGCCGGGTCGGTGATGGCGATGTTGGCCCGCACGCGTCCGGTGATCGGCACCCGGCGCGCGTCCACGCCCGCTCCGGCCAGCGCGGCCTCGAACGGGTCGCCGTGCGCCAGCGGCAGCACTGCGCGGCACTCCTCCCCCGCAGCGGTGACGACGCGGGCCACGTTGATCCCCTTGCCGCCGGCGTCCTCCCGCGCCGAGAGGGCGCTCTGCACGTCGCCGATCTGCAGGGGCGCCGGGAGGGTGACCGTGCGATCGAGCGAAGGGTTGGCGGTGAGCGTGACGATCATGTGAGCCAGACCTCCACTTCGGCCTCCGCGAGCGCGGCGGCGAGTTCGGCGTCGGGTGCGGCATCCGTCACCAGCACGTCGACGTCCGACAGCGGCGCGAATCCGACGAGGAGCTCCGCGCCCAGCTTGTCGGCGTCGGCGACGACCACGACGCGCTGCGCCGCCCGCACGATCGCCCGCTTCACGGCGGCCTCGTCCGGGTCCGGCGTGCTCAGGCCGAAGCCGGCGGACACGCCGTTGGTGCCGATGAAGGCGACGTCCGGGCGGAGGAACCCGATCGCACCCACCGTGTCGGCGCCGACGGCGGCGGCGGTGAGCCCGCGGACGCGACCGCCGATGAGCGACAGCGATGACCCCGGAACAGCCGCGAGGGCGTGCCCGAGGGCGAGGGAGTGCGTGACCACCTCGATGCGGGCGCCGGACAGGCGCGGTGCCAGCGCCGCCGCGACGGCGCCCGTCGTCGTGCCGGCGTCGAGGAAGACCGAGCCGCTGAAGTCGGGGCCGAGGGCGTCCAGTGCGCGACGGGCGATGGCGGCCTTGGCGCTGCCATGGCGTTGCTCGCGCTCGGCGAGGGAGGGCTCACGGGTGCTGGCGCGCTCGCGACCGACTGCTCCCCCGTGCACGCGGCGGAGGGCCCCCGTGGACTCGAGGTGATCGAGGTCGCGGCGGATCGTCTCGGTCGTGACGTCGAAGCGTTCGGCGAGGTCGACGACACTGACACGCCCCTGCGCGGCCAGCAGCAGTTCGATCTGCTCGTGGCGCTCCGTCGCGTACATGTGGTGCAACCCTCCAGTGGGAATTCCCACACGATACAACACATTCCCACATGAACACAACCGGATATTCTCGACGGGTGCCCGACAAGCCCGCCGCAGAGGTCCGCATCGATGAGCACCTGATCCGGCAGCTGCTGGCCGCCCAGGCCACCGGCGCCGTCCCCGATGCCCCTGACCTGCCGCTGGTCAAGGTCGCCGAGGGCTGGGACAGCGAGGTCTGGCGCCTGGGCGAGCGCTACGCGGTGCGGCTCCCCCGGCGGGCGCTCGCCGCCCCGCTCGTGCTCCACGAGCAGCTCGTGCTGCCGGACATGGCGGAGCGCCTCACCCTCGTCGGGGTGCGCGTGCCCGCGCCGGTCGTCGCCGGCACCCCGGCGGCGGGGTTCCCGTGGGCGTGGTCGGTCGTGCCGTGGATCGACGGCGATCGCGGCATCGACGTGCCCCGCCGTGCCCGTCACGGCTGGGCGGAGCCGCTCGCGGCGGCGCTCCGCGCGCTCCACATCGAGGCTCCCGAGGGTCACCCAGTGAACCCCGTCCGCGGTCAGGCGCTCGCGACCCGGGTCCCGGCGTTCCGCGATCGACTCGGGGCACTGCGCGACGCCGAGGCGATCGATCCCGCCACCGCGGAGCTGCTGGAGGACGCGTGGCACGCGGGGCTCTCGGCGGCCGCGTGGAGCCGTGCACCGGTGTGGATCCACGGCGACCTGCACCCGGGCAACCTCGTGTCGCACGACGGCGGACTGGCGGGGATCATCGACTTCGGCGATGTGACCGCGGGCGATCCGGCCTACGACCTCGCCGTGGCGTGGCTCGCCTTCGACGCCGGCGGTCGCGCACGCTTCCGCGCGGCCACCGGCGGCCGCTACGACGCCGCCACCTGGCGCCGCGCGAGGGCGTGGGCCGCCGCGGTCGTGCTCATGCTCCTGCTGCACAGCGACGACGATCCCGACTACCGCGCACTGGGGACGGATGCCGCGGCCGAGGTCATCGCCGACGACGGCGCCTGATCAGCCGGCGGGAGTGCTGCCGCGGGCGAGCCGCTTCAGAGGTCCCGGCTGCTGATCACGTCGCTGGCCGCGATCTTGAGGACACCTCCCTCGTCCTGGAAGCGGTAGGCCGTCACCTCCTCCACGACCCGGCCGTCGCGGAAGGTGTAGGTGAGGGTCGCCTGTCCGCTGTCGGGCCCCGAGGCGCTGACATCCGTGACCGTGAGATCGGCGACCTGGGACCAGAAGGCCTCGTATCCGTCGCGTCCGCCGGCGTGGTTCTCCTGGTAGTCGGCGGTCATCAGCGGCCAGGCGCTCTCGCGGTCCTCCGGCATCAGGGCGTAGTACCCCGCGATGGTGTCGACGACCCGCTGCTCGGGGGTCACCGGGGCCGGCGTGGGCTCGGGCTGTTCCTCCGGCGGCGGTGCGGTCGACTGCGGCGTCGATGCCGCGGGCGACTCGGTCTCCGGCTCGGAGGTCGGAGCAGGATCGGCGTCGGCCGTCTCCGACGTGGCCGGATCCGCGACGCCCGGGTCGCCCTGCACCGACGCGAAGAGGAAAGCGGCGCCGAGGCCCACGGCGACCAGCAGCGCGAGGACGCCTGCGATGACACCCGCGCGGCGCCGGGTGGTCCCAGGTGCCGTCGCCCGGTCGCCCTCCGCGGGCACCGTCGGATGCTCGGAGACCGCGGCGGATGCGCCGGCGGCCGCGGGTGCGAGACGCTCCGTCTCGGCGGCGTGCACGTCGCGCGCAGTGGCCTCATCGATGGGAACGGTCGCGCCCGTGGGCAGTCGCTCCGTCGGCGGCGTGGCCGGGCCCGGATCCGCGGTGACTGCCGCCGCGCCCGGGCTCGCGTCCGGTTGTGGAGCGGTGACGGATGCCTCGACGGCATCCGGCGCCGACCCCGCCGCGGTCTCCGCCTCCGGCGCCACGGTCTCCGCCTCCGGCGCCACTGTCTCCGCCTCGGGCGCCACTGTCTCCACCACCGGCACCTCGGTCTCTGCCTCCGGCACGGGCTGGCCGACGGTGGGAGCGTCGAAGCCCAGGGCGACGAGTCCTGCCGCGGCACCGCGCTCGCCGGCGTCCTCCTCGCCCCCGATGCCAGCGAGCGCGTCGGCGACGGACTCCATCGACGGCCGGCGCTTGGGCTGCGCCGCGAGCATCTTGCGCAGCAGCGGCGCCAACGGCCCCGCGCGCCGCGGCGCCGGATAGCCGCCGCGGGCGACCCGGTGCAGGAGCGCGATGGAGTTCCGGTCGGTGCCGAAGGGCGGCTCACCCTCTACGACGGCGTAGAGCGTCGACCCGAGCGAGAACACATCGGAGGCGAAACTGGTGGGCAGCCCGCGCGCGACCTCCGGCGCGAGGTAGGCGGGGGTGCCGTGGATCATGCCCGTCGCGGTGATGGTCGCATCGCCCAGGGCATGCGAGATCCCGAAATCGCTGATCATCGCGGACCCGTCCGCCGTGATGAGGATGTTGCCGGGCTTCACATCACGGTGGACGATCTTGAGCCGGTGGGCTGCCGCCAGTGCAGACGCGACCTGCGCGCCGATCCGTGCCGTCTCATCGGGCGGGAACGCGCCCCGTTCACGAAGCAGCTCGGAGAGCGGAGTCGATTCGAGGAGCTGCATGACGATGCAGGGCTGGTCGTCGTGCTCCACGACGTCGTACACCGTCACGGCGTGCGGGTGGTGCAGCCCGGCCGTGATCTGCGCCTCGCGCATGGCTCGGTCGGTGGCGATCTGACGCTCCTCATCGGTCAGCTCGGGCTGCGTGCGCAGCATCTTCAGCGCGACCGGCCGCCGCAGGCGGGTGTCCCAGGCCTGCCACACGATGCCCATGCCGCCCGCGCCCAGCATCTTGACCAGCCGGTAGCGCTCGGCGACGAGGGCGGAAGGTGTGCTCATGCGTCTGCCGTCCGTCGAACCACGTCAGAAGGCTACGCGCGCTCCCGCCGTGCCCGAGGGGGTTGCGCCGGCCCCCGCGGTGTGGAAGCGGCCCCCTCAGCGCCCCGCTGCGGTGAACAGCTCGCCTCCGGTCTGGTCGAGCAGCGCGCGCGCTGCGGCGCGCCCGGACTCGACCAGCCGATCGAACTGGTGGAACTCCAGGAAGCCGACTCCCATGGAGTGGGGTGTGATGACCCACGCGCCCTGGCGCTGGGCCTGTGCCGCGTCTCCCCCGCTGATCATGAAGGTGCGCATCATCGTCTCGCCCAGGGGCGGGATGCGCACCGGCCGGGGCGGCTCTCCCGGCGCCGACGGCGGCCTGCGACTGCTCGCCGAGATGTTGACCGCGACGACGGGCCCCTCGGCCCGCTCGACCATGGTGTCCACGGGCAGGTTGTCCAGCACGCTGCCGTCCACCAGGAGCCGGCCGTCACTGACGATCGGCGTGAACACGACCGGCAGTCGCGACGTCGCCCTGACCGCTTCGACGAGGGGACCGCTGCGGTGCACCACGGCGGTGCGGGCGAGGAGGTCCGTGCTGACGCAGCGGAATCCGCGCGGGAGCTCCTCGATCCGCCAGTCGCCGTACGATCGCACGAGCGATCGCTGCACGCGCCCGCCTCGTACCAGTGAGGTCCGTGGCAAACCGTAGTCGCTGAACAGGTCGTTGCGGACCAGTTCCCGGTACGCCACGTCGGCGACCTCGCCGGCGTCGACGCCGGTCGCGTACGACGCCGCGATCACCGCTCCCATGCTGGTGCCGGCGATGCGGTCGATCCGGATGCCCGCCGCCTCGAGCTCGAGCAGGACGCCGATGTGGCTGAGCGCCCGCGCTCCCCCGCCGCCGCACACGATCGCCAGCGACCTGCCCGCGAGGCGGTCGACGAGCCCGCGGAGCCCGGTGGGCAGGCCGGTCGCGGTGAGGTCGTCGCGCGTCAGCTCGCTGAAGCGCCACGGGTCCACGGCATCGAGCCACGCACGCCGGGCGTCCCGCGCGAGCCCTGAGCGCGACGCAGCGACCAGCACGAGCTCCGGCCGGTTCGCCGCGCTGCGTGGCACGTGCTCCGGCGCGTCCTCCGCCACCGCCACCAGCACGGCCGCGTCCGCCTCGCGCAGACACCTGTCGACCCATTCGCCGTCCGCGGCCGCCGCGACGAGGAGCACCAGCTCGTTGGTCCGCTCCGCGCGGTCGATCTCCTCCGGCACGTGCGGGCCGCGCAGCGTCTCGACGCGCAGGTGGGCGGACAGGCCGTGGCGGAGGAGCTCGGCGATGTCTTCCACCGGGGCACCTCGGCCTGCGCCGACCACGGCGACGAGACCGGGGCGGGAGGCGCGGCGACCGGTGGGCGGGCTGGCGTCCGTCAGCTGCCGGGCGAGCGCCGCGACGAGGGCCGACAGCGCGGCCGGATCGTTGCCGATCGCCTCGTCGAGCACCGCACGCGGCACCTCCAGCACGCGGCACTCGCGCCGGGCCCGGATCGACGCGGAGCGGACGCCTCCCGTCAGCAGCGCCAGCTCCCCGACGACGGCGCCCGGTCCCAGCTCGCGCACCACCTGGCCGCCGATGACGACCTCGGCGCGGCCGGCGAGCAGGACGAACATCGACGATGCCGGGTCGCCCTGCTGAAGCATCCATTCGCCCGCCGGAATCGTTCGCTGCGGAGCGGTCCGCTCGATCCGGTCGCGCACCGCGGCCGGCAGCCGCGCGAAGAGGGATTCCTCGACCGGCGGCACTGCGCGCCGCATGAGCACTCCGGTGTCAGCGGCCGGCTCATGAAGCCGTGAGCCCTCGATCGCCTCGGTCGAGGGGTCCTCCGCCGCGGCGCGCACGCGCCCCAGGAACAGGGTGATCACCGCGCCGAGCGCGAACGAGGCGATGCACAGCCGCCATCCGTCTCGCAGGTCGTCCACGATGGTCAGCGCGGTGGGCGCGCCGATGATCACGACGAGGAGGGCGACGCCGATCGTGCCGCCGATCTGGCGCGCGCTGGAGATGACCGCGGACGCCGTCGCATAGCGCCCGCCGGGCTGCGTCACCAGGGTGGCCGCCGCGAGCAGCGGCAGCGTAGCGCCGACGCCGATCCCGCTGATGACCTGACCGGGCAGCCACTGCGCCCAGAAATCCGGTGTGACGTCGACGACGGTGAGATACCAGACGTACCCGAGGGCCCAGACGACGAACCCCGCGGCGATGACCCACCGATAGCCGAGCCGCGCGGCCACCGGCTCGAGGGCCGCGGCGGTGACCGCGGCGACGACGGCGCCGGGCACGAGCGCGAGGCCTGCTTCCAGGATCGAGTACTGCCACACGTACTGCAGCCAGAGCACGTTGTTGAGCAGATACGCGAAGAAGCCCACACCGGCGACGAGCGTGACGATGTTCGCCACGAGGAACGGCCGGTTGCGCATCATCGCCAGATCCAGCACGGGCACCGGATGCCTCATCGAACTGAGCACGAACGCGCCGAGCAGCACGACCGCGCCGACGACGGTCGCCCACAGCGCGATGCTGGACGCGCCCCACTCCGATCCCTTGATGATCGCGAGGGTGATGAGCCCCAGAGAACCCGCCAGAAGCACGGCGCCGAGCAGATCGGGCGTGCGCCGGCGGCCCGGTGCCCGGCTGTTGACGAGGAGGCCCCGCCCGAGCCACCACGCCAGCACGCCGAGCGGCAGGTTGATCCAGAACGCCCAGCGCCAGCCGCCGGCTTCGACGAGGATGCCGCCGATGGGAGGGCCGAGACCCGCGGCGACGGCGGCGGCGGCCGCCCACAGCCCCACCGCCCGCGCGCGCCTCCCCGCCGGCGCGCCCTCGATCACCACGGCCAGCGACGCGGGCACGAGCATCGCGGCGCCGAGCGCCTGCAGCACGCGCGCGGCGACCAGCAGGCCTACGTTCGGCGCGACGGCGCACACCAGCGACGCCAGCGTGAAGAGACCGACCCCCACGAGGTACAGGCGCCGGCGGCCGACCACATCGCTGAGCCGGCCGAAGACGATCATGAAGGAGGCGAAGACGATGTTGTACGCGTTGAGCACCCACGAGATCGTGCCGATCGATGCGTCGGGGAAGTCCTCGCGCATGCTCGGGAATGCGATGTTCACGATCGTCGCATCGAGGAACGCCAGCAGCGCCCCGAAGGATGCCACGAGCAGCACCGTGCGACCCGGGATGCGGCTCGGTCGCGTCGCCGCGCGCGGCGTCGCGCGCGGCAGATCGGGGCCGGTCCCCACGCGAGACTCGGTCGCCATGCCGCAAGGATGCGGGAGCTGCCGTGACGAAACCTCAGTGATCTCACGGATCTTTTCCGCCCCGGCGCAGGCGAGTCTGAGAGGACCCGATGCGTGAGGAGCCGCGCCATGCCGTCTCACCCGATCCGGGCCGCGCGCCAGCCCGTCGCCGTCATCGCCGCGCTCCTGCTCGCGACCCTGCTCGTCCCCGCCGCGCCGGCGTCCGGTGCGTCGCTGCCCAAGCCCACGTCGATGACCGCGGTGGCACGCACTGATCCGGCGATCGCGGCGCAGCTGACGGGCGTGCCGGACGCCTCGCTCCCCGCGGTGCTGGCCGCTGCCGGGACGCCGTTCGTGGTCGAGGTCTCACTGTGGAACGGGACCGAACCGGCGGCGTATCCGACCGCGACGACGGTGTCGCTCACCGCCCCCGGTCCCGGTCGGCTCAGCGTCGCGCAGGCCACCATCCCGGCGGGCGCCTCGCACGTGTCCATCACCACGTCGTACTCCGCCGCCACCGCCGCGATCCAGATCACGGCCAGCGCCGCCTACAAGAGGGCGGTCCTCGCGGCGACCACCGCTTCGTTCCCCGTGGACCTCACGCTCAACCTGCTCGACGGTCAGTCGCCCGCGCTGAAGAGCGGTGCCGCCGGGGCGGACGGGAGCGGATGCACGACGGTGGACGCATCGCGGCCGATGTGCGGCATCCTGTCGCTGCCCAACGGCGCGGCCGGCAGCGTCGCGCTCTCGCTCGGTCTCTGCCCGGCCGACTCGGCGTGCCGGCCCGGCGGCCTGGTGACGCAGTTCCTCGCCGACATGGAGGGGCTCTACACCCGCACGAGCCCGGCCCGGATGACCATCGTGTGCGACAAGACGGTGTGCGGGCAGGGCGGCGTGCCGCAGTACCGTGCGCAGTGGTCGCAGACGGCCGCGGGCGCACTCGAGACGACCGCGACATGCCCCGCCAAGGGCGTCATCGGCGACGGACAGGAGTACTGCACCGACACCGCGGCGAGCACCCGCGACAACGCCGGCGATCTCCGCCTCGTGGTGCTGTTCCTGCGGGATGTGCGCGGCACCATCAAGTAGGCGCCGCCCTCAGCCCACCACCCCGAGCGAGTCCAGCACACGCCGGGCGTCCGTCCGCAGCCGCTCGTCGGCCGTGGCCTCGGCGAGGGCGAGGCGCAGCAGCGCCGGCTCGTATCCGCCATACGTCCCGGTGTTGAGCAGCAGCCCCTCCCGGGCGGCCACCGCGGCCGGTTCGACGAGCCCCAGGCCCACGAGGATCTGCGCCCGTATGCGGTGCAGGCGGGCGAGCGTGTCCGGTGCCTTCCCCGCGGCAGCGGTGATCGTCCGGTCCACGAGGTCGAGCGCCTCGGCGGATCGCCCATCGGCCGCCAGGGCCTCCGCGTGCGCGGCATCCAGCAGTGCCACCTCCGTCGCCAGGTCCAGACCCGAGAGCACAGCCCGCGCACGGTCGAAGGACACCCACGCCCGTGCGCGGTCTCCGGACCCGGCCTGGGCACGCGCCTGCTCGCGCAGCGCGAGGCCGACGAGCTCCTCGTCGTCGACACGACGCGCGAGGTGGAGTGCATCGGCAAGCGCAGCGAGCGCCTGCCGGTGACGCCCCTGCGCGACCAGCACGTCCGCCTGGTTGTACAGCGCGGTCGCCTCGTCGGCGTCGTCGCCGAGCCGGTGGAAGCCGGCTGCCGCGCGGGCGAAGGCGTCGATCGCTTCGTTCCAGTCGCCGGCGTTGTACGCGTCGATCGCGAGGTTGTTGAGAGTGAGCGTCTGTCCGCTGAGGTCGCCGAGGCGCATGTAGAGGTCCAGAGCGAGCTGCCCGTACGGGCGGTCCTCGTGAAGCGCCGAGGCTCCATACGACAGGTGGAGGGCGTTGCACGCGTTGGCGAGCACCTCCTCGTCGTGCGAGGCCTCCGCCCACTCGACCGCGCGCCGGCCCCAGCGCACCGCCTGCGCGTCTCGATGCTGCAGGTGGAGGCAGAAGCCGTACCACGTGGCGATGCGGGAGCGGACGGCGTCCGCCGCCCGTCCGTCGACCCCGTCCAGCACGCGCATAGCGCGGGTGAGCTGCGCCAGCGCGGCGCGGTATCTCCCGAGGCGCAGCGTGATGCGCGCCTCCTTGTGCAGCAGGTCGGCCGTGGCGACGGGGTCACCGCGCAGATCGCGCCGCGCGCGTCGCAGCGCGGTGAGGGCACCGGCGGAGTCGCCCGACATGTCGAGGCACTCGCCCAGGGCGACCGCGGCCGCGGAGCGCTCCGCGGGCGGCTCGGGCAGCTGCGCCGCCGCCTCCAGCGCGCGGGCGTAGAACGCCGCGGCCTGGGCGAAGGCGTACTTCGCGCGGGCCTCCTCGCCGGCGCGCAGCGAGTACAACCAGGCTCGGTCGAAGAGTCCGGCCTCATGGAAGTGGAGGCTGAGCAGGTCGGCGCCGGCCGCGGTCCCCGCGGAGGCCTCGAGCGTCACCGCGACGCGCTCGTGCATCCGCCTGCGCAGGCGGAAGGGCAGCCCGGCGTAGGCGACGTCGCGAACCATCGCGTGCCGGAACTCGAGCTCGCCGCCCTCCGACACCCGCAC
Organism: Microbacterium sp. NPDC056736; assembly: GCF_042790415.1. NCBI lineage: Bacteria > Bacillati > Actinomycetota > Actinomycetes > Micrococcales > Microbacteriaceae > Microbacterium > Microbacterium sp. NPDC056736. The sequence goes on from NZ_JBHTZE010000005.1 coordinate 129,132, forward strand.
GAACTCGCGAAGGCGGTCGGCGAGGGCATCCGCGGTCACCGGCTCGGCGTGCACCTGCGCCAGCGTGGCCGCATCGAACCGCGCGCCGAGCACCGCCGCGAGCCGCAGCAGCGTGCGGTCGCCGGGCGGGAGCCGGTCGATGTCGACCAGCAGCAGCGCCTCGACGGTTACGGGCAGGTCGCCGGTCACATCGCCGACGTGGACGCTGGCGGCGAGCGAGGTGAGGAACAGCGGGTTGCCCGCGGCACGGTCGGTCATGGCCGCGAGGGTGTGGCGGCTGGGGAGGGCGCCGTCCACCGCCGACTCGAGCAGCTCGAGGGCCGCCTCCGGTGCCACTCCGCCCAGCTCGATCCGGCGATCGCCGTCTTCGCCGATCAGCGGGACGTGCCCGGAGGGGATCTCGCGTCGCGTCACGATGACGCACCAGGGGTGTCGCGGCGCCTCTTCCTCCAGGCGGAGGAAGAGCGCAGCGGATGCCTCGTCCATCAGGTGCGCGTCCTCCACGACGAGCACGGCCGGCTGGTCGAGGATCGCGGTGAGGAACTCGGTGGTGACCTGCTCGATGCGGCCACGACGGAACCGTTCCTCCAGCTCGTGGACCTCGCGTGTGACAGGCAGATCCAGATCGAGCGTCGCGCCGAGCAGGGGAAGCCATGGCACCAAGTGAGGCGCCTCGCGGCCCACAGTGCGTGTCAGCATCGCCGCCAGGTCGTCGGGGAGGATGTGCGCCCCGGCGCCGAGCACCTGGCGCAGCAGCATCCCGGCCGCCGCGTACGCGGTCTCGGTGTCGTACGTGCTCGGGGCCACGGCCAGCACGCGGGCGGAGCTCGTCGCGACGGCCTCGGCGACCAGACGCGACTTGCCGATCCCGGGCTCGCCCACGACGTCGACGACCGATCCCCGGCCGTCGGACGCCGACGACACCGCGGCGGTCAAGGCCGCGAGCTCGGCGTCGCGACCGACGAACGGCGTCAGCGCCTGCGGCTGCGCGCTGCGGACTTCGCCGACCACCGCGGCGTGCACCGGTGCGCGCCTCCCCTTCACCGTGAAGGGCGCCAGCGGCTCGGCCTCGAACTCCCGGCTCGATTCGCCGATGACCCGTGCGGTCGCGACCACCTGGCCGGGGCTGCCGCGGCCGAGCAGGCGCGCGGCCAGGTTCACGGCGTCGCCCTTGACCGAGTAGGTGCGACGCCACGGCGGACCCAGGTCTCCGGCGAACACGTGGCCCGAGCTGACTCCGACCCGGATGCTCAGCGTGCCCCGGAAGTCGGCGATCGCGCGGGCGGTGCGCAGCATCCGGTCCCCGTCCCGCCCGGCGCTGCGGGGCGCCCCCGCGGTGAGCATGACCTTGCCGCCGTCCACGGCGATGTCCGACTCGAAGAACGTGGCTCCGTGGTCGAGGCACGCCCGCTGGACGGCGACGATCGCCTCGTGGATCGCGTCGGTCGCGTCCCGGGCGCCGCGGAAGCGCAGCAGGGCGTCGGTGCCCGAGAACTGCACGAACCCGATGGTGACGGGCCGGTGCTCGGGTTCTGCCGCTCCGGCGCGCAGGTGCGCACGGATGCCCGGGGGCAGCGTGCCGGCGACGTCCGGCGTGCCGTCGATCTCGGCGTCGAGGCCGGCGGACGCGGCCGGCGCCGCCTGCGGTCGCGGCGGCGAGCGCAGCAGCCGCCCGACCCCTTCGGACCCGTCGACCGCCACCCCCGCACCGAGCAGCCCTTCCGGCATGGCGGCGGCCGCGGCGGCGCTGAGCAGGATCATCCCCGCCCCGCAGGCCTGCTCCACCTTCGCCAGGTGACTCACCTCCGGGCCGGCGGCGATCAGCTCACGGTGGCTGGCCGGGTCGCCCACGAGGAAGAAGTCGAAGCCGGCGGCGCCGGGGTCGCCGGTGCCGGAGTCGGCGCGGTGGATGCCGATCGACATGCGAAGCGTCCCCGATCCCGACCGCTCCGCCTCGTCGGCGCGCGCGAGGTCGCGCAGGGCCGCCCGCATCCGATGCGCGGCGCGCGCGGCGCGGACGGTGTGCGCCTCGCCGCGGAGCAGCAGCAGCACGGCGTCACCGCCCCACTTGATGAGGTCGGCCCCCTCTTCCGACGCCGGTTCCAGCAGCGCGGCGAAGGTGCGATCGAGGGTGTCGCTGATGAGCTCGGCGCCGATGCGGCCTCGCCGTGCGAGCCGCTCGGTCAGCCGGGTGAAGCCCGAGATGTCCGCGAACAGCATCGTGCCCGGCAGGCGGCGGTGACGCTGGTCGGGCGCCGAGATCAGCCATTCGGCGACAAGGCGCGATGCATACGGCAACGCGGGATCACGCGACACGGCGCCCTCCGCCTCCTAGACTCACCGCAAGCGTGTCAGAGATTCGCTGTGGGGGCGATGGGGGGGCGGTGCATGCGCTCGGCGACCGGCCGGACCGCGACGGAGCGGGAGACCGCCGTCGTGTTCCTCGGTCGCGAGCCCGAGGTCACCCGTCTGATCGCCGCCCGCGGCGGAGCCACCGGACGCGTCGTCCTGGTGCTCGGCGAGGGCGGCATCGGCAAGACGTCGCTGATCCGCGCGGCGATGGCGCGGATGCCTGGCACCCACACCGTGCTGTGGGCCTCCGCCGATGCGATGGACCGGCGTCGCGTCCTCGGGCTGCTGCTCGATGCCTTCACGCCGATGCTGACCGACGGCGACCGGCGCCTCGCCGCGCGCCACAACGAGCACGCGATCGGAGAGAGGCTGCTGTCGCTCATCGACATCGCCGCGGCGAATCCGGCCGTCATCGTGCTCGAGGACCTGCAGTGGGCGGATGCCGCCTCCCTCCGTCTCCTCGCGCGGCTGGCGCGGACGCTGGGGCAGCTTCCGCTGCTGATCATCGGCTCGATGCGCACGCAGGCCCGCCACGAGACCTCGCCCGAGCTCGACCACCTCTTGCACATCCTCAGTGAACGAGACCTGCTCGTGCCGGTCGAGCTCGGCCCCCTCACCCCCGAGACGTGCACGGCGATCACCGAGCGGCTGACCGGCGGGCGGATCGGCAGCCTCCTCGAGCGACATGTCGAGACGGCCGGCGGCAACCCGCTGTTCCTGACCGAGATGATCAGGGCGCTCCTGCGCGACGGCGCGGTGACCGTCGACGACCGGGGCGAGGCGAGGACCGACGCGCCGGTCGGCCCATCACCGTCGCTCGCGACGGTGATGATGCGCCACCTCGGCCATCTGAGCACGCCGACACGTGAGCTGCTGACCTCCGCCGCGCTGCTGGGCACCCGGTTCTCCGTCACGCAGCTGCGCGTGGTCGTCGGCCGCCCGATGAGCGCGCTGGTGCCGTTGCTGCGAGAGGCGTTCGCCGCCGGTTTCCTGGAGGAGGTGGGCGCAGACCTGCTCGGCTTCCGGCACCAGCTCATCCAGGAGGTGCTGCTGCACGACCTGCCCGCCCCGGTGCGTGCGGAGCTCCGCCGCGAGTTCGCGATCCGACTGGATGACGCGCACGTCGCGCCGGCCACCGTCGCCGCCCATCTCCTGCAGGCGACGACATCGCCGGAGGATCTGTCATGGATGCTGCGCCTCGCCGAGGGCGCGGCGGTGAGCGCGCCCGGCACCGCCGCCGAGCTGTGGGGCAGGGTCATCGAGGAGACCGCGCCGGGTGACCCGCTGAGCGTGCGCGCCATCGCCGGCCTCGCCCGGGCCGAGCTGAGCGCCGGCCACGCCGCGCAGGCGAGCGCACTCGCCGAGAGCGCCCTCCGGCACGACGTTCCCTCCGACGTGCTGGCGGGCCTGTCGGCGACGTACACGCACGCCCTGATGCAGGAGCACCGCAACGCCGAAGCGCGGGATGAGGCGGAGAGGTACGCCGCGTCGGAGGTGCTGGAGCCGGCCGACCGCGCGGCGCACCTCGCCTTCGCCGGATGGCCGCGCTTCATGCTGGGTGACCTCGACGGCGCCACGCGCCTGGCCCGGGAGGGCGCCGCGATGGCGGCCGCGGTCGGCAACGCGGGCGCCGAGGCTCTCGCTCTCGCGCTGGGCGGGCAGATCGCCGACGTGCGCGGCGACCTCGACGAGGCCACCGCCCTGCTCACGCGGGCCACGGCGGTCGCCGACAGGCATCTGACCTTCGCATCCATCGAGGCGTTCCCGCACGCCCTGCTGGCGCTCGCGCTGACCGACGCCGGACGCACCTCCGACGTGCTCGAGCTGCTGCAGCGGAGCGTCCGGGCCGCCGAGGAGTTCGGGTATCGCACCGGCGTCCTCGCCGCGCACGCCTTCGGGGCGCAGGTGCTCGCGCAGGTCGGGAGCCTGTCGGACACCTGGGCCGAGCTCGAGGCGCACGGCTCGATGGTGGGGTCGATGGATGTGCGCATGAGCGGCCCCATCCTCGGACTGCGGGCGTGCGTGGCGGCCCGCCGGAGCGGACCCGACGCCGCCGGGGAATGGGCGGGGCTTCTCGATCCGGTACCCGATCGGGCCCGGTGGGCGGGACGCGGTCGGAGCTGGATCTGGTCCGGCCTGAGCCAGCGTGCGCACGCCGGCCCCGACGCCGGCCGAGCCTTCGGCGTGCTGCGGGAGGGCTGGCGCGAGCTGCGCGACGGCGACATGCAGATGGACTGCGCGGAGCTGGGCCTCGAACTCGTCCACGTCGCGCGCGTGGTCGCGGACGCCGACGGCCCGCAGCGCACGCCTGCGCTCGCACAGGCTCAGGAGGTGCTCGACGTGCTGACCGCGCTCGCCGACCGCAATCCCGGGGTCGACCACCTTCGCGCGACCGCCCTGGCCGTGCGCGGGCGGGCGACGGGATCGCCGGATCTGCTCGTCGAGGCGTCGCGGATGCTGGCGGGCACGCCCCGGCGAATGCAGCATGCGCGCACGAGCGAGCTGGCGGCGCGCGTGCTCCCTCACCGGGCCGACGAGCGCCGCGTGCTGGCGGAGGCGGCGTTGCAGTCGTACGGCGAAGCCGGAGCCGATCATGAGATCACGCGGGCCAGGACGGCATTCCGTCGTGCGGGGATTCCCGTGCGCACGCCGCGCCGGCCGCGACCGACGTCCGGGTGGGAGGCTCTCACACGCACGGAGGAGCGCGTCTCGGGACTCGTGGCCACCGGCGCCACCAACCCCGAGATCGCCGAGTCGCTCAGCGTGTCGCGGCGCACGGTCGAGACCCACGTGTCGAACGTCCTGAGCAAGCTCGGTCTCCGATCGCGCACCGAGCTGGCCCTCCTCGTCGCACGGCGCTCCGACGACGCCCGGTAGGTGCCGTCCGCGGTGGTCGCGAACCGGATGTCTTGCCCCGCCGTCGCGGCGGGCGTACCGTGAGCGCGGAGTGACGTCCGCCTGCTCACTGGGGAGGGAGACGGGCATGGGCGCGGTATCGCGGCGCGATTTCCTGCGGATCACGGGTGGGGCAGGCCTGGGCCTGTTCTTCGTCGGGACGGTCGGCGAGGTGCCGTTCCGCATACCCGTCGCGGCGGCCGCCATCCCGGGCGGCACTCTGGATCCCCACGCGGTGACGAAGTACGCCACCGCACTGCTGATCCCGCCGGTGATGCCGCGCACGGGGACGATCAGCCGGCGCGGCGGGAAGCCCATCGACGTGTACGAGATCTCGGTGCGGCAGTTCGAGCAGCAGATCCTTCCGGCCGGCATGCCGGCGACGACGGTGTGGGGTTACGGACCGGTCGACGGCCGGGGGCGCGACCCGCTCCTCATCCACAACGCCCCGTCGCTGACGATCGAGGCACGCGTCGACAGGCCGGCGCGCATCACCTGGATCAACGATCTCGTCCGCGCGGACGGGACGTACCTTCCGCATCTCCTGCCCGTCGACCCGACGCTGCACTGGGCGAATCCGCCGGGCGGCGTCGACGGCCGCGATTCCCGGCCGATGCACCAGGCCACCCCCGGCCCATACACCGGCCCCGTGCCCATCGTCACCCACGTCCACGGCGCGATCGACGTCGGCGACGAGAGCGACGGGTACGCCGAGGCCTGGTATCTGCCCGACGCTGGGGACATCCCCGAGGGCTACGCGACGACGGGCACCTGGTACGACTTCTTCGCGAGCAAGGCCGCCGCGCGGTTCGACACGCACTGGGAACCGGGATCGGCGACGTCCCAGTATCCGAACACGGGCAGAGCGGCCACGACGTGGTACCACGACCATGCGCTCGGGATGACCCGGCTGAACGTCTACGCGGGGCCGGCGGGATTCTTCCTCCTCCGCGGCGGGCCGGGTGGCGACGACGCCGTGACCGATGCCCGAACGGGCGCCCGAGCCGAGCTTCCGGGACCCGCGCCCCGCGAGGGCGACAAGTTCCCGCCGAACAAGCCGTACCGCGAGATCCCGCTTGCGATCCAGGACAGGGCCTTCGACTCCGACGGCTCGCTGTTCTACCCCGACACCCGGGCGTTCTTCGACGGGGTGGCCGGGCCGTACCTGCCGGACTCCGACATCTCGCCCATCTGGAACCCGGAGTTCTTCGGCAACGCGATCATCGTCAACGGGAGCACGTGGCCGTTCCTGGAGGTCGAACAGTGCCGCTACCGCTTCCGGGTGCTCAACGGGTGCCAGTCGCGATTCCTCGTGCTCGACTTCAGCGGGATCCCAGGCGTCGAGGTGTGGGCGATCGGCAACGACGGCGGACTTCTCGCCGCCCCCGTCGACCTGACGTCGACGAACGGCGGTCGCCTGCTGATGAGTCCCGCGGAGCGCGCCGACCTGATCGTCGACTTCTCGAACACTCCCGAGGGCGCGCACGTGCTGGCCAACGTGGGGCCGGACGAGCCCTTCTCCGGCGGGGAGGCGCCGGACGCGTTCGACGTGGCCGATCCCGAGACGACGGGTCAGATCATGCAGTTCCGCGTCGGGCCGGTCCGCTCGCCGGATCACTCCACTGCGCCCCGGTGGCTCCAGCTGCCGTCGCTGCCCCCGCCGCCCACAGCGACGGTCACCCGGCGGCTGGCGCTCATCGAGCGCATGTCGGAGTTCTTCCCCGACGCGCCGGCGGAGGCCCTGCTCGGCACGGTGGCGGGTGACCCGGCTGCGGGTCCTGCCGGGTACACCTCGCACGCCTGGGCGGATGAGATCACCGAGAACCCCGACGTCGGAGACGTGGAGATCTGGGAGCTGTACAACGCCACGGGCGACGCGCATCCGGTGCACGTGCACGAAGTCGCCTTCGAGGTCGTGGACCGCCAGGCGATCATCGTGGACGAGGAAGCCGGGACCGTCCAGCTGGTGCCCGGGACCACCAGGGCCGCCGAGCCCTGGGAGAGCGGCGTCAAGGACACCGTCATCTCGTATCCCGGTGAGGTCACCCGGTTGCGGATCACGTTCGACACGCCCGGGCAGTACGTGTGGCATTGCCACATCGTCGAGCACGAGGACAACGAGATGATGCGGCCCTACCGGATCGGGCCTGTGCAGCCGGGGCAGCCGATGCCGCATCACTAGGCGGCGAAACACGAAACCCCCGGTCATCCGGGGGTTTCTTCACTGCTGGGGTACCTGGACTCGAACCAAGAACAACTGAACCAGAATCAGCCGTGTTGCCAATTACACCATACCCCAAGGCTGTGGGCCGAAGCCGTGCCGAGGATAGAGTCTACGCGACCCCGGCACGTGCTCCAAACCGAGGCGTCACCCGCGCGCGTCGGCGAGCGCGCCGAGCCGGCGGACCGACTCGGCCTTGCCGAGCAGCTCCATCGACTCGAAGAGCGGCGGCGATACGCGACGCCCGCTCACCGCGACGCGCAGCGGCCCGTATGCGACGCGGGGCTTGAGTCCGAGGCCGCCGTCCGCCACCGGCGCGACGAGCGCGGCGGCGAGGGCGTCCTGCACCGCCGCCGCGGTGAAGGCGGTGTCGGGCACACCCTCCAGAGCCACCACCGAGGCGCGGAGCACCTCGGTCGCGTTCGCGGGCAGCGAGGCGAGGGCGTCGTCCTGGTACGTCACGCGGTCGGTGAACAGGAAGCCGAGCAGGCCCGGCGCGTCGCCCAGCAGCTGCATCCGCTCCTGCACGAGCGGAGCCGCCGCGACGAGCATCGCCTGCTCCGCGGGAGTCGGCGACTTCTCCACCACACCCGCGGCTGCGAGGTACGGCACCAGGCGCGCAGTGAAGTCCTCGGGCCGCAGCATCCGGATGTGGTCGCCGTTGATCGACTCGGCCTTCTTCTGGTCGAAGCGCGCCGGGTTGGGGTTCACGTCGACGATGTCGAAGGCCGCGACGAGCTCCTCGAGCGAGAACACGTCGCGGTCGTGGCTGATCGACCAGCCGAGGAGCGCCAGGTAGTTCAGTAGCCCCTCGTGGATGAAGCCGCGCTCCCGCTGGAGGAAGAGGTCGGCCTTGGGGTCGCGCTTGGAGAGCTTCTTGTTGCCCTCTTCTCCGAGCACGAGCGGCATGTGGGCGAAGCGCGGGATGAACGTCGTGACGCCCGCGTCCACGAGCGCGGAGTACAGCGCGAGCTGGCGCGCGGTGGACGGCATGAGGTCTTCGCCCCGGATCACGTGCGTGATGCCCATGAGCGCGTCGTCGACCGGGTTCACGAACGGGTACAGCGGCACGCCGCCGGCCCGCACGAGCACGAAGTCGGGGAACGAGCCGGCGGGGAACGTCACCTCGCCGCGGATGAGGTCGACGTAGGTGAGGTCCTCGTCGGGGACGCGCAGCCGCCACGCCGGCTCGCGCCCTTCAGCGCGGTACGCCGCCTTCTGCTCGTCGGTCAGGTCCCGGTCGAAGTTGTCGTAGCCGAGCTGCTTGGCGCGGCCGTTCGCCTCGTTGCGCGCGTCGATCTCTTCCGGCGTGGAGTAGCTCTCGTAGACGGCACCCGAGGCGATGAGCTTGTCGAGCACCTCGCGGTAGATGTGGTGACGCTGCGATTGACGATAGGGAGCGTGCGGTCCGCCGACCTCGACCCCCTCGTCCCAGTCGATCTCGAGCCAGCGCAGCGCGTCGAGCAGCTGCTGGTAGCTCTCCTCGCTGTCGCGCGCCGCGTCGGTGTCTTCGATGCGGAACACGAGCTTCCCGCCGTTGTGGCGCGCGTAGGCCCAGTTGAACAGCACGGTGCGGATGAGTCCCACGTGCGGGAGACCGGTCGGCGACGGGCAGAAGCGGACGCGGACGTCCGCTCCGGTGGCGGTGGTGGTGCGGGGATCAGGCGAAGAGGACATCGCCACCGAGTTTAGTTGCCCGCGACTGCCGCGCCGGGCGCACCCCGGCCGGGCGACCCACTGTCGGCCGGCATGCCCGGCCAGGCGGCGATCAGGCGGCCGAGCGCCGCCAGCGTCGCGCGCACGGCCGGCACGCGGTCCGCGCCGCGCGCGGTCACCGTGTGGATGGTCCGCTGCTCACCCGCCGGCAGCGGCACGATCGCGACGCCGGGCAGGCGAGGAAAGGAGTCCACGGCCATGCGGGGCAGCGTGGCGACCCCGATCCCCTGTGCGACGAGCCCCTCGACGGCGACGACGTTGTCGGTCTCGAAGGCGATGCGCGGCGCGAAGCCCGCACGACCGCAGAGCTCCAGCAGATGGCCCCGGCAGCGGGGACACCCCGCGATCCAGTCCGAGTCGGCGAGGGCGGCGATGTCGAGCTCGCCGGAGCCGGCGGCCGGGTGGCCGGCCGGAAGGACCCCGACCAGCGGATCGGTGCCGGCCGTGCGCACCGCGAGTCCGCGTGCGCTGGAGCCGTGCGGGTCGTCGCGGTCGCCGGGGTAGCTGAACGTGAGTGCGATGTCGGTGCGGTCCCCGCGCACGGCGTCCACCGCCTCCGGAGGCTCCGCCTCGACATACGTCAGCGAGATCCCCGGATGCCGCTGTGCGAGGTCGGCGAGGAGCCGCGGCACGATCGTGGGAGACGCCGACGGGAACCCCATCAGCCGCACGCGCGCGGAGCGCAGGCCTCGCAGCTCGGCGAGCTCGCCGGCCGCGGCATCCAGTGCCGTCGTCACCGCCGTCGCATGCCGGGCAAGGACTCGGCCGGCGTCGGTCAGGCGGACGCTTCGTCCCACCCGCTCGACGACCGCGACACCCAGCCGCTGCTCGAGGCGCTTGATCTGCTGGCTCACGGCAGGCTGGCTGTAGCCGAGCGACGTGGCGGCGCCGGTGATCGAGCCCGCGTCGGCGATCGCTCTCACGACGCGCAGCTCGCGGGCGTCGAAGCCGGGTTCGCCGTCGGTGGTGCCGCTCATCCGTCAAGCATAAGTCGACGTTATGAGTCGCATGAATCACCTGCTCTAGACGCACGGGATCGACCAGCGCACCCTGGTGGCATGCGTTCCACCACCGCCCCCTCGCCGCTGGATGCCGCACGTCGGGCTTTCGACGGCGGTCGCGGCTACCTCGCCGCGTGCACGGTCGGCCTGCCGACCCGCGCTGCGCGCGAAGCGATCCTCGCGGATCTCGCGACCTGGGCCGAGGGCCGACCCGACATCGCGGCATACTCCGCGGCCGTCGAGCGCTCGCGTGCGCTGTTCGGGGGCCTGGTCGGGGTGGGTGCCGAGCGGGTGGCCATCGGCTCGCAGGCGTCCGTCGCCGCCGCGCTCGTGGCCTCGGCCCTCCCCGACGGCGCGGAGGTCCTGGTGCCCGCCGGCGAGTTCTCGTCGATCGTGCTGCCGTTCGTCCACGCAGGCCGGGGCATCCGCGTCCGCACCGCCCCGCTGGCGGACCTGGCCGCGCACGTGCGTCCCACCACGACGCTCGTCTCGTTCGCCCTGGTGCAGTCGGCGACCGGTGAGGTGGCGGATGCCGCCGCGATCGCCGCGGCAGCTGCGGAGCACGGGGTGCTCACTCTGTGCGATGCGACCCAGGCGGTCGGCTGGCTCGGAGTGGAGGCATCCGCCTTCGACGCCGTCGTCTGCCACGCCTACAAGTGGCTGTGCGCGCCGCGCGGCGTGTCGTTCCTGACCGTGTCGGATCGGCTGCGGGACCGGATGCGCCCCGCCCAGGCCGGGTGGTACGCCGGCGACGACCCCTGGTCGTCGTGTTACGGCGCCGAGGTCGACCTGGCGCCGGATGCACGCCGGTTCGACGTCTCCCCCGCCTGGCAGGCGTTCGTGGGCGCCGCGCCCGCGCTCGAGCTGTTCGCCGCGCTCGACCCACTGCCGCTGCACGCGCACGCCACCGGGCTCGCCGCGGCGTTCCGCGACGGGCTGGGCATCGCGCAGCCCGAGCGGGCGTCGGCCATCGTCACCTGGGATGACCCCGGCGGCGGCGAGCTGGCCCGGCTGACGACCGCCGGGATCACCGCGTCGGGACGGGCCGGCAGAGCCCGCGTCGCCTTCCACGTGTTCAACGACGCCGACGACGTCGACGACGCGCTGGCGGCGCTGGGCCGCTGAGTGCTCAGCCGGCGGCAGCCGGACGTGTGGACGCGCGCCATCCGAGCGGGGCGAGCAGCACCGACGCGGCGACGAGGGCCAAGACCACCAGCGCGAGTCCGCCGTACCCGATCCCGCCGAGCACCGCGCCCGCGATGATCGCGCCGACGCCGCCCACGATGCTCATGGTGAAGTCGCTGAAACCCTGACGGCGCGTCCGCAGCTCCTCTGACGACGACTCGGTGAGGAGGGTGGACCCCGCGACCGTGGACGCGCTCCAGCCGAGGCCGAGCAGCACGAGGGCGACGGTCACGGCCGTGGTCGAGCTCTGGCCGAACGACGCCGTGAGCAGGGCCGCCGCGAGGAGCGCCTGGCCCACGAGGATGGTCGCGACGCGCCCGACGCGGTCGGCGAGGATGCCGAAGACGGGCGAGAGCACGTACATGCCGGCGATGTGGAGGCTGATCGTCAGTCCGATGATCGACAGCGTGGCCGCCTCGGTGGCACCGTGCGTGAGGTGCGTGAGGTGGACCGGCGTCATGGCCATGATCGACACCATCGTGCCGTGGGCGGCGGCCACGGCGAAGATCGCGTAGCGTGCGGCCACCGGCCGGTCGGCCCGCGCGATCGGGCGGCTGCCGGCGGGAGCGGATGCCACCACCCGCTGGGCCAGCAGCAGCGGGTCCGGCCGCATAGCGACGAGGTACACGACGATCGCGAGGCCCTGCGCGACGAGCGTGAACAGGTACGCCCCCGTCAGCGGCGGCATCCCGATCGCGGCGCCGACGATCTCGCCCGGCCCGGTGAGGTTCGGGCCGAGCACGGCTCCGATCGTGGTCGCCCACACCACGATCGAGAGGTCGCGCCCGCGCGACGCGTCGGTCGCGAGGTCGGCGGCGGCGAAGCGCGACTGCAGGTTCGCCGCCTGCCCCGCGCCGATGACGAGGAAGCCGGCGAGCAGCAGCGGGAAGGCATCGACGGCGACGGCGGCGATCACGAGCCCGACGCCGACGAGCGCGACGGCCATGCCCGTGGTGAGCGACAGGCGTCGTCCGCGCCGCCTCGCGATCGCGGCGAGGGGCACGGCCGTGAGCGCCGTGCCGAACGTCACCGCGGCCGCGGCCAGCCCCGAGAACGCCTCGTCGCCCGAGAGCTCGGCGGCGAGGACGGCGCCCAGCGACAGCGTCGCACCGAACGCGAGTCCCCCGAGCACCTGCCCGAGCGAGAGCACCGCGACGGTGCGCCGCTGCACGCGCGCCACGTCGTCGGCGCCGGGCAGGAGCAGGGTCTCAGGCATCGCGCGCGGGATTGCGGAGCGTTCCGAGCCCCGTGATCTCGACCTCGACGGTGTCGCCCGCGGTGATCTGGCCCACGCCGGCGGGCGTGCCGGTGAGGATGACGTCGCCAGGGAGGAGCGTGAACGCCGCGGAGGCGTACGCGATGATGTCGGCGAGCGAGAAGATCATGTCGCTGATCGGACCCTGCTGACGCACCTCGCCGTTGAGCCGCGTCGTGATGACGGCGGGCCCGTTCACATCGAACTCGGTCTCGATGGCGGGACCGAGCGGGCACGACGAGTCGAACCCCTTCGCGCGCGCCCACTGCCCGTCGGACTTCTGCCAGTCGCGCGCGGTCAGGTCGTTGGCGATGGTGTAGCCGAAGACGTAGTCCAGCGCGTTCTCGGCCGGCACGTTCTTGGCGATCCGGCCGATGACCGCCGCGAGCTCGCCCTCGAAGCTGATGAAGTCCGACCCCTTCGGAAGCATCACGCTGTCGCCGGGACCGATCACCGACGTGTTCGGCTTGAAGAACAGCATCGGCGCCTGCGGCACGTCGTTGCCGAGCTCGGCCGCGTGCTCGCGGTAGTTGCGGCCCACGCAGACCACCTTCGAGCGCGGGATCACGGGCGCCAGCAGCGCGACGTCGGCGAGCGGGACGCGCTCCCCCGTCGTCTCGTAGCCCGCGAACATCGGGTCGCCCGCGAGGACGACCATCTCGCCCTCGTCGACGATTCCGAACCTGATGGCGTCGTTGTGGCTGAAGCGCGCGATCCTCACCCGCTCAGCCTAGCGATGCCCCGGACGCGCGAAGCCCCCGGCCGCGCGTGCGGCGGGGGCTTCGCGATCGGGTCTCAGCTGTCCAGGCGCAGGAGCCAGCCGTGCTTGTCCTCGCGACGCCCGTACTGGATGTCGGTCAGCTCCTCGCGCAGCGACAGCGCGAGCTCGCCCGTCGGCTGCTCGTCGACGAAGTCCTTGCCCTTGAGCAGGCCGATCGGCGTGACGACCGCGGCGGTGCCGCACGCGAACACCTCGACGATGTCGCCGGATGCCACGCCCTGGCGCCATTCGTCGAACGAGACGGCGCGCCCCTCGACCCGGTGGCCGCGGTCGCGGGCCAGCTGCAGGATCGAGTCGCGGGTGATGCCCTCGAGGATCGAGTCGGACTGCGGCGTCACGAGCGTGCCGTCCTTGAAGACGAACACGACGTTCATGCCGCCGAGTTCCTCGACATTGCGGTCCTGATCGAGGAACACCACCTGATCGCACTCGTTCTCGTAGGCCTCGGACTGCGGCAGGAGGCTGGCGGCGTAGTTGCCGCCGGTCTTGGCCGCACCCGTGCCGCCCTTGCCGGCGCGGGCGTAGTCCTCGCTGAGCCAGATCGAGACCGGCTGCACGCCGCCCTTGAAGTAGGCGCCGGCGGGCGAGGCGATGACGTAGTAGCCGACCTTGTGCGCCGGCCGCACACCGAGGAACGCCTCTTTGGCGAACATGAACGGACGCAGGTAGAGGCTCTGGTCGTCGCCGGAGGGAACCCAGTCGCCGTCCACGGCGATGAGCTCGCGCAGGGACTGGATGAAGTACGGCACTGGGAGCTCGGGCAGCGCGAGCCGGCGCGCCGACCGCTGGAGGCGGCGGCCGTTCTGATCGGGGCGGAACGTGTGGATCGAGCCGTCCGCGTGGCGGTACGCCTTGATGCCCTCGAAGATCTCCTGCCCGTAGTGGAGCACCGCCGCGGCCGGGTCGAGCGACAGCGGGCCGTACGGCTGGACGCGCGGGCGGTGCCAGCCGCCGCCGGTGGACCAGCAGATGTCGACCATGTGATCGGTGAAGTTCGTGCCGAAGCCGGGGTTGGCGAGGATCTCCTCGCGCTGCTGCGGGGTCTTGGCCTGCAGGTTGCGGTGGACGCTGAACTCGAGCGGGGCGAGTCCGGTGTCGGGATCGGAATCGATGAGGGTCATGACGGCCTGTGCTTTCGTGCGGATCGCTCCGCGAGGAGGGACGGCGCTTGCCGGTTCCAGGTTACGCCTGGAGTCGCCCGGCGATCGCGTCGCCGATGTGCGCGGTGGGGCGGAAGGCGGCGCCCCGGGTCGCGATGTCCTCTTCGACAGCCGTGGTGACGCGCTGTGCCTCGTCGGGCAGCCCGAGGTGGTCGAGCAGCAGCGAGACGGAGAGGATCGCGGCCGTGGGATCGGCCTTCTGCTGTCCTGCGATGTCGGGCGCCGATCCGTGCACGGGCTCGAACATCGAGGGGAACGCGCCGTCGGGGTTGATGTTGCCCGAAGCGGCGAGGCCGATGCCACCGGTGACGGCTCCGGCCAGGTCTGTGAGGATGTCGCCGAAGAGGTTGTCGGTGACGATCACGTCGAAGCGGCCCGGGTTCGTGACCAGATAGATGGTGGCCGCGTCGACGTGGACATAGTCTACGGTCACGTCCGGGTGCTCCTGCGCCACCTCGTCCACCAGCCGCTTCCAGATGCCGCCGGCGTGGACCAGCACGTTCGTCTTGTGCACCAGCGTGAGCTTCCGGCGGCGACGCTCGGCGAGCTCGAACGCGTAGCGGACGACGCGCTCCACGCCGAAGGCGGTGTTCACCGACGTCTCGTTCGCGACCTCGTGCGGGGTCCCGGTGCGGATCGATCCCCCGTTGCCGACGTACGGGCCCTCGGTCCCCTCGCGGACGACGACGAAGTCGATGTCGCCGGGCTCGGCGAGCGGCCCGGGCACGCCGGGGTAGAGCTTCGACGGACGGAGGTTCACATAGTGGTCGAGCTCGAAGCGCAGCGTGAGCAGCAGCCCGCGCTCGATGTTGGCGTCCTTCAAGCGGGGGTCGCCCGGCACTCCCCCGACGGCGCCGAGCAGGATCGCGTCGTGCGCCTTGATCGAGGCGAGGTCGTCGGCGGTGAGCGTGTCGCCGGTGTCGAGGAACCGCGTCGCCCCCAGCGAGAAGCGCGTCTTCTCGAAGCGGATGGCGGTCCCCGCGGTCACCGCGTCCAGCACCTTCTCCGCCTCGGCGATGACCTCGGGACCGATGCCGTCACCCGGGATGACGGCCAGCTTCACGACACGCGACATGGTGCTCCTACGACTTGTGGCGGGACCCTCCCAGGGTAGTGGCCGCGATGACCCCGGCGATGACGACCAGGGCCGCCCCGATGAGCGCGGTGACGGTCACCCCGGCGTCGAAGGCCGCGGCGGCCGCCTCGAACAGTGCCGCACCGGTGCTTCCGCCGAGCTCGCCGGCCGCGTGCACCGCACCGGCCAGGGTCTCGGACGCGGCCGCGGCCGCGGCATCCGGAATCCCCTCGGGGATGATGAGATTCGTGCGATAGAGCGCCGTGAGGATGCCGCCCAGCACGGTGGTGCCGAGCACCGCGCCCAGCTCGTACGCCGTCTCGGAGACCGCGCTCGCAGCTCCCGCCTTCGCCGGCGGCGCGCTCGAGAGGACCAGCTCGTTCGAGACGGTCTCGGCGGCGCCGATGCCGATGCCGAGCGAGATGAAGGCCGCCACGAGCGCCCCGATGCTCTCGGGTCCGGTGGCGAAGGCCACCGCGACGTACCCCGCGACGGAGAACACCAGCGCCACCGGCACGACGATGCGTGCAGGCCACCTCTTCGCGATCGGCACGACCACGAGTCCGGCCACGATCATCATCGCAAGACCGGGAACGAGCGCGAGACCCGCCTGCATCGGCGAGAGGCCGACGATCAGCTGCAGGTGCTGCGCCACGAAGAACAGGAAGCCGACGAGCGCGATGACGCTGAGAAGGTTGACCATGAGCGCACCGCTGAAGCTCCCCCGACGGAACAGGCGCATGTCGAGCATCGGCGTGCGCGCGCGCAGCTGTCGCCGCACGAAGAGCACGCCGAAGGCCAGCCCGGCGAGCATCGGCAGCCACGCCGCGACCGCGAAGCCGTGCACCGCGAGCTCCTTGATGCCGTAGACGATGGGGATCATCGTCGCCATCGAGAGCGCGATGCTGAGCGGGTCGATGCGGCCCGGCTTCGGGTCGCGGCTCTCGGGCACGAGCAGCGGCGCCAGCACCAGGAGCGGGATGAGCACGGGCACCGAGAGCAGGAACACGGATCCCCACGAGAAGTGCTCCAGCAGCAGACCGCCCACGATCGGGCCGAGCGCCGCGCCCGCCGAGAACATCGCGGCCCACACCGCGATCGCCAGCCGCCGCTGGTCGCGGTCGGTGAAGATGCTGCGCAGCAGCGACAGCGTGGACGGCATCAGCATCGCGCCGAACACGCCCATCCCCGCCCGCGCGGCGATGAGCCATGCGGCACTCGGCGCGAAGGCGGCGAGCACGGACACCGCGGCGAACCCCGTCGCGCCGAGGAGCAGCATCCGGCGTCGTCCGAACCGGTCGCCGAGCGTGCCCATGGTCACCAGCAGGCCGGCGAGCACCAGCGGATAGGCGTCGATGATCCACAGCTGCTGCGCGCTGGTCGGTCCCATCTCCAGCGCGATCGACGGCAGCGCGAAGCTGAGCACCGTGTTGTCGACCGAGACGAGGAGCACCGGCAGCATGAGCACGACGAGCGCGGCCCAGCCGCGCCGGCCGACCCTGCGACCCTGGGCGTCGGCGAGCGAGAGTTCTTGAGTGAGTGTCATCATTTCTATACCGTCCAGCCGGTATAGTAACAGGATGCTGCCTGCGCTGTCGATACGATCGACGCCATGAGTCGCCCTCCCCTCGCCCGCGAGAAGGTGCTCGACGCCTTCGAGCAGATCCTCATCGAAGAGGGCGAGCGCTCCGCGACGATGGATGCCACCGCGCGCGCTGCGGGCGTGTCCAAGGGCGGGCTGCTCTACCACTTCGGCACCAAAGAGGCCCTCGAGTCGGCGATCATCGACCGCCTGCAGACCCTGGTGGCGGAGGATGTCGCCGTGATGATCGCGGCCCCGGAGGGGCCGATCGCGTACTTCCTGCGCACATCGGTGATGGCCAACGACCCCATCGACCGCGCGATCCTCGCGACGTCTCGCCTCGCGCAGGGCGGAGACGCCGCGGCCAGCGACGCGCTGCGCGACGTGCGCGAGCAGTGGGCCGCGGCTCTTCGGCCCCACACGAAGGACGCGGTGGCACTCGACCTGGTGATGCTGGTGAGCGACGGGCTCTACTTCAACAACGCGCTCTCGGGCGGCTCGATCCCGGGGCCGGTCCCCCGCGGCCCTGCGCTCGACGCGCTCATCGCCCTCGTCGAGGACGCCACGCGGCGGTAGCGGCCCTCCGCGCGCCGCTCAGTCCTCGGTGACCTCGATGCGGCGGAACAGGTCGGCACCCACCGCTTCACGCATCTCGTCGAGAAGGCCCTCGGGTACCGGCGAATCGACGGTGAGCACCGAGAGGGCGCGACCGCTGGCGTCGGCCTGCGCGACCTGGAGTCCCGCGATGTTGATGCCGGCGCTGCCGAGCTTCTGGCCGTAGATCGCGACGATGCCGGGGCGGTCGGCGTAGCGCATGACGAGGTGGTGACGCTCGATGGGCACCTCGATCTCGTAGCCGTTGATGCCGACCACCTTGGGCACCATGCGCGTGCCGGCGAGCGTGCCCGCGACCGTGAGGACCGAGCCGTCGGCGAGCGTGCCGCGGAGGATCGTGATGTTGCGGTACAGCGGGCTCTCGGACTCGACGATCAGCCGGGTCTCGATGCCGCGCTGCTCGGCGAACAGCGGCGCGTTGACGTACGAGACGTTCTCGCTGACGACGTTCGCGAGGATGCCCTTGAGCGCGGCGAGGCGGTACACGCTCACGTCGTAGGCCGCCAGCTCGCCGCGCACCTCGATGTCGAGACTGGTCAGCGCGCTGTGGGCGAGGCCGGTGAAGAACTGCCCGAGCTGCTCGACCAGCGAGATGCCGGGACGCACGAAGGGGTCGATGACGCCGCCGGCGACGTTCACGGCGTCGGGCACCAGGTCGCCCTCGAGGGCGAGCTTGACCGACTTGGCGACCGAGACGCCCGCCTTCTCCTGCGCCTCGTCGGTCGAGGCGCCCAGGTGCGGTGTCACGACGACGTTGGGGAGGCTCAGGAGCGGGAAGGCGGTGCCGTCCTCGGCGGGGGGCTCGCTGGTGAACACGTCGAGACCCGCGCCGGCGATCTCGCCGTCGGCGAGGGCGGTGTGCAGGGCCTCCTCGTCGATGAGGCCGCCGCGGGCGACGTTGACGACGAACGCGGTCTTCTTCATGAGGCGGAACTGCTCGGCGCCGATCATGCCCGTCGTCTCGGGGGTCTTGGGCATGTGGATCGTGACGAAGTCGCTCTGGGCGAGCAGGTCGTCGAGCTCGAGCAGCTGCACGCCGAGCTGCTGGGCGCGCGTCGGGGTGACGTAGGGGTCGTACGCGACGACGCTCACCCCGAAGGCCTGCAGGCGCGCGGCGATGAGCGCGCCGATGCGGCCGAGGCCGATGATGCCGACCGTCTTCTCGAAGAGCTCGGTGCCGGTGTACGCGCTGCGCTTCCACTGCCCGGCGGCCAGCGACGCATGCGCGGCGGGGATGCGCCGGGCGAGGCTGAGGATGTGCCCCACCGTCAGCTCCGCGGCCGAGATGATGTTCGACGTCGGCGCGTTGACCACCATGACGCCGGCGGTGGTCGCCGTCTTGATGTCGACGTTGTCGAGTCCCACGCCCGCGCGGGCGACGACCTTCAGCACGGGCGCCGCCGCGATCGCCTCGGCGTCGATCTTCGTCGCCGAGCGGATCAGCACGGCGTTCGCGTCGGCGAGGGCCGACAGCAGGGCCGGCCGGTCGGTGCCGTCGACGTAGCGCACGTCGAAGTCGGGACCCAGGGCGTCGATCGTGGCGGGAGAGAGCTCTTCGGCGATGAGGACGACAGGCTTCGGCACGGGTGTTCCTTCGGGGCGGTGCGCGAGCGCGCGGAGCAGGGCGGAGCGGATGCCGCGCCGCACGCCGTCGGGGGCGAGGCCTGTGCCAGCCTACCGCCCGCGCAGGCGGACGCCGGACCGTGTGACGGCGCCGGACGCCGTCAGCCGAGGAAGGACGCGGAGTTGAGCGTCGTGTACGCCACGACGTTCAGCCAGAACACCGCCACCAGCGCCAGGCCCGTGATCGTCACGAGCAGCAGCTCATGCGGCGCCCGCCGATAGCCGATCGCGAACGCGGCGCCCCACACGAGCAGCGGGAACACCGCGGCGAAGATCCAGATGAACCAGCCCAGGGCGTTCAGTGTGAGACCCGCGTCGCCGAAGACCTGGATCGTGGTCACGAGGTTGCCGACCGCGTTCCACACCGCGTACGCGTAGAACAGTCCCACCGCGCCGCAGATGACGGCGACGAGCCAGGTCGGCGTCCGCCCCTTGCCCGCACGCGGGGCTGTGGCATCCGTCACGTTCCCGCTCATCGCCCGACCGCCCCGATCATCACGAACGGCCACGGCAGGAGGAGCACGACCCCCGCCGCGAGCCACGCGAACCTCACCCATGCGCGGCGGCCGCGCGTGAGCAGGAAGGTCGTCGCGAACCACAGCGGCGGCGCGAGCACCGCCAGCCAGAGGCTGCCCTGGTACATGACGTCGAACACGAGGTACTGCGCCCGGCCCTGGAGCCGCAGCCCGCCGATGAGCCAGCCGATCGCGTAGAGCGCGTAGACGCCGCCGAGCACTCCGAGGCCCACGAGCGCGCCGTTGCCCATCGGCGTGCGACCCGCGGTGGTCCCGTCCGTGCCGAGCGAGCCCTCGGAGGCGTTCGCCGGGGCGGCGGCCACCGTGTCGCTGCCCCTGCCCACGGCGGTGTAGCCCTCGGGGAGCGCGGCCGTGACCTCACCCTCCGGTCCCCGGTCGGCGCCGAGGTCGAGCGTGGGATCGTCGTCGCCGTCCCAGCTCAGGGCATCGTCGTCGCGTCCTGTCGTCACGCTCCCAGCGTAGCGCCGGGCCACGCCCGGGCCGGGCCCGGCCGCTCCGGGCGGATCGGCCGAGTGCGACCGGTCATTCGAAGAGGCGCAGCATGAGGGCGTGCCAGGTCTGCGGACCGACGATGCCGTCCGCGGGCGGTGCGAACAGCTGCTGGAACTCGCGCACGGCGGCGTCGGTCAGCGGACCGAAGTCGCCGTCGACGGCGAGACCGGCGAGGAGTGACTGGAGGGCGCGCACCGCCTCTCCCTTCGGCCCGGCGGGACCGTCGCCGAGCTTCACCGTCATGATGAGACTCGGCCAGTCCAGCTGCCCGAGCGTCGTCGAGATCTCGACGGCCCGGAGTGTCTGCTGGAAGTCGCGCACGGCGTCACCGCTCAGCGGCCCGAACTCGCCGTCGGCGACGATGGCGGCTCCGCGGGCCCGCAGCAGGTGCTGCGCGGCCAGCACGCGCCAGTTGGTCGCCTGCGACGAGCCCTGCTTCACCAGAGCCCACGGACGGGGTCCCGGCATGAACGTGCTGAAGAACGACCACGTTTCGCGGCCGGCGATGCCGTCGAGGGAGAGGCCCCACGACTCCTGGAAGAACTCGACGCGCTCCCTCGTGACCGGCCCGAAGTCCCCGTCGACGACGAGGGGGTCCTCGCCCGGCGATCGGGCGAGGCCGAACTGCTGCACGGCGCGGACGGCGTCACCCGTCGACCCCTGCTGCACCGGGATGACCAGGCGCGGCCACGTGATCGGGCCCACGATGCCGTCCGCCGGGACGCCCTCGGCCGTCTGCACGGAGGTGACGGCTGCCGCCGTCGCCGGGCCGTACACGCCGTCCACGGCCACGGCGTGTCCGTGCGCGCGCAGGAGGAACTGGATGCCCGGGACGATCGCTGCCGACGATCCCGGTCCGACGGTGCTCCACGGTTCGACGTTCATGACGGTTCCTCTTCTCTGTCTCGGCTGCGGGGACGCCCCTGGGAGGCGAGGCTCGCCCCGGTCGCGGTGATACACGCGGGGGCATGACGGTCCCTCAGCGAGTCGCGGCCGCGACGGCCTCCCGGACGACGGCGACATCGGTCACGTCATGTCCCGACGAGCCCCCGCCGGGACCGGACGGCGCCTCGTGGCCGGCGCGGGCTCGCGCGGAGAGGTGCACGGCGTGGACCCCGACGGAGAAGAGCGCGGGGATGTCCGCCGGCGTGACGCCGCCGCCGGCCATGACCTCGACGTCGCCCGACCGCGCCGCGAAGGCGCCGAGCGTCGTCACGCCGTCGATCGCCCTGCTCGCACCGCCCGAGGTGAGCACGCGGTCCACGCCTTCGGCCACGAGCATGTCGAACACGGCGTTCGGGTCGGCGGCCGCGTCGATGGCGCGGTGGAAGACGAGCGTGGCCGCGCCCGCGGCATCCCGCCATCGTCGCAGCGTCTCGATGTCGAGCCCGCCCGTGGCCGTGAGCGCCCCGACGACGACACCGCCCGCACCGCGCTCGACGCAGGCGCGGATGTCGGCGCCTGCGAGCGCGACCTCCTCGGCGTCGTAGACGAAGCCGCCCGCGCGCGGTCGCACGAGCACGTTGACGGCCGACGGCTCGGTGGCGGCGAGCGCGGCCTCGAGGAGCCCGAGGGACGGCGTGAGTCCGCCCACCTCCAGCGCCTGGCACAGCTCGAGGCGGGTGGCGCCGGCTCCCATGGCGACGCGTGCGCCGGCGGGGTCCTGGACCGCGATCTCGACGGGTCGTGCTGCGGACATGCCGCGAGCCTAGCCGTGGGCGCCGCTCGGGGACACGGGTCGGGCCCGCCGCTCCCCGTGCGGCGGGCCCCCCGGATTCACGCGAACCGCAGCGAGCGCGGCCTCGTCAGGAGGCTGCGGAACCACACGCCGATTCCCGCGACGGCGTGCGCCGTCGGGCTCTCGGGTGCGATCACCACGCCGCGATCGGCGATGCTGCGGAGAATCCCGTTCTCGCGATTCAGGGCGGCCGCCCGCTCGCGCTCGAGCCGGTCGGCCGTGAAGGTCAGGGCGTACCCGTCCATGGCCGTTCCTTTCATGAAGATCGCCGCGGGTTCGGCGATGTGTGAAGAGAGCGGCGTGAAGTGGTGCCTGATACGCCACTGACCTCGTCGTCCGCGGGGAGTCAGGCGCGGCGCGCCGCGGCGACCGCAGCGGCCACGATGACGGGGTCGGTCACGTCGTGCCCCTCCGCGCCTCCGCCCGGGCCCGAAGGCGCGTCGCGTCCCACAGCGGCGCGGGCGGACAGGTGCACCGCGCGCACACCGGCGCGCAGCAGCGCGGGGATGTCTCGGGGCGCCACTCCCCCGCCCGCGGCCACCTCCAGCCGCTCCCCCGCACGCGCGGCGTATGCGGTGAGTCGGTCGATGCCGTCGATGCTCCGCGCAGCGCCGCCCGAGGTCAGCACCCGGTCCACGTCCTCCTCCAGGAGCGCGTCGAGCACGTCGTCGGGCCGCGGCGACGCGTCGATCGCACGGTGGAAGACGAGCGTCGCGCCGGCCGCGGCATCGCGCCACCTCGCCAGAGCCTCTCTGTCGGCGTATCCCCCGGCGTCCAGTGCTCCCACGACGACGCCGGCGGCGCCGCGGGCGACGCATGCGCGGATGTCGCCCGCGACCAGCGCGATCTCCGCGGCGTCGTACACGAATCCGCCGCCGCGGGGCCGGACGAGGACGTTGACCCTCTCGCCGCCCACCGCTTCGCACACCGCTGCCACCGTGGCTGCCGACGGTGTGAGCCCACCGAGCGACAGCGCCTGGCACAGCTCCAGACGATCGGCCCCGGCGCCGATCGCGGCGCGGGCCCCCGCGGCGTCCTGGACGGCGATCTCGACGATGCCGCTCACACGGCCACCCGGAGGGCAGCCGCCGCGTCGCCCCGGAGCGCCTCCGGGATCAGCGCGTGCGCACTGCCGTCCGGATACCGCTGGAGCGCCGCCTCGGAGCCGTCGGCCCACCGGCCGCGACCCTCGCCCAGCTCCGGCGGCAGGTCGATCACGCCGGCGGCCGGGTCGAGCGCGATCACGTGCACGGCGCCGGCGCCCGTCGTGTAGGCGCGGGGCGCACCGGTCGGCTCGAACGCGCGGATCCACGGTCGTGTGCCGTAGATCGCGTCGCCGTCGCGGCGCAGCCATGCGCCGAGGTCGGTCATCGCACGCTGCTGGAGCCCGGGGATGGACCCGTCGGCGCGCGGGCCCACGTTGATGAGGAGATTGCCGTTCTTGCTCACGACGTCGGCCAGCAGGTGGATGAGCTGCGCGCCCGACAGCGAGTGCCGGGCATCCTCTGCCTGGTTGTACCCGAACGAGTAGCCGAGCCCGCGCGTCGACTCCCATGGATGCCCGATCACGTCCGGCACGTGGGTGTACTCCCTGGTCAGGAACCCGTGGCTCGGCACGCCCCAGCGATCGTTCACCGTGCCGTCGGGCACCGCGTCCAGATAGCGGCGCAGGAGCGCAGCCACCCCGAAGTCATCCCCGCCCTTGCCCCCGTCGGGCCATTCGATGTCGTTCCACAGGACGTCGGGGCGGAAACGGTCGATCAGCTCGTCCACCTGCGCCGCCGCGTAGCGCGAGAACCACTCGTCCCCCCGGCGGAACCGGAACAGGTCGGTGTCGGACTCGATCGGCGGGAAGTCGCCGACGTGCCAGTCCAGCGCGCCCGAGAAGTACACGCCGAACCGCGTGCCCGCCCGGCGGGTCGCGTCGTGGAGCTCCGCGATGAGGTCCCGCCGCGGTCCGCGCCGCGACGCGTTGAACGTCGTGGTCGACGTGTCCCACAGGCAGAAGCCGTCGTGGTGCTTCGTGGTGGGGATCACGTAACGCGCGCCGGCGTCGACGAGCGACGCGACGAAGGCATCGGCGTCGAACCCGGCGGCGTCCCAGTGCTCGGCCAGGTCCTCGTAGCTCGTACCCGTGCCGTAGTGCTCCTGATGCCGCCGCCACGTCGGGCTCCCGGCGATGCGCACCGTGTTGGCGTACCACTCCGCGTACTGATGATGGGCGTACGCGTCCTCGACAAGCACGCCGCCGGGCGGGTGGGCCGGGGCCCAGGCGGGGACCGAGTACAGGCCCCAGTGGACGAAGAAGCCCAGCTTGGCGTCGCGATACCACTCGGGCACCGTCAGGTCCGGGTACTGCGGCGCGGCATCGCCCAGGTCGGGCCCGGTGCGGGTCTCGAAGTTCACGCGCGCACCTCCCCGCGTCCGCGCCGGGCGACTATCGGCTCGAGGGGCGGCTCCTCGTCGGAGGCGGCGAACGGATAGGTGCCGGGCCGCAGACGGGAATGCCCGAGTCGCAGCAGGTCCTGGTCCACCCCGCCCGGAGTCAGCGCGATCGCCCAGCCCGCGGCGAGGTCGTACAGCTCCGGCTCGAGGTAGCCGATCTTCACGATCACGATGTCGGCGTCCTCGGGATCGAGCCCCAGCGACCGGAAGTCGTCCAGGCGATGGAACGGCTTGCGCCGCTCGGTCACGATCGCATGGACCGCGCCGCGGCGCACGACGACCTGCGTCCCGGCCACCGGGTCGCCGTCCGTGATCGAGAAGACCTCTCCGGTGATCTCGACGGGACCGCGCGGCCCGGCATCCACCCGCCCGCCGACCTGCAGCGTGACGGTCGCGCCGACTCCCGCCTCGCGGGCGATGCGCACCGCATCAGGATCGAAGACGGATGCCGCGAGCACCGTCAGCGTCTCGTCCCGCAGTTCGTCGCGCTCGAGGAGCCTGCCCAGCGTCCACGAGACGTCGCCGGCGCCGCCCGCCGTGGGATTGTCGCCGGAATCCGAGATCACGAACGGCCGCGGTGCGCCGTCGGCGAGCGCCTCGTCGAGGGCGTCGTCCAGCGACGCCGCCGGTCCCACGAAGGCGAAGTCCGCTCGCGCGTCCCAGTAGCGCCGCGCGAGCCGCTCGGCCTCCCGCGAGATGACCGAGGGGTCGTCGCCCGTGACGATCACGGTGGCGTGGCAGCGGGGCTCGTCCGCCCAGGCGTATCCGACCCAGATCGCGGCGTCGACGACACCGTCCCGCTCCTCGATCCCGGGGATCTCGGCGTAGATGCCGCGGGCGGGCTCCAGGCGCGTGCTCGTCTTCTCGCCCGGCAGCAGCACCGGCACGCGCACCCAGGCCTTGTGGGGGCGCCGCGCCTCGGGGTCGGCGCCGGTCGCGCGGCGGAGCCGCTCCAGCAGGTTGTGCACGGCGCGCTGCTTGGTGTTGAGCCAGTCCTCGTGCGGCGCCATGCGGTAGCAGGTGAGGAGGTCGACGGCGTCGAACAGCGCGTCGGAGACATTGCCGTGCAGATCCATCGACGTCGACACGAGCGTGTCCGGCCCCAGCGCCTCCCGCACCGCCGTCGCGAGGTCGCCCTCCGCGTCGTCCATCCCCACCACGCTCATGGCGCCGTGGATGTCGAAGAAGAAGCCGTCGAACGGCCCTTCCGAGCGGATGCCGTCGACGATCGCCTGCTTCATGCGCCGGTACGTCTCGGGGTGCACCGCGCCGCCGGGGAGCGACCGCCCGTGCGTGAGGGGCACCCAGTCCGCGGCATCCCGCAGCTCCTCCCCCGCCGCGAGGAAGGGGTAGTACGCGAGCAGATCGCCGCCGGTGCGGATCGTGAACGCGTCGTCGCCGGAGATGTGCGGCGAGAACGTGCTGGACTCGATCGAGATCCCGCCGATCCCGATGCGCGGCCGGCGGAGTCCCGCCGGGTCGGGGGCGCGCAGCGCGCCCTTCCAGATCTTGTCGTGGTCGGGACGCGACGTCACGTGCGGAGCTCACCTTCTGGGAACGGGTCGGGAATGGCGGACAGATCGGATGCCGCGACCAGCGCGGCCGCGCCGAGCACGACCGCGTCGCCGCGAAGCGTGCCGGGCACGATGCGCAGCGGAACCCCGGAGACCGGCGGGTCCGATGCGAGCGTCTCGTCGACGGCGGGCTGGAGCAGGTCCCACGCGGAGGCGACACCGCCGCCGACCACGGCGAGCGAGACGTCCACGAGGGTGGCCGCCGAGACGCATGCCAGCGCCACCGCGCGTCCGGCGTCGGCGAAGACACCGGCCGCGATGGCGTCACCGGCGCGGGCGAGGTCGGCCACCTCTCGCGCCGACGACACCGAAGCACCGCCGACCGACGAGTAGCGGCGCGCGATGGAGGTGCCCGAGGCCAGGGTCTCGAGGTGCCCCGTCCTGCCGCACGTGCAGAGGAGGTCGCCGTACCCCGGCGTGTGACCGATCTCGCCGGCCGCGCCGTGCGGCCCGTGGCGGAGCGCCCCGTCCAGCAGGAGCGCGCCCCCGACGCCCGTGCCCAGCATCACGCCGAGCACGTCGCGTCCGGCCCCCGATCCCCACGCGGTCTCGCCCAGGAGGAAGGCGTTGACATCGTTCTCGACGCGCACCTCCACCTCCAGCCGATCGCCGAGCCGTGCGCCCAGCGGGAAGCCGGCCCAGTCGACGAACATGTCCGAGGCGGCCCGGATGGAGCCGTCCCTCGGGTCCACGACGCCCGCGGCTCCGACGCCGACGGCATCCGGGCGCACCCCGGCCCCGTGCGCGAGGTGCTCGACCAGGAGGGCGGCCGTCTCGGCCATGGCCTCTCCTCCCGTGCGCGCCGGTGTGTCACGCGTCGCGCGCGCGAGCACCGTGCCGTCGGCCGCCACGAGCGCGCCCGAGGTCTTCGTGCCGCCGATGTCGACGCCCGCCACCACGGTGGAGGATGCTGCCGCCGCGCTCATCGGCCACCCAGCCCGGCCATCGCGATGCCCTTGACCAGATGCTTCTGCAGGACGATCACGAGGATCGTGGTGGGGATCATGGAGATGATCGCAGCCGCCATCTGCAGGTCCCAGCGGGTGCCCGTCAGACCGGAGAAGCTCGCGAGGCCGACCGGCAGCGTGCCCAGCTGCGCGTAGTCCACCGTGACGATGAGCGGCCACAGGTAGCTGTTCCAGAACGAGAGGAACGTGAACACCGCGAGCACGGCGACCGCCGACTTCGACAGCGGGAGGATGATCTGGAGGAACGTGCGCACGGGACCCGAGCCGTCCACGCGCGCGGCCTCCTCGAGCTCGAACGGGATGCCGCGGAAGAACTGCCGCATGAGGAAGGTGCCGAACGCGGTGAAGGCGAAGGGGAAGATCAGCGCCTGGTAGGTGTTCACCCAGCCGAACCACTGCATGACCTGGAACATGGGGATGACGAGCACCTCGGCGGGGACCATGAGGGTGGCGAGGAACAGCACGAACACCGCGTCGCGCCCCTTCCACCGCAGCCGGCCGAACGCATAGCCGGCCGTCGTGGAGACGACCAGCACCACCAGCGTCCCCGCGACGGCGACGAACAGGGAGTTGCCGATGTAGGTCCAGAACGGGCCGTACGCGAAGACCTCCGCGAAGTTGCCCCACTTCACCTGCGAGCCCACGAGCGTGGGCGGAACGGAGAAGATCTCCTCGTTCGGCTTGAGCGCCGAGAACAAGGCGTAGACCAGGGGCGCCACGAAGACGAGCGCGGCGAGATAGACGAAGACGTGGGCGATCACGAGCCGCACGCGCTCGCCCTTGGTGCGCGCTCCCGAACCGCGGCGCGTGGCGTCGGCCGCCACGAACTCGTCGTCGGAGGTCATGAGCAGCGTCTGCTCGACGGCCGTGTCGAGGTCGGTGTCAGTGCTCATAGTGCACCCACTTCCGCTGCGCGGCGAACTGCACGCCGGTGATGACGATGATGATCGCGAACAGGATCCACGCGGCCGCCGCCGCGAGGCCCAGGTCGCCGAAGGTGAACCCCTGCTCCCAGATGAACATCACGAGGGGCTTGGTGGCGTTGCCCGGCCCGCCGCCGGTGAGCAGCTGCGGCTGCGCGAACACCTGCAGCGCCGTGATCATCGTCATGATCGTCGCGAAGAAGATCGACGGCGAGATCATGGGGATCATCACGCTCCAGATCAGCCGGAAGCCCCGCGCGCCGTCGATGCCCGCCGCCTCCAGCACGCTCTCTGGCAGCTGCTCCAGCGCGGCCGAGAAGATCAGCATGTTGTAGCCGAGACCCTGCCACACGCTCATCGCGACGACCATGATCATCGCCCAGGACGGGTCGGCCAGGAAGTTCGGCAGCGTGATGCCGAACCAGCTCTGCGCGACGCCGTCGAACAGCCCCTGCGGCTGCAGCATCATCTTCCACACCAGGACGTTCGCGACCATGGGCACGACGACCGGGATGAAGAAGAGGACACGCAGTGCGCCCCGGCCGCGGATCCGCGGTCCGAGGCCGATCGCGAGCGCCAGGGAGAGCGCGATGCTGAGCGGGACGTACAGCAGCGTGTACACCGCCGAGTTGCGCAGCGCCGGCCAGAAGTCCGGGCTCTCGGTGAACAGCTTGGCGTAGTTGTCGACGCCGTTGAAGGCGCGCTCGCCGAACGTCGGCCAGTCGAAGACGCTCATCACGATCGACAGCCCGACGGGCACGATCGTGAACAGGGCGAGCCCCACCAGGGCCGGGCTTGCGAAGCCCAGCGCCTGGCGGGCCTCGGCCCTGGCGAGCGACCCGCGACGGTTCGTCGTGGTCGTCATTGCTCTGCTCTCTTGCTCACGGGAAGGGGCTCGTCACCGAACCCGTCAGTTGCCGAACTGCGCCTGGGCGCTCTCCAGCAGCTCCGGCATCTCCATCTGGCCGTTGTAGACGCTGACCAGGTTGGGCTGTATGTAGCTGTCGAGCTTCTCCCAGTTCTCCGTCATGTACAGCGGCACCGTCGTCGCGAAGGCCGACTCGAAGACCGTCTGCACCTGCTCGCGGTACTGCTCGTCGATCGACTCGAAGTACAGCGGCTGCGACTCCGTGCGGGCCGGGTACGAGCGCCCCGAGGATGCGATGTAGTCCTGCGCGTCCTTGCCCAGCAGCGATCCCATGACCGCGAGCGCCTCCTCCGGGTGCTCGCACGTCTTGGAGATGCCGTACCCCGAGCCGAGGATCGGGCCCGAGTTGCCGTGGTCGCCCGACGGAAGCGGCGCCATGCCGGCGGCGAAGCCGGACTCGTTGTCGAGGTAGCTCACGGCGTTCCAGGTGCCGTCGACCGCCATCGCGGCGTTGCCGCCGGTGTACTGGTTCTCACCCCAGCCCGTGTCGGACGCCGAGGCGACCGGCGCGGCGACGCCCAGGTCGGTCACGAGCCCCGCGTACCACGTGGCCGCGTCGACGAAGTCGGGCTCGTCGATGTGGAGCGTTCCGTCCTCGGATGCCGGCTGCTTGCCGGAGAGCGCGATGGGCATCGACATCCACTGGTACCCGCCCATGCCCATGCCGAAGCCGTACTTCCCGTCCTTCGTCGCCGCCTGGGCGATGTCCTCGAAGTCGTCGAAGGTCCAGTCGATCTCGGGAGTGGCCGCACCGGAGGCGGTGAGCATGTCCTGGTTGTAGTAGACGAGCATCGTCGCCACGTCGAAGGGCACGCCGTACAGACCCCCCTCGAAACTGAGGATCCCCTCGGCGCCCGGGTTGAAGTCGGCGAAGTCGAGCCCGGCGGTCGCGAGGTCCTCGTCGCTGAGCTCGCGGAATCCCTCCGTGAAGCCGCCGAGCTGGGCTCCGCTCATGCCGGTCACGCAGGCCATGTTGCCGCTGGCCATGTTGGTCGTGAGCTTCGTGAAGAAGTCGTTCCACGGGGCCGTCTGGAGCTTCACCACGACATCGGGGTTCTCCTCCTGGGCGATCGCGACCTGCTCCTGGAGGGCCTTGGTGTCGGACTCGCTGCCGGCCCACATGTCCACGACGATGGTGGGCTTCCCGTCCGCGGAGCTGCCTCCGCCGGAACCGCTCGCGCACCCCGTCAGCACCACTGCGACGCCGGTGGCCGCGGCCACCGCGCCGACGCGCAACTTCTTCATCGAATGCCTCCTTGGCAGCCATACTGGAAAGGTTGTTTCGATTCCCGAACAAACCTTGTACTCTTGTGTCGCAAGTCACCATCGCAGGTTTCGATCGGTGGCGCAACCTGAACATCGGATGTTTATCGACGTGTGATACTTCGTGACGTCCCGGAAACACGCCCGGCCCCACCTCGCGAGAAGGACCATGACCCCGGACAACGACCGCTCCTCCGCCCCCGACGACGATGTGGCACGGCGGATCATCGACCTGATCGCGCGCGGCGAGGCGCGCTCCCGGAGCGAGCTGGCGGCGGCCCTCGGACTGGCCCCGTCGACGGTGAGCCTGCGCGTGCAGTCGCTGATCGACGCCGGAGTGGTCGACGAGCGGGGCGACGGCACCTCGCGCGGCGGGCGTCGCCCACGGCTGCTCGGAATCGACGACGCCTCGGGTGTCGTCCTCACCGCGGATCTGGGCGGCGGTCACGCCCGGATCGGCGCGCACGCGCTCAGCGGGGCGCTGCGCGAGACGCGCTCGATCCCGGTCGCGCTCGCCGACGGCCCGGAGGCCACGCTCGATGCCATCTGCGCCGTCTTCGACGAACTCGCGCAGGGGACGACCGTCCGCGCCATCGGCATCAGCCTTCCGGGCCCGGTCGACATCGCGACCGGCACCGTCATCCAGCCGTCGCGGATGCCCGGCTGGCCGGGCTTCCGCGTCGCGGACCACGTGCGCTCGCGCTACGGCGTCACCGTCGCGGTCGACAACGACGCCAATCTCGCGGCCCTCGGCGAGCACCGTGCCCAACTCGGCGCGTCAGGTCACAGCATCACGGTGAAGGCCGGCACGGCCATCGGCAGCGGCATCATCGTGGACGGCCACATCCACCGCGGAGCGACGGGCGCGGCGGGCGACATCACCCACACGCGCATCGACGCCAGCGGCGACATGCCCTGCTCGTGCGGCAACACGGGGTGTCTCGAGACCGTCGCCAGCGGAGCGAGCCTCGTCCGGCAGATGCGCGAGCGCGGCCGCACCGAGGTCCGCACGACCGCGGATGTGCTCGCCCTCGCCTTCGACGCAGAGCCGGAGGCGACCAGCCTGGTGCGCACCGCCGGCACCCATCTCGGTCAGGCGCTGTCGGGCGTCGTGAACTTCTTCAACCCGCACGCGGTGTTCCTCACCGGCAGCATGAGCGCGTCCGAGCCGTTCATCGCCGCCGTCCGCAGCCGCGTCTACGAGGCATGTCATCCGCTGGCGACGCAGCAGCTGCGGATCGAGGCCGCTCAGACCCGCGCGGACGCCATCCTCCACGGCGCCGCGCGGTGGGCGCTCCACAACCTCGAGCTGCCCACTGCGCC
The DNA here is from genome assembly GCF_042790415.1 of Microbacterium sp. NPDC056736. Classification (NCBI taxonomy): domain Bacteria; kingdom Bacillati; phylum Actinomycetota; class Actinomycetes; order Micrococcales; family Microbacteriaceae; genus Microbacterium; species Microbacterium sp. NPDC056736. Next base: position 160,783 of record NZ_JBHTZE010000005.1, read on the forward strand.
CTGATCCTCACGCCTCCAGCGTGAGCTCGATCACCGGCACCAGCACGTCCGGGCGCGGCACCGGCAGATGCACCGTGAGCGTGCCCGCCGCCTCGCCCGCAGGAGTCATGTGGCTCGCCTGCTGCGCGGGGTCGCTGACCGACGTCCGCAGCCAGGAGCCGTCGTGCAGGAACCGCGCGTAGGCGACCCGGCCCCCGAGATCCGGCAGGTGCACGAACCCCAGCGGCCACGAGAAGAGGTGGAGGTAGAGCCGGTCTCCGCGCCGGGTGTACACACCCTCGCGGGGAGGTTCGAAACCCGCGTGCCCCGCGCCGACGACGGCTCGCCGGTGCAGACGCATCCATTCGCCGATCTCCGCCAGCGTGCGCTCGTCGCGCGGAGCGATCGCGCCGCGCCCGTCCGGGCCGATGTTCAGCAGCATGTTGCCGCCCATCGACACCGAGTCCGACAGCATCTGCACGAGCAGCGTCGCCGACTTCTGCTCGGTGTTGTCGCGGTGGTAGCCCCACGAGCCGTTCATGGTCTGGCAGGCCTCCCACACCTGCGGCTCGCCGTCGGCCATCAGCGGGGCCGTCGGCTGATACTGCTCGGGCGTGACGAAGTCGCCGGGGATGCCGAGCCGGTCGTTGACCAGCATGTCGGGCTGGAGGGAGCGGCACATCGCGAGGAGGCCCTGGGCGTCCCAGTCCTCAGGCCCCTTGCCCGGGAGCCCGTCCGCCGGCTCGGGATACGTGAAGTCGAAGAAGAGGTAGTCGATCTTGCCGTACCCCGTCAGCAGCTCGCGCACCTGAGCGTGCAGGAACGCGCGGTAGCGCGCCATGTCGCGGCCCCGGTTGAGCTCCGCCAGATCCTCACCGCGGCGCGGGTGGTTGGCATCCACCGTGAAGTCCGGATGATGCCAGTCGATGAGCGAGTGGTACAGCCCGACGCGGAGCCCCTCCGCGCGCAGCGCGTCGACGTACTCGCGCACGAGATCGCGTCCGCAGGCGGCCATCGCGTTGAAGTCGCTCACCGCGGTGTCCCACAGCCCGAACCCGTCGTGATGCTTGGTGGTGAGCACGACGTACCCCATGCCCGTCTCCTTGGCACGCCGCGCCAGCGCCGGGGCGTCGAAAAGGTCGGGGTCGAAGTGGTCGAAGTACGGGCGGTAGTCCTCGTCGGTCAGCCGCTCGTAGTTCTGCACCCACTCGTGCCGCGCCGCCGCGCTGTACAGACCGAAGTGCACGAACATCCCGAACCGCGCCTCGTCGAACCACTGCTGTCGCATTCCCGCCCACTCGCCTCTCGCTCTGCCGAGCCTCCATCCTGGCACAGACATCGGATGTCTGAGGGCTACCGGACGCGAAGAGCCCGCCCCCAGAAGGGGCGGGCTCTGAATCGCACCTCGGTGCGGATGCCTCAGGGCTCGGTCAGCGCGCCGCGCTTCCCTCCACGTAGTCGGCGTCCTGCTGCTTCCACGCGAAGAGCGAGCGCAGGTCGCGACCGACCGACTCGATCGGGTGCGCGGCGGCCTTCTCGCGCAGCTCGAAGAACTCCTTGGCGCCGTTGTCCTGGTCGTCGATGAAGCGCTTGGCGAACGCGCCGGACTGGATGTCGGCGAGCACCGCCTGCATGTTCTCCTTGACGTGCGGGTCGATGACCCGGGGGCCCGAGACGTAGTCGCCGTACTCGGCCGTGTCGGAGACCGACCAGCGCTGCTTGGCGATGCCGCCCTCCCACATGAGGTCGACGATGAGCTTCAGCTCGTGCAGCACCTCGAAGTACGCGATCTGCGGCTGGTAGCCGGCCTCAGTCAGCGTCTCGAAGCCGTACTGGACGAGCTGCGAGACCCCGCCGCAGAGCACGGCCTGCTCGCCGAACAGGTCGGTCTCGGTCTCTTCGGTGAAGGTCGTCTTGATGACGCCCGCGCGCGTGCCGCCGATGGCCTTCGCGTACGAGAGCGCGGTGGCCCACGCACTGCCCGAGGCATCCCGCTCCACGGCGATGATGTCCGGGATGCCGCGGCGCGCGACGTACTCGCGGCGCACCGTGTGGCCCGGGGCCTTCGGGGCCACGAGGATCACGTCGACGCCCTCGGGGGCCTCGATGTAGCCGAAGCGGATGTTGAAGCCGTGCGCGAACGCGAGCGTCTTGCCCGGGGTCAGCTTGTCCTTGATGCTCTCGTTGTAGATCGAGCGCTGGTGCTGGTCGGGCGCGAGGATCATGATGAGGTCGGCCCACTCGGCCGCATCGGCGACCGACTTGACCTCGAAGCCCTCGTCCTGCGCCTTCTCGGTGGACTTGGAGCCCTCCTTGAGCGCGATGACGACCTCGACGCCCGAGTCGCGGAGGTTCTGGGCGTGGGCGTGGCCCTGCGAGCCGTAGCCCACGATCGCCACCTTCTTGCCCTGGACGATGCTCAGGTCGGCATCGGCGTCGTAGAAGATCTCAGCCATCTTCGTGTTTCTCCTTGATGTTGTGGTCTGTTGGTCGGGGATCAGCCGCGCAGGACGCGCTCGGTGATGCTCTTGCCGCCGCGGCCGATGGCGACGAGGCCGGACTGGGCCAGCTCCTTGATGCCGAAGGGCTCCAGCGCCCGCAGGAAGGCCTCGACCTTGCCCTTGTCGCCGGTGACCTCGACCACCAGCGCGTCCGGCGCGTAGTCGACGATCTGGGCCCGGAAGAGGTTCACCACCTCGAGCACGTTCGAGCGGGTCTGGTTGTCGGCGCGCACCTTGATGAGCATGTGCTCGCGCTGGACGGATGCCACGGGGTCGAGCTCGACGATCTTGATGACGTTGATCAGCTTGTTCAGCTGCTTCGTGACCTGCTCGAGCGGCAGCTCGTCGACGTCGACCACCACGGTGATCCGCGAGAGGCCGGGGACCTCGGTCACGCCCACCGCCAGCGACTCGATGTTGAAGCCGCGACGGGCGAAGAGCCCCGCGACGCGCGTGAGCAGGCCCGGCTTGTCCTCGACGAGGAGGCTCAGCACGTGACTCGACATGGATCAGTCCTCCTGCTCTGCGAAGGCGGGCGAGTGGTCGCGCGCGTACTGCACGTAGCTGTTGCTGACGCCCTGCGGCACCATCGGCCACACCATCGCGTCGGCGCTCACCACGAAGTCGATGACCACGGGACGGTCGTTCGTCTCGAGCGCCGTCTTGATCGCGGCATCCACGTCCTCCTCCTTCTCGACGCGGATGGCGAGGCAGCCGTAGGCCTCGGCGAGCGTGACGAAGTCGGGGATGCGCACGGTGCCGTGACCGGTGTTGAGGTCGGTGTTGGAGTGCCGGCCGTCGTAGAACAGCGTCTGCCACTGGCGCACCATGCCCAGCGACGAGTTGTTGATGATCGCGACCTTGATCGGGATGTCGTTGATCGCGCAGGTCGCGAGCTCCTGATTGGTCATCTGGAAGCAGCCGTCGCCGTCGATCGCCCACACCACGCGGTCGGGCTCGGCGACCTTGGCGCCCATCGCCGCCGGGACGGAGTACCCCATGGTCCCCGCGCCGCCGGAGTTCAGCCACGCGTTCGGGCGCTCGTACTTGATGAACTGCGCCGCCCACATCTGGTGCTGCCCGACGCCGGCGGCGTAGATGCCTTCAGGGCCCGTGAGCTCGCCGATGCGCTGGATCACGTACTGCGGCGACATCAGGCCGTCGGTCGGCTGCGAGTAGCCGAGCGGGAACTCGTCGCGCAGGCCGTCGAGGAAGGACCACCACTCGGCGATGTCCGGATTGCCGCCCTTGACGGCTGCCTGGAACGCCGCGTGCAGGTCGACGAGCACGTCCTTGAGGTCGCCGACGATCGGGACGTCGGCGGTGCGGATCTTCGAGATCTCGGCCGGGTCGATGTCGACGTGCACGACCTTCGCGTTCGGCGCGAACAGCGCCGCTTTGCCGGTGACGCGGTCGTCGAACCGCGCGCCGAGCGCGACGATGAGGTCGGCCTCCTGCAGCGCGAGCACCGCCGGGACGGTGCCGTGCATGCCCGGCATGCCGAGGTGCTGCTCGTGCGAGTCCGGGAAGGCGCCGCGCGCCATGAGCGTGGTGACGACCGGGGCGCCGGTCGCCTGCGCGAACGTGCGCAGCTCTTCCGAGGCGCGTGCCCGGACCACGCCGCCGCCGACGTAGAGCACCGGCTTGCGGGCCTCCACGATCATCTGCGCGGCGGCCTGGATCTGCTTGCCGTGCGCCTTGGTCACCGGCCGGTAGCCCGGCAGGTCGATCTTCGGCGGCCACACGAACGGCGCCTCGGCCTGCTGCGCGTCCTTCGTGATGTCCACGAGCACCGGCCCGGGGCGCCCGGTCGAGGCGATCTCGAAGGCCGCCGCGAGGGCGCCGGGGATGTCCTCTGCACGCTTGACGAGGAACGAATGCTTGGTGATGGGCATGGTGATGCCCACGATGTCGGCCTCCTGGAAGGCATCCGTCCCCATGAGCGTGGAGAACACCTGGCCGGTGATGCACACGATCGGCACCGAGTCCATGTACGCGTCGGCGATCGCCGTCACGAGGTTGGTGGCGCCGGGGCCGGAGGTCGCGATCGCCACGCCCACACGACCGGATGCCGCGGCGTAGCCTTCCGCGGCGTGACCTGCGCCCTGCTCGTGCCGGACGAGGATGTGGCGGACCGACTCGTCGTCCATGAGCGGGTCGTAGACGGGCATGATCGCGCCGCCGGGCAGGCCGAAGACGTCGGTCACCCCCAGCAGGTCGAGGGAGCGGACGACCGCTTCCGCGCCCGTGAGCACGGGCGTCGAGGCGGTGCGGGCCGGCGGCCGGGGAACGGCAGCGGTGTCGAGTGACATGGTGAGGATCCTCTGAGTCGGTTCGGAGGGCTTGTCGGAAGCCGGACTCAACCGGTGGTCGCGCCCTCCGCAGCGGAGCGCACGAGTCGGGAGTACTTGGCAAGGACGCCACGGGTATAGCGCGGGGGAAGCGGCTCCCAGCCCAAGCGGCGGGAGTCGAGCTCAGCCTCGTCGACGAGTAGATCGAGAGTGCGAGCCGCGATATCGACCCGTATCAGATCACCATCGCGCACGAAGGCGATGGGACCAGCGTCCACCGCTTCGGGTGCTATGTGGCCGATGCACAGGCCGGTTGTGCCGCCTGAGAATCGTCCGTCCGTCAAGAGTAGTACATCTTTTCCGAGGCCTGCGCCCTTGATGGCTGCGGTGATGGCGAGCATCTCGCGCATGCCGGGGCCGCCCTTGGGGCCCTCGTAGCGGATGACGACGACGTCGCCCGCGACGATCTCGCCGGCCTCGAGGGCGTCCATGGCGGCGCGCTCCCGCTCGAACACGCGCGCGGGACCCTCGAACACGTTGCCGTCGAAGCCGGCCGACTTCACGACGGCGCCTTCGGGCGCGATCGTGCCGTGCAGGATCGTGATGCCGCCCGTCTCGTGGATGGGGTCGTCGAAGCGGTGGATGACGGTGCCGTCCACGGGGTCCGGGTCGAGTTCTGCGAGGTTCTCGGCGAGCGTCTTGCCGGTGACCGTGAGGGCGTCGCCGTGCAGCAGGCCCTCGTCGAGCATGGCCTTCATGATGACCGGGATGCCGCCGTGACGGTCGACGTCGTTCATGACGTACTGGCCGAACGGCTTCATGTCGGCCACGTGGGGCACCTTGTCGCCGATGCGGTTGAAGTCGTGAAGGCTCAGGTCGACGTCGGCTTCGCGCGCGATCGCCAGCAGATGCAGGACGACGTTCGTCGACCCGCCGAGCGCCATGGCGAGGGCGATGGCGTTCTCGAACGCCTCCTTGGTGAGGATGTCGCGGGTCGTGATGCCCTGGCGGAGCAGGTTCACGACCGCCTCCCCCGACCGGTGGGCGAAGTAGTCGCGGCGGCGGTCGGCGGACGGCGGTGCGGCCGAGCCGGGCAGGCTGAGCCCGAGGGCCTCGGCGACCGAGGCCATGGTGTTGGCGGTGTACATGCCGCCGCAGGCGCCTTCGCCGGGCGCGATGGCGCACTCGATGCGCTTGAGGTCGGCCTCGCTCATCTTTCCGGCCAGGCACGCGCCCACGGCTTCGAACGAGTCGATGATGGTGACGTCCTTCTCGGTGCCGTCCGAGAGCTTGACCCAGCCGGGCGCGATCGAGCCGGCGTAGAGGAAGACGCTCGAGAGGTCGAGCCGCGCGGAGGCCATCAGCATGCCCGGGATCGACTTGTCGCAGCCCGCGAGGAGCACCGAGCCGTCGAGGCGCTCGGCCATGATGACCGTCTCGACCGAGTCGGCGATGACCTCCCGCGAGACGAGCGAGAAGTGCATGCCCTCGTGGCCCATCGAGATGCCGTCCGAGACGGAGATGGTGCCGAACTGGAGCGGGTAGCCGCCGCCCGCGTGCACCCCCTCCTTGGCGCCCTGTGCGAGCCTGTCGAGGCTCAGGTTGCACGGGGTGATCTCGTTCCAGCTGGAGGCGATGCCGATCTGCGGCTTGTCCCAGTCCGCGTCACCCATGCCGACCGCGCGGAGCATGCCGCGGGAGGTCGTCGCTTCGATGCCGTCGGTGACGACGCGACTGCGGGGCTTGATGTCGATGGAGTTGTCAGCGGGCGAATCGGGCAGGGCCATTGACTCAGTGTATTCCCGCGGCAGCGCGCGCTCGGCCGCTGTGACGCGTCAGCCGCGCGCCTCGGTACGCGCCTGTGCGAGACGCTCCAGGAGGGCGGCCAGCGCGGCGATGTCGGGCACCGTCACGGTAGCCGCCGTGGGCCCGCCGCCGACGTGGACGCCGAGGTCGGCCGCTCCGAGACTCGCCAGCGCGTCCTCGTCGGTCACGTCGTCGCCCGCGAAGAGCACCGCCGAGGCGGCCGTCCGCGCGCGGAGCTCGGCGATCGCGGAGTCCTTCCCCTCGTGACGGAAGGCGTACTCGACGATGTTGTGCCCCGTGCGCCGGCGCCACTGCGGCGCCTCCGCCGAGACGATCTCGTCGACCATCCGGTTCGCCGTCGCGGCGGCCTGCGGGTCGGCCCGCCGGGTGTGCACACCGAACCCGAACGTCTTCGGCTCGATCCACACCCCCTCGAGGTGGGCGGTCTCCTGCTCGGCGCGCGCCCGAAGCGCGTCGCGCAGTGCGGCGTCGGCGTCGTCCTCGGCGTGGCGGGAGAGGCCCTCACCGGGGATCCAGTACTCCGCACCGTGCGAGCCGGCCAGGAGCACCCGAGACGCGTCGTCGTGCTCGGCGATCACGCGCAGATCGCTCAGGCTGCGGCCCGATACGAACGCGACCACGGTGTCGGGCACGGCGACGAGGGCGTCGACCGCCGCACGAGCCGCCGGCAGCATCCGCGCATCCATCGGCTCGTCCTCGAGGGGCGAGAGCGTGCCGTCGAAGTCGAGGGCGACCAGGAGCCGATCGGATGCCGCGACCCGCGCGATCTGCGCTCGCGCGTCGTCGTCGAGGGCGGCGCTCATGCGTGGGCCCCGGCGTCGCGGCGGCCGCGGCGCGCCGCGTCCAGGGCGTCGAGGAACGACCGGGACCAGCGCGCGACGTCGCTCTCGATCACCTTCTTGCGCAGCGCCCGCATGCGCCGGCCCTGCTCTGCGGACGGCATCTCGATGGCGCGCATGATCGAGTCCTTCATGCCGTCGATGTCGTGGGGATTGATGCGGATCGCGCTCGGCAGCTCGTCCGCGGCGCCGGCGAACTCGCTCAGCACGAGCACCCCCCGGTTGTCGATGCGCGACGCGACGTACTCCTTGGCCACGAGGTTCATGCCGTCCCGCAGCGCCGTGACGAGCATGACGTCGGCGGCCAGGAACAGCGCGACCATCTCTTCGCGCGGGTAGGCCTGGTGCAGGTAGCGGATCGCGGTGTGCCCCATCGTGTCGTGGTCGCCGTTGATGCGGCCCACGGTGAGCTCGATCTCGTCCCGCAGCTGCATGTACGCCTCGACGCGCTCGCGGCTGGGGCTCGCGACCTGCACCAGCGTGACGTCCTCGACCGAGATGCGGCCGTCCTCGAGCAGCTCGCCGAACGCCTTCATGCGGTGGCGGATGCCCTTGGTGTAGTCCAGGCGGTCGACCCCGAGCAGGATCTTCTTCGGGTTCCCGAGGCTCTCCCGGATCTCCCGCGCACGCGCCCGCACGTCCTCGCGACGCGCGAGCTCGATGTAGGACGAGGCGTCGATCGAGATGGGGAAGGCCTTGGCCAGCGCCCGCCGGGTCGTGCCATCGGGGTTCGGGACGCTGATGCCGGTGGCCTTGGTGTCGTAGCGCAGCTGACGGCGGACGGCCCGGGCGAAGTTGCCCGCGTCGGCCACCCGCTGGAAGCCGATGACGTCGGCGCCGAGGAGGCCCTCGAGCACCTGCCGCCGCCACGGGAGCTGCGAGTAGAGGCCGTATGCCGGGAAGGGAATGTGGTGGAAGTACCCGATCGTGAGGTCGGGGCGCATGTCGCGGAGCATCTGGGGCACGAGCTGCAGCTGATAGTCCTGCACCCATACGGTCGCACCCTCGGCCGCGACCGCCGCCGTGGCCTCGGCGAAGCGGCGGTTGACCCGCACGTAGGCGTCCCACCACACGCGCCGGTAGCGCGGCTCCGCGATGACGTCGTGGTAGAGCGGCCAGAAGGTGTCGTTCGACATGCCCTCGTAGTACTTCTCGACCTCGTCGGAGCTGAGGGCGACGGGGACGAGATAGGTGCCCTCGAACTCGAACGGCTCGACGTCGATGTCGGGCTGGCCCGGCCAGCCCACCCACGCGCCGTCCGACCGCCGCATCACCGGCTCGAGTGCCGTCACCAGCCCGCCGGGTGAGCGACGCCACCCCTGCTCGCCCGCGGCGTCGACGACCCGGTCGACGGGGAGGCGGTTGGCGACGACGACGAGGTCGGCGCTGTGTGCGGGCTCTGTCACGCGGGCTCCTGACGGTTTCGTGGACTCGGCACGCCCAGGCTAACAGCGCCGTTCCGCCCGGCCTGCGCCCCTTGACGCACCGAGCGCGCACATGTCAAGGGGCGCAGGGTGCGCGCACCCCGCGCTAACGTGGCCCCATGCGCAAGTACCTCTTCGGCACCGGGCTCCTCACCGCCGTCACGGGCGGTTTGACGCTGCTGAGGGGACTCCGCGAGAAGGAGCCCTTCACGTGGCGCCAGGTGCTCGCCTGGATCAGCTGGGGCATCTCGCTCGCCCTCGCGATCGGCGCCATCGTCGACCTGCGCCGTGCCGCACACGGCGAGGCGGTCGCCAAGGACTCCCCCATCCATGGGAACGAGCGCAAGATCCGCAAGGACCGCCTCAAGCGCCTCGCGGACTGACCCGCTCAGCGTGTGAGGATCAGCGCGTCGCCCTGACCGCCCCCGCCGCACAGCGCGACCGCGGCCGTCCCGCCGCCGCGGCGGACGAGCTCGTGCACCGCGTGGACGACCAGCCGGTTGCCGGAGGCCCCGATGGGATGCCCGATCGCGATGCCGCCGCCGTGCGGGTTGACGACGTCGTCCGACAGTCCGAGCTCCGCCTGCGATCGCGCCACGACGGCCCCGAACGCCTCGTTGATCTCCACGATGTCGAGGTCGGATGCCGCGATCCCCTGCTTCTCGAGCGCCTTCTCGATCGCGCGTGCGGGCTGCGAGTGCAGCGAGTTGTCGGGACCGGCGACCTGCCCGGAGGCGCCGACGACCGCGAGGACGGGCCAGCCGTTCTCGTCGGCGTGCGAGCGCCGGGTGAGCACCACCGCCGAGGCGCCGTCGGAGATCTGCGACGAGTTGCCGGCCGTGATCGAGCCGCCCTCGGCGAAGGCGGCACGCAGGCGCGAGAGGGTCTCGACCGTCGTCTCGGGTCGCACGCCCTCGTCCTTCGTCACGACCACCGGGTCGCCCTTGCGCTGCGGGATCTCCACCGGCACGATCTCGGCGTCGAACACTCCGTCGGCCTGGGCGGCCGCGGCGCGCTGGTGCGAGCGTGCGGCGACGGCATCCTGCGCTTCCCGCGTAACCTCGAGCCGGCCGTTGTGCCGCTCCGTCGACGCGCCCATGCTCTCGCGGTCGTATGCGTCGGTCAGCCCGTCGTGCGCCATGTGGTCGAGCACCTCGATCGAACCGTACGCCCATCCGTCGCGCGAGCCCATCAGGAGGTGCGGCGCACGGGTCATGGACTCCATGCCGGCAGCGACCACGACCGTCGCGTCCCCCACGGCGATCATTCGGGCGCCGTCGATGACGGCGGTGAGCCCGGAGAGGCACACCTTGTTGACCGAGCCCGAGTGCACCTCCCACCCGATGCCGGCCCCCACGGCCGCCTGCCGCGCAGGGTTCTGGCCGCTGCCGGCGGCGAGCACCTGCCCGACGAGCACCGCGTCGACGGCGTCGGCGGGGATGCCGCCCTTGTCGAGGGCGCCCTTGATCGCTGCGCTGCCGAGCTGCACCGCGGTCAGCGGCGCGAGCTGGCCCTTCAGCCGCCCCTGCGGCGTGCGCGCGGCGGCGACGATGACGATGTCTTCACGGGTCATGAGATCACTTCCAGCTGTTCGGAGACGGTGAGTCGGGGCTCTGTCGCGGCGATGACCTCCTCGACGGTGACACCCGGCGCGGTCTCGACGAGCACGAGGCCGGCATCGGTCACATCGATGACGGCGAGGTCGGTGATGATGCGGTCCACGACGCCGCGGCCGGTGAGGGGCAGCGTGCACTCGTCCACGATCTTGGCCGAGCCGTCCTTGGCGACGTGCTCCATGAGCACGATGACCTTCGCGGCTCCGTGCACGAGGTCCATCGCGCCGCCCGGACCCTTGACCATCTTGCCGGGGATCATCCAGTTCGCGAGGTCACCCGTCGCCGAGACCTGCATGGCGCCGAGGATGGCGGCGTCGATCTTGCCGCCGCGGATCATGCCGAAGCTCGTCGCGGAGTCGAAGAACGCGGCGCCCGGAAGGGTCGTGACGGTCTCCTTGCCGGCGTTGATGAGGTCGGGATCGACGTTCTCCTCCGTCGGGTACGGGCCGACGCCGAGGATGCCGTTCTCGGACTGCAGCACGACCGTCACGCCGTCGGGCACGAAGTTGGGCACGAGCGTCGGCAGGCCGATGCCGAGGTTGACGTAAGCCCCGTCGGCGAGCTCCGCAGCCGCGCGCGCGGCCATCTCATTGCGGCTGAGCGCCATGTCAGGCTCCTTCCGGCATCTCGCGCGCGGCGGCCCGGGCGACCGAGACCGTTCGTCGTTCGATGCGCTTCTCGATGTCGGCTCCGACCTCCACGATGCGGTGCACGTAGATGCCGGGCAGGTGGATGGCGTCGGGATCCAGCTCGCCCGGTTCGACGAGCTCTTCTACCTGGGCGATGCACACGCGCCCGGCCATCGCGGCGAGCGGGTTGAAGTTGCGCGCCGCCTTGTTGAAGACGAGGTTGCCGTGGCGGTCGCCCTTGAGCGCGTGGACGAGCGCGAAGTCGGTGACGATCGCCTCTTCCAGCACATAGTCGCGCGCGGCGCCCGAAACGTCGAAGCTGCGCACGTCCTTGACCGGGGATGCGACGGCGATCGAGCCGTCGACGGCGTAGCGGCGCGGCAGCCCGCCCTCGGCGACCTGCGTGCCCACGCCGGTCTGCGTGTAGAACGCCGCGATCCCTGAGCCTCCCGCCCTGAGCTTCTCGGCGAGGGTGCCCTGGGGCGTGAGCTCGAGCTCGAGCTCACCGGAGAGGAACTGCCGCTCGAACTCCTTGTTCTCGCCGACGTACGACGAGGTCATCTTGCGGATGCGCTTGGCGTTCAGCAGGATGCCGAGCCCCCAGTCGTCGACGCCGCAGTTGTTGCTGACGATGCTGAGGTCGCTCGTCCCCTGCGCCAGCAGCGCCTCGATGAGGGCGATCGGGTTGCCGGAGAGCCCGAAGCCTCCGACCGCGAGAGAGGCGCCGTCGGGGATGTCGGCGACGGCCTCGGCCGCCGAGCCCCAGGTCTTGTCGATCATGCTGCTCCTTCGCATCGCTCGTGCCCTCGATCCTGCCGCGCCCGACGCCGGCGCGCGAGGCGTCGCTTGCCATGTGGCCGATACGGCGCGTAGCGTCCATATCGTGGACAGCATGCCCAAGCGCTCCGTCCCGGGGGCGCAGTCGATCGCGCGCGCGGCGCAACTCCTGCGCCTGGTGACCGCAGGGGGCGCCGAGGGCATGGCCGTCGCCGAGCTCGCACGACGCGCGGAGCTGACCCGGCCCACCGCGCATCGCCTGCTGACCGCGCTGCGGCACGAAGGGCTCGTCGACCAGGACGAGCGCACCGGACGCTGGATGCCGGGACCCGAGCTGTTCCTGATGGGCACCGTGGCGGCATCCCGCTACGACATCACCGCCATCGCGCGCGACATCGTACGATCCCTTGCCGTTCGCACCGAGGAGAGCGCGTTCCTCTCGGTGCGACGCGGCGATGAGACCGTGTGCCTCCTCCGGGAGGAGGGCAGCTTCCCGATCCGCTCGTTCGTGCTGTCGGAGGGCGTGCGCTTCCCGCTCGGGGTGGCCTCCGCGGGGCTGGCGATCCTGTCCTTCCTGCCGCCCCACGATGTGGACGCCTACTTCGAGCGACACCCCGAGCTGCCGGAGCAGTGGGGCGCGGCGCACGGCGAGCGACGGCTTCGGACCAGGCTGCGCGAGACGCAGGAGCGCGGCTACGCGGTCAACCCCGGCCTCATCGTCGAGGGCTCGTACGGCATCGGCGCGGCTGTCTTCACGCGCGAGGGCCACCCGCAGTGGGCGCTGAGCCTGACGGGCGTGCAGTTCCGTTTCGGGGCCGACCGGCTTCCGGAGCTGGGCCGCACGCTCTTGGCCCACGCCCATCAGCTGACGACCCGCATCGCCGCCTCCCGCTGACGGCGTCACACCAGCGCGGCGAGCTCCTCCCGCACGGCGGCGGCCACGACGTCTGCGCCGGCCGGCGACATCACGATCGTGTAGTGGTTGAACCCCGCCACCCGCTCGTGCGCGACGCCCGGGTACGACGCGAGCAGGCGCTCCAGGTGCTCGGGGGCGTAGAGGCCCGGCGGCTCGTTCTGCAGGCCGAGCGGCACCGTGATCAAACGCATCGGATGCCGCAGCCCGGCCAGCGCCGCGGGCAGCGCGGCGCCGGTGTTCATGTCGACGGTGTCATCCGCGGTGGTCGCGTAGCTCGTCGCCGGCCGGTACGCGCCGGCTCCGTCCTCGACGAGGTCGTAGGCCAGGTAGCGCTCGAGCTCGGGCGTCCAGTCCTCGCCGAACGCCGGATGCCGCCGCCAGAACTCCAGGTACTCCCCCGGCCCGGCGAACCTCATCGACAGCCGCGCCGCCGTCGGGCCGAGGATGCCGGCGACCAGCTGGTCGGGGCTGAGGCCCTGAGGCACGTCCAGCGGCAGCCCGCCGTCGACGAGCACGACGCGCGAGACGCGCTCGGGGTGCCGGTGGGCGAAGACCACCGAGACGAACCCGCCCATCGAGTGTCCGACGACCACTGTCCGCGAGATCCCGAGGGCGTCGAGCAGCGACGCGAGGTCCGCCGCGTGCGCGGCCATCCCGGCAGCGCCCGCGAGCCCGTTGCTGCGACCGCGGCCGCGGAGGTCGGGGGCGACGACGCGCACGCCCGGCAGCCGCTCCACGACGAACGGCCAGGCCAGGTGCGACGCGGTGACGCCGTGCACGAGAAGCACCGTCTGCACCCCGGCCGCGTCGTGCGCCGGCGTGTCGATCGGCTCCCACACGCCGGCGTGCAGCAGTCCGCCGTCGACAGGGACGTCGACCTCACGGTATTCGTGTGCGGCCACGGGCGCCGCCGCCGGGACGGCGCCGCCACCGGGGATCCTGTCGTGGTTCATCGAGCCGTCCATCCGCCGTCCATCGTGTACGAGGCGCCGGTGACCATCCCCGCCCGGTCGGACGCGAGCCATCCGGCCAGTGAGGCGACCTCGTCCGCCTCGACGAGGCGCTTGATGGCGCTCTCGGTGAGCATGATCTTCTCGACCACCTCTTCGGCCGGGATCCCGTGCACCCTCGCCTGATCCGCGATCTGCTTCTCCACCAGCGGGGTGCGCACGTATGCCGGGTTGATGCAGTTGCTCGTCACACCGTGCGGGGCGCCCTCGAGGGCGGTGACCTTCGACAGTCCCTCCAGGCCGTGCTTGGCTGCGACATAGGCCGACTTGAACGGGCTCGCGCGCAGGCCGTGAGCGCTGGAGATGTTGATGACCCGTCCCCACCCGCGCTCGTACATCCCGGGAAGCGCGGCGCGGATCAGCAGGAACGGCGACTCGAGCATGAGCCGCAGCAGCAGGCGGAACGTGTCGGGATCGAACTCGGTGATCGGCGACACCCGCTGGATCCCGGCGTTGTTGACGAGGATGTCGACGTCCAGCGCGAGATCCTCGAGCGCCGCGGTGTCGGAGAGGTCCGCCACCCAGGATTCGCCGCCCACCGCGGTGGCGGCATCCGTCGCGGCCTGGGCATCGCGATCGGCGACGGTGACATGAGCGCCTCGCGAAGCGAGCTCGTGCGCGCACGCCAGACCGATGCCGCTCGCACCGCCGGTCACCAGCGCCCGCCTGCCGGCGAGATCCTTGTCTGCCATCAGCCTTCCTTCCTCTCGTCGGCGCCGCGAGGAGCCAGCGCGTTGTCGATGATGCGGGTCATGCCGGCGAAGACCGCGGGGTCGAGCTCGGCAGGCGGCCTGCCCTCGGCGTCGCGCTCCCACAGCAGGAACCGCATGCCGATCAGCTCGCCCATGCCCATCAGGGCCCAGGCCGTGGTCTCGGGGTCGAGCTGCCGGTCGACGTCGCCGGCCTCCTGGGCCGCACGGAGTCCGGCTTCGTAGCCCTCGACGATGCGCGTGTAGTGGGTGCGCAGCACCGCGGGCGACACGAACTCCGCCTCGCGCACCACCCGGTACAGCGCGGGGTGCTCCGCGGTGAACCGGAAGAAGCCGGCGAAGCCCGCGCGCTCCGCCTCCAGCCGCGACGCCGCTCCCGTCATGGCCTCGGACATCGAATGGCGCACGCGACGGTTCAGGTCGAGCACGAGAGCCTCGAAGATCGACTGCTTGCTGTCGAAGTAGAGGTAGAAGGTGCCCAGGCCGATGCCCGCCCGCTCGGTGATCTTGACGATGGATGCCTCGTGGTAGCCCTGGTCCGCGAACACCAGCTCCGCCGCCTCGAGGAGGCGACGGCGGGTCGCCTCTCCGCGCTTGGTGAGGGGGCGCCCGGTCGCGGACGAGACCAGCTCCCCCCCGTCGACCATCTCGTCGGACATGCTCATGCGGACTCCCCCGTCCCTCGCGCCCCGAACGCCGCGGGCCCTGCCGCCTGTGGATCCCCCGGGCACGGCGCCGATCCGAGAGCCCACTCGCGCAGCCGGGAGCGGGCGAGCTTGTCGATCGTCGAACGCGGCAGCGCGTCCACCAGCACGACACGCACCGGCACCTTGAACGCGGCGAGGTTGCGCCGCGCGTGCGTGAGGAGCTCGTCCTCCGCCAGCGCCGCACCGGCGGCCGGCACGACGAACGCGATCCCGCGTTCGCCCCACACCGGGTCCGGAACGCCGACGACTGCGGCCGCCGCGACGAGCGGATGCAGGCACAGCGCGTACTCCACCTCGGCCGGCGCGACGTTCTCGCCGCCCGAGATGAAGATGTCCTTCAGCCGGTCGACGATCCGGAACACACCGTCCCCGTCGCGCGAGACGAGGTCGCCCGTGCGCAGCCACTCGCCGTCCCGCGCGCGCGAGGTGGCGGCGGCGTCGCCGAGGTAGCCCGGGAAGACACTGGGTCCGCGCACCCACAGCTCGCCGGTGGCCTCGCCCTCCAGGGTCAGGCCGGTGGCGGGATCGACGATCCTCACCGACACGTACGGGTACGGCCGCCCGACGGCGCCCGGCGCGGCCGCGGCCTCTGCGGCCGGGAGGTGCAGGACGTTCGGACCCGCCTCGGTCAGCCCGTACCCCTGCGTGAGCGGGACGCCGCGGGACGCCCAGGCTTCCTGCAGCGGCACCGGCATGGTGGCACCCCCCACGAGGGCCAGCCGGAGCGACGAGGCATCCGTCGACTCCCACTCCCGATCGGCGGCCAGCAGCGCGTACTGCGTGGGCACGCCCATCATGGCGGTGATGCGGCGGTCGGCGATGAGCTGCAGCACCCGGGCGGGCTGGAACGAGCGCTCCAGCACGACGGTCGCCCCGACCCACCAGGCCAGCAGCGGCTGGCAGTTCCACGCGGCGACGTGGAACTGCGGCAGCATCGCCAGCACGACGTCGTCCTGCGCGAGCGGGAGCGCCTGCGAGAGGGCCAGGTTGTTCCAGAAGCAGTTGGCGTGCGTCAGGACCACGCCCTTGGGAGCGGCCTCGCTGCCCGACGTGAAGATGACGAGCAGCGGGTCGTCGTCGCGTACCGGCCGGTGCGTGCGCGGGTGCCGTGCGCGAGGGACGGATGCCTCGATCCCGGTGGTGCCCAGGGCCGCGGTGGGACCGGTCCGGTCCGCGAGCCGCAGCGCCTCGCCGGCGAGCGCGGCGTGCTCGTCCTCGATCAGCACGAGCGCCGGCGCGGATCGGGTGAGGACGTCGGCGAGCTCGCGCGGAGTGAGCCGCCACGACAGCGGCACGAAGGCGATCCCCGCGATCGCGCACGCGAAGAAGGCGACGACGTGGTCGGTCGAGTTCCCCGACACCGTCGCGATGCGGTCGCCCGGGCCGTAGCCCGATCGCCGGAGGTTCTCGGCGAGCTCGCCGGCCCGGGCGGCGAGCGTCGCGTAGTCGGTCGTCACGCCCCTGTCGTCCACCGCGATGCGCTCCGGTGAGCGCCCGGCCCGATCGGTGATCCAGCGGCCGATGGTGTGCGGCTCGTCCTCGACGTGCGCATCGAGGCCGCAGGTCATGAGCGCACCTCGGCGGGCGCCTCGGCCGCCTCCGTCGCCTGCTCGGCGTCGTCGAGGCTCCGCAGCGAGGTGCGCACCCGCTCGCTGCGGCGGCGCTTGACGGCGGCGTCGATCGTGCCGGCGATACCGCCCGGCAGGAACATCACCACGACGATGAAGAGCACGCCGAGGAGGAACAGCGGCTCCGACAGCGGCACGCGCAGCCAGTCAGGGAGGTCCGCGATCGCTTCGGATCCGGCCAGCACGGTGAGCCGCTGATCGAGGAGCGTGTACAGCACACCCCCGACGATGGCACCCCACCGGAACCCGACGCCACCCAGCACGACCATGACCAGCACGGTGATGGTGAGATCGGCCGAGACGGCGCGCGGCACGGTGCCCGACTGCAGCAGCATGTACGCCACGCCGGCCAGCGCCGCCAGCGCCGCGGCGATGACGAACACGATGAGCCGCACGCGGTAGGGCGAGAGCCCCAGCACGCGCACCCGCTGCTCGTTCTCGCGGGTCGCGCGGGCGAGGTGGCCCAGACGCGAGGTGTCGACCCACAGTGTCACGAGATAGACCACGACGAGCACGACGAGCGTGAACCAGTACAGGTTGCGGGTATTGATCACGCCGATGAGGAAGTCCGGCACCTGCTCGGTGTTCAGGCTCAGGCCCTCCTCGCCCCCCGTCACCTGGGAGTTGCGGCGCACGAGCACCGAGCCCGCCTGCGCGAAGGCCAGGGTCACCATGGCGAACGGGATGCCCGACACCCGCATCGACACCGCACCGGTCACGAGCGCGATGACCATGCCGCCGATGAGCGCGACGAAGATGCCCGGCCACAGCGGCACGCCGAAGTGCTCGAGGGCGATGCCGAGTCCGTAGGCGCCGGCGCCGAAGTAGAGCGCGTGACCGAACGACAGCATCCCGCCCGATCCCAGCAGCAGGTTGTAGGACAGTGCGAGCGCCGCGAACACCATGCACAGCGACAGCAGCGCGAGCGTGCCCGGCATGTAGGTCGGCGTGGGCAGGATGCCGGGAAGCGAGAGGTTGAGCAGCGGAAGCATCGCCATGAAGGCGACCAGCACCGCGCCCATGATCGCGGGGGTGAAGCGACGGAGGGCGGAGCCCTGCCCCGGTCCCTGAGGCTGTCGACGGGTCATGCCTTCCTCCCCAGGAGTCCGCTCGGGCGCACGAGCAGCACGAGCGCCAGCAGGATCACGACGATGAAGTCGCCGGTCCCGCCGAGATAGAAGTTCGCGAACTGCTGCAGGACGGCGACGAGGACGGATGCCACGGCCGCACCGGTCAGCGATCCGAGGCCGCCCACCACGGTGACGATGAACGCGAAGATGAGGAGCGTCTGGCCCAGGTGGGCCGACACGAACGTCGAGTAGTGCATGGCCAGCACGCCGCCGATGCCGGCGGCCGCACCGCCGATCGCGAAGACGAGGGTGAACGAGCGCCGCACGTCGATGCCCAGCGCGGTGACCATCGAGCGGTTCTCGACGCCGGCCCGGATGATCATGCCGTAGCGCGTCTTCTGCAGGAAGAGCACCAGGGCGGCGAGCACGAGTACGGCCGCGATCATGAGCACCCAGTACGTGTTGGGGATGCGGGCGCCGAGCACCTCCGTCGTCTGCTTCAGCCACGCCGGACCCGAGATGTGGATCGGGTCGGTGCCCCAGATCCCCTCGAACAGCGCCACGGCGGCGAAGGAGAGGCCCACGGTGACCAGCACCTGCTCGATGTGCCGCTCGTACAGCGGGCGGATGAGCACGAGCTCCGTCAGCGTCGCGAACACCGCGCCCACCGCCGCGCCGACGAGCACCGACAGCAGGAACGATCCCCACGAGTCGGTGCCCAGAGCCTGGGCGACCATGAAGCCCATGAAGGCGCTCAGCGTGAGGAAGGCGCCGTGGGCGAAGTTCAGCACGTGCATCAGGCCGTAGATCAGGCTGAGCCCGCTCGCGACGAGGAAGTAGAGGGCGCCGAGGCCGACGCCGGTGATCAGGGTCAGGACGAGGGTGCTCATACGGCGTGCTCCACGTGGACGCCCAGGAGGCGGCGGGTCAGGTCGTCGTCGTCGAGGATCGCGCGTGCCTTGCCGACGTGGGCGACCCGGCCGCCGGCGATCACGACGGCGTCGTCGGCGAGGCGGCGCACGACCTCGAGGTTCTGCTCGACGAGGAGGATCGGCACGGTCTTCGAGGCTTCCTCGAGTGCGTCGGCGACCTCCGTGACGATCTTCGGGGCGAGGCCCTTGGTCGGCTCGTCGACGAGGAGCAGCCTGTTGTCGTTGAGCAGCGCCCGCGCGACCGACACCATCTGCTGCTGCCCGCCCGAGAGCGTGCCCGCCTGCTGGTCGCGACGTGCGACCAGATCCGGGAAGAGTTCGGCGACGAACTGGTGCCGGGGGCTGCGCTGCCGCTCCGCCAGCGCCAGGTTCTCGGCGACCGTGAGCCTGGAGAAGACCTCGCGGTCCTCCGGCACATAGCCCACACCGCGCCGGACGATGCGGTGCGTGGACAGTCCGTCGATGCGCTCCCCGGCGAGGCGTACCTCGCCGCGCCGCGAGATGAGACCCAGGATGCCGCGCAGCGTCGACGTCTTGCCCACGCCGTTGCGCCCGAGGACGGCGGTGATTCCGGTGGCCGGCACGTCGAAGGACACATCCTCGACGACCTGCTGGCCGGCGATGGTGCAGCGCATGTTCCGCACCGTGAGGATCGGCTCGGCGGTCATGCGGCCTCCGTTCCGGTGGAGCCGGAGCCGAGGTACGCGCTCTGCACCAGCGGGTTGTCCATGATCCGCTGCGGGGTGTCGTACGCGATGATCGTGCCGAAGTACATCACCGCCACCTTCTCGACCAGTCCCATGAGCACATCGATGTGGTGCTCGACCATGAGCAGCGTGCAGCCCTTCTCGCGCTGCATGACGCGGATGTTCTCCACGAGGCCGGGCACGTCTCCGGACGCGACGCCGGCCATCGGCTCGTCGAGCAGCACGATGCTCGACTCGGTGGCCAGCAGCACCGCGATCTCGAGCTTGCGCTTGTCGCCGTGGGAGATGTCGCCCGCCATGGCTTCGCGCATGTGGCCGAGCCCGACGATGTCGAGCTTGTCCACAGCCAGCGCGGTGGCGGCATCCGTTCGCCGAGGGAATCGCACCAGCGATCCCGATCCGCCGAGCGACACCTGGGCGGCCAGGCGCACGTTCTCGAGCACGGACAGCTTCGGGAAGAGGCTCGAGGTCTGGAAGGTGCGCCCCAGTCCCGCCCGCGCCCGTGCGGGCACCGACGCCAACGTGATGTCGCGGTCGTCGAGCACGACACGGCCGGCGGTGGGCTTCATGAGCCCGGAGATCACGTTGAAGAGCGTGGTCTTGCCGGCGCCGTTCGGGCCGATGACTCCGACGAGGGAGCCGGCCTCGACGTCGAGGTCGACGCCTTCGAGGATCGTCGCGCCGCCGATCTGCAGGCCGAGGCCTTCGACCCTCAGCGGAGAACCGCGGCGAACGGCACCCGCGTCGGGCGTGGACGGGATGGGAGTGCTCATCGTGCGGTGCCGCCCCGGCTCACTCGGCCTCGGCCGGCGCGACCTCGTCGGCGGCGACGGTGTCGATGAGCTCGGGCACGAAGGTGCCGCCGTCGGCGACGAGCTTCACCTGGTACATCTCCTGGATGAGCGCGTGGTCGCCCTCACGGACGGTCATGGCGCCCTTGGGTCCCTCGAACTCGAAGCCCTCCAGCGCCGAGACCATCGCGTCGACGTCGCCCTTTCCCTCCTGGATCGCGTGGACGATCATGATCGCCGCGTTGAACCCGTCGGGGCTGAAGAGGTCGGGCGTTCCGCCGGCTTCCTCGATCGCCTCCACCATCGCGGTGTTCACGTCGTTGTCCGGGCCACCGGGGAAGTAGTGGTTGAGGAAGTTGATCTTCTCGGATGCCTCGCCGTAGGCCCCGAACGTCGCGGCATCGCCGAGTCCGGTGACCACCGGGATCTCGTCGAGCACGCCCTGCTGGCTCATCGCCTGCCACATCGCGCCCGAGGTGGCGCCGGCCCACGCCACGAAGACGAGGTCGGGAGCAGCCGCGAGCACCTGCTGCGCGAACGGCGTGAACTCGGTGACGTCCTCGGCGACGAGCACGGGGCTCACCGTCGCGCCCTTGCCGCCCAGGATGGCGTCCACGGCCGCGACGTTGCCCTGACCGAACGCGTTGTCCTGCGCGAACACAGCGACCGTCTTGCCCTCGATGTCGTCGAGGAACGTGCCCGCGGTCGCGACGTCCTGCGCGCTCTGCCGGCCGGAACGGAACGTGTAGTCGTTGATGCCGGTGATCGCATCAGCCGCGGCCGGGCCCGAGATGTAGAGCACCTTGTTCTGCTGCGCCTGCTCGGCGACGGCGAGGGCGACGCCCGAGGATGCGGTGCCGGCGATGATGTTGACGCCCTCGCCGATCAGCTCCTTGACGGCGGTGACGGCCTTGTCGGGGTCTCCGGCGTCATCGCGGTTCTCGATGGTGATGGTCGTGCCGTCGATCTCGCCGGTGCCGTCGGTCGCATAGTCGAGACCTGCCTCGAACGCATCGAGGTATTGCTTGCCGTAGCCGGCGAGCGGCCCCGACTCGCTCGTGACGATGCCGACCGTGACCTCGGCGGGACCACCGCCGTCGGTCGCCTCGCCCGACGGCGTCTCCGCGGTCGGCGCGCAGGCCGCCAGGGCGATCGCTGCCGTGACGACCACGGAGCCCAGGAGCAACTTCTTCGTAACCCGCATGTGCGTGCCTTTCCCCATTGGAAGGATTCGGGAACCAGGCCTCCGCCTCATACATGAGACCCGATTCAGGTTCCTGCAATCTATGCGGACGACGCCGTGCGGGTCAAGTCGGAAGAGAGCGGAGACAGCAGAAGGGCGGTCCTCGCGGACCGCCCTTCTTGATGGTGCACCCCCTGGGACTCGAACCCAGAACCCACTGATTAAGAGTCAGTTGCTCTGCCGATTGAGCTAGAGGTGCTCGATTCGCAACGTGGCGAACCGAGGGTCAACGCTACCATCACGATCGCGCAACGTGAAATCGAACGCGGAAGGCCCCCGGGTATCCTGGACCGCGTGACCTCCCCCCTCGTGCCGCCGTCGTTCGACACGCCTTTCGAGGGGGATCTCTCGCGGGACCTCGACCTTGCGCTGCGCCTCGCCGACGCGGCGGACGCGGCATCCATGTCCCGTTTCGATGCCGCGGATCTCGACATCCGGCTGAAGGCGGATGCCAGCCATGTGACCGAGGCGGATCTGGCCACCGAGCGGGCCATCCGCGCACTCCTCGAGACCGAACGGCCCGGCGACGGCGTCTTCGGCGAGGAGTACGGCATCAGCGGCGACTCGAACCGCCAGTGGATCGTCGATCCGATCGACGGCACGGCGAACTACCTCAAGGGCATTCCGATGTGGACCACGCTGATCGCCCTCGTCGTCGACGGCGTACCGCGCGTCGGCGTCGCGAGCCAGCCGGCGATCGGCCGCCGGTGGTGGGCGGCCACGGGCCTGGGCGCGTGGACGAACACGCCGGCGGGCGAGCGGCGGCGCCTCGCGGTGTCGAGGGTCGACGCCGTCGCCGAGTCGAGCGTCAGCTTCCAGAGCATCGGACAGTGGCGTGAGGCCGGAAGGCTCGATGCGCTCGAGCGTCTGACGTCGTCGGTCTGGCGGGACCGCGGCTACGGCGACGCCTGGCCCTACATGCTCCTGGCCGAGGGACGCCTCGAGTTCGTCGCCGAGTTCGGCGTCAAGGAGTACGACATCGCGGCGCTCGTGCCGATCGTGACCGAAGCGGGCGGGAGGTTCACGTCCTACGACGGCAACGACTCCCTCTCCGAGCGCTCCTCCTTGGCGACCAACCGCGTGCTCCACTCCGCGTTCCTCGATCTGCTCCACTCCGCCTGACGTCCTTCCGCCCTCCCATCCCCCAACGGAGACCCTTCATGCCTGCGCCACGGATCCTCGGCACCGCCGCCGCGCTCGTCCTCACCGCGATGGTGCTCACCGCCTGCACGGGCTCGCCCGAGGAGCCTGCACCGCAGGAGACGGGCAACGCCGCGACACCGACCAGCGCCGCGCCCGAGCCCACCACCACCGGCGAGCCCGAGCCGGCGTCGAGCGAGGCTCCGACCTGCGAGACGCTCATCGGCGAATCCGTCGTGGCCGATTTCCAGAGCATCGGCTGGAGCTCGCAGCAGTCGCCGCTCTACATCGGCAGCACCGAGATCGAAGGCGGCATCCAGTGCATGTGGGCCGACTTCAGCGGACCCGCCGGAGACCACGGGCAGATGTTCGGCTGGGCGCTCCTCGCCGACGACGCGGCCGCCGACGCGCAGACCGAGCTCGTCTCGCAGGGGTGGATCCGAGAAGAGGACGCCTCGGGGGTCTACGTCACCGAGAGCCCGAACACGGTCATCGCCCCCGACGAGAACGGGTACGGCATCACGTACCTCTTCGCCGAGGGCCAGGTCACCGTCGCCGACACCAAGCAGGGCCTTCTGCTCATCGAGTGGCCGCGGGACTGAGCCGGCGGGCGCTGCGGCGCGCCTGAATCGTCGCGCCGTGAGCACCATGGACACCACGGAGGGCCGGTTCTCGGGAACCGGCCCTCCTCGTCCGACACGAATGGGAGGGTGTCGGACGCGGCCCTGTCGTCAGGGTGCCGCGGTGACGGGCTCGGAGGTATAGGCCGACACGCTCTGCGCGGTCTCGGCTCCGTCGACGTAGCCGATGGTCACGCGGATCGTCCTGCCGACATCGGCGGCGGCCGGCGCGTAGGCGCTCGCCGTGCCGCCGGCGTCGGCCGGGATGTCGGTCCACACCGCCGTGGGCGAGGCCGGATCGTCGGTCGTCCACGCCCACTGGTAGGTGAGCGCGCCTTCCTCGAAGAGTCCGTCCGGGTCGCTCGGGATGCCCGGGACGATCGGCGTACCCACCACGAACGGTGCGGTCGACTGCATCGAGAGCGTGCCGTTCTGCTGCACGTCCTGCACCTGCGACGTGGAGACCGCCGACCGTGCTGCGCGGAACAGCCCGTCCACCGGATCGGTGTAGCCGACCGTCACGCGGAGGAACTGCCCCACAGCGGCCTGGTCGGGCACGTAGGTCGCGCTCGGCGAGGTGACGAGCACCTCCCACTCGCCCACCGTGTCGGCCGTGTCGCCTTCGCCGGCCCACCAGGTGTAGAGCAGGTTGGTGACTGCCGACTCGTCGAAGTCGACGGTGAAGGCCTCGTCCTCCCACAGCGTGGCCGTCACCGGCTGCCCCTCGACCGGGTCCATCGGCGCCATCTGAACGAACGCCGACGGCTCGCAGGAGACCCACTCACCGTCGATCAGCTCGGCGCACCCGTCGGCGAACTGCATGCGCTCGAAGCCGGTGATGACGTCGGTGCCGTCGCTCTCCTCGGCCTCCTGGACCGCGGTGTGCGTGACCGACCAGTAGCCCGAACCCTCGAACCCGATCTCCGAGATCGCGTACGCGGCCCGCACATCGGCGTACTGCACGGTGTCGGCGTCGCCGACCTCGTCGCGGTTGATGTCGATCGCGCGGATGATCTCGATGTTGCCCGGGTTCAGCCGGCCCTCCACCGCGTGGGTCACCAGCTCCGACGCGCTGTTGACGACGAGTACCGTGCCGTCGTTGAGCGTCGCCTGCAGCTGCACCCGCAGGACCGCGTCGCCGTCGAGGTAGTCGTTGCCACCCCGTCCTTCGACGGTGTCACTGCCGGGTCCGGCGATCATCACCTTGTGCACGCCGTCCGCGTCGATCTCCGGCGCGTCCCGCAGGATCGGGAGGGCGAAGTCGCCGAGGGCGATCTCGTCACCGGTCACGGGGTGCGTCGCCGTCGGCCGCAGCATGGCCTCGAAGCCGTCCACCAGGTCGAGCGACGCTTCGGTCGCCTTGTTGAGGGGCGCCTCGCTCAGCGTGGTGAAGTCGTCCGGTTCCACGAGCGGACCGCGGAGCGTGTCGTTCCCGACGCCGCCCGACAGGGCCTCGAGGAGGTCGAAGCGCGAAGCCAGCTGGTTCTGCGTCTCGAACACCCGGTTGAATGCCCAGTCGGAGACCACTCCATCCGGCGTGCCCCAGTAGGTCAGCCAGTCGAAGCCCAGGTTTCCGAGGTGACGATCGGTGCCGACGGAGGTTCCGACAATGATGTCGTCACCGCCCTCGCCCTCGATGTCGTCGTTGCCGAAGCGACCGATCACGACGTCGTTGCCACCCAGGGTGTCGTTCTGCGCCTGGTCGGCGTTGTCGCCCTGCAGCAGGTCGGCGTGGCTGGATCCTTCGACCCAGTCGTCGTGCTCCCCGCCGAAGACCGTCGTGCGGCCGGAGGTGCCGAGGGTGATGTCATCGCCCAGGCCCGCGAAGAGCGTGGTCGCGTCACCACCGCCGTTGATCATGAAGTCGTCACCCAGACCACCGATCGACAGGTCGTCGCCGGGGCCGTTGTGCATGACGTCATTGCCCTGCTTGCCCTTGAGGTTGTCATCGCCGAACGAGTCGGTGATGATGTCGTCGCCCGTGCCGCCGACGAGCGCGTCGTTGCCCGACCCGCCCTCGATGCGGTCGTTGCCGGCGTAACCCCAGATGGCGTCGTCACCCTCGTCTCCCCGCATCCGGTCGTCGGCATCCGACCCGTGGAGTTCGACGTGCTCGTCACCGCTCCAGCGGTACGTGCCGTCCGGCTCCTGGATCAGACCCGCGGGCAGCGCGCCCCCACCTGCGAAGTCATCGACGTCGAGGATGGGGTCGTGCAGCGCGAAGATGTCTGCCGGAAGGTTGGAGGCATCCGTGTTCCGCTGAATGATGTCGGAGAACGTGTTGCCTTCGAGTGCGGCGAACAGCTGCTCGCCCTGGTTGCGGAACAGGTAGTAGAACCGGTCACCGAACTGGAGCTTCTCGAGCTGCGTCTCGAACACGAAGTTGAACGTCGATCCGAGCATGCCGCCGAAGGGGTTCAGCCGCTCCGCGAGGCCGCCGACCCAGAAGTCGACGTCGTTGAGGCCCGTCTCTACGCCGGCCCACGCACCCGTGCTGTTCATGAAGTCCAGGCGGTCCTCAGGCGCCTGCAACGGTTCGGGGGCGAAGTCCGCCAGGGCGAGCTCCACGTCCGAGCTGACCGCGCCGGGACCACCCAGGATGATGATCTGCTGCACGCCGAGACGCTCGATCTCGGCGATGAGATCCGGTGTGAGCCCGGTCGGCGGGACGAGCAGCAGCGGCGAGCCGTTGATGCCTGCCGCCGGCGTGCTCGTCAGCGCGTCCGGGAAGTTCGCGCCGGTCGCCAGGTACAGCGTGTCCGCACCGTCCGGGAAGAAGTGATCGGTGATCGCCGTCGCGGTCGCGTAGCGGTCGCCGCCGCCGAGCCGGATCACGTCGCCGTCGGTGTACGCACCGAGCTGCGAGGCGACCGAAGCCGACACCGCACCCGTCTGACCGAGGATCACGATCTCTGACGGAGCGAGCTCCTCCAGCACCGTCGCCGTCACCTCCGGAATCTCATCGGGCCGCACCAGCAGCACCGCGGAGCCGGACGAGGCCGCCACCGCCGCACCTGCCAGCGCATCCGGGAAGTTCATGCCGTTGGCGATGAACACCCGTCCGCCCGGCTCGAGCTCACGCGCGATCTCGGCTGCGGTCTCGAAGCGGTCGAGACCTGCGATCCGCGTCACCGGAGCATCCGCGTCGGAGATGGCGTCCAGCGAGGCCACCGTGTTCGGGCCGACCACGCCGGGGCCGCCGAGCACCACGATCCGCTGCGGCTGCAGGTTCGTCAGCGCGAGCACCGTCGCCAGCGGTATCTCGCCCGTGTCGTTCGGTCCTGTCAGCAGGATGGGTCCCCCCGTGGCCGCAGCCAGCGCACCGCCGGCGAGCGCGTCGGGGAAGTTGCTCCCCTGCGCGATGTACGCCACCGGCACTCCCGGCTGGAAGTGACGCTCCGCGATGACCCGGGCCGTCTGATAGCGGTCCGGACCGGCGAGCCGGATCACGAACTCCTCACCCAGCGGTGCGCCGTTGACCAGCAGGGCCGCGGCGTTGCGCTTCTCCTCGAGCGTGGTCGCCGCGGTGATCGTCTCGTGGGTGCCGTACGCGGCCACGAAGTTCACCAGCGACACGCGCTCACCGGCGCGTCCGAAGTTGTTGCCGTTCTTCGTGTTGAGCCCGAAGTCGTTCCAGCTCGTGTACGGACGGAGGTCGTCGTCGCCCGTCGCCTGGAAGAACGTCTGCCGCGCGGTCTGGAGCGACGGAACACCGGCGTCGCGGCCACGGAGGAGGTTCAGCGATGCGAGGTCCAACGGCAGGCCGAGGAGGTTGTTGCGCAGGACGTCGACGATGTGCTCGTCGATCTGGCTTCCGATCCGCGACGTCATGCCGTTGATCAGCGTCCCCGCCGCCTCTTCGGGGCTGAGCGCGCCGTTGTGGTCGAACTCGTCCGGGTTCAGGAACCCGGTGAGCAGCGGGACATCGCCCGCCCCACCCGGCTCGATCGCGCCCGATCCGCCCTCCAGCAGCGGCTCCCGGCCGATCTCCTCGGTCATCATCGAGTGACCGAAGCGGTAGACCACGTGCGCGAATTCTGCGGTGATGGCCGCGTTGATGTTGGCGTCGTAGCTGTTCTCGTTGAAGACGACAGCGTCGATCGTCGGTGCGATCTTGCGGCCGAACTCCTCGAAGACGAGGTGCTGGTACTGCATCTCGGTGGCGAACTTCGCCGCCTGGAAGAGTCGCTCTTCGAACGTCCAGTCGTCGGCCTGGCCTGCGACGGGCTCTGCCGCGGGGTCTGCCGCCGGGACGTAGCCGGGCAGCTGGTCCTCCGGCCGGTCCGAGGCGTACGAGTGGTTCTCGCCACGGAAGGCGGCTGCGAACTCGGCGATGCCGCCGCGCTCCTCGGAATCCTGAGCCTCGAGCTCGGGACGCGCCCCGTCCAGCACTTCGAGGATCTGGCCGACCATGCGGTTGTGCTCCGCGTGGAACACCGCGTGCACAGCGGTCAGGCCGATGTTCTCGTTCACACGACCGTCACCGGCCATGAAGTGCGCGTCGAGCGTGGCGTTGTCGTAGCCGGTGAGGACGGGCTCGCCGTTCTCGTCGAGGATCGGCTCGCCGTTCTCGTCGAAGCGAGGCAGCAGCTCCCCGTTGTCGCCGACGACCGGGGTCGCCCCGTGGGCGATGTCGTCGAGGAACGCGTGCCCCGTGCCGACCTTCGACCAGCCGGCGGGGATGGCCGCGCCGCCCGGCTGTCCCTCCAGCCAGTCGGTCTCGCCGGCCTCGTTCACGATGAGGTACATCGGGAACCCGTTGCCGCCGCGGACGAAGTTGCCGTACGGGTCGACGGCGACCTGTGGCACGTCGAGCAGGTCGGCGTCGCTCAGAGCCAGGCCGAGCACGTCATTGCTCTGCGCCTTGACGTCCGCCCAGGTCGACATGCCGCCGTCGGGACCCTCGATCAGGTGGCCGGTGGGCTGAGGGATGCCGTCGATCAGCACGTACTCACGCAGGAATACCTGGTGCGCGGGGTGCGAGGCGTAGGTCTGGTTCTGATCGATGAACGGGCTCGTGAGGTTCGCGTGCTGGTTGGTAGGGTTGCCCGCCTCGTCCTCGAGGCGGTTCGCCCGCGACAGCGTGATGAAGTTCGCCGCGGGGTCGCACTCGATGGTCTCGTCCTGCGCGCGCACCCCTTCGGGCAGGCAGTACAGCGGGTCGTCCGCCGCCAGCGGAACGATCATCGTCCCGTTGCCGCCCTTGGCGACCAGATCGAGGCCGTGGTCGAAGAACTGGCCGAAGAAGCCCATGAACGTGTTGAACGGCGCCGACAGCTCCTCGTCGGGGGCCGTGTTCGGCGTCGTGACGCGGTCGGTGCCCGCCACGGGGATCGCCGTGCCGGCCTCCACCTGCAGTTCGATCGCGGGGTTGTTCACCGTCTGGTCGACGATCAGGTTGCTGATCTCACGCGGGTGCGAGTCGTAGACATTGCCATCCGTCTGCGCGTAGCACGTGGCGCCCGCCTCGCAACCCGCCATCTGCTCGGGAGTGTTCGCCTCGAAGCCGAGGTCGAGCGCCTCCGGCTCCGCCTGCCGCCACAGCTCCGGCAGCAGCCTCGGGAACGCGTTGTCGGAGGTGCCGTACTGCCCCTGACCGGCGACCAGGTTGTTGTAGCTGCCGTCGACGGTGCGCACGCCCGCGGGGCGCATGATGTCCGGCACGCAGTTCTGAGCCGCCGTCCCCTGGCCGGGGCAGTACAGCTCGTAGTTGGACGGGTTGAGTTCGTCCGCGGCGTGGGCCTCGGAGATCTGGATCTGGCGGAGGATGAACTCGAGATCGTTCTGGGTCAGGACGAACGAGGGGTCCTCGTCCGTGATCGCTCTCGCTGTCGGAGGCGGCGGCGCCAGCAGCAGCGTGACCACCAGCGCCATGATCGCTGTGATCGCCGCCGCGATCTGCAGTGCGGCTGCGGAGAGTCCCGGTTCGATCCGCGCGCGAGAAGATGATCGTGTGTCCACGGCAATGCCTCCTACGGGTGTTTCCACCCATATCCCCAGTGATGCACCCGGCTTCCCCGAGCCGGCCGCGCAGACGTCGGCAAAACGTCTGGTGCTCTGTCTACTCCCTGGTCGACCCCGACATCAAGTGTTTCTCGGGTTGATCTGCAGGATTCGACCAGCCTGATGCGTTCTTAAGGTGTTCTGAAGGCATTCGCAAGGTGGCCCCCTCGGCTGTCTCTTCAGCCCACGCGCGCCCGATTCGACCGGGCCACCACACCCGGCTCCCCAGCTCGTACGCGAGTGCCGGCACGAGCAGCGTGCGCACCACGAACGTGTCCAGCAGCACTCCGAAGGCCACGATGAAAGCGATCTGGACGAGGAACAGCAGCGGCAGCACGCCGAGCGCGGCGAAGGTGGCCGCCAGCACGATGCCCGCCGAGGTGATCACGCCCCCGGTCAGCACGAGAGCCCGAAGCACACCCTCACGCGGCCCGTGGCGCATCGTCTCCTCCCGCGCGCGGGTCATCAGGAAGATGTTGTAATCCACGCCGAGGGCGATGAGGAACACGAACGCGAAGAGCGGCACCGTCGGGTCCGCCCCCGAGAACCCGAGCACCGCGTTGAAGACGACGGCGGACACGCCGAGAGCCGCGGCGAAGGAGAGCGCGACGCTGCCGATGACGATGAGGGGCGCGACGACCGAGCGCAGCAGCAGCATGAGGATGAGGGCGATCGCGAGGAGGACCGCGGGGATGATGAGGGTGCGGTCGGTGATCGCCGCCGCGTTCGCATCGACGTCGATCGCGGTCTGACCGCCCACGAGCACGTCGGTGCCGACCTCGTCCAGTGCGACCCGCAGCCTCTTCACGGTCTGCTCGGCTTCGGGGGTGTCCGCGGCGGAGGTGAGCGTCGCCTCGAGCAGTACGCGGTCTTCGAGCACGAGCGGCGCGGGCGCGACCCCCGAACCCGCGGCGAAGGGCCGGACGCCGCCCGCCGTGATGGGAGCCGGGCCGCCGAGCGTCGCGATCCGCACGTGATCGACGCCGTCCACCTCCTGGACCGCCACGACGGCCTCGAGCAGACGGTCGACGTCGACGATCACCACGGCGGGCGTTCCCGCCCCCGCGGGATAGTGCGCGGCCAGGGCCGCGAGGCCCTCCCTCGCCTGCGACTGCCCCGTCACGTACTCACTCGATGGCGAGCCCTCCGCCTTCAGCTGCGTCACGCCGAGCGCCATCACGGCCAAGACGAGCGAGGTCACGACCCACACGGCGCGGTGTCGCCGCCGCACGAGGCGTGCCAGGCGCGACCACACGCCGGTGCCGGAGAGGATGGCGTCGGACGGGCGAGCCGTCAGCTTGCGCGGCCAGAACGCGACCCTGCCGGCCGAGCACAGGAGCGCGGGCAGCAGCGTGAACGACGCCAGCAGCGCGAAGGCGATGCCGATGGATGCGATCGGGCCGAGCGTCCGGTTCGAGTCGAGCCGGCTCCCGAGGAGCACCATCAGGGCGGCGATGACGGTGAGTCCCGAGGCGAGGATCGGCTGCCACGACCGCTCCAGCGCGTCCCACGTGGCACTCCACCGCGACCGGTGCCGCGTCAGCGCCTCGGCGTAGCGCGAGATGTACAGCAGGGCGTAGTTCGTGGTGGCGCCGATGACGAGGATCAGCAGGATCCCCTGCGTCTGGCCGGCGAGGAGGATCGCCCCCGATCGGGCGAGGCCGGCCACCACGAGCACCGCTCCGCACAGGGCCGACATGCTCGTCGCGAGCACGATGAGCGGGAGGAGCGGTGACCGGTAGACCACGATGAGGATGACCAGCACCGCACCCAGGGCGACGAGCAGGAGCAGTCCGTCGATGCCGGCGAACGCCGAGATGATGTCGGCGGCGAACCCGGCGCCGCCGGTGATGTAGACCGCTGTCGCACCGGGAACCGCCTCATCCAGTCCCTCCCGCAGGCTGTGGACGGCCTGATCGAGCTCGCTGTCCGCGTCCACCGGGATCACCAGCTCCGCTGCGAGCCGGTCCTTCGAGACGATGACCGGCGTCGCCCGGAAGAGCGCGACGCCCGCGATGGGCTCGATGCGCTGGATCGCGCGCTCCATGAGGGGCGCTGCGTGGTCGTCGAGGGGCGCGTCGAACGTGAAGACCGCCACGGCGTAGGAAAAGCCCTCCGCGCGGAATCTCGACTGCTGCTCCTGCACCGACGTGGATTCGGCGCTCGCCGGCAGGAACTGCACCCGGTCATTCGTGCCGAGATCGTTCAGCTGACTGAAGGCGCGGCCTCCCACCAGGAAGATCGCCAGCCACACCAGCATGATCACCGCGATCACTGCGAGACGCCGCCCTCGCGACGCGCCCCGCACTCCCGTCAGCTCCCCAGCCATGGAGTCAACCTAGGCCATCTTCAGCGAATCTCCTCGAAACCTTGGCAGAACATCAGCAACCACCCGCGTCTGGACGTCACGACGTCACCGCGTAGGCTCGAACGCTATGGCGGTCGGCGCGACGATGTACACCTTTGCGATCCAGTTGGCCGACGTCGATCGGGGCGTCTACGAGGATCTGTCGGTGCGTGTGGCGCGGCATCCGTCCGAGACCGACGCCTTCCTGATGACGCGCGTGCTGGCGTACTGCCTGGAGTACGAGGAGGGCATCGCGTTCAGCGAGGGCATCTCGGCGACCGACGAGCCGGCGGTGCTCGCCCGCGACCTCACCGGGGCGCTCACCGCATGGGTGGAGGTGGGTGCGCCGGATGCCGCGCGGCTCCACTCCGGCAGCATGCAGGCCGCGCGCGTCGCGGTGTACACGCATCGCGATCCGGCGAAGGTCGCGGCGCCGTGGGCCGGCAAGCGGATCCATCGCGCGGAAGAGATCCGCCTCCACAGCTTCGATCCGGGGTTCGTCGACGCCGCGGCCGCCGAGCTCGAGCGGCGCAACACGATGACCGTCTCGATCACCGAGCGGCGCATCTACCTCGACCTCAACGGCAAGAGCCTGGAGACGGACATCCGCACCCAGGGGATCGTCTGAGAACCCTCATGATCGAGCTTCCCGAACCCGGCCACCGCGTCGTCGTGCGCTACCTGCTCCCGACGGGCCAGGCGACCGACGCCCTCGGGCCGCTGCTGAGCGCCGATTCCGAGACCGTCCTCGTCGACGGCAAGCGCGGGGTCGAGCGCATCCCCCGCGGTGCGATCATCGCCGCGAAGAGAGTGCCGCCGCCGCCCGCTCCCCGGCCGCGGGGAGCGGGCGCGTGAGCTGACGCCGCCGCGGCTCGGCGCAGGGAGGGACCGCGGATCCCTGGCTGCGGGGCGACGGATGCCGGAGACTCGGGTGATGGACAGGCTTCAGCTCGCCGACTTCCTGCGCCGCCGCCGGGCGGCGCTGCAGCCCGAGGACGTGGGCCTGCGACGCGGCGCCCGCAGGCGCACCGCCGGCCTGCGTCGCGAAGAGGTCGCGGCGCTGTGCGACATGTCCACCGACTACTACAGCCGTCTCGAGCAGGCCCGAGGGCCCCAGCCCTCCGAGCAGATGCTCGCCGCCATCGCCCGCGGCCTGCGGCTGACGCTGGATGAACGAGACCACCTCTTCCGCCTCGCCGGCCACACCGCGCCCGCACGCGCGCTGCGCAGCGAGCACGTCTCCCCTGGCCTCATGCGGATCCTCGACCGGCTCGCCGACACTCCCGCGCAGGTGATGACCGAACTGGGCGAGACGCTCGCGCAGACGCCCGCGGCACGAGCGCTGTTCGGCGACGAGACGCGTTTCGAGGGCAGCATGCGCAGCGTCGGCTACCGGTGGTTCGTGGACCCGTCTGCCCGCGACGTGTACCCCGCGGAAGATCACCACGGCCTGTCCCGTGCATTCGCAGCCGACATCCGCACGGCGTACGCGAAGTTCGGTGCTCGGTCGCGCGCGGGTGTGATGGTCGACGATCTGCTGGCGACCAGTGCGGAGTTCGCCGCGCTCTGGGAGGAGCACGAGGTGCGCGGCACCCATCCCCGCGAGAAGCGGCTGCAGCATCCCGAGGTCGGCGTGATGGAGATGCAGTGCCAGTTCCTCATCGATCCCGAGCAGGGCCAGACGCTCCTCGTACTCACCGCGTCGCCCGGCACCGAGAGCTACGAACGACTGCAGCTGCTGTCGGTGATCGGCTCGCAGCAGATCACCGCGGGACGCTGAGGACCCGGAGAGCCCCCGCCACGTCTGCCGGCCAGGCGGTCAGCGCCCCGCCCGCCACGGACCGGCGCTCCACAGGGCCCACGCGATGAGCACGGGCTGCAGGAACAGCCGGACGAACCTCGCGCGATCGGAGCGCATCAGAGGCACCGGCGTCCCGGTGCGCCAGTGGTGGACGTTGCCGGGGAAGACCGCGACGAAGAACCCCGCGACCGCCGCACCGACGCTGCGTCGTTCCCGAGGGAGCGCCACCAGAGCCGCGCCCAGCAGCACCTCCACAGCGCCCGAGGCCACCACGATCGCGTCCTTGTCCAGGCCGCTGACGCGCGCCGCCCAGTCCGGCACCGCCACCTGGAAGCCGCGGCGGGCCCAGAACAGGTGCGACAGCCCCATGAAGACCAGGAATCCGCCGAGCACGACCCGCAGGATGATCCGGACGATCTGCAGGGGCGGTGTGGGCGCGGTCATCGCGCCAGTCTGGCATCCCCGGCACGACGCTGCGTCGCCGGCAGCGCATCACCCGGCGAGCACCCCAGCGACGTCGTCCCACCACCGGGCGGCCGCCGAGCGGAGCCCCTCGAGGCGCTCGCGCGCGGCCGCGGACGTGGCATCCCGCCCGGCATCCGCACGGTCCACCGCTGAGGCAGGAAGCGCGTCGAGGTCTTGCACCTCGCTCTGACCCCAGTGGGCGAGGGCCCCCGACAACTTGATGCGCGTGTAGTCGTCGGCCGCGAGCGCCACCACCGGCACTCCGGCGGGTGCAGCGAACACGGCCGGGTGGTAGCGGCTCGTGATGAGCAGGCGGGCCGAGCGCGCGAGCGACGCCGCCGGCACCGAGTCGCCCGTCGGCAGCACCCTGCTGGTTTCGGTCATGCGCGCCCTCACACGCTCGTGCAGCGCGGCGTCGCCGGCCGGCTCCTCCCCCGGCCCCCAGGGGCCGAAGTGCGCGTGGAAGACCACCGGCCCCACCGTGCGCGCGGCGTGGTCGACCAGCTCCGCCATCCGCTGCTCGACGTCGGGGGCGGAGCGGCCGGCGAACCAGCCCGACAGGCTGACGACCACCGCCCCGGAGCCCCCGCCGGTCTCGGCCGGACTCCGCCAGCCGAGGAACGACGCGTCATCGACCCCCTCCACGACCGGCAGGCCCCACGACCGCACGAGCGCACCCGACACCGATTCGCGCACGCTCGTCAGTGCCGCCGCGCGCACGAGGCTCGCGACCCGCTCCTCGTCGCCGTGCTCGAGGTCGGGCCCGAACGTCTGTCCGGTCACCACCACCGGCAGACCGCGGGCGCGCGCCATCGCGACCAGCGCGCTGCGTTCGTAGATGTGCACCGGCCACCGCGAGGCGAGGTTGCCCCCGCCCGCGTTCAGGACGCCCGAGACGCGATCCAGAGCAGCGAGCACCCTCTCGGCGGGGTCACCTGCTGCCAGACGACCCCGGCCGGCCGCGGCATCCGTCAACTCCTCCAGCCGCGCCTGCGAGGCGGCACGATCCATGCCCGCGAACCCGAGGCGGGGCACCATGGTCACGCCGTAGCGGCGTTCGGACTCGGCGGGTGCCGAGGACACCCCCACGATGTCGACCCCGCGCGCGGCGAGCTCGTCGCGCGCCGCCTCGAACATCGCCTCATCGCCGATGTGCATCATCCCCGACACCACGCCGATGTCGCCGATGGTGAGCACGGTCATAGCTCTCCGTTCAGGAAGGACGCGCCGGTCGCGGTTCCGCGGCGTCGGTGACGAGCACCGATCCGGGCTCGTTGTCAAGCATGCCTTGCCGCCCGGCCGGCGGCATACGCTGTGGACAGCGCAGACCCGCCCTGCGCGGGGAGGCAGGTGACACGTGGGCGTCC
Organism: Microbacterium sp. NPDC056736; assembly: GCF_042790415.1. Lineage (NCBI taxonomy): Bacteria > Bacillati > Actinomycetota > Actinomycetes > Micrococcales > Microbacteriaceae > Microbacterium > Microbacterium sp. NPDC056736. The sequence continues at coordinate 196,123 of NZ_JBHTZE010000005.1, forward strand.
AGACCGCGATGGATGAGGTTCTCCACGCGCCGACGATCGTCGAGGCGCTCCGGGCCGCCGACGACGTGGCGTTCGAGGCCGGACGCGATCCCAGCGTGCGCACCCTGCGTGTGCTGCTGACCGCGCTCGCCCGCAGCGACGACATCGCCGCGATCGCCTCGGTGCACGCGCTGGCGGAGATGCACGACGAAGAAGCGCTCCGCCGGCTCGTCGGCCTGCTGTCGGACCCCCGGGCCTTCATCCGCGAGCACGCCGCCTGGGCGCTCGGCCAGAGCCTGCCCCGGCTCGAGGCGGTGGGCCGCCTGCTCGGCCTGGTCGCCGAGGGCGGCTTCTCGGGGATGCTCGCGCAGCACACCATCGAGAAGTGGTCGGGCGCCGCGGGCGAGGCCCTCGCGATCGCGATCGAGTCCGCGCTGCTGGGCATGACGGATGCCTCGTCCCGGGCGACCCTGGTCGAGACCCTCGGCCTCATCCGCCAGCCCATCGCCACCCGGCTCCTCCGCGAGGTCGCCCTCGATCCCCGCGAGTCGGACGAGGCCCGCGAGGCGGCGATCGCCGCGCTGGGTCAGCGGCGTGACACCGCGGGACTCGACGACGACCTCGGCACGGTGGTGGCCGCCGGGGGCCGCTTGGCGGCGGCGGCACGGCTCGCCCTCATCGACCTCGACCCGGCACCTGCCGCTCACCGCGGTGCGCGCGGGCTCACCGTCGCGCAGCTGTTCCTCCACGCCGACATCGACCCTTCGCTGTCGGCGGTCGGCGCCGGTGACAACGGCGGCATCGCCACCCTGCTCGTGCGGCTGGGCGACGCGCTGACGGTCGATGAGGCGAGTCCCGTCCAGCGGGCGCTCACGCTGTCGCGCGGACCGCTCGAGCACAGCGCCGAGGACCTGCTCCGGGTGGCCGGGACATCGAGGGGCCACGTCTACGGCCGCATCCCTCTCGCTGCCCGTCCCGTGGCTTCTGCCGCGGCCTGGCCGTATCGGGTGACGGCGCGCCGCGGCATCCGCCGTGTCCTGCGTGCGGCAGGCGGCGTGGACGTCGTGCACCTGCGCATGGCCGACGTCGGCAGCCTCGCAGCGGCGGACGTGGCCCGCGAGCTCGGCATCCCCACCGTGTTCACGGTCGCGCCCGACCCGCACAGCGTCATCCGGTCGCTGGAGGATGCCGGCACACTCACCCGCGAGGGCTTCGGTGAGACGGATCTTCGCGAGCACTTCTGGTTCCGGGCGCGCCTGGTGCAGACCCTCGCCGCCTCCGCGTCGCACACCGTCTTCTTCCCGCGGCCCGATCTGGTGCAGGAGATGCGCGAACTGGTCGGCATCGACATGAACGCCCGCAGCGAGCGGCACACGGTGGTTGCAGAGGGGGTCGACCTCGAGGTGATCGACCAGGCCGTGGCCGAAGCCCGAGTCGCCGGCATCGAAGGCGCCGCCGCAGCGGGCGCGGCGTTCGGCGACCTCGCCGCGCTTCTGGGCGACCTGGCGGAGGACCGGCGCGGCCTTCCACTGCTGGTCACCGTGGGGCGCCTCCACCGCGTGAAGGGCGTGGCGACGCTCGTCGGCGCGTGGGCGGAGTCGTCACTCAGCGAGCGCGCGAACCTGCTCGTCATCGGCGGCGACCTCGACGAGCCCTCGCGCGACGAGCAGGAGCAGCTCGACCTCGTCGCCGACGTGGTCCCTCCGCACCAGCGTGCGCGGCGGGGACTGATCCTCGCCGGCCACCGCGCGAACGACGTCGCCGCGCGCTGGATCGCCGCCGCGAGATTCGGGATGCCGGGTCTCGCGGCCGCGGGCGGCGCCTACGTGTGCGCGAGCATCAAGGAGGAGTTCGGCCTCGCGGTGCTCGAGGCGATGGCGACCGGACTGGTCGTGGTCGCCCCCGACGGCGGCGGGCCTGCCACATACGTCGACCACGGCGACACCGGCTTCCTCACGGCGACGTGGGACCAGGACCGCTTGACGGACGCCGTCGCGGCGGCGCTGGATCGCGCGGCGGACGACGATGAGCATCGCGCCCGGCGATCGCGGGACGTCGTCGCCGAGGGATTCACGATCCAGGCGATGGCCGCCACCCTGGCCCCCATCTACGCCTCGGTCGTCGCTCAGGAGGCAGAGCTCGCACGGGCGGCGAGGATGCCCGCATGACCCTCCTCGTCGTCAGCCCCGACTACGCCTCGCACCTGCTGCCCCTCGCGGCACTGGCCACGGCCTGGCGCGACGCCGGTGAGCACGTCGTCGTCGCCACCGGACCGGCCACGGCGCCGATCGTCGCCGACTTCGGCTTCGACCGCGTCGACCTTCCGCTCGGCCGCGGGGCCAACGCCGGCGTCATGCGCACGAGGGAGCAGGACGCCGCCGAGGCGGCATCCCTCGAGGGCTTCTTCGAGGCGACCCGGCACGGCATGGTGCCGACGCTGGCCTACCAGGCCCGCGAGCGTCTGACCGACCTGATGTGGCAGCCCGAAGAGCGGGCGAGGGCCACGCTCGAGGTCGTCGATCGGGTGCGTCCCGACGCGATCCTCGTCGACCACCTCGCGTTCAGCGCGCGCCTGGCCCTCCACACCGCCGGCATCGACTACGGCGACGTCGTGCTGGGCCACCCGTCCGCGCTTCCGGGCCCAGGCGAGGTGTACGGCTTCCCGTCGGCCTGGCCGCGGGCGTTCCAGCCGGAGCCGGCCGAGCTGGCAGAGCTGCGCCGCCTGTGCGTCGAGGTGTCCGATCGCTTCGCGGGTCAGTGGAACACGGCGGCTCGCGCGCTCGACCCCGGAGCGGATGCCGTGACCGATGCGTTCGCCCTCCACGGCGACGTCGTGCTGTACAACTACCCCGCGCTCCTCGCCGCGGGAGACGGGCGTGCGCTGCCGCCGCACGTCTTCCTCGGCTCGACCCGGCGCGACGAGCGACACGATCACGACGTCGACGAGTTCCTCCGCGCCGGCACGCCGTTCGTCTACGTGAGCTTCGGGAGCTTCCTGTCGGTGCGCGGCGACGTCCTGGCACGGGTCGCCGCCGCGATCGCGCGGACGGGCCTTCGCGCGGCGATCGCGACGGGCTCCACCCCGGCGGGCCAGCTCGGGCAGCTGCCCGATGGCTGGCTGGTGCGTGAGTACCTGCCGCAGGTGCGCCTGCTGGGCGCTGCCGCGCTCGCCGTCACCCATGGCGGCAACAACTCCATCACCGAGGCGGTCGGGCAGGGCGTGCCGCTCCTGGTGCTGCCGTTCTCGACCGACCAGTTCGCCGGGGCGGCCGCCGTGGAGAGCTCCGGTGCGGGCCTGTCGCTGGCGCCGAACACCGCGACGGTGGACGAGCTGGCCGAGGCCGTCGCCGCACTCGCAGATCCAGACTGGCAGGGGCGTGAGGCGCTGCGTACAGAAGCGGCGGCCCAGCACGAGCGGCCGGGTCCGACGCTCGCCTACGCGGCGCTCTCCTCGATGTCCGCTTCGCCGGCCACGTCCGCCAGCCCGACCAGCTGGGCCATGGCGACCGGGTCGCCGGCGGCCGACCGGTAGCGCTCCATGCGGGCGGCGTTCGCGTCGTACTGGATGCCGGCCCGCGTCTCGCCGACGTGGTGCAGCGCGTACACGCGTCCCGGGTGGCGCTCCGGCGGGGCTCCGAGGAGGGTCTCGTGCGCGAGGTACCACGCGGCGTCCTCGAAGCCCCAGCCCCGGAATCGCTCGTCCTGCCCGCCGTGCCGCGCCCAGGTGCGCGGAGTGGCGACGTACACGCCCGAGCACGCGCCGACCACGTGGTCGTGATCGCAGTCCTCGAGCGCCCTGCCTTCGGCGTACTGCGCCGAGCCCGCGCGACCCAGCCACCGGTACTCGGTGTAGGGCAGATGCACCCTGTCGCTGGTGCGCGCGGCGCGGATCGCCGCACGCAGCGCATCGGGTTCGGGGATCGTGTCGGCGTCGCCGATCACGACGACCTCGTCCTCGGCGGCGTCGGCCATCGCGCGGTTGCGGCAGGCGGCGAGCACGAACGGGTCCTCACCCGTGTCGACGGTCCGAACGACCGCCTCCGGGAAATGCGCTTCATACCAGGCCGTCACACGGTGGAAGGCATCGAGGCGGGACGGCGCGGGACGCCACGGAATGACGATCCGCACAGCGAGGTCGGAGGGCATGACGGGAGCCTAAGGCACCCCGCCGCCGAGCCCGAATCCTGGCCGGTCGGAGGCATCCGCTCGCCGCATCTCAGTCGTCGAAGATGCCGACTGACGCCGACAGCCGGGTGACGTCGTCCGCGCTGAGCTCGAGCTCCGCGGCCTGCGCCGAGTCGGTGATGGAAGCGGCGCGCCGCGCCCCGGGGATGGGGATGACGTGGTCGCCGAGGGCGAGTTCCCAGGCCAGCACGACCTGTTGCGGGCTGACGCCGTGCGCCTGGGCGACGTCGGCGAAGACGGAGAACCGCTCGCCGACCCGCCTCGCCCCTCCGCCGGTGCCGCCCAGCGGGCTCCACGGGAGGAAGGCGACAGCGTGGTCCGCGCAGAAGCGAAGCTCGCCGATGCTGCCGGGATGCTTCGGCGAGAACTCGTTCTGCACGCTGGCGAGGTTCCCCTCCCCGAGCACATCGAGCGCGATCTGGATCTCCTCCACGCTCGCGTTCGAGATACCCACTGCGCGCACGAGGCCGTCCTCCTGCAGCTTCGCCAGCGACGCGATGACGTCCCCGTAGACGCGCGAGCGATCCGGGCGGTGGTACTGGTACAGCTCGATCCGGTCGACACCGAGGATCTCGAGGGACGTCTCGACGGCGGACCGCAGGTACGCCTCCGACCCGTCGCGCCCCCAGACCTCGCCCTCGCTGCGGGTGATGCCGCCCTTCGTCGCGACGAAGATGCCGGTCGAGTCGCCGTCCCACGTACGCAGCGCCTCGGCGACGATCCGCTCGTTGTGTCCCATCTCGTCCCACGCCGGCGCGTAGACGTCGGCGGTGTCGATGAGCGTGACGCCCGCGTCGAGGGCGGCGTGCACCGTGGCCACCGCGTCCTCGAACGACGGATACTCCTTGTCGTTGTTCATCGACAGCGGCATCGCCCCGAGGCCGATCGCCGAAACCTGCCGTCCCGCCAGAGTCCGCTGCTTCATCGCCTGTCCTTTCGGTCGTGCCCACCAGCCTGCCATCCCCGTGCGCTGCCGCGTGGGAGTGGACAGCAGGGTGCCCGACGCGTAAAGGCCTCCCCATCCCCGCAATGGGACCGCGGACGCTCAGCGCGCAGCGGTGGCGACGCCGTCTGCCCGAATGTCCCGGTCCTCGACCGCAAGCACCCGCGCGAGCCCCCGGAAATCTCGCATCAGGATCCTCGCCAGCACGAAGGTGGGCAGCAAGGCCACCAGCCGCAGCCAGCCGGCGACGTCACCCTCGTAGTCGGCGAGCACCCGCGTCCCTCCACTCTGCGCGACGCAGACGTACTCCACCCGCGAGTTCCACGGCGAGGTGGAGTGCCAGACCACCCTGCGCGGTGGATCGATCGCCTCCAGCTCATCAGCGAACCGCACGGTGAAAGGGCCGAGGATGCGGTCGATCGCCCACCATCGACTGCCCACGTCCGGCGGCCCGTCGCCGATGCGCTGGCGGAACGCCACCGCCGGCGCGAACTCAGGCCACCGCGCAGGGTCGGCGACGTACGCGAACACCCGCTCCGGCGGGAAGGGAAGGTGGACGTCGAGGAAGACGCGTCGCCACATGGCGCTCACACCATCGCGGGCACCGGCCGGTCGGGGTACAGCTCCCTCATCGCCCGGTCGTACTTGCGCTTCATCAGCAGGAGATACAGCAGTCGGATCGGCGCCGGGATGTTCTTGTGCATCCACTCGTCCCTCTCCGCCTCCGGGACGCTCGCGATCAGCAGCCCCACCTGAAGCGCCATGATGTCCTTGCCGAGCTCCTTGCGATGCGCGGCGAGGTTCTCGCGGGTGTGCTCCTCCATCCAGTCCCACTCCTGCTGCGAGAGCACGGCGCCCGCGACCGGGAGGATGTCGTCCTCCTCCTGCGCGAGATGCGCGTGCAGCGTGTCGCGGAGCACCTCGATGTCGGCCGCGAGGGCCGCACCCAGGCGCGGGTCGGCGGTGGCGACCCACGGCTCCAGCTGCGGCTCGATGCGCGCGAGCTGGGCCGCCACGACGGCGTGCTGGGCGCGCATCTGATCGACGTGCAGAGTGCATCCCGGGTCGCGGGACGTCAGCCTGTCCCACAGGGCGATGTCCTCGGTCTCGTGATGCATGTGCAGCGCGAAGAAGTCCAGGTTCGCGTACCGACCGACGATCGCCGCGCGCTCCACATCGCCGGCCTGCACCTCACGCACCAGCATCGGCAGCTGCGTGTACAGCCAGCGGAAGATCCGGTGCACGAGAATCAGGCCCGACGTGTCGCACCCCGCGTGCTGGCCTTCCGGCATCGCTCCGGACGACGGCAGCTTCGTAGCCATGGCGAACCCCCAGTCCCCACCGACCGCGCGCACCGGCCCCACGCCGGGGCGCACAGCCGCACGATACACCCGTCGCAGGGCCGCGCACAGCACCTCGCTCGGAGCGCGGAAAGGCCCAGGCCCCCGCGACGTATCGCGAGGGCCTGGGCCTTCGATTCCGATGACAGCGGTTGGTGGAGATGGGGGGAATCGAATTCTGCCGAGGCTCCCCCGCCATTCCGCGGATTCCCCCCGGCTTCCGCAGGATTCCGCGGCTTTTCGACTAGGTTCGAGCAGGCTCGACGGGTGTCATTCGTGTTCGATCTCGTTCAGATGTGGGCAAATTGTGGGCAAATCGGTCCGATCCGACAATCAGCCGCCCAGCGATCGCGGCCGGCGGAGTGCTCGACGAGAGCGGCTCCTAAGCGCAGCGCGGAGCGCGGAGTCTGGAAGGAGCGAGCGGCGAGAACGGAGCCGGTTGTGATCGCTACACTCGCGGCGTCGGAGCGCATCGATCCGGAGGCTGCGCTCGGACGAATGGGCACTACAGCTCGACCGGTCCTGGCGAGGGAACATGCTCGGGCAGTCCCCCGTCCAGAATGGCGGTCACCATGGCCACGGCACGGTCGGTGAGCGCGTCACCCGGGTAGAAGTCTTCGTAGAGCTCTTCCGCTGCGTCGAGCGTCGTGATCCGGCACAGTGTCAACAGCTGACGGATGTCGTTGGTATCGCGCCCCGGACGATTGGCGCGCAGCTTCATCGCGAGCATCGCCTCCTTGTCTGCGACCTGGATGACGATACCGTCCTGATCGTAGATGGTCTCCCACGCGATCGAGCGTCGCCCAAATGACGGGATTGCGCCGGTCTGCTCGACGTTGAAGTTGAGCCACCCGGGATCCCACCCTCGCGCCGCGGAGACCCTCGCCGCTGCCGCGGCGACGCCGGCGTCGTTGCCTGGATGGATGTGTAGCGAGTCGAGATCCTGCGTCGTTCCGCGCGGAAAGTGGCGAAGGGCCAGAGCCGCACCGCCGACGAGGCGGATGCCCGCGACGAGGTTGGACGAGCGCAGTTCCGCGATGAGCGCGCGGAGCCCTTCCAGGATGTCGTCGCGGTCGAGCGTGGTTGCCACGGTCAGACGCTCGCGAACGTGTCACGCCACGCGAGCACGCCGCGACGGGCGAACTCCTCAGGAACCTCCGACAGGGGCGGTGTCGGATCGGCCGGATCGATCACCAGCGCAACCGGCGCGGAGAGGTAGCGACTGGGATCCTCCACCCACGCCGGGGCCGGCAGCCCGTCCTCACGCAGGCGCCACGCAACCAAGGCGGCGATGGCAGCATCCCAGGCGCGATCAGCCGTCGACTCCGGTTCGGCCAGACCGAGAACGCCGCGGACGAGTCCGTGCTCCGCGACGAGGTTGTCATTGAGCTGCAGCAGCGCCCGCAGTGCGAGTTCCGTGTTCCCGTGCGCGAGACGCGTCCGGATCTCAGCCGCCACGGCCGCAGCATCGTCACGCTGAGTCGGCGCGGAGTACAGACGATGGCCCGCACCTGCGAGCAGGCGCTCGACGGTGCCGAAGTCGATATCGCGCCCGCGCTCCGACCGCGAGACCCTGCTCTGATCGATCCGAGCACGGTCCGCGAGCTGCTGTTGAGTCAGCCGCCTGCTCTTGCGAGCGGCGCGGATGAGCGTCGAAGCCGTCATGCCGGACCTCCTCGCGTATGACTTCTAAGTCATAGTGTACCGGATGGATGCTGTCGAGAAGAGTGGCCACCGCTCGCCCGCCGCAGCTACGAGGCGGCGCGTTTCATCAGTGCCTGGCGGCTGAGCCGCGTGCGCGAGCTCAGGGATGCCCAACTACTCCCCGTCTCACGTAGATCGCGAACGAGTTGATCGCGCTCCCGGAGGAGCACTGTCTCCTGCTTGTGGAGTCGCTCGAGTTCGGTCGACAGTGCGCCGAGGCGCTTCAGCGCCTCATGCTCGCCGCCCCAGCCGCCGAGCAGACGCTGGGCAGCTTTCGCCGCCGCCGCTTCGCGCGCGAGTTGATCAGATTGCCGCTTCTGGGCGGCATCTCGCTTGGCAGTTCGACGCCCACGGACCATGTAACCAGGTTGTCACGCGATCCCTTTGTTTACAACGGTCCCAGGAGGACCCACAGAAAGTGCCTGCGTGCATTGCTGTTCGCTTGCTCGGTTCGGCGGCGTGTGGTTGGGATCGTGCTCGCGTAAGTCGGAGAGCTGGCGTCGGAGTTGCCACTGGCGGTCGCTCATCGGGCATTCGCGCGTTCGGGCTATTCGTACGCCCGCGGCGCGGCATCGAGGCATTTCGGGTCGACACCGGGGGCCACGTGCGCGCGAGGACCGTCTTTCGCGCTTGCACTGGCCACCGTCGAGCAAGGCGGTTTCAGTCGCAGTGTGCAGTCAGTGCTCGGCTGTTGCCTGACGAAAGCTGGGCTCTGCCCAATTGGCGAGCAGCTGCAGTCGGTCGTGAGATGCGGATCCGGGCTCGGCGGAGAACACCAGCATCTGCAGGCCGCGGTCGGAGGTGAGGTCCATGCTCTGGAACGTGAGGTCGAGATCTCCCACAACGGGGTGGTGGATGCTCTTCGTCCCGGTGCGGTGTTCTTTGACGTCGTGGGCGCCCCAGAGTTTGCGGAACAGGTCGCTGCGGGTGGAGAGTTCGCCGACGAGGTCGCTGAGTTGGCGGTCGTAGGGTGACCGGCCGGCTTCGGCGCGGAGGATGGCGACGATCTGACGGGTGTTGGCTTCCCAGTCTTGGTAGAAGTCCTGCGCTCTGGGGTCGAGGAACACGAACCGGGCCGCGTTCACCGGTGGCTTCACGTCGTCGAACATCTCGGAGAACAACGCACGCCCGAGCCGGTTGGTCGCTACGGCGTCGAGTCGACCGTTCTGGATGAAGACCGGCACGGTCGACATGGCGTCGATGGTCTGCTGCATCCCGGGGGTGAGCTGGGCCTTCCGGGTCGTGGCTCGGCGTCGTTGCGGGTGGGCGCCGGCGTTGGCGGTGCGGATCAGGTCGTACAGGTGCGCGTGCTCGGCGTCGGTGAGTTGCAGGGCTCGGCTGATCCCGTCGATGACGGCTTCGGAGACGCCGGACGCGTTGCCGCGCTCGAGGCGCTTGTAGTACTCGGCGCTCATCCCCGCCAGCAGGGCGACCTCTTCGCGGCGAAGTCCCGGGACACGCCGACGGCCACCGAAGTCGGGTAGCCCGGCCTGGGTGGGGGTGAGTTTCGCTCGCCTCGAGGTGAGGAACTCGCCGATGTCGTCGTGGGTGTCCATGTCATCGACGGTACGCCGATCGCCGACGCGGTGAGGGGTCCTGCTAGGGCACCCATAAGTGGGGCCACGCTAAAACTTGGCGGACCGCGTTGACTCGAAACATCAGCCACCCAGTCGGGGCGGCCACCAACTTCGAGAAAGGCAACATCATGGCCAGCAACGTTTGGTTCATCACCGGAGCAGGCCGCGGGCTCGGCGTCGACATCGCCCACTCCGCCCTTGCCGCCGGACACTCTGTCGTCGCCACCGGCCGCGACGCCGCGAAGGTGGAGACCGCGATCGGCGCCCACGAGAACCTGCTCGCCGTTGCCTTGGACGTCACCGTCCCGGACGCGGCCCAGAAGGCCGCCGCCGCCGCGGTGCAGCGGTTCGGGCGGATCGACGTGCTGGTAAACAACGCGGGCAACTTCTACGCCGGCTACTTCGAGAACACCAGCCCTGCCCAGGTGCGCGCGCAGATGGAGACGAACTTCTTCGGTCCTCTGAACGTCACCCGCGCGATCCTCCCCGTGATGCGCAAGCAGCGCTCCGGCCAGGTCATCACCATCACCTCGGCTGCCGGGCTCCTCGGCCAGGAGTTCGTCGCCGCGTACGCCGCGTCGAAGTTCGCCCTGGAGGGGTGGATGGAGTCTCTGCGGTACGACGTGGAGCGTTTCGGGATCAAGACGATGGCGGTCGAGCCCGGGTTCTTCCGCACGGAACTGCTCGTGGAGGGCTCCTCGACGATCTGGCCCGACCTGGACATCGAGGACTACGCCGAACTCACCGCACAGACCATTGAGGCGTGGAAGGGCATGAACGGCCTGCAGGGCGGTGACCCCAAGAAGCTCGCCGAGGCGCTCGTGACCCTGTCCGACTCGGATGAGCTGCCGCTGCGGTTCCTCGCCGGCGCCGACGTGATGGAGAGTGTCGAGAAGAACCTCGCCACCATCCAGGGCCAGATCGACGCGCACCGCGACCTGTCCGCCTCCCTCGCCTTCGACGAGTGACCCGGACGGACACCATGATCGACTCCAAACTGGCTGGCACCGTCGCGATCGTCACCGGCGCGAGCAGCGGCATCGGGAATGCCACCGCCCGGTTGCTCGCCGAACACGGCGCAACCGTCGCCGTGGTGGCTCGGCGCAAGGACCGGCTCGACGCCCTCGTGGACGCCATCACCACCTCCGGCGGCACGGCTCTCGCCGTCGAAGCCGATGTGACCGATCGCACTCACGCCGAGCAGGCGGTCAGCACCGTCGTCGACAGGTTCGGTCGCCTCGACATCCTCGTGAACAACGCCGGGCTGATGCTGCTCGGGACCGTGCTCGACCAGGATGTCGACGACTGGGAGCGGATGATCGCGATCAATCAGCGCGGTCTGCTCTACATGACCAAAGCCTCACTCCCGCACCTTCTCGCGGCAGCGGAGCACCCGCTGCGCGGCGTGGCCGACGTCGTCAACATCTCGTCGATCGCCGGCCGGCAGGCGTGGCCGAAATTCGCGGCGTACAACATGACCAAGTTCGGGGTGAACGGCTTCACCGAAGCGCTCCGGCAAGAGGTCACGCAGAAGCACGTCCGCGTCGGCGTGCTCGAACCCGGAGCGGTGGCGACCGAGCTGAAATCGCACAACAGCTCCGAGGTCGAACAGGAACTCCTGGCATCCGAAGCCGAGAACATCCCCGAGCTGCTCGAACCAGAAGACATCGCCGAGAGCATCGCGTTCATGGTCACCCGGCCGCGACGATCGTCGATCGCCGAGTTGTGGGCCATGCCCACCGCCCAGGCATAACCCCTAGAACGGAGCACCACACATGAAGTACCGCACCCTCCCGGGTACCGGGATCAGCGTCTCCAACCTCGCCCTCGGCACAATGGGATTCGGCACCGAGACCGATGAACCCGAAGCGTTCGAGATCCTCGACCGGTTCATCGAAGCCAACGGAAACCTCGTCGACACCGCCAACGTCTACGGTGCCGGGGCATCCGAAGAGCTCCTTGGCCGATGGTTCGCCGCCCCCCCGCCGATGTCACCGACCGGGTGGTCCTGGCCACCAAGGCACGCTTCGGCACCGGCCCGGACGTCAACGAGGTCGGCTCGTCTCGCAGGAACCTCGACCGGGCGCTGAACGCATCACTGCGGCGTCTCGGCCGCGACAACGTCGACCTGTATCAGCTGCACGGGTGGGATCCGCTGACCCCGATCGAGCAAACCCTGACGTTCCTCGACGATGCGGTGCACGCCGGAAAGATTCACCACATCGGCCTGTCGAACTTCACCGGCTGGCAGATGCAGCTTGCCCTGTCCACCGCAAAGGCGCTCGGGCTGCAGGTGCCGGTGACGCTGCAGCCGCAGTACAGCCTGCTTTCCCGCGAGATCGAGTACGAGATCGTCCCGGCCGCGCTGCACAACAACGTCGGCCTGCTGCCGTGGTCGCCGCTCGCCGCCGGGTTCCTCAGCGGCAAGTTCCACAAGAGACAGAAGCCCGCATCGGACACCCGGGCCGGGTCCGGTACTGCGCTGAATGACCACATATATGCCGACTACGCCGGCAAGGACCAGAACTGGGCCACCCTCGACGTGGTCCGCGACATCGCCGCGCAGCTGGACGTCACCCCAAGCCAGGTCGCGTACAGCTGGATCAGCAACCGCCCCGGCGTGATCGCCCCGATCATCGGCGCGAAGACCATCACGCAACTCGACCAGAACCTGCCCGCCGGCGACCTGATCCTCGACGCGGACGCGACCGCGCGACTGAACGAGGTCAGCGCACCGACCCCGAATGACTACCCGTACGGGCCGTTCGGGGAGAAGCAGCGCGGCCGCTACGTCGACTCAAGCGAGCAGGTCATCGTCGAGCTCGGCCAGTAACCCACCCACTCGGGGTGCGGCACCCGAAGCCGCACCCCGGACCCTCTTAGAAGAAAGGTCGTCATGACCGCATGGACCGGCGAGCAGCTCGCCAAGATCGAAGCAAACCAGGACCTCTACGTCTCCCCGTTCCGCGAGGACGGCACCACCTACGGCACCCCCACCCAGACCTGGGCGCTGGTCGTGGACGGCAAGGTCTACGTCCGCGCCGCCAACGGCCCCGCATCCCGCTGGTACCAGGCCGCGATCACCCAGAAAGCCGGCCGCGTGCGGGTCTCCGGCACGTTCTACGACGTCACCTTCGAGCCTGCCGGCACCGACGACGAAGCAGCGATCGACGCCGCCTACGAAGCCAAGTACCCCGGCAGCTCCGCCGTGCCGATCATGCAGGGCGACGGACCCAAGTCCGCAGCCGTCGTGATCTCACCCCGCTGACTAAGCGGCGTCGTATCCCGTCCACGCTCCCCGTCGACGGCCACCCCTTGCGGAAGAAGCCACCCATGAAAAAGCCACTCATCACCCTGATCGTCGGATCCGTACTCGCCCTCACTCTCGCCGGATGCGCAGCCGACACCGACACCGCTGCAAGCCCGAGCAACGCCCCGTCGAAGACCACCAGCCCGTCCGCGACCGCCGAGTCCACCCCAACCGCCGACGCTGCCCCCGCCACCGGCGACACGGCCATCACCCTCACCTCGGGCGACACCGTCATCACCGCGACTCTCAACGACACACAGGTGTCCCAGGACTTCATCGCGATGCTGCCGATCACCTTGCCCTGGTCCCGCAACTCCGGCATCGAATACATCACCGAACTGCCCGCACCGATGACCGAGGACGGCCCGTTCTACACGGACGTCCAGCCCGGCGACCTGGTCTACTACAACCCACGCGACAGCATCACAATCATCTACGAAGAGACCAGCTCCGTCCCCACCCTCACCTACATGGGCGAGATCACCTCAGACCTCTCCGTGTTCCGTGACCTCCCCGACGACGTCGAATGGACAATCGCCCTCGCCGAGTAAGCATCCTCACCGGGCACCCGGGCATGGGTGCCCGGTCAAGGACCCACTTGCGGTCGACTGGGTCGCGGGTTCCAGTCCCCTTACTCTCTCCAGGTCAGTGCGGTGGCTGACCGAAAGAATCGGCCGCAGGTCTGCCCGGTGTCCACGGAGTGGCTGACCAACCGGCGCGACAATGTCAGCGCGTCCATCGCACCCGGGACGCGCGGACCATCGCCGTGACCGCCGCGACGACTCCCCACGCGAGCAGGGCAGACACCACGATGAGAGAGATGCCGCCGATGACCTCGCCCTCCGCGAACGCCTTGATGACGCCCAAGACAATGAACGGCAGCAACGCAGCGCAGACGATTAACACAACAATGGCCCATGCCAGCAGCCTCTTACTGTTTCTCGGCGGGCGGCGCCTGCCCGCGTTGTAGAGCATCCAGCTCATGCAGTTGTCGCCCTCCTCGCCGCGATGACAGTGTCACCGGCCGGCTCGCTCATTGCCAATGACATCAGATTCCGCGCGCTGTCGGCCCGCACCCCGGCGACTTGCACGCCCCGCGCGTTAGCGAACCGGTAAGCGGGCGAGCGCGCCGCGAACCTAGGAAGCCGGAGCCGGCATCGGCGATAGCGTCTGACCGTGACGATCAGTCAGAACGTAATTCGATGATGGAGCCACCCATGCGACTGACTTTCTACTTTCAGCCTGTCGATGATCTGACGCTGGCCGCCGAGCACTACACGAAGCTCGGGTGGGATGAGGCGTGGCGCGACGGTGAGCACACCATCGCGATGCAGATGCCGCAGGTGGAGACCCAGCTCATGCTGGACGATACCCAAGGATGGGGCGGCCCCGGACCCATGTACCTGGTCGACGACCTGCTGCCCTGGCTCGACGCGCACCCCGATCTCAGCGCTGGCGACATCACCGAGATCCCCGGTGGTCGCGTTGCGGAAATCGCCGGCCCCGGACACTCGTACTACGTCTTCTCGATGGACGACAGCCAGGCGTAGCACCGGCTCGCGCGCGATGAGGCACCCTTCATCGGTCGCGTGCCGGACGCCTCACTGGCTGCCGAGGAACTTGGAGACGAGTAAGCCGCAAGGACCGCGGCTCCGGTCCACCGAGTCGTCGTTGTGTCTCCCGGAGCCCGTTGCTTTGGTATCAGCCGCGTGGTGTAGTTGACGCCACCGGCCGGGGCGTGCGGCATGTGAGGAGTCAGCCATGGCTAGACGGAGAGTTGTCGCCTCAATGCTCGCGCTGACCGCGATGTCCGTGTTCTGGGTCTCGGGATACACGTCCCCTATGCCGCTGTCCGCCGAGACCGCGGCCACTCCACGAGTGTTCGCTGATCCTGATTGTGGAACGGCCACGATCTTGGAGACTGCACCCGGCCTCGGCGCGGACTCTCGGCGCGACCTCATCGATTCCGCGCTCAATGGGCATCGCGACCTCATCGAGTCCTCCTCGGCGAACACTCTCGGCTACGCGCCCGAGGATGCGGTTTTGGTGTTCCAGGAAGCCCTCAAGGCGCTCCCGGAGGTTGAAGAGGGGGCCGCCCCCGATCAAACCCTTGCCGTGCCAGCCGTAACCGGCACTGGGGCATACCTTGGAGAGTTGGTTATCAGATCAGATCAGGGCAAGTACGTCTTCGACACCGTTCTCATCGCGCACGAGGGTGGCGTTCCATGTTCGCCCGGATGAGCACGTGCTATCACGGGTTCTCCGTGCGGCCCGCAGGTGAACGCTGACTCACGCCCTGGACCGCCGCTCACTCCTCGTGTCCCCGGCCTGGGCTAACCTGACCGCCGAGGCACTTATGGGAAGCATCGCGAGCTATCAGGCGGCGGCCGGCCGCCGCTATCGCGTCCGCTGGCGCGACGACAGCACCCATCGGCAGGTCGAGAAGCGCGGGTTCCGGACCAAGCGCGAGGCCGAGATCTTCCTCGCGCGCATCGAAGTCGCCCGCACCGACGGGTCCTACACCGACCCCGCCGCGGCGCGAGCCACGGTCGGCAGTCTCGGCGCCGAGTGGATGCGTAACAAGCGCCATTCGCTCAAGGCCTCGTCCTACAGCTCGCTCGAGACCTCGTGGCGCGTCTACGTCCGCCCACGGTGGGAAGACACCCGCATCGGTGACATCCGTGCGTCACAGGTCGAACAGTGGATTCGCGAGCTCTCGGAAGGGACCGCCCCGACCACCCGCACGAAAAGCAGCGGTGCCGCGGGCAAGCCGCGCTCCGCGACGGTCGTCTACCGCGCGCTCGGCGTGCTTGCCGGCATCCTCGACACCGCAGTCCGGGACGGACGCATCCCCCGGAACGTCGCCCGGGGCGCGCAGAATCTTCCGACCAAGCGCTCCGAGAAGCCCCGGCGATATCTGACGCACGCCGAGGTTGTTCGGCTCGCTGAAGGTGCGAGCACCTCGACGTACCGCACGCTCATCCTGGTCCTCGCCTACTGCGGGCTGCGATGGAGCGAGGCGATCGGAATGCACGTGCGCGATATCAACTTCGAGCGCCAGCGCATGCAGGTGAATCGGGCCGCCGTCGAGGTAGAGGGACGTATCGTGGTGGGCGCGCCGAAGAACTGGGAGCGGCGAGTCGTGCCCTTCCCCGACTTCCTCGAGGGGCCGCTCCGCGAGATGTGTGCAGGCAAGGGTGCGGACGACCTGGTGTTCACGGACGCCGACGGCAACCACCTCCGGCGGGCGAAGACCAGCGTCGGCACGACCTCGTGGTTCGCGGCTGCGCTCGAGCGCTCGGGGGTCGAGCGACTCACCCCGCACGATCTCCGGCACACGGCCGCTAGCCTCGCAATCTCGTCGGGCGCCAACGTCAAGGCAGTGCAGCGGATGCTCGGTCACAAGTCCGCGGCGATGACGCTCGACACGTACGCCGACCTCTTCGAGGACGACCTGGCCGACGTCGCCGCACGTCTCAACCAGGGCGCTCTCGCCGCCGACGTGGCCCGGCTCATTCCGGTATGAATGTGGGCGAGTCCGAGATGTGTGGGCAAATTGTGGGCAAATCGCGAGACCACACCGAGCTCGAACAAACGAAAAGGGCCCGAGACTCGCGGAATTCCGCGGGTCTGGGACCCTCTTCTGTGACAGCGGTTGGTGGAGATGGGGGGAATCGAACCCCCGTCCATCGCTGAGTAACTGCGGTTTCTCCGGGCGCAGTCTGTGAAGACGTTCTACTCGGCTCCGACCTTTGTCACAGACACCTAAGTCGACGAGCCCATCCTGATAAGAGTCCCGCGTGGCGCTCAGGCGACGTCACGCAGCAAGATCCCTAGATGACGCCAATACCCGTGACGGGATCAGTCACGGATTGACGGCGTCGGGCTCGCTGCTCAGGCAGCGAGGGCGAACGCGGACTGCTTCTTTTCGGCAGTTATTGGTTTGCAAGGAGCGTTTACGAGATAACCCTGCATCCTCGGCCCGCTTCACGCAGATTCGCAGGCGATGTCGAAACCGATCATCCCCGTGTCCTCGAATCGAGGTGGTTCCTTCTCGCGAAGGGCCGCTGTCACACTGTGGAGTTGCCAACACCCGGGTGCCGAAGCATCCGAGCACATCAGTCTACAACGGATGCCATGCCCCCCGCCATTCCCGGCCACTCTCCACAGCCGCGTACGGTGCGGCCGCTCCCGCCGGTGCCGGGGACGACCTTCACTCGCGCTGTCCGCCTCAGCTGCCGCGGGTGCGGGGCGACAGGTCGGGCAAGGCACGCGTGCCGAAGTCGTGGCGGAGCGCGCTGAGGGCGGCGAACCACCCGGGCAGCCCGTGCACGCCGGGTCCGGGTGCGGTCGACGCCGAGGCGAGGTAGACCCCGGGCATGGGCGTGCGCCACGGGTCGGGGCTGAACACCGGGCGGCCGAGGATCTGCGGGAAGGTCGGTGCACCCGCGGCGATGTCGCCCCCGGGGTAGTTCGGGTTGTGCCGCTCGACCTCACGGGCGCTACGCGAGCTCGCGGCGACGATCGTGTCGCGGAAGCCAGGAGCGAAGCGCTCGATCTGCCGGATGACCGCTTCCTTCCGGTCGACGGGGCTGCCCGCGGGAACATGCGTGTACGTCCACAGCGTGTGCATCCCGGCCGGGGCGCGGGTGGCGTCGAACAGCGTCGGCTGCGACACGAGCACGTACGGCCGCACCGGCATCCGCCCGCGGTTGACCTCATTCTCGGCCCCCGCCACCTCGGCGCGCGTTCCGCCGACGTGCACCGTGCCGGCGTGGCGCAGCTCGGGATGCGACCACGGCACGGGCTCGCTCAGGGCGAAGTCCACCTTCGCCACGCCGTCGCCGTACCGGAAGCGCCGCAGCGCCCTGCGGTACTTCTCGGGCATGGCATCCCCCGCCATCCGCATGAGCGCCTTGGGTGTGACGTCCAGCACGGTCACGCGGGCGGCGGGCAGCGCCGCCAAGGAGGTGACCTCGTGGTCGAGCACCACCTCACCGCCGTGCGCACGCAGGTCGTCGACCATCGCGTCGATGATCGCCTGGCTGCCGCCGACGGGGATGGGCCAGCCGCGGGCGTGTGCGTACGCCGTGAGCGCCAGGCCGGCGCCCGCCGCGGCGACGCTCGGCTCCGGCAGGATCGTGTGCGCGGCGACACCGGTGAGCAAGGCGGGAGCGACGTCCTGCCGGAAGCGGGCGTTCCACGCGGGTGTCCCCTGCTCGAGGGCGCGGAGGCCGAACGCCACGGCGGTCGCGGGATCCTGCGGCACCTGCAGCAGTGCCGACCCGGTGAATTCGGCGACCTCGGTCGCGCGCGCGACCAGCCCGCGCATGAGCTGCTCGTAGGCGCGGCCGTCGCTGCCGAGGTTGTCGCGCGTGCGGGCGAGGTCACGGTACGCGATGCCGGCGCGCCCGCCGTCCAGCGGATGGCCGAACGAGATCTCGGGAGTGACGAACTCCACGCGGTCGCGCAGGCCGAACTCGCGGAAGAACCGCGACTCGAACGCCATCGGGTGCACCGCGGAGCACACGTCGTGCAGGAAGCCCGGAATCGTGAGCTCGCGGGTGGCGGCGCCGCCTCCCGCCTGATCGGCGCGCTCGAACACGCGCACACGCAGTCCTGCGCGAGCGAGAGTCACGGCGGCCGCGAGGCCGTTGGGCCCCGCGCCGACGATCACGGCATCGAGTTCCTCGCCTCCCGGCCGGGCGCGCGTGCTCACGGCGATGACGCCTCCGCATCCGGAGTCTTCGCGGCTGCCGGCTTCCTGGCGGTCGGCTTCGCAGCATTCGGCTTCGCGGCGGTCGCCGTCGCGCTGGACGACTTCGCAGCGGTCGGTTTCGCGGCGGTTGGCTTCGCGGCCGCCGGTTTCGCGGCCGAGGCCGTCGAGGAGGCGTCGTGCGACTCCTCCCCCGACGCTGCCATCTCCTTCTCGGCCGTCGACGCCGAGGTGCGTCGCGTCGCCCGGCCTTCCGCGAGATACGCCAGCCGATGCAGCGTCTCCTCGTTGCGCCAGTGCAGCGGGATGTCGAGCAGCGGCGCCGGCACCAGCCGCCCGGGACCGGCGACCGCCTCTTCCTGGATGCGCACGACGCACTCCTCGCCGCGGGGCTTGACGTCGATCGTCACGCGCGCCTCACCGATCGGCCAGCCGCGAGCCCGCATCACCATCTTCTGCGACGGCACGTACTCCTCGACGACCGTCTTGTCGTCGATGAGCACCGGCCAGATGCCGAACGAGTGATGCACCTCGGACCCCGCCTGCGGCCACCGCTCGTCGACCTCTCGCATGCGGGACGCGCCGACGACCCATGCGGGGTACAGCCAGCCGTCGCCCAGCACCTCGAACACGTCCTCCGGCGTGCACTTGAGCACCCTCACGTTGCGGGACATCGCCATGCTCCTGTCGTCGTGGGTCTGCCGTGTGCACGACGATAGGCCGCAGTGGCGGTCGTGCGGAGCGGCTTGCGCCGCGGCCGAGCATGTGGCAGTCGCGGCGGCCACGCCGCCCTGCGGTTGTGCGCGCCCCGACCGTCACGCGAACCCGAGCTCACCTCGCACGATCGAGTCCCCGGAGTGGTCGGGATCGCCGTCCTCCGGCTCCAGTGAGATGTCGACGAGCACGTACTCGCGCAGGTCGATGTCGTCGGGAACCTCGAACACGCCGGTGCTGCCCTTCAGCACACCCAGGCTGACGAGCGCGGAGGCGTCGGCTTTGATCAGCCAGACCTCGCGGAACCCGTCGCCCTGCTCGCCGTCGTCGAGGTCCACCTCGACCTGCCGTTCGCCGTCGGGCTTCTCCACCACCACCGCGGAGCCGGAGGCACCCGGATGGGCGGGGAACGCGTCGAGTGTCGCGGAGGCGAGCTCGACCGGCTCGGGCTGACGCACGAAGTTCCAGGTGCCGACCACGGCGACGATGAGAGCGAGGCTGGCCGCGAGCGCGAACAGGAGACGGATGCCGCGTCTGCGGGTGGCCGGCTTCTCGGCGTCCGGCGCGCCGGGCGCGTCCTCGACAGGAGCGGATGCCGCGCCCGCGGCCCCCGGCATCCCGTCATCCGCATCCGGTGCGGGGCCCTCCGCGGCGCCGAGCTTCACCTCGGCGGCGATGCGGTCCCAGACCCGCTCGGGCGGCGCCTGCAGGTCTCCCAGCGCGACGGTGGACCGGCCCACCACGACGGTGTACTCGAGTTCGGCCAGTTCGAGCGCGCACTCGTCGCACACATCGAGGTGCGCGCGCTCCTCCGCCGTGGCGGTCTCGCCGAGTGCGATCAGCGAGAGACGGTCGGGATCAAGATGCGACATGGCCGACCTCCAATCGACTGCGCAGGCGGGTGAGACTTCGCCGGATATGGCTCTTCACGGTACCGAGCGGCATGCCCAGCCTCTCGGATATCTGCTCGTGTGTGAGGTCGTCGTAGAAGGCGAGCCGCACCACGCGGCGCGCATCCGGCTCCAGCCGGTCGATCTCGTCCGCGAGGAGCAGACGGTCGCCGAGGTCGATCTCGGCGCCGACGACGTCCTCGGGCGTGGTGAAGCGCTGCAGCTCCTGCTGCAGCGCCCGCACGCGGGCGCGCGCCTCCAGCGTGTCGGCGATGCGGCGCCGCGTGATCGCGATCAGCCACGTCGACAGCTTCGCCTTGGCGGGGTCGTACGACCGGCGCGACGTCCACGCCGAGACGAACGCCTTCTGCGTGACGTCCTCGGCGTCGCCGCGGTCGCCGACGAAGCGCAGCGCCATCGTGAACACGACCGGCGACCACCGCCGGTAGATCTCTTCGAGCGCTCGCTCGTCGCCGTTGCGGAAGCGATCGCTCAGCTCCCGCTCGTGCGCCTCTTCCACGCTGTGTCCTCTCATCCTCATCGCGGTCGGCGACGTCGCCGGCTCAGGGGATCGGGGTCGCGATGGCGACCACGTTATCGGCGTACCGCCCGCTCGTGGGGTCGAACGCGCCCCCGCACGTGATGAGCACGAGCGCTCTCGTGCCGGAGCGGGCGAACAGATCGTCCACCGGAAGGTCGGCCTTCGGGTAGTAGGTGACCGACTCGACGGAATAGCGGTGCACGGAGCCCGCGGCATCCGTCACCTCCACGACCTCCCCGGCTGCCAGGTCTCGCAGGCGGCTGAACGGCCCGATCGGGTACGAAGGAGCATCCACATGCGCCGAGATCACGACGTTGCCGTCGGCGCTGGCGGGGTCCGACCCGAACCGGTACCACCCGGCGATGGCCGGATCGACGGGGAGCTCCATGAAGCCCCCGGTCTCGACGCCGACCGGGACGACCGGCACATCGACGTCGGCGGAGGCGACGACCACCCGCGCCGGCGGCTGGGGATCCCGCACGGGCGCCTGGGTGGCCGCCGCGATCGGCACGTCGACGGCGGGAGTGGGGATCGGCGTGGGAGTCGCCGTCACCGTCGATGCCGCCGGTGGCGGGGCGGACTCGGCATCGGCCGAGCCGCACCCCGCCAGCGCGAGGACGACCGCCAGAGCCGTCAGCGCTCCCGCGGTCGCCCTCGCCACGTCGGCTGTCCTCAGCGGTTCGCGCGGGCGCGGACGGCGACGACGGATGCCGCAGCCGCGGCCGCGATCGCCAGCCCGGCGAAGACGAACAGGGACTGCATCATCGCGTCGCGCTCGGCGAGCTGGCCGCCGCTGCCCGAGGGGACCCCGTCAGGAGCCGAGTGCAGACCCGAGATCGTCTGGACAGCGACGGCCAGGTTGTCGTCCTCGAGGCTTCCCCACGCGTACACGATCGTGAGGGCGCCCTCCTCGACCGCGACGTCGGTCGGCCCGAGGACGGGATCGGTGGTGCCGGCGGCGGCGACGGATGCCGAGATGGTGCCGGCCGGCAGGTTCAGCGTGGCCTCATTCGGGTTCGTCAGATCCTCGATCACCGGAGAGCCGCCCGCGAGCACATCCACAGCGGGCGCCGCGGCGACGTGGCGAACGGTCAGGCGACCTTCACCCGCCGCGGTGGCGGCGGTGTCGTTGGTGAACGGCGTCACGGTCGGGTCGCCGCCCTCGTTCAAGTGGGCCACGGCGGTGTAGTTCTTGCCGCCTTCGAGCGTCAGGGTGACTGGTCCGAGCACCGGCGAGCTGTCGTCGGTGGCGTCCGTCGCCGTCAGCGCGACCTCGTACGATCCGGCGGGCAGGTCCAGCGGGCCCGCGAGGTCGCCCGGCTGGAAGTCGTCGATCGTGAGCTCCCCGTTGACGTACACGTCCACGGGCGTGTCGGGGATGCCGTGAAGCACCGAGAGCTGGGCCCCGTCGGCGGTGGCGGCGGTGGCGGGTGCGACCATCAGACCGAGGGCTGCGACGGCCCCGGCGGCGATGCCCGCGAGAATCTTGTTTCGCACGGTGGTCCTCCTTCGTCGGGGCGACCGGTTCGCCGCCCATTGACAGGTGATTCCCGCCGGCACGCCGGTTTGGATGCAGGTGAATGAAGATTTCTCGGCCGATGGCGCGGCGGTGCGTAGAGTCGGCGTCATGAGCGACGTCGTCATCACCGTCCGCGGGGAGCACGAGACCCGCATCGCCCCCGAACGCGCGATCGCGCACCTGACCATCCGCGCCGAGGGACCCGAGAGGGGGGCCGTCGTGGAGCGGATGTCGGCGCTCACCGAGCCGGTACGCGACGACCTGGCGGCGCGCAAGGCCGCCGGCACCGTCGCCGAGTGGACGAGCCAGCGCGTCTCGGTGTGGTCCGAGCGTCCGTGGAACAACGAGGGCCGCCGGCTCGCTCCGGTGCACTACGCCACCGTCGACTTCTCGGTGACGTTCACCGACTTCGCCGTCCTCTCCTGGTGGGCCGGCGAGGTCGCCGAGCGCGAGGGAGTGCAGCTCGGCTGGATCGAGTGGAAGCTGACCCCTGAGACCCGGACCTCCGTGGAGCGCTCCGTGGCGACGGAGGCGGTCGGGGTCGCCGTGGCGCGAGCCGCGGCCTACGCCGGCGCTCTCGGGCTGTCCGACGTCGCCGCGCTCGAACTCGCCGACGTCGGCCTGCTCGACCGCCAGGAACGCCCCGAGATGACGCCGGCGCCGCGCATGATGGTCGCGAAGGCGTCGTTCGCCGCGGATGCCGCGGGCGGCGGCCCCGCCGTGCAGCTGCAGCCCGAGGACATCGTCATCTCGGCCGCTGTGGAGGCGCGGTTCGCCGCACGGTGAGGCCCGGGACTAGTCCCCCAGGCGGTTCCGGGTGCGCATCGCGCGCTCGGCCTCTCGCTTGTCCTCGCGCTCGCGGATCGTCTGGCGCTTCTCGAACTCGCGCTTGCCCTTCGCCACCGCGATCTCGACCTTGGCGCGGCCGTCCGAGAAGTACAGCTTGAGGGGCACCAGCGTGTAGCCGCCCGCGGAGACGGCGTGCGACAGCTTGATGATCTCGTCCTTGTGGAGCAGCAGCTTTCGCGTGCGCTTGGCGGAGTGGTTCGTCCAGTGGCCCTGCGAGTACCCCGGGATGTGCACCGCGTCGAGGAACGCCTCGCCGCCGTCGATGTAGGCGTAGCCGTCGGTGAGGTTCGCGCGGCCTTCGCGCAGTGACTTCACCTCGGTGCCGGTCAGCACGAGGCCCGCCTCGTAGGTCTTCTCGATGGCGTACTCGTGGCGGGCACGGCGATTGGTCGCCACGACCTTCTCCCCGCGTTCTTTGGGCATGGCGACTCCTTATCGGTTGCTGGGCGTATGCGCCGGTTGCTGAGCGTGTCGAAGTGTGCCCCGCGGGGGGTCCCTGAGGACCGACGGCCGCACGGCAGCCTTTCAGTCTACCCCGGAGCGAGCCGCGCGATCACGCGCGGAGCCACCGCCGGATCGCGAATCCCGCCGACAGGGCCGCGAGCCCGATGCCGACCAGGATGAGAACGGGCACCACGAGCCAGGCATCCGCCAGATCGACCCAAGTCGTGACGAAGTCGACCCGGTTGCGCAGATAGTTGTCCACGCCGAAGTGCACCCCCGCGATGACGGCCGCACTGGCCAGGACGGATCCCAGCAGCGCTGCGAACACGCCCTCGAGGATGAACGGCGTCTGGATGAACCGGTTGGACGCCCCGACCAGGCGCATGATGCCGAGCTCCCGTCTTCGCGCATACGCCGAGAGCCGGATCGTCGTGGCGATGAGGAGGACGGCCGCGATGAGCATCAGAGCCGCGATGCCGACAGCGATGTAGGTCGCCACCGTCAGTGCGGAGAAGAGCGGCTCGAGGTACTGCAGCTGGTCCTGCACCTGCTCGACCCCCGCAGTGCCCGTGAACGCCTCGATGATGACGGCCGACTGCGCCGGATCGACGAGCGTGATGCGGAAGGTCTCGTTCACCTGCTCGGGGGTGACGACGCTGGCGTCCTCCTCCCCCACCAGGTCGAGCAGCTCCTCGTAGGCCTGCTGATGGTCGAGGAACACCATGTCGCGGATGAGGGGCGACAGCGCGCTGCCCTCGAGCTTGCCGCGGACCTCCTCGATCTGCTCGGGCGTCGCCTCCCCGTCCGCGCACGTCGCCTCGTTCGTGGAGATCTCGGTGCACATGTAGATCGCGACCTGCGCGCGGTCCACCCAGAAGTCGCGCATCGTCACGATCTGCATCTGCATGAGGATGGCGGCGCCGACGAACGTCAGCGACACGAACGTGACGAGGATCACCGAGATGACCATCGAGACGTTCCGCCGGAGGCCGGTGAACGCCTCCGACATGATGAGTCCGAACCTCATGAGGTGGGCCCCACTTCGTCGTCGGGATCGGTTTCGCCGAGTCCGAGCCGGTCGGCGAGCCCCAGCTCCGCCACCTCGATCTGGTCGATGACGGGCATCGTCTGCGTCTGCGACGGCACGGCCGCGGCGGGAGGAGCGGATGCCTCCCCGGCCGCGGCGTCCTCGCCCACGGGCTCCTCGACCGCATGCTCGAGCGCCTGGGCCTTCCGCAGCTCGTCCGCCGCGAGCGCCGCCGCGGTCGCGGCCGTGGCGGCCGCGACGGCCGCGCTGGCGACACCGGGAGACACGGCATCCGTCTCTCCCGCCTGCTCGTCGTCACCGCGCACGAGAGTCGGGTCGAGGCCCGCCGCGGCGGCGAGCGAGGCCTCGCGCTGGACCTCGAGCACCGCGGTGAGGGCGGCCACGGCGGCCGCGCCGCGCTCGGGCTCCGGCGTGAGGCTGGGCAGATTCGAGCGGTCGCCGTAGCCGCCGTGCCGCTCGTCGCGCACGATCTCGCCGTGGCGGAGCTCGATCACGCGACGCTGCATCTGGTCGACGAAGCCGGCCTCGTGGGTGGCCATGACCACCGTCGTGCCGCCGGCGTTGATGCGGGCGAGCAGCTGCATGATGTCGATGGAGGTCGCGGGGTCGAGGTTGCCGGTGGGCTCGTCCGCGAGCAGGATCTGCGGACGGTTGACCAGGGCGCGGGCGATCGCGACGCGCTGCTGCTCACCACCCGAGAGCTCGTGAGGGAACCGCTTCTCCTTGCCGGCGAGTCCGACGAGGGCGAGCACCTCGGGCACGGCCTGCTGGATGAAGCCGCGTGAGGAGCCGATCACCTGCAGGGTGAAGGCGACGTTCTGGAAGACCGTCTTGGTGGGCAGTAGCCGGAAGTCCTGGAACACGGCGCCGACATGGCGGCGGAAGTACGGCACCTTGCGGTTCGACAGCGTGCGCAGGTCGCGGCCGAGCACGACGACCCGCCCTTCGCTCGGCGTCTCTTCGCGGAGGATCAGCCGCAGGCACGACGACTTCCCCGATCCCGAGGCGCCGACGAGGAAGACGAATTCCCCGCGCTGCACTTCGAAGTCGACATCGCTCAGGGCAGGCTTCGCAGTGCCGCGAAAGCGCTTCGTGACGTTCTCGAACCGGATCATGGCCTAACGAGCCTATGCGGATGACCCCCGGTGCGGTCCAGCGACACCCGAGGCTGAGGCATCCGCCGTCCGCGGACTCCCCCTTCTGTCATCGGATCACGCGCCGCTCGCCCGCCCGACGGAATGTCGTAGGTATGTTCTAATATCACAGCATGACCACCTCGGAACCGGACGGCGCGGCCGACGCCGACCCGCACGCGGGCGTCGAGCATGTGGACGACGTGCCGGTCGATGAAGACGCGTGGGCCGGCGCCGCCGCGGCCGTGCCCGACGAGCTCGACCTCGTGACCGAGGTGGACGACATGATGGCGGTCTTCGCCTCGGAGCGCTTCGTCCGCGTCGACGCCCTGCGGCGTCGCGCACTCGCCGACGAGCGCTACGGCGACGCGATCGCCGCCGTCGTCGAGAGGTCGGTGCGGCTGGAGCTCGCGGCGGCGCTGCGCGTCACCGAGGCCGCTGCGGCGCACCTTCTGGGCATGGCCCAGGCACTCGTGCACCGGTACCCGGCGGTGCTCGAAGCCCTCCACCGCGCCAGGATCAGCGAGCGGCATGCCGAGATCCTGGTCGACGCGCTCGACGGCGTCGAGCCCGATGTGCGCGCCAGACTCACCGAGCGCGCGGCACAGTTGGCCGAGGAGCTCCCCGTCGGCGCGTTCCGCAGACAGCTCAGCAGAATGATCGAGAGCGAGCGCTCGGCGACGCTCGCGGAACGTCACGAGGCCGCTCTTCGACAGCGCCGCGTGGTGGTCGAGCCCGCCGACGATGGCATGGCGTGGCTGCACGCCTTCATCCCTGCAGTGGAGGCACGCGCGATCCAGGGCCGGATCACGGCCATGGCCAGAGTGCTGGGCGCGGCGGCCGATGAGGAGCGCACGCTCGATCAGCGGCGTGCCGACGTGCTCGGCGACCTGCTCGTCGACGGCGACACCGCGGCGCTCGTGCCCCAGGCGCGCGGCATCCGGGCCGCCGTCACCGTCACCGTGCCGGCTCTCGCACTGCTGGATGCGGCATCCGGCCCGGGGGACTCCCCCGACGCGCCGGCGGTGGTCGAGGGCGTCGGGCCGATCACGCTGTCGCGCGCGCGAGAGCTGTGCGGGGGCGCCGACGGCTGGATGCGGGTTCTCACCCACCCCGAGACCGGCGCGGTGCTCTCCGTCGGTCGCGACCAATACCGTCCGCCGCCGGGGCTGAGGCGGCTGGTCCGGTGGCGAGCCGACAGATGCATGGCTCCCGGATGCGGGATCCCGGCCTCCAGATGCGAGATCGATCACACCGTGGCGTGGGAGCACGGCGGCGAGACCTCGCTCGACAACCTGGCTCCCCTCTGCAAGGGCCACCATACGATCAAGCATCACGGCGGCTGGCGGGTCGAACAGGTCGCAGAAGGCGGGGGCGCGCTGCAGTGGACCTCCCCTGCCGGGCGACGCTACCTCGTCACGCCCGAGCGGCGTGTGCCCGTCTTCCGCGCATCGGCCGCCGAGCCTGCCGCACCGTTCTGACGCGGATGCCGCGACGGGCGCGGGTCGGCCCGTCCGGTGCGGTCACCCGTGCCCGGCGGATGTCAGTCGTCGTCGTCCTTGCGCTTGCGCCAGCGGATGCCCGCCGAGATGAACCCGTCGAGATCGCCGTCGAAGACGATCGCGGGGTTGCCGACCTCGTAGCCGGTGCGGAGGTCCTTCACGAGCTGCTGCCCGTAGAGGAAGTACGACCGCATCTGGTCGCCCCAGCTCGCGGTGATGGTGCCGGCGAGCTCCTTCTTCTTCGCCGCCTCCTCCTCGCGCTTGAGCAGGAGCAGGCGGGTCTGCAGCACGCGCATGGCGGCAGCGCGGTTCTGGATCTGCGACTTCTCGTTCTGCATCGACACCACGATGCCCGTGGGGAGGTGCGTGAGCCGGACGGCGGAGTCCGTCGTGTTGACCGACTGGCCGCCGGGACCGGACGAGCGGAAGACGTCGACGCGGATCTCGCCCTCGGGGATGTCGACCTCGACGGCCTCCTCCATCACCGGGATGACCTCGACCGCGGCGAACGAGGTCTGGCGCTTGTCGGCCGAGCCGAACGGGCTGATGCGCGCGAGGCGGTGCGTGCCGGCCTCGACCGACAGCGTCCCATAGGCATAGGGCGCGTCGACCTCGAACGTCGCCGACTTGATGCCCGCGCCCTCGGCGTACGACGTGTCCATCACCTTGACGGGGTACTTGTGGCGCTCCGCCCAGCGCAGGTACATGCGCATGAGCATCTCGGCGAAGTCCGTGGCGTCGTCGCCGCCCGCGCCGGAGCGGATCGTGACGACCGCGGAGCGCTCGTCGTACTCGCCGTCCAGGAGCGTCTGCACCTCGAGCTGGCTGACGATGTCCTCGAGCTCGGCGATCTCGTGACGCGCCTCCTCGGCGGAGTCCTCGTCGTCCATCTCGTTGGCGAGTTCCACGAGCACGTCGAGGTCGTCGAGGCGCCGCTCCACGTCGGTGACGCGCTTGAGCTCGGCCTGGCGGTGGCTGAGGGCGCTGGTGACCTTCTGGGCCTTCTCGACGTCGTCCCACAGGTCGGGCGCGCCGGCCTCCTCGCTGAGGCGGGCGATGTCGGCGGTGAGTGCCTCGACGTCGACCACGGCCTTGATGTCGGCGAACGTGGAGCGCAGGGCCTGGATGTCGGCGGAGGGATCGAAGTCGAGCATGACACTCCAGACTAACGTGGAAGCGATGACCGATCACGCAGGCGCCCCCACTGCCCGCGACGTGCTGTGGCGGTTCGGCCCGATGATCTACGGCCCCACGGTGCTGTTCGCGCTCGGCGAGGGCGCCGTCATCCCGCTCATCCCCGTGATCGCCGCTCAGCTGGGCGCGGATGTCGCCACCGCCGCCCTTGTCGCCTCGGCGCTCGTCGTCGGGCAACTGTGCGGCAATCTCCCCGCCGGCTGGGCCGTCGCCCGCATCGGCGAGCGTCTCACGATGGCTATCGCCGGGTTCCTCTCCCTCGCCGGTGTCGCCGGCATGGCGCTCGCTCCCTCGCTGGGCCTGTTCGCGACCGCGGTGTTCGTCATCGGGTTCTGCGCCGCCGCGTTCGGACTCGCACGACATTCCTTCATGACCACCCGCGTGCCGCTCGCCTTCCGGGCGCGCGCCCTGTCGCTGCTGGGCGGCACCTTCCGGCTCGGCATGTTCATCGGCCCGTTCGTCGCCGCCGCACTGCTGGCGCTGCTCGGCGACGAGCGCGCCGCGATCTGGTTCTTCGGCGGATGCCTCGTCGGCACGATCCTCCTGGTGCTGCTGGGTCCCGACCCCGAGAAGAAGCTCCTCGTCCCCGGAGCGCCCGGCGCGGGCGACGGGCGCATGGACACCGAGGACACCGGCGAACCCGTCACGGGCTCGATCCCGATCCGGCGCACCGGTGGCTCGGGCAGCACGGCAGGGCCGGGCACGGGCGTGCTGCGCACCATGTGGCGCCACCGCCGTGTGCTCTCCACGCTCGGGCTGGCCGCGGCATCCCTCTCATCCGTCCGCTCCGCACGCCAGGTCGTCCTGCCGCTGTGGGGCGTGTCGATCGGCCTGGACGCGCAGACGATCGCCCTCGTCGTCGGCATCTCGGGAGCGATCGACTTCGCGCTGTTCTACGCCAGCGGTCAGGTGATGGACCGCTTCGGGCGCCTGTGGGCCGCCCTCCCGGCGATGCTGCTCATGGGCGCGGGCTTCGTCGCGCTCGCCTTCACGCACGACCTCCCGGACGCCGCGATGTGGTTCGCGATGTTCGCCGCGGTGCTGGGCGTCGGCAACGGTCTGTCCAGCGGGATCCTGCTCACACTCGGCGCCGACGTGGCACCGAAGACCGAGCCGGCGGCCTTCCTCGGCTCGTGGCGCACACTCACCGACGCGGGTGGCGCCGTCGCCCCGCTGCTCGTCTCGGGCATCGCTGCAGTCTCTTCCCTCGCCGTCGCCTCCGGAGTCATGGGCGCCATCGGCTTGCTCGGCGCACTCGCCTTCGTGCGCTGGGTCCCGCGCTACGTCCCCCGGGTGCGCCCGTGAGCGAGGTCGTGCAGTTCTGCCGCAGTCGCAACGACGGGCGCCGCTGCACACGGCCCTTCGACCACCCCGGCTTGCACCGCCACCGCACGATCATGTGGACGGATGCCGCCGCCGACCCGCCTCGGTGCCCGGGCTCCGGCGAGCCCAGGGAGCCCGCAGCGACGCTGCCCGACGGCTTCCCGAACGGCCGCGCGCTGTGCCCGGTCTGTCTGCGGCTCATCGATCTCGACGAGACCGGTCGGCTGATCGAGCACGACACGTCCGATCCCGCGGAGACGGATGACGAGGTCCGCCACCGGCGCGAGTGGCTCAACGCCCACGGGTGGTAGCCGGCAGGACGCAACGGAAGACCAGCCCCGCGCGAGTTGTGCGGGGCCGGTCGTTGCGACTCTCCTATGTCACCTTCGGATCACGGTCCGCTGCTGACAGTGCCGCCGTTGCTGACCGTCAGCGCCGACGTCTCGTGGCACGTCCAGTCGATGTCGCGCTGGGCGTCGTTGGTGCTGTCGTAGTTGACTCGCCATGAGAAGTTGCCTGTCGCGAGATAGGCAGTGGTGTTCGCGGTGGTCGCCGTCGGCTGCGCTGCCGTTACTGCCACATTCGACAGCGTGTAGACGGGAGTCCCGCTGCAGGTGCCGTTCGTGTACAGCTCGAAGTCGACGTTGCCCGCCAAGGCGCCCGTGTTGGCCGGCACCGTGATGGTCACGGAGTCGTTCGGAACCCATCGCTGGGCGCTCGTGAGCGACGATGGAACGCTCGTGACGTTCACATCCTCGTTCGTATCGGTGCAGCCGGTGTTGTGGGTTGTCGCGTTGGTATTCGGGAGGTTCCCGCTGTATTCCGCCACCCAGTGATACGACCCGGCTGACGTCGGGGTGAACGAAGCGGTCGCCGAAGCGGTCCCTGCTTGCTGCCCCGTCACGATCGCCGTCGCAGACGAGGTGTGAACGAGGGTGCCGCACGGGCTGCCTGTGATGGCCGGCGCCTTGTACAGCTTGAACGTCACGGTTCCACCGGCGGCAGGTCCGCTCGCCCCAGTGAGGTTGATCACCGGGTCGGCCGGCTGCGTCGCGAGCCCCGTGAGGTTGGCGGTGTCGGTGACAGCGTTGCCCAGCAGCACGTCATCACCGGCGGTGGTGGCGAGAGTCGGTGTCACCGGGGCCACGTTGAAGCACTCCGACATGCTGGAGTCCTCGTCGCCTCCGATCCCATTCGCAAGATCACCGCTGTACACAGCTCGCCAGCAATAGCGGCCGGCAGAGGTGACATAAGCGGTTGGCGACACGACCGTCACTGGATACTCATTATCGACGTCCTCTACGTCGACTATCCCGACATCCGTTCCTCCGGTGGTGCAAAGGGCCGAGCCAGTGACCTTACAGAGGAAGAACTGTACAGTTCCCGCTGGGTCAGGCTCACCCCCCGTGACGTCGACGACGGCGGAGTCTTTGACGGCCAGGATCCCCGTCCCGATGTCGGCATTGCTGGGAACGTTCGTCTCTCCGTCCGAGAGCTTCGGTGTGGTGACGACGCTGCCTTCGCAGTTGCTCAGCTCGGGAGACGGCGCTAGCACTGTGTCCTTGTAATCGGCAGTGTCGGAGTTGCCGGTCACCGTGCTGGGGATCACATTCGAGATGACCAGACACGCCGGAACGCCATCAGACAGGATGGCGGTCAGATCGATGGCCGCCTCGCCCTTGAAGTTATTGTCGCCATAGGCTGCGGCCGACTCAGTTGCGTCGAGCAGTCCGGGCGCACCGAGCACGAGGTTGCCGTTGACTTCGCTCCACGTGCGCAGGTAGAGGTCGGTGCTGTTGCCCTGCTGGTCCCACAGGATCATGAAGTCGCCCGCCTCGCGGTTCGCCCACGGGTTGCAGTTGGCGATCAGCGCTTCGGTGTTCTCTGGCGTAACGGGGAACGTGCAGGTGGTCGGCGCCTTCTGGTGCATGAACTCGAATGCGATGAATCCGCTGCCGTTATTCGAGTCGCGTTCCCATGCGAAGTAGAGCCAGTCATGCTGGGTGACGGGATCCTTTGCAGTGTCAATCCATGCTCTCCTCAGGTCGACCTGCGCATTCGGGTTGGTGAGACCGAGCGTCGGCACGGCGTCGTCGTGGATGACACCGATCTTGGTCGTGCTGGAGTTGAGCGGTCCCAGCTCCTTGACGTTGCCGAAGAAGTCCGGCAACTCCGTGGTGCCGGCGTCCGGTATGAGGGGCGTCGCCGGCGGAATCGCGCCGATCGTGTACGGTCCGTCGGCGGCTGATGCGGCGGAAGCGCCACCTAGTACGAAGGCTGCAACCAGACAGCCTGTGACTCCGGCGGCGATCGAACGTCGCCGCATTATCTGGGACATTGGTCCTCCCCTTTTCCCCAGGTCGCCACGCCACTGGTAACGGCATGGCCCAGCGCTTACGCTAGGAACCGCGTGGGGACGCAACCATCGGGTGAACCCGCACCCGGGTTTGGGGAAACTCCTTAGGGTGGTCTGCTCCCGAGCGAGAGGCGCGCGATTCGGGGAGGAATCGTGAGCAAGGAAGAGGTTTTCGCGTTGGTGGTCGCTGGGGATCACGTGCGCGGCGACTATGTGGCGCTCCTGAGCAGGCTGGGCTTGGGTTCGGCGGCGTTCGAGCGGGCAGCTGACGCCGCGCGGTGGCTGAACGGGCAGGCGCCCGCCGTGGCGATCCTCGAGGTCGAGGACGGGGGGTGCAGCTTCCTTCGCGAGCTTCGTGATCGCTACGGACCCGACATGCCGGCCGTGCTCGTCTCGGCCGACCGCATCACGCCGGCCGACGTCGTGGCAGGGCTCCTGGTCGGCGCCGACGACTACGCCGCGGAGTCGATGGACGCCGAGGAGTTTCTGGCGCGCGTCCGCCGGCTGATCGAGCGCACGAAACCCGCGCGCAACGCCACCGCC
Source organism: Microbacterium sp. NPDC056736 (assembly GCF_042790415.1). NCBI lineage: Bacteria > Bacillati > Actinomycetota > Actinomycetes > Micrococcales > Microbacteriaceae > Microbacterium > Microbacterium sp. NPDC056736. Next base: position 228,933 of record NZ_JBHTZE010000005.1, read on the forward strand.
GACCTCCGCCGTCTGTCGGCTCTGAGCCGTCGAGAGCGCGAAGTGCTCACCCTCACCACCGAAGGGTTGAGTCAGAAGCAGGTCGCTGCCGCGATGGGCATCAGCATCAAGACCGTCGGCGCGCACATGCAGAACCTCCTGGCCAAGCTGGGGGTCCACTCCCGAGTGGAGGCCGTCGCGCTGGCCGCGCGTGCCGGCGCGACCGCCGACGAGTGAGGCCCCGGGGTCGCCGCGTCAGCGGAGCGCCGTGCGGCTGGTCGCCGTGGCCTCCAGCCCGAGGCCGTCCGGCACGAACGGGGCGATGAGGGGCGGATGCCACACCCCGGCCACGGTGACCCGCGCGGACACGCCGTCCGGGGTCGACGCCGACACCAGCCGCGCACTCCCGCCGATCTGATCCATCATCAGCTGGGCCTCGCGACGCACGCCGTCGTCGTCGAGCAGCGCGACGGGTTCACCATCGACCACCGACAGCTCGAAGCCGTCCGCAGCGGCGAGGACCGCGGCATCCGCCACCGCATCCAGCTGCTTCTGCGCGAGATACAGGCTGGTGGCGGCCGTGCACACGAGGATCACCGCGATGGCGAGCACGCCGTAGCCCAGCGTCAGCAGGAGCACGCTGCCCTCGTCGTCGGGGTCGCCGACCCGACGGCGAATCGCGAGGGCCGCCCGCCACCGGCCGGTCATCCTCCGCTCCAGAAACGCGAGACCTTGTGGGCGGCCGACGCCTCGACGGGAACCGCGACGAGGCGATCCAGGCCGAGCACCGGCGGCACCAGAGGGAGTGAGACGGAGGTGCGGACCGTCACACGCAGCATCGCCCCGGCACGGGGACAGGATGCGCCCTCCGGCGCGCACGCGATCGCGAGATCGACCTCGGCGAGGTCGTACTCGTCCGAGACCGCGGCGACGACGGCATCCGCCCGCTGCCGGGCGTCGGCGGCATCCGCCGCCGTCGACACCGCCCGCGCCACGTGCCGCGCGGCCGCCTCGGCACCGAGGCTCTGACCCTGGATCATCCCCAGTGCCACCACGAGGTAGACGAGCGGAACGAGCATGAGCAGGCCGACGAGGATGAACTCGAGCGCGGCCGACCCGCGCTCCCCGTCGTCATCAGTCGAAGGATTCGACCGGCGCATGCGCCGTCACCTCCAGGGCACGCGGGGCTCCGAGCAGGCCGAGGAGCGGCAGCGTCGCGGCGACCCGGACCTCGACGGCGTCATGGCCGAGATCGGAGGTCTCGCGCACGGCGACGTCGCTCGCGTACCCGGCGCCGACCGTGCGGGAGACGATCTCCCGGGTGCGCTCTGCGCCGTCCTCGAGCGTCGTGTCGGCGAGTGCCGCATGGTACGCACCCTCCACCGCAGCATCGTGGATGACGTTGCGCACGTACACCGCCAGGCCGAACTGCAGCACACCGAGGGTGAGGACGGTCAGCAGCGTCCCCACCAGCACGAACTCGACCGGGCTGGCACCGGCGTCGTCGCGGAGCTCCGCGGCCAGCCGAGCGCGCAGGTTCGCCGTCGCGCGGGCGGCCACGAGACGCACCGGATCACAGACCGGAGACGCGGCTGATCGCCTGCTCGAAGAGATCGGCGAGCGCGGGACCGGCCATCGCCCAGATCACCACCACCAGGCCCGCTGTCATAAGCGTGATCAGGACCCACCCGGGGACGTCACCGCGGTCGTCGACGGCGAGGTCGTGCATCGCCGCGCGCACCCGCGTGGTCAGCCGCTGCATCCGTGCTTTCATCATTTCTCCTTCCGGCGGTCAGCCGAGTCCGAGTCGAAGCATGAAGATCCCCGGGAACACCGCGAACAGGACGCTCAGGGGAAGGATCAGGAACACGAGCGGGAAGAGCATGTAGATCTCCTTCCGCCCCGCGCGCTCGATGAGGGCCCGCTTGGCGTCCTCACGCGCATCGATCGCCTGCGCCTGCAGGACGTTCGCGAGCGGGGCACCACGCTCGAGGGCTGCGACGAGCTGGTCGACGGCGCGGGCGAGCGCCGGGATCTCGAGCCCGCCGGCCAGGCGCGACAGCGACTCGGACAGCGGCGACCCGGTGCCCACGGCGACCACGACGCCGCGGAGCTCCGCGGTGAGCTCGCCGGCCCCGACCTCGCTCACCCTCCGCAGCGAGTCGAGGATGCCCTCGCCCGCCGAGAGGCACAGTGCCAGGAACTCGAGCACCGTGGGAAGCTCCTCCTCGATGCGCGCGGCGCGCGAGCGCGCTGCCCGGCCCAGCCACGCGTCGTATCCGAGTGCGGCGGCGACCGCTGCCACCGGCGGAAGCAGCCCGAGAGCCGGCGATCCGCGCCCCAGCAGCACGAGCACAACGACGAGCGCGCCGCCCCCGCCGAGGCCGACGACCGCCCACGCGAGCTGGCGCCCACGGAACGTCGCCGGGTCGATCGTCCACCCGGCGCGATGCAGCCGGCGTGCCAGGACGGCGTCGCCGCCGGCGAGTCGCGCGAGCCGGCGCTGCGCGAACGCGGACCATGCGAAAGCGGACCCGCCGCCGGGAGACACGTCGAGGCCGCGCGCATCGGTGACGTCGCGGACGTACGGGGCGATCCGACGCGCGAGACTCGGCGCACCCCAGCGGGGCGCCAGCGAGAAGAGCAGGCACGCGCCCACGCCCAGCGCGGTGCCCAGCACCACGGCGTAAGCCATGTCGCCCAGCACGAGACCGCTCACCCGAACCACCGCCGGGGCTCCGGCAGGCGACCCAGCCGCAGCATGAGCCGGTACGCGACGACCGACACGGCGGCGCCCGTCACGATGAGCGCGATGCCCGTCGGGCTGCTGTAGGCGCCGGCGCCCTCGGGTCGCATCGCGAGGAGCGCGAGGATGACCCAGGGTGCGACCACGCCCAGCACGGCCGCGCCGCGGATCCACGACTGACGCGACTCGACCTCCGCCCGCAGGGCGGCGTCCGCGCGCACCGAGGCGGCGAGCGCGCGCAGCACCGGCGTCAGTTCCGTTCCGCCCACCTGGCGCGCCATCCGCAGCGTCTCGACGATGCGATCGGCCACCGGATCGGCCAGAGCCGTCTTCAGTCGCTGGATGCTCGATTCGAAGTGGCCCGAGGCCGAGATGTCTCGGGCGAAACCCGCGAAGGCGGGACGGAGTTCGGCCGGCGCCGAATCGGCGAGACCGGCCACGGCGTCGGGCAGCGACATGCCGGCACGCACCGAGGCGATGAGGAGATCGCAGACGTCCGGCCACAGGCCACGGCGCGCACGCAGGAGCTTCGAGCGCCGCGCTCGCAGCCACGCGAACGGCGCGGCCGCCCCGGCCGCCGCCGCGACGAGCGCGAGCGCGGCCACGGGGGCGATCAGCCATGCGACCGCGGCGGCCACGACGGCGCAGACTCCGGCGACCACGACCGTCGCCGCCGCCGATACCCGCGGCATGCCGGCGTCCTCGAGCAGGCGCGACAGGCGTCCGCGCCGCGGGGTATCCGGCGTCGGCCGGGAGCCTGCCGGCCACATCCACGGGGACACCATCAGCAGCAGACCGGCCGCCAGCACGGCACCCCAGACGAACGTCATGAAGGACCCGCCCGGTAGAGCGTGCGCGCCGCGATGACACCGTCCTCGACGCCGGCGGGCTCGACGATCTCCACCACCCGCCGCGCGCCGGTCGATTCGCGCTCGCAGTGCGCCACCAGCTGGACGGACGACGCCACGGCCGGCAGCACGAAGCCCGAGTCGATGTTCCGCCCGGCCAGCAGAGGCAGCGCGGCGAGCTTGCTCAGCGCCTCGCGCGCCGAGTTGGCGTGGATCGTCGCCATGCCCGGCACACCGGTGTTCAGTGCCAGGAGCAGGTCGAGCGCCTCGGCGTCGCGGACCTCGCCCACCACGAGCCGGTCGGGCCGCATGCGCAGCGCCTCTTTGACCAGGCGGCGCAGCGTCACCTCGCCGGTCCCCTCGAGGCTCGGCTGGCGGCCCTGGAGTGCGACGAGGTCGGGGGCGGCGACCGCCAGCTCGAACGTCTCCTCCACCGTGACGATCCGGTGGTCCGCAGGGCAGGCGGCGATGAGCGCGCCGAGCAGCGTCGTCTTGCCCGCGTGGGTCGCCCCCGACACGAGGACCGACCGCCCCGCGACGACCGCGTCGCGCAGCATCGTGGCCGCCTCCGGCGCGAGGGATCCTGCGGCCACCAGTCGCCCGAGATCGCGGTAGGCCGGCAGGAACTTCCGGATGTTGACGGCCCAGTGCCGACGCGTGATCTCGGGGATGACGACGTGCAGGCGGCTGCCGTCGGGAAGCGATGCGTCGACGAACGGCTGGCTCAGGTCGACGCGACGGCCGCTGGACTGCAGCATCCGCTCGACGAGGTCCCGCACCGCGGTGTCGGTGAGCATGAGCGGGGTGCGCTCGGGCACACCGCCGCGCGCGACGAAGATCCGGTCCGGCGCGTTGATCCACACCTCCTCGACGGTCGGATCGTCGAGATACGCCTGCAACGGCCCGAACCCGGCGACGGCCGCGAGCACCTCCCGCACGCACGCCGTCTCGTCGTCGACCGGTGCGAGGCCACGCGCCAGCGCGAAGTCGTTGTGCCGGCGGACCTCGGCCCGCGCGATCTGCGCGGCGAACTCGGGATCGCGGGTGGGATCCGACCGCTCCGCGCGCAGCCTCTCGCGGACCCGCTCGGCCACGAGGGTCGCGACGGGAGCGGCGGGAGAAGTCACCCCAGCATCCTGGCAATTCGGCACCGAGCCAGCCGGAAGTTATCCACAGATGCGGCGGACGCCCGAGCGGGGCAGGATGGGAGTCGGCGACGAAAGGGACGACGATGACCACGATGAAGAGAGAACTGACGCCGGGGGCGAAGGCCGGGCTCGGCGTCCTGGGCCTCCTGCAGGCCGCCTTCGCATTCCTCGCCTTCTGGGATCTCGCTCACCGTCGAGCCGAAGAGGTGCGCGGACCCAAGCCGGTGTGGATCCCGGCGATCCTCGTCAACTGGATCGGCCCGGCGAGCTACTTCCTGTTCGGCATTCGCCGCTGAACCCGCCCGCGATCCGGGGGTCAGCCCGACAGCCGATCGGCGGTCCCGTCAGTAGACTGATCCCACTCGCGGGAGTGGTGGAATTGGCAGACACGCAGGATTTAGGTTCCTGTGCCTTCGGGCGTGTGGGTTCAAGTCCCACCTTCCGCACGCGAGCGCTCGCATCCTCCGCCGACTGACGACGGGAAACCCTCATCGTGCATGCTGTTCCCACCGCCCTGATCCCGTGGCTCGACCCGGCCGCCATCATCGGATGGGCGGGCCCCTGGGCGCTCGTCGTCGTCTGCTTCATCGTGTTCGCCGAGACCGGCCTGCTGGTCGGCTTCCTGCTGCCGGGCGACACGCTGCTGGTGATCGCCGGGCTCCTGTCCCACCCCCAGCCGTACGCGCCGCACGGGGTCTTCGGGCTGAGCGTGTGGTGGGTCGCACTCCTCATCGGACTGTCGGCGTTCATCGGCGGTGAAGTCGGTTACTACATCGGCCACAAGGGGGGTCCGGCGGTCTTCGAGAAGAAGGAGTCCGGCCTCTTCAGCGTCAAGAACGTCCAGCGCACCAACGCGTTCTTCGAGCGCTTCGGCGGGCTCACGATCATCCTCGCCCGCTTCGTGCCGATCGTCCGCACGTTCGCACCCGTCGCCGCCGGCGTGGGCCACATGAACAAGTGGAAGTACACGCTCTACAACTTCATCGGCGCGGTGATCTGGGGCTTCGGCCTGACGATGTTCGGCTACCTCATCGGCTTCATCCCGCCGGTGGCGGACTTCGTCGAGAACTACATCGACCTCATCCTGCTCGCCGCCGTCGGCGGCACCGCGGTCGTGACGCTGTGGCACTACCTCCGCGAGCGCAGCAAGGCCAAGAAGGCGGCCGCGGCGGGCGAGGACGTCGTCACCGACCACGACGAGGCCGAGGCGCTCGTGCTCGACCAGGACGTCTTCGACCGCGGCCCCGAGCACGACGAGGCGCCCAAGGGCTGATCCTCAGGAGGCCTTCTTCTTCGCCGCGGGCTTCTTGGCGGTCGTCTTCGTCGAGGATTTCTTCGCGGATGCCTTGGCCGCCGGCTTCGCGTCGGCGTCGGCGTCGGCGCCCTTGCCCGCCCCCTTCGAGCCGCCCTCGCGCGCCGCCCGGGACTTCTCCACGCTCGCCCGCAGCGCCGCCATCAGGTCGATGACCTCGCCGCCGGTCTCCTCCTCCTGCTCGCCGAAGGTCTCGGTGGTGTCCAGCGCGTCGCCCTTCTCGAGCTTCGCCTCGATGAGGGTCCGCAGCTCCTGCTGGTACTCGTCGGTGAACTCCTCCGGGTCGAAGTCGCTCGCGAAGCTCTCGACGAGGGATGCCGACAGCTCCAGCTCCTTCGCCGAGATCCGCACCGGCTCGTCCAGTGCGGGGAAGGCCGCCTCGCGCACCTCGTCGGCCCACAGCAGCGTCTGCAGCACCAGAACGTCGCCGCGCACCCGCAGCGCCGCCAGGCGCGTCTTCTGGCGCAGCGAGAAGCGCACGATGGCCGTGCGATCGGTCTGCTCGAGCGTCTTGCGCAGCAGCACGTACGCCTTCGGCGACGCCGAATCCGGCTCGAGGTAGTAGGCGCGGTCGAGCGTGAGCAGGTCGATCTGCTCGCTGGGCACGAACTCGACGACGTCGATCTCACGGCTGCGCTCGGCCGGCAGCGCGTCGAGATCGTCCTTGGTCAGCACGACGGTCCGCTCGCCGTCGTCGTACGCCTTGTCGATGTCCTGGTACGCGACGACCTCGCCGCACACCTCGCACTTGCGTTGATAGCGGATGCGACCGCCGTCCTTGTTGTGCACCTGGTGCAGCGACACGTCGTGATCCTCGGTCGCGGCATAGACCTTGACCGGGACGTTCACGAGCCCGAACGTCAGCGCACCCTTCCAGATCGCCCTCACCACACCAGTAGACACCCGTCACACCGCCCGCGGCTAGCCCTGCGCACCGGGCTTGCACGACAGGGCAGGATGGGCCTATGGCGGGCGACGAGCAGCTGGTGCGCATCGGCGGCCGTCGTCTGCGCATCACCAACCTCGCCAAGGTGCTGTATCCCGAGACCGGCACCACCAAGGGCGAGGTCATCGACTACTACTCGCGCGTCGCAGAGGTCCTCATCCCTCACGTGATCGGGCGCCCGGTGACCCGCAAGCGCTGGCCCGACGGCGTCGGCACCGAGGACGACCCGGGCATGGTGTTCTTCGCGAAGGACCTCGAGCGGGGTGCGCCCTCGTGGGTGAGACGGATGCCGATCCCCCACTCGTCGGGAACCAAGGACTATCCGCTGGTGGGCGACGTGCCGACCCTCGTCTACCTCGCGCAGGTCGCCAGCCTCGAGCTGCACGTGCCGCAGTGGCGGTTCACGCCAGCCGGCGAACGCGGCCCCGCCGACCGTCTCGTGCTCGACCTCGACCCCGGTCCGGGCGTGGGGCTGGCCGAATGCGCGGTGGTCGCCGGCTGGGCGCGCACCATCCTCGTCGACATGGGACTCGAGCCGTACCCGGTCACGAGCGGAAGCAAAGGCATCCATCTCTATACGGCCCTGCCGCCCGGCCAGACGCCCGAGCAGGCGTCGGCGCTCGCGAACGAGCTCGCCCGGGCGATCGAGGCCGACCATCGCGACCTGGTCGTCAGCAGCATGAAGAAGTCCGAGCGGCACGGGAAGGTGCTCATCGACTGGAGCCAGAACAACGGCTCGAAGACGACCATCGCCCCGTACTCGCTGCGCGGCCGCGCGCATCCGACGGTCGCCGCACCGCGCACCTGGAGCGAACTCGACGAGCCGGGTCTCGGTCATCTCGATTTCACCGAGGTGCTCGAGCGGATCGAGACCATCGGGGATCCGATGGCGGCGCTGGGCTTCCAGGCGGGCGGACGGGAGGCGGAGGCAGGACCGCTGTCGACGTACATCTCCAAGCGCAGCGCCGACCGCACGCCCGAGCCGGTGCCCGCCAACCCGCTCGGCACCACCCCGAGCGGCGAGCGCCCGCGCTTCGTGATCCAGGAGCATCACGCCACCGCGCTGCACTGGGACTTCCGGCTCGAGCACGACGGCGTGCTGGTCAGCTGGGCGGTGCCGCGCGGCGTCCCGCACTCGTACAAGCGCAACAACCTCGCGATCATGACCGAGGACCACCCGATGGAGTACGCGACGTTCGAGGGCACCATCCCCGCCGGCGAGTACGGCGGGGGCACCGTGACCATCTGGGACGACGGACGCTACGACCTGGAGAAGTGGCGCGACGACGAGATCATCGCGACGCTCGAGGGGCGGCCGGGCGGCCCGCTGGGGCGCGTCCGCCTGGCGCTCATCCGCACGCAGGGCGAGGGCGAGAAGTCGAGCTGGCTCCTGCATCGGATGAAGACGGATGCCGACGGCCGGCCGCAGCCGGACGGCATCGTCGTCGAGCCCACACCGCAGGCGGACGAGCCCTCGTCCGCGGGGACGGCCGATCTGCGCCCGATGCTCGCCTCGAGTGCGACGCCCGTCCAGGCGCGGACGGCGGCCCGGGGATGGGCGCAGCGCGACGGGGGCGACACCGCGTGGGTCGAGATGAAGTGGGACGGCATCCGCGCCGTGGGCGCGTGGGATGGCCGGCGCCTCCGGCTGTTCGCGCGGAGCGGCAACGAGGTGACCCACCGCTACCCCGAGCTGACGGCTCTCGACGCGGGCTTGGGCGGGGCGCCCTGCGTCGTCGACGGCGAGCTCGTCGCCCTCGAGCCGGACGGGCGGCCCAGCTTCCCGCTCCTGCAGACGCGGATGAACCTCGAGCGCGCGGGCGACATCGCCCGCGAGGCCCGCCGTACCCCGGTGCGCTACTACCTCTTCGATGTGCTCGCCCACGACGGCGACGACCTCGCCGACCTCCCGCTGCGTGAGCGCCGCGACGTGCTGGAAGCGGTGGCTGCGGCATCCGTCGATCCCATCGCCGTCCCGCCGGTGTTCGACGACGTGGACGCGGCGCTCCAGACCAGCGAGCAGCTGCGCTTGGAGGGGATCGTGGTGAAGGATCCCGCCTCGCGATATCTGCGTGGCAGACGATCGGATGCCTGGCTCAAGGTGAAGCTCACGCGCACGCAGGAGGTCGTGATCGCGGGCATCCGACCGGGGAAGGGCGGCCGCAGCACGACGTTCGGCTCGCTGCTGCTCGGCATTCCCGACGAGGATGGCCTGCGGTATGCGGGCCGCGTGGGCTCGGGCTTCAGCGACTCCACCCTGAAGGCGCTGATGACGACGCTCCTGCCGCTGCGCACCGACGACAACCCGCTCGTGGGCGTGCCGCCGCTCGACGCGCGCGACGCGCTGTGGGTGCGGCCGGAGCTGGTCGGCGAGGTGGAGTACGGGGAGTTCACGCCCGGCGGCATCCTCCGCCACCCGCGGTGGCGGGGCCTGCGGCGCGACAAGCTCCCCGCCGAGGTGCGCCGGGAGGAGTGAGCGCCGTCAGGCGTGGGCCTCGTGCTCCACGTGCCCGGCAGGCTCGAGCTGGAAGGTCGAGTGCTCGACGTCGAAATGCTCGGCGAGGCAGGTCTGCAGCCTGCTCAGGATGCGGCTCGACCGGCCGTCGGCGAAGGCCGCGTCGTCCACGACGACGTGCGCCGTGAACACCGGCGCCCCGCGGGTGAGCTGCCAGACGTGGACGTCATGGACGTCGATCACTCCGGGGGTCGAGAGGATGTGCTCGCGGATCTCCTTCACGTGCGTGCCCTGCGGCGCCGACTCCGTGAGCACCGACACGACCTCGCGCAGCAGGCCGATCGCGCGCGGCACGATCATCGCCGCGATGAGCAGCGAGGCGATGGCATCCGCCTGCAACCAGCCGGTGGTGACGATGACGACGGCCGCGACGATCACCGCGGCGGATCCGATGAGGTCGCCCAGCACCTCGAGGTAGGCGCCGCGGACGTTGATGCTGTGCCGCTGCGCGGCACTCAGCAGCCACAGCGCCACCGCGTTCGCCACGAGCCCGACGATCGCGACGACCAGCATCAGCCCGCCCGCGAGCTCCGTCTTGCCGGGGTGCATCAGTCGCGTGACGCCCTCGACCGCCACCCACACCGACAGCACGATCAGGATGACGGCATTGATCAGGGCGCCGAAGACCTCCGCACGCTGGTAGCCGAAGGTCCGGCGGTCGTTCGCCGGTCGCGCGGCGACGACGCTCGCGATGAGGGCGATCACGAGGGCTGCGGCATCCGTGAACATGTGCACCGCGTCGGCGAACAGCGCGAGCGAGCCCGACAGCACCGCGCCGACGACCTGCACGACCATCACCGTCGCCGTGATGGCGAGCGAGATCGCGAGGAGCCGGCGGTTGCCGGTCCCCCGGATGCCCGAGGGCGCGTGGTCGTGCATGAGCCCAGGCTAAGCCCGGGCGCGCCGCCCGACGACGCGTGCGGCGCAGTCGGGAACGATGCTGATTCTCAGTCGCGGCCGGCGCGTCACAGCTCGGCGAGGAGGGGCGCCAGCGCCTCGAAGGCACGGGCACGGTGCGACGACGCGTTCTTCTGCAGCGACGTCCACTCGCCGACGGTGCGCTCCTCGCCTTCCGGCTGCCCGTCGGGGATGAACACGGGGTCGTAGCCGAACCCCCCGTCGCCCGCCGGCGCGGTCGCGAGGCGGCCCGGCCACACTCCCTCGACGACGCCCTCACGCGACCCGTCGCCCGGCACCACCAGGGCGATCGTCGAGACGAACTGCGCGGTGCGGTGGGGGTCGCGGATGTCCGAGAGCTGGTCCAGCAGCAGGCTCAGGTTCGCCGTGGCGTCCTTCGCGTGGCCGGCCCAGTACGCCGAGAAGACGCCGGGGGCGCCGCCCAGCACGTCCACGCAGATGCCCGAGTCGTCGGCGAGCGCGGGAAGACCGGTGTGCTCTGCCGCCGCCCGCGCCTTGATCAGCGCGTTCTCGGCGAACGTGACGCCGTCCTCCACGGGCTCCGGGCCGTCGTAAGCCACGACCAGCAGATCGGGCCGCGTCGCCGCGACGATGGCCTGGAACTCCTCGACCTTGTGCGGATTGTGCGTCGCGAGCACGATCTTGCTCAGCGCCTCCTCGCCACCGGCCGTTTCGGCCAGGGCCTGGGCGATGACCTCGGCCATCTGGTCGGGCTGCGCGGTCACCCGGCGCTCCCGCCGCCGAGCGCGGCCAGCTGGTGCTCGCGGAGCTCGGCGCAGCCGTTGACGCCGAGTTCGAGCAGCGCGTCGAGCTCCCGCTTGTCGAACGGGGCGCCCTCGGCCGTGCCCTGCACCTCCACGAAGAGCCCCCGACCGGTGACGACGACGTTCATGTCGGTCTCGGCGCGCACGTCCTCGACGTAGGCGAGGTCGAGCATCGGCTCACCGTCGATGATGCCGACCGACACGGCCGACACCGAGTCGAACAGCACGTTCGCCTTCTGCCCGACGAACTTCCTGCCGCGGCCCCACTCGATGGCGTCGGCGAGCGCGACATAGGCGCCGGTGATCGCCGCCGTGCGCGTGCCGCCGTCGGCCTGCAGCACGTCGCAGTCGATGACGATGGTGTTCTCGCCGAGGGCCTTCGTGTCGACGACCGCGCGCAGCGCGCGTCCGATGAGGCGCGAGATCTCGTGCGTGCGTCCCCCGACCCTCCCCTTCACGCTCTCACGGTCGTTGCGCTCGTTGGTGGCGCGCGGCAGCATGGCGTACTCCGCGGTGACCCAGCCCCTGCCCTTGCCGGTCAGCCAGCGCGGCACGCCATTGGTGAACGAGGCCGTGCACAGCACCTTGGTGCCGCCGAACGAGATGAGGGCCGACCCCTCGGCCTGGCTCGACCAGCCCCGCTCGATCGTGATGGGGCGAAGCTGGTCGACGGTGCGCCCGTCGGCGCGGGTGATGTCGGTCATGTGTCTCCTCCGGGAGGGTGCGGATGCCTCAGCCGAGGCGATGCGGAAGGTCGATGGCGCCGGTCTGCACGAGGCGCACCGCGCTGACTTCGCGGCCCATCAGGCGATGGGCCAGTCGCAGGAACTCGTCCGCGGACGCACCGGTGGCCTCGTAGACGTGGCGGGGCTCGGCATCCGGCCCCGCGAGCAGGTCGCGCGAGACCAGCTGGCGGTAGACGTCCTTCGCCGTCTCGGTGTCGCTGGACACCAGACTCACGTCGGGGCCCATCACGTAGCTGATCGCGCCCTCGAGGAACGGGTAGTGCGTGCACCCGAGCACGAGCGTGTCGACCTCCGCGTGGCGCAGGGGTGCCAGATACTCCTCGGCGACCGACAGCACCTCGGGCGAGTCGGTGACGCCGGCCTCGACGAACTCGACGAAGCGCGGGCAGGCCTGCGCGAAGACCGTGAGCCGCTCGTTGACGCCCAGCATGTCCTGGTACGCGCCCGAGCTGATCGTGCCGGCGGTGCCGATCACGCCGACGCGCCCGTTGCGGGTCGTCGACATGGCGGTGCGCACCGCCGGGTTGATGACCTCCACCACCGGGACGTCGTACCGTTCGCGCGCGTCGCGCAGCATCGCGGCAGAGGCCGTGTTGCATGCGATCACGAGCATCTTCACGCCCTGCGCGACGAGATCGTCGAGCACCTCGAGGGCGTAGCGACGCACGTCGGCGATCGGCTTGGGACCGTAGGGCGAGCGGGCGGTGTCTCCGATGTAGAGGATCGACTCGCGCGGGAGCTGCGCCGACACGGCGCGGGCGACGGTGAGTCCGCCGACACCGGAGTCGAAGATTCCGATCGGCGCGTCATTCACGATGCCCCAGCCTACGCCAGGCGCTGGCTAGGCTGACCCGCATGAGTCCCTCGACCGCCCTGCTGACGGACCGCTACGAGCTCACGATGATCGACGCCGCCCTGCGCGACGGCACGGGCGAGCGCCGGTGCGTGTTCGAGCTGTTCGGCCGGCGCCTGCCCGGCGCGCGGCGCTTCGGCGTCGTCGCGGGCACCGGGCGGCTGCTGTCGCTCATCCGCGACTTCCGGTTCGGCGACGACGAGCTGCGGTGGCTCCGCGACGAGAAGGTGGTGGATGCCGCCACCCTGGACTTCCTCGAGGGCTACCGGTTCACGGGCTCGGTGACCGGGTATCGCGAGGGCGAGCTGTACTTCCCCGGCTCCCCCATCCTCACGATCGAGGGCACGTTCGCCGAGGCCGTCGTGCTCGAGACGCTGGCGCTCAGCGTCCTCAACCACGACTCCGCGGTCGCCACGGCGGCGGCGCGCATGAGCATCGCCGCCGGGGACCGCCCGCTCGCGGAGATGGGCTCCCGGCGGGCAGCGGAGCAGTCCGCCGTCGCGGCGGCCCGCGCGGCGTACATCGCCGGGTTCGGAGCGACCTCGAACCTCGAGGCGGGCCGACAGTGGGGCATCCCGACGATGGGCACCGCCGCGCACTCGTGGACGCTGCTGCATGACACCGAGGAGGACGCGTTCCGCGCGCAGGTTGAGGCGCTCGGCGTCTCCACGACGCTCCTCATCGACACCTACGACATCCGCACCGGGGTCGAGACGGCGATCCGGATCGCGGGGACGGATCTCGGCGGGGTGCGCATCGACTCCGGCGACCTGCCCACCGTCGCCGCGGAGGTGCGCGCGCAGCTCGACGAACTGGGGGCGACCGGCACGCGGATCACCGTGACGAGCGACCTGGACGAGTACGCGATCGCCGCACTCGCGGCATCCCCCGTCGACGCGTACGGCGTGGGCACCTCGGTCGTCACCGGGTCGGGCACGCCGACGGCGGGCATGGTCTACAAGCTCGTCGCCCGCCAGGATGCCGAGGGCGGCTGGGTGGCGGTCGCGAAGGCGTCGACCGACAAGGGCTCCAAGGGCGGCCGCAAGGCGGCGTTCCGCACGCTGGACGAAGGCACGGCGACCAGTGAGCTGATCGTCGTGTCGGACGGCTTCGAGGAGCTCCAGACGGCGGCCGCGCACCCGGATGCCCGCCCGCTCCAGGTGGAGCTGGTTGTCGACGGCGAACCGGACGCCTCCTTCGAGGGTCCGGCGGGCGTCGAGGGGGCGCGCGCCCACCATGCGCGTGTGCGCGAGGAGCTTCCGGTGCGCGGGCTCGCGCTCAGTCGCTCCGACCCGGCGCTCCCGACCGTCTACACCGACGCCGACTGACGGCCGGCCCGCTGCCGGGATGCCTGGCGTCAGCCCTGGAGGGACTCGTAGATCTCCTTGCAGGTGGGGCAGACCGGGAACTTCTCGGGGTCGCGACCGGGAGTCCACTTCTTGCCGCACAGCGCGCGCACCGGCTTGCCGGTGAGCGCGGACTCGAGGATCTTGTCCTTCTTCACGTAGTGCGAGAAGCGCTCATGGTCACCCGGCTCGATGTTCTCTTCTTTGAGGAGCTCTTCGAGCTCGCGATCGAGGGTCGCGATACCGCCCTGGTCGGGGCTGTCCAGCGGGGTGCTCATGGTCTGTCAGTGTACCCGCGGGGACCGCGCTCGGCTCGGTCCTCGGGGCGTCATGTCGACTCCGCGAACTCCATGAGACGTCCGCCGCGACGCTCGAACGCCAGCGAGCCGACGGTGACGCCCACGATGAGGACGCCGAGGCCGATCGCGAGACCGCCCCACAGCGCGGTCGTCGCGGCGACCGCGTCTCCCTGCAGCGCGAGCCAGGCGCACCACACGACCGGCGCCGAGAGGACGAGCGAGCCGACCATCACAACAGCCTGCGCGATCCCGCCCCGCGCGCTCGTGCGCTGCGGCTGCTGGAACGGACTCTCGCCCGGACGCGACACCGCATACGGCGAGACGACAGAAGAGATGCTGGACAGGCCCAGGCCGCACAGGAACAGCGAGGCGCAGACGCCGGCGAGGGCGGGCAGCATCGCCCAGCGCCCATGGAGGGAGATCGCGACCGGCACCGCGACGGCGAGCAGCGGCACGCCGACGAGCAGCACCGGGACGAGGCGGCCGACCCGGTCCGAGACGCCCCGCACGCCGCTGGCGATGTGCATCCACACGGCCGTCGAGTCGTAGGCGAGGTCGTCGTGCGGCAGCCAGCCGAGGAGCAGGGCGGCGAACGGAACCGGCACGAGCGCGACGAGTTCGGGCGGCACGCCGGCGACCAGCAGCGGCACCGCGGTCACGAGGGCGGCGAAGGGGATGATGATCCCGTTCACGACGTAGCGTCGATCGCCGAACCAATACACGAGGCTCCGCGCCGCGATGGCGCCGCCCGGCGTGCCCGGTGCCACGCCGAACCAGCCGAGCCCGCCCCGCACCCGGCCGGCGGCCGGCCGCTCGGTCGTGGTCAGCACGCGCCGGACGATCCACATCCACAGGACAGCCAGCAGCGCCACGGTGCCGGCGGCCACCAGGGCCGACGGCCACGGGTCGCCACCGGACTCCACGATCCCCGGCAGCGCCCACGCGGCGCCCAACGGCGTGAGCGCGAGGGCGCGCACCGCTTGGAGAAGCTGCGGCGGCACGGCGCCCTGCCACTCCAGCGAGGCGAGGAAGACGCCCACCGGGACGACCACCACGAGCACGACGAGCACGAAGACGCCGGAGAGCTCGCGTGACCGCCGCTCGCGGAGGTGCAGCGAGGCCAGCGCCATGCAGACGCGGGCCAGGAGAAGGCAGGTCAGCACCCCGAGCACGACGCTGGAGACCGTCACGGGCGTGCCCACCCAGTGCTCCTCCCACACGACCGCCGCGCTGACGGCGACCCCGACGAGCACCATGATCGGCACGCTGATGAGGCCCGCCACCGCGAGCACGACGGCGAGCCGGCCGGGCGGCAGCCCGAACAGCGTGAACCGGCGCGGGTCGAGGGGATCGTCGACGGCTGCGAACAGAGGCGCGAGCGCGAATCCGAGCGTCACCGCGGAGCCGCCGAGCACCGTGACGACCAGCACCTCGTCGGCGGGCGCGTCGCGCAGGGTCAGGATCCCCCAGCACACCGCGATGGTGGCGGCCACGAGCAGCACGAGTCCGCTGACGACGCGCACGACGTGGCGGGTGTCGCCGCGCAGCGCGCCGAAGAGCAGCGCGACCCTCAGTCGGAGAATGTATGCAGCCACTCGAGGCCCTCCACGTCGCTGAGGCCCCCGGCCAGCTCGACGAAGCGCTGCTCGAGCGTCAGCTCGCCGCGGACCTCCTCGACGGAGCCCTCGGCGAGCACCTGCCCCGCCACGATCACAGCGACCCGCGAGCACACGCGCTCCACGAGTTCCATGCCGTGGCTGGAGAGGACGACCGTGCCGCCGTGCGCGACATAGGTGGAGAGGATGTCGAGGATGATCGCGCTCGAGACCGGGTCGACGGCCTCGAACGGCTCGTCGAGCACCAGCAGGCGCGGCGAGTGGATGAGCGCGCCCGCGAGCATCACCTTCTTGAGCATGCCGGCGGAATAGTCCGACACGCTTCGGCCGAGCGCGTCCTCGAGGTCGAACGCCCGCGCGAGATCGGCGGTCCGGCTCTCGACGACGGCAGGCGGCAGCTTGCGCAGCACGCCGTAGTAGTAGAGCAGCTGGCGCCCGGTGAGCCGGTCGAACGTGCGAAGGCGGTCGGGCAGCACGCCCATCAGACGCTTCGCGGCGAGCGGCTCGGCGGCGGCGTCGATCCCCCCGACGCGGATCGTCCCGCGATCCGGCACCAGCAGTCCCGCGATGATCGACAGCGTGGTCGTCTTGCCCGCGCCGTTGGGACCGACGAGGCCGTAGAAGGTGCCGGCCGGCACCGTCAGGTCGATCCCGTCCACGGCGTGCGTGGCGCCGAAGCTCTTGGTGACGCCCCGGAGCTCGAGGGCGCTGACATCGGAGACCGGCCGACGATCGGGATCGGCGATGACGGATGCCGCCTCCTGCGTCACGGTCGCTGCCGGCGCCTCTGCCTCCGACGCGGGCAGCGGCGGACGCGGCGGCACGACGATGCCCGCCGCGGCGCTCGCGGCCCGCGCGAGATCGCTCGGCAGCGGGGGCGGTCCCGGCTCGGCGGCGCTGCTCGCCTGGGAGCCGCCGCCCTTGCGCGGCTTTCCGGGCTTGCGAGGCTTCTCGGACGCCGGTTTCGCGGTGTCGGGGAGCCGCACGACACGCGCGTCGGTGTGACGGTCCGGCTCTTCCGGATCGATGTCATTCGGCACCGGGAGGGAGGCTGTCACCGGACCACGGTACCAAGCGGTGCTGATCGAAGGGCGGTTCGTTCCGGCGCGTGGCGGCTTACAGCGAAAGTCACGAAACGGCAACGGGCAGGCGGCATTCTGCACCTTCCCAGTCCCTCTCGCTACCATGGTGCAGGCACGAAGGGGTGTCGGGCCGGTGAACCGGCAGTGAATCACGCACTCAGGAGCAGACTTTGACCCTTCAGACCGTCATCCTCGCAGCCGGAATGGGCTCGCGTCTCGGCCGCAGCCTGCCCAAGCCCCTCACGGAGCTCGGCGACGGCCGCAGCATCATGCAGCAGCAGCACGACAACATCCGCGCCGCCTTCGGCCGCGAGGCCCGGATCACGACCGTCGTCGGCTACCGCGCCGAGACGATCGTCGAGGCCTTCCCCGACGTGGACTACGTCTACAACGACCGGTACGACCAGACGAACACCTCCAAGAGCCTCCTCCGCGCCCTGGCCAAGACCGGCAAGGGCGGCGTGCTCTGGATGAACGGCGACGTCGTCTTCGACCCGCGTGTGCTGGGCCGCGCCATCGAGCTCATCGAACGCGACCAGTCGTTCGTCACGGTCAACACCTCCAAGGTCAGCGACGAAGAGGTCAAGTACACCGTCACACCGGAGGGCTTCATCAACGAGCTCTCGAAGACCGTGAAGGGCGGCATCGGCGAGGCCGTCGGGATCAACTACATCTCGAGCACCGACAAGAAGTCCTTCATGCGCCACCTCACGCGCGTCGACGACCAGGACTACTTCGAGCGCGGCCTCGAGCTCGCGATCGCCGAGGACGGCGTTCGGCTCCTGCCGCTGGACATCTCGGACCTCTACGCCGTCGAGGTCGACTTCGCCGAAGACCTCGAGCGCGCGAACCTGTTCGTCTGAGTCGCCGGGCGCGACCTGTCAACCCCACGTCGGCGGTCCGGATCGGGCGCATAGACTCGGCGCGATGACCGACAAGGTTCACCGCATCCACTCGCTTCCCGGCGACGCGCCGTGGCAGGGAGGTCTGCCGCCCACGGGGTCGGACGAGCACCCTCTCACGATCCGCGCGCTCGACCGCGTGCTGGCGATCCAGCGCCCCGTGGTGCTGGCGCATCTGCGCAGCATCCGCCTGCGGCATCCGGACGCCTCCCCCGCCGAGATCGTCCGCATCCTGGAGCGCCGGTACCTCGCCGCCGTCACGACGGGCGGCGCCGCGGTCGGAGCGACGGCCGTCGTGCCCGGCATCGGCACCGGGGTGACGCTGGCGCTGAGCGGCGTCGAGACCGTCGGCTTCCTCGAGGCGACGACGCTCTTCGCCCAATCGGTGACCGAGGTGCACGGCATCCCGGTCGCCGATCCCGACCGCGCACGCGCGCTGGTGCTGACGCTCATGCTGGGCAAGGAGGGCGTCGACCTCGTGTCCCAGCTCGCCGGGCAGGCAGCCGGCCGCGGACCCACCCGGGACCGCTACTGGGGCGAGCTCGTGACCAAGACGATCCCCCGCGCCGCGGTGGGGCCCCTCGTCGACCGCCTCAAGAACTCGTTCATCCACCAGTTCGCGGTGCGCGGCGGGGCGTCGTGGATCGGCAAGGCGCTGCCGTTCGGCATCGGCGCCGCGATCGGCGGCGCCGGCAACCACATCCTCGGCCGACGGGTGCTCGTCGGCGCCCGTCGCGCCTTCGGCGCACCGCCGTGGCAGTTCCCCGTCGAGCTGGAGCCACGGCCCGGCGCCGACCGCGTCGAGCGACTGGCCTCGCGCGGCATCCGCCGTGCGGGGGCGGCCGTCGCGGGCGGAGTCTCGCGCGGCACCTCGGCGGTGGGCAGGATCGTGCGCCGCGGGAAGCCCGCGCTGGAAGCACCGCCCGACGAGGATTGAGCGCGCACCCCGTCCCGATCGTCAGCGGATGCTGAAAGCGCTTGCATGCGGCTCCTCGACACGCCACCTGCGCGGGCATACGCTCGCAGGTATGGACAGCACTCTGGCGTGCCTGGCGGCGTGGATGCCGCGCCAGCGGTGGTACGCCGCGAAGGGGCGGCCACCCAGCCTGCGGCTGGTGGCCTGGTGGGATCTCGCCCCGGGCTCGGACGATCCCGAGGACGATCTGTCCCCCGCTGACGGCGGCGTGCGCGTGCGCACGTTCCTCGTGGCCGACGAGGGAGCGCTTCCGGCGGTGCTTTACCAGATCCCCATCGTCGAGCGGGCGACCGAGACCGTCGACGCCGATCCGGATCACATCGTGGGCAGTCCGACGCCGGGCGCGACGTTCATCGACGGGCCGCACGATCCGGCCTACGCCCAAGCGCTCCTGCGACTCATCGCGGAGGGCGGCACCGCACGAGGGCCGCAGACCCTCGCGCTCGGACGCCCCTCCGCGTCGGGCGGGCACCCCGGTGCGAGGTCGGCCCGGGTGATGAGCGGCGAGCAGTCCAACACCTCCCTCGTGTACGAGGGCGACGGCATGCCGATCATCTGCAAGGTGTACCGCCAATTGCACGCCGGCCTCAACCCCGACATCGAGCTGCAGGAGGCGCTGGCGGCATCGGGCTCGGCGCACGTCGCGCTGCCCGTGGGATCCATCGAGGGCACGTGGCCGGACCTCACGACGGCGCACGGCTCGGTGCGCGGCTCCCTGGCGTTCGCCCAGGAGTTCCTCCCCGACGTCGAGGACGCCTGGCGGGTCGCACTGCGGGCCGCCGCGCGCGGCGACGACTTCCGCGACAGCGCGAATGCTCTGGGCGCGGCCACGGCCGGGGTGCATCTGGCGCTGGCCAGGTGCTTTCCCACACGGGCAGCCACGGCGGCCGACCGCGCGGCCACCGCGGCGACATGGGAGCGCCGCTTCTCGATCGCCATGGCCGAAGTGCCCGAGATCGCCGAGCAGCGGGAGGCCGCGGGGGCCGTGTACCGGCGGGCGCTGGAGGTGCCGTGGCCGGCGCTGCAGCGCATCCACGGCGATTACCACCTGGGGCAGGTGCTGCACTCTCCGGAGCGCGGATGGATCGTCGTCGACTTCGAG
Source organism: Microbacterium sp. NPDC056736 (assembly GCF_042790415.1). Taxonomy (NCBI): domain Bacteria; kingdom Bacillati; phylum Actinomycetota; class Actinomycetes; order Micrococcales; family Microbacteriaceae; genus Microbacterium; species Microbacterium sp. NPDC056736. The sequence goes on from NZ_JBHTZE010000005.1 coordinate 249,031, forward strand.
GGCGAGCCGCTGCGACCCATGACCGAGCGCACGCAGCCGGATCTCGCACTCCGCGACGTCGCGGGCATGCTGCGCTCCTTCGACTATGTCGCCGGCTCGCTGCGGCGGGACGATCCCTCGCGGTCGACCGAGGCCGTGCGCGGATGGGCGCGCGAAGCGCGTCAGGCGTTCGTGGACGGATACGCCGCCGCCTCGCGGGGCGACCTGGACCCCCGGCATCCGCTGCTGGCCGCGCTCGAACTGGACAAGGCCGTGTACGAGGCGATCTACGAGTCGCGCAACCGCCCCACGTGGGTCACGATCCCGCTCGGCGCCGTCGCGCGGCTCGTCGGGCGTCCGGCCGCGGTCGCCTGACCGGCGTGGCCTCAGCCCTCGTCGTCGAGCTCGGCTTCGTCCTCGGGCTCGTCGTCGCGCTCGTCGACCGAGCGGGCGTACCACGCGTCCCATTCGTCCATCAGCCGCTGCACGGCGGCGTGGAACCGCGCGGTCGCGGCGCCCGGCGTCGTGTCGCCGAAGTAGCGCGAGACCCACTGCTCGAGGCGGGCCACCGCGTCGGGGTCGTCCAGCACCCGCTCGGTCTGCGCGACGATGTCGGGGGCGCCCGCGGCGGTCAGCCACTCGCACGCCGACAGGTAGCCGTGGGTGTCGATGGCGGCCGCGGGGTCGGCCGGACGCGTGATCAGCAGCGGCCTGTCGGCCGCCAGCCGGTCGTAGACCATCGCCGAGATGTCGACGACCGCGACGTCGGCGGCCGACAGCTGCCAGCCGAGGTCCGGGCCGTCGTCGAACACGTGCTGCGCCGCAGGATCGGCGGCGTTCGCTGCGGCGAGGGCGGCGATGATCCGCCGGTTCGCGGCGCCGTACTCGGCGTTCACGACCCCCGAACGAGGGTGGGGCCGGTAGATGACGCGATGGCGACCGGTGCGCAGCAGCGCCGCCACGAGCGCCTCGCCGTGCGTGACGATCGACCCGTAGTGGGCCGACGGCCGGTCGCCCTCCCACGTGGGCGCGTACAGCACCACGGTCCGGTCGTCGGGCGTGTACGGCAGCGCCCCGGAGTAGTGGTCGGCCTGCGGGCGGCCGATCGCGATCGCCCTGTGGTCGAGGTCGTAGTCCCAGAGCACCCGCGACAGCCGCTCCCGTGCCGCGTCGCCCGCGATCATGGCGTAGTCGTAGGCCTTGTACTGGTTCGTGGTCATGTACATCTTGTCGGACTCGCCGTGGTTGATGAACACGTGCCAGCGTCGGCCGTAGCGGAACATCTGGAAATTGCGGGTGTTCTGGTTCACGTAGAGCACCACGCGGATGTCCTGCGTGGAGATGAAGCGCTCCAGATCGCGCACCGTCGGCACGAACGCGACCGGCAGGGCGTCGTCTGCCAGCAGCGCCTGCGCGCCCGTCGCGGACCGGCTCAGCACGACGACCGGCCACGTCTTGGCCAGCCCGGCGAGCGGCTTGTACCACTGCCGCATCTGGTACATGTTGACCGCGCCGTCGGCGAAGTACACCGCCACCCGGTAGTGGAACGGCGGATGCTGCGGCCCGGCCGACTGCGTGCGCCTGACGTCGATGACGGCGGAGCGGTTGCGCACCGCCTTCCGTACGAGCGCGATCGCCTTCCTGCCGTCCGAGACCAGTGCCACCCGTCCAGCCTACCCAGGGCACCCGTGACATGATCGACGCGTGCATGTCGAGCAACACGGGCGCAGGGACGCTCCGATCGTCCCGCCGGACGCCGGTGTGAGCTTCGTGATGCCGGTGCTCAACGAGCGGGGCTACCTGCGCCGGGCGGTGGAGACCGTCCTCGCGCAGGACGTGCCGGGACCCACCGAGCTCGTCCTTGCGCTCGGCCCCTCGACGGACGGCACGACGGAGCTCGCGCGGGAATTGGCCCGGGAGGACGAGCGGATCATCCTCGTGGACAACCCGGCGGCCGACATCCCGATCGGGCTGAACCTCGCCATCCGGGCCGGCCGCTACCCCACCGTCGTGCGCGTCGACGCGCACTCCGAGCTCGACCCGAGCTACGCCCGTAGGGCCCTGGCGTCGCTCGACCGCGTGCGCGCGGCCAACGTGGGCGGGGTGATGCGCGCCGACGGCCGCACCCCGTTCCAGCGAGCCGTCGCCCGCGCGTACAACTCCCCCATCGGCCTCGGCGGCGGCGCGTACCACGGCGGCACGCAGGAGGGCGAGGCGGAGTCCGCCTACCTCGGCGTCATGCGGCGCGCCGTGCTCGACGAGGTCGGGCTCTTCGACGAGAGCATCCGCCGCGGCGAGGACTGGGAGCTCAACCTGCGCATCCGTCGCGCGGGCTACCGGGTGTGGTTCGATCCGGCGCTCGCGGTCACGTACTGGCCGCGAGAGAGCTGGACGAGGCTCGTGCGGCAGTTCGCGGCGACCGGCCGGTGGCGCGGCGAGCTGGTGCGGCGCTTCGGTCGAGGCAACTCGCTGCGCTTCTTCGCTCCGCCTCTCCTGGTGCTGATGATCCTGCTCGCCGTGGTGGTGGCGGCCCTGCAGCTGACGGGCGTGCTCCAGGGGTGGTGGTCGGTGGCGGCATCCGTCGTCTATGTGCCGCTGGTCGTGTACGCCGCGCTCGTCATCGGCGTGGCGCTCGGCCCGGGCGGGGGGCGCGGCTGGCGCGACAAGCTCTGGACGGCGGCGGTTCTGCCCACGATGCACCTCGCGTGGGGCTGGGGATTCGTCGTGGGGATCATCCGCGGCGCCCACGACACCGTCGACACCTCGCGGCTCGGCAGTCGCAACACGCCGCTGCCCTGACGGGGTCTCAGGGCTCGATGAGCCCCTGATCCAGGATGCGGGCGACCACGCGCTCGGCGGCGTGGCCGTCGTCGCGGGCGTTGAACTTCGCCCGCCAGAGCTCGTACCTCTCCGCGTAGCGCTCGCGGTCGTCACCGGCGAGGGCGGCGGCGAGCTCGTCCTGCGTGCGCACCATGGGGCCCGGCGCGTGCTCGGCGAGGTCGAAGTAGAACCCGCGCAGCTCGCCGCGGTAGTGCTCCATATCGGGCACGAGGAAGTACATCGGCTTGCCTGTCACCGAGAAGTCGAACATCACCGACGAGTAGTCGGTGATGAGCGCATCGGCGACGAGCAGCAGCTGCGACGTGTCGGGGAATCCGGTGACGTCGATGACGCGCGGTCCCTCGGCGTCGCGACCCGGCAGGAGCGTGCGGGAGTGCCCGCGCACCAGCACGACGGAGTCCGTCGCCGCGGCGAGCGCGACCGGGTCGACGAAGTCGACGATCTGCTCGCGGTCGTCCCGCCACGTCGGCGCGTACAGCAGCACGCGCTCACCGGGCCGGATCCCGAGCGCGCCGCGCGTCGCGGTCCCGTCGCCGCTCGCGAGCACGTCGTTGCGCGGATACCCCTCCACCCAGATCGGCCGGCTGAGGAACGCGTACGCCTTGCCGAGGATGCGGGCGGCATACGGGTTCTGCGCGAGCAGGATGTTCCAGCGCCGCGACTCTCGCACCACCGCGGCCATGCGCCGCGGGTCGAAGCCGGGGCGGTGCAGGGCGAGCCGCTTGAGGGGCGTGCCGTGCCACGTCTGCAGCACGACCTGCCCCTTGCGCCGGGCGAATCGCCGGCGGAGCCAGTCGTTCACGACGAGCAGACGCGCGGCGCCCCGCGCCCGCCACCACTCCGGGGTGCCTTCGACGACGGCGATCGCGCCCTCGGGAACTGCCACCGAGAGATCCACGACGCTCCAGTAGCGCGTCACGCCCGGCGCGCGGCGCGTGAGCTCCCGATCGATCGCGAGCGGATTGCAGCTGGCGTTGCGCCCGTAGAAGCTCTCGAAGAACACCGCGTTCTCGAACCCGGACGCCGGACGGGTGGCGTAGCGGCGCTCGAGCGCATCCTGTCCCTCGCCGGAGTCGTAGGCGGGGTCCATCGGCGGTCCCACGCGCAGCGTCCACTGCTCGAGCTCGGCACGCAGCGTTCCGAGCTGGGTGAGCGGGAGCGCGTCGGGAGCAGGGATGCCCCGGTCCGCGGCGTCCGTCACCCGGACCTCGTACGTCCCGGTCGGCAGCGGCAGCTCGGGGCCGCCCCATCGCGCGGCGCGGAGGGGCAGCGTCGCCCGCCACGTCTTGCCGCGGCCGCTCAGACGTGCGACCACCCGGGCGCGCGCGCCCACGAGCTCGACGGTCGCCGGCCGCTCGCCCTCGCCCGAGAGCACGAGCGCAGGTCCGCCGTCCGTCGTGAAGCGCGCGTCGGTCATCCGTTTCCTTCCCTCGGGCGGGCGTGGGCGGCCGTACCGGCCAGAATCGCACGGTACACCCTCTCGGCGTTGCGGCCGTCCCGGTGCGCGTGGACACGCGCGCTGAGCGCCATGGCGTGCTCGACGCGCCGCTCGCGCTCCGACTCGTCGCCGAAGAGCGCGTCCAGCTGCGCGGCCGCCTGGCTCCAGTCGACGGCCCACTCGTCGCCCGCGACATCCCGGTATGCGCCGTAGAACCCGCGGCGCTTCGCGTAGTCGACGACGTCGGGAGCGAGGAACAGCGTCGGGAGCGGCACGAGGGCTGCGTCGAACGCGAGGGAGGAGTAGTCGGTGACGAGGGCGTCGAGCCCGGGCAGCAGCGGGGTCACGTCGGCCACCAGATCGCTCCCGAGCGACTGCACCAGATCCGTCGTGACGGGCGGGACGTAGTCGCCGGCGCCGAGCGGATGGGAGCGGATGAGGAGCGTCGCTCCGTGGCGGCGGAGGACGCCGAGGATCCGCGCCCACTCCGCGGCGGTCGGGATCGCCGGGTCGGGCGCGCCGTCGCGCCACGTCGGCGCGTACAGCACGAGTCGCCCGGACCCTTCGGCCCGCGGCACGGCCCGCGCGATCGCCGTGCGGGCCTGCACGCGCCGGTCTTCCGAGGTGCCGCGGGACAGCACGTCGACGCGAGGCTCGCCGGTGACGGGAACGGCGTCGTCGGGGAGCGCGAACGCGGACTCCAGCCGGCCCCGCACGAGGTGCGACGCGGCGGGGAGCAGGCGGATCCGGCGCGCGGCACCGCGGTACATCGCCCGCAGCATCGCATGCGCCGGCCGCGCCGCCGGCGTCCGCGCGATGGCGCGCGGCAGCCGCAGGGTCTCGGGCGAGTCCAGGCCGATCCGCTTCAGTGGGATCCCGTGCCACAGCTGCACCACGAAGGCGCCCGAGACGGCGTAGCGGTTCACGTCGCCGTAGCCGTGCGTGACGACGACCACCCGCGCCCGCGCCGTGCGCCACAGTCCCCGCAGCGACCGCTTGGGGACGCTCGGGATGCCGCGGGCTGCGGCATCCCGCGCCTCTCGCGCGCTGCCGACCAGCCACACGGCGCGCCAGCCGTCGGCGGCGGCGGCGTCCCAGAGGGCGAGCGCGCCGTCGGCGATGCCGACGGCGCAGCCGAACACCCACTCGTCGCGCGAGCGCGGTACCACGAGGGTGAGGATGCGTCCTGCGGCATACAGCGGGATCGTCGCGAGCTTCCGCGCATTCCCCGCGCCGAACGAGAAGGACGCCATCACGCGAGCCTATCCTGCTCGCGCGATGGCGCCCCGGTGCGTCCCGCCTACTGCTCGAGCGCGCCCAGCGTGACGGTCACCGTCTGCGTCTCCCCGTCGCGGACGAAGGTGACCTCCGCCTCGCTTCCGGCGGCAGCGCCGCGCACCTGCGCGGTCAGGTCGGTGGAGTCGGTGACGGGCACGCCGTTGAAGCCGGTCACGACGTCGCCCGCGGCGAGGCCCGCCGACGCCGCCGCGCCGCCGTCGGTGACCTCGTTGATGTACGCACCGGTGATGGTCGATCCTTCGACGGATGCCGCGGGCCGCACGGTCGCGCCGAGGAGGCCGTGCGTGGCCTCGCCGTTCTCGATGAGCTCGTCGGTGATCCGCTCGACGATGTCGGACGGGATCGCGAATCCGACGCCGATCGAGCCGGAGCCGTCGGCGGACGCACCGCCCGCGGTCGCGATCGCGACGTTGATGCCGATGAGCCTGCCCTCGGAGTCCACGAGCGCGCCGCCGGAGTTGCCCGGGTTGATCGCGGCATCGGTCTGGATCACCGCGATGGAGATGCTCTCGGTCGCCGTCGACTGCTGGTCGCCCTGGCCGAAGTCGAAGCGGAACGGCCCTTCCTGCCCGTTCTCCTCCGGCTGGTCCTGGTTCTCGTCCCCGGTGTCCGGCGCGGCGGAGGACGCGATCTGGATGCTGCGGTTGAGGGCGCTCACGATGCCCTCGGTGACGGAGTTCGCCAGTCCCAGCGGCGCCCCCACCGCCACGGTGGTGTCGCCGACATTCAGGTCGCTCGAGTCGGCGAAGTCGATCGGGGTCAGACCCTCGGCATCCTGGAGCTTGATGACCGCCAGGTCGTACGTCGGGTCGGTGCCGACGATCTCGGCGTCGTACACGCGGCCATCGGCCGTCGTGACGCGCACCTGCGCGTCGCCGGTCGCCCCGTCGAGGGTCACCACGTGCGTGTTCGTCACGACGTAGCCGTCCTCGGAGAGGACGACGCCGGAGCCGGTTCCGGCTCCCGCCGAGCCCGTCGCGGAGATGGTCACCACGCTCGGCACGACCTTCGCCGCGATGCCGGTGGTCTCGTTGACCGAATCGGAGTCGTTCACCGTGACGGTGCTCGGGCCGGCGGCGGGCGACGTCGCCGCGGACGTGAACCAGTTCACGCCGGCGTACGAGCCGCCGAGGCCGGCCGCGCCTCCCACGATGGCCGCGGCGACGAGCAGGCCGACCACCTTGCCGGCGCCGGAGGATTTCTTGGGAGCCTGCGCCGTGGCCGTGCCGCGGTCGCCGCCGTCGATGGGCAGCGTGGGCATGGTGTCGGCCGACGCGACGCCGAAGGCGGCACCGGGACCGGATGCGCCGCCCTGCCCCGCGTAGGAGTGGGGGTGCGGCGCGGGCTGTCCGGCATACCCCTGCGGACGTGCGTACGCGTGGCCGCCGGCCGGATACCCCGCCGGGGGAACCGGCTGGGTCGGCGCGCGGTGCTGGGCGGCGGCCTCGGCCGCCGGCTGGGCGGGCACGGCGGGCTGTGCAGGGGTGACGCTCGGCGCCGTGGTGTCATCGGGCGTGCCCGACGCGTCGGCGGGGACGTGGTCTTCCGGGCGGTCGCCCTGGATGTCGCTCATGATTGCTCCTTCTGCCAAGCACTCACAACTGTGCCCACCGATGCTGTGCGTTTCTTATGTCGGGAATGGGACTCGCCTATGCAACGGGGATGAGCCCGCCCGGTACGGTGAAGCGATGCGACAGATCCCCGGAGCGTGGCACCGCACGGCGGCCGGTGCCGGACTCGTCGGCTCGGACGGGTCGATCCACCCCACCATCTTCGCCGAGATGTCTGCCCTCGCGGCCCGCACCGGCGCGATCAACCTCGGACAGGGGTTCCCCGACGAGGACGGCCCGGCCGAGGTGCTCGAGGTCGCCCGCGCCGCGATCGCCCACGGCGTGAACCAATACCCGCCGGGTCGCGGCATCCCGGATCTCCTCGACGCGGTCGCCGAGCACCAGCTGCGCTTCTACGGCCTGCACATCGACCCGGCCCGCGACGCACTCGTCACTGCCGGCGCGACCGAGGCGCTCGCCGCAGCGCTGCTGGCGCTGCTGGACGGGCCCGATGACGAGGTGGTCGTCTTCGAGCCGTACTACGACTCGTACGCGGCCGTCGTCGCGCTCGCGGGCGCGAAGCTCGTCACGGTGCCGCTGCGGTGGCCGGACTTCCAGCCCGATCTCGACGAGCTCCGCGCCGCGGTCGGCGACCGCACGCGCCTCATCCTCGTCAACGACCCGCACAATCCCACCGGAGCCGTCTTCGGCTCCGAGGTGCGCGACGAGATCGTGCGGCTCGCCCATCACCACGATGCCCTCATCGTCACCGACGAGGTCTACGAGCATCTCGTCTTCGACGAGCCGCACGTGCCGATCGCCACCCTCCCCGGCGCCTGGGACCGGACCCTGACCATCTCGTCCGGTGGCAAGACGTTCTCCACCACCGGATGGAAGATCGGCTGGGTCACCGGGCCCGCCCCGCTCGTCGACGCCGTGCTCGCGGTCAAGCAGTACCTCACGTACGTCAACGGCAGCCCGTTCCAGCCGGCCATCGCGACCGGACTCCGGCTGCCGGACTCCTTCTTCCGCGGCATCGCCGACACGCTGCGGGCCAAGCGCGACCTGCTCGGCGCCGGGCTGCGGGCCGCCGGCTTCGAAGTGTCCACGCCTGCCGGCTCCTACTTCACGGTGGCCGATGCGGCGCCGCTCGGCGCGACGGATGCCGCGGACTTCTGCCGCGGGCTTCCCGAGCGGGCAGGCGTGGTGGCGATCCCCCTCACGGCGTTCGCGACAGCCGAACGCCGAGCCGACTACGCCACGCTCGTGCGCTTCGCGGCCTGCAAACGCGTGGACGTGCTCGAGGACGCGGCATCCCGCCTCGCCTCGGCGGCCGGATCCGGGGTCACCGGGGGCTGACCGCGAATCGCCGAAGCCGCAGCGCCGGGTTGACCCGGCGGACACGATCGATGGCGCCGACGTCGAGGTGTGCGACCGCGACATCGGTCGACGTACCGACCGCGGCGAGCTCGACGCCCTGCGGATCGACGATCAGCGAGTGACCGACCCCGAGCGGCGGCGGGTGATCGGCCGCTGCCACGAACACCGTGTTCTCGATGGCGCGGGCATGCAGGAGCGTGCGCCAGTGGTGCTCCTTGAGCGGGCCGCGCACCCACTCGGCGGGGACCGCGAACACCTCGGCGCCGGCGTCCACGAGCAGCCGTCCGACCTCGGGGAAGCGCAGGTCGTAGCAGGTCATGAGTCCGAACGTCAGACCTCCGCAGGCGAAGGTCTGCGGCGGCGCCGGCTCCCCCGCCTCGACCCAGTCCGACTCGCGCTGCCCGAACGCGTCGTACAGGTGCATCTTCCGGTAGTGCGCCTGCAGGCCCGCCCCGTCGACGGCGACCACCGTGTTGCGCACGCGCGCCTCGTCGCTCGCCCGCTCGAGCAGGCCCGCCACGACGACGACATCATGTGCGGCCGCGATCCGTGCGAGCTCCTGCACGAAGGGGCCGTCGAGCTCCTCGGCGTTGGCGGCGAGCGATTCGTCGAAGGGGTCGACGAAGTAGCTCGAGTACTCGGGGAAGACGACGACACGCCCCCCGCGGGCGGACGCGGTGGCCGTGAGCTGGTCGATGGCGTCCAGGTTCGCCGCGGTGTCGGCGGTCGGCGCGAACTGCGCGACGCCCACTCCCAGGGTGTCCGTCATCGGGCGCCGCCCCTCTCTCTCGCGCGGGCGCGGATCAGTGCCGGGACCAGCACCCACAGCGCGACGATGACCGCGGCGAGGAGGATGAGCGCCCACCAGAAAGCCGATCCGCCGACGACGACGTCGAAGACGAACGCCACCACCCCGACCATGAGCACGGAGACCGTGAGCAGAGCGGTGATGAGGGCGACGTGGCCGTAGCGGACGACCGCCGGCTTCGCACCCTGCTGGAACACCACGCGGTGCAGGGCGACGGGGGCCAGCGCGATGATCGAGCTGAGGGCTGCCAGCACCACCAGCGTGAGGTACACGGCTCGCTGCCCGGCGCTCAGCTCGGCGAAGGTGGGCTGGAAGGCCAGGGCGAGCAGGAAGCCGGTGAGGATCTGCGTGCCCGTCTGCAGCACGCGCAGCTCTTGGAGCACCTCGTTCCAGTTGCGGTCGGCGCGCTCCTCGCGGGTCTCGTCGCGACCCTCGGCGCGGTCCGCCACGGAGTCTGCTTCGGGGCGATCGGACATGCGCTCATCCTTTCGCGCGGCTCGCGTCGCGGCAACCCGAGGCGGCCTGTGGCACGACCCACTCGAAACCCGTGTTAGGCTATTTCTTGTGCCGCGGGGTGGAGCAGCTCGGTAGCTCGCTGGGCTCATAACCCAGAGGTCGCAGGTTCAAATCCTGTCCCCGCAACAGAAAGAAGAAGGGCGTCCCCGACGAGGGGGCGCCCTTCTTCATGTCTCCCGCTTCTCTGTGGCTGCGGGATCCATGGCCTCGCCGAGATCGTCGAGGAATCGGGCGATCACGTCGAGATCATGCCCGTCGTACCTCATGGCGACCTCGCGCATCGCGCGCAAGCGTGCGCCGAACACGGTGAAGAACGCTGCCCGTGCGGAATCCGTCAGCACGACCACGCGCCCCCGCCGATCGCTCGGGTGCGGCCGGCGCTCGACGTGGCCCGACTCGACCAGCCGGTCCAGCAGCTTGGTGGTGGACGCAGTGCTGATGCGCAGGTGCTGGGCGATGTCGCGCGGACTCACCGGACGCCCGGTGCGCTCCCGGATGACCAGCAGCCGCAGTGCGGCGACGTCCGAGGCGTTCATCGCCATGTCGCCCTTCATCCCGCTGTGCATGCGCTCCATGGCGTCGCTCATGCTACGAATGGACGTGAGCACACGCAGCACGGCGTGGTCGTGCTCCGTCTGTGGCAACCAGCGCTCTGACATCGTGGACGTCACCTCCATCCCGTTGTAGCATCGCACTCAATAATTCGCTAGCTAAGCTAGCGATTGAGAGGAGCTTTCCGATGACGGACACCGACCACGTGGTGCTGCTCGACGACGAGGGCCGGGCCATCGGAACCGCCCCGAAGTCTAGCGTTCACGGGCCCGACACCGCCCTTCACCTGGCCTTCTCGTGCCACGTGCTCAACAGCGAGGGCAAGGTGCTCATCACGCGCCGTGCGCTGTCCAAGCGCACGTGGCCCGGCGTCTGGACGAACTCCTTCTGCGGCCACCCGCGGCCCGCCGAGCAGGTCATCTCGGCCGTCCGCCGGCACGCCGACTTCGAGCTGGGCCTCGCCCTCAGCGATCTCCGCGTCGCACTCCCCCTGTTCCGCTACCGCGCCACGGACGCGAACGGCATCGTCGAGCACGAGGTCTGCCCCGTCTACATCGCCCACACCGACGACGAGCCGGTGCTCAACCCCCTCGAGGCGCTCGACGCACGCTGGGTCGAACCCCGGGACCTCGCGACATCCCTCGAGGCCACGCCGTGGGCGTTCAGCCCGTGGCTCGTGCTGCAGGCCCAGCAGCTGCATCTCTTCGACTCGCCGGCACGTCAGCGAAGGGCGTCATGATCATCGGACCTGAGGATCCCGGCGTCGGCATCGCGATCGACGGGTCACTGACGCGCATCCGGGAGCGCGCGGCAGAGCTCGGACCAGGCTTCGGCGCCCTGGCCGACGCCATCACGCGCGCCACCCAGGGCGGGAAGCGCCTGCGCCCCGCGCTGGTGACCGCGTCGTTCGACGCGTTCCGCTCCGGCGACGCCAACGCCTCGGCCGCGCTCTCGGTCGCCGCCGCGTTCGAGCTGCTGCACACCGCGTTCGTGGTGCACGACGACGTGATCGACCACGACATCGAGCGACGCGGCGTCCCCAACGTCGGCGGGGAGTTCCGTCAGCGCGGGCGCACCCACGGCGCCGACGCCGACGGCGCGGCCCTGCTCGGGGACGCCGCCGCCATCCTGGCCGGCGACATCCTCCTCCATGAGGCGTTCCGTCTCGTGGCGATGGCCCACACCGACGACGCCACGAAGGATCGGCTGCTCACGCTCCTCGACGACGCCGTCCTGGTGTCGGCGGCCGGTGAGCTCGCCGATGTCGAGAACAGCGTCACGTCCGCCTTCCCCTCGCGCTCCGAGACCCTCGACACGGCCTTCAACAAGACGGCGGTGTACTCCTTCCGCGCCCCGCTGCAGGCCGGTGCTCTCCTCGGCGGAGCCGACGCCGACGCACTGCGTGTGCTCGGCGACGCCGGCGGACGCCTCGGACTGGCCTTCCAGCTGGTCGATGACCTCATCGGGGCCTTCGGCACGTCTGCGCAGACCGGACGCGACTGCGGACCCGACCTGCGCGAGACCAAGCGCACGCCGCTGGTCGCCCTGGCGCGCGAGACGGATGCCGCGCCCGGCGTCGACCACGCGCTCGCCCTCGCCCGGACCGGCCCCGTCGCGGTGCGCGAGGCGCAGATCGTGCTCGAGGCGAGCGGCGCGCGGGACCGCCTCGTCGCGCTCATCTCCGACACCCTGGACGACGTCCGCGAGGTCTCGGCCGATCCGGCATTGCCCGAGCGGGCGGGGGCGCTGCTGCGCACCCTCGCCGACCGGGTCGAAGGAAGGATCCCGTGAAGGCCTCCCGAAGGCCCGCGGCGACCGGACTCTCGCTCTACGACCGGACGGCCCAGGACGCGGCGGCCGCGGTCATCGCCCGGTACTCGACGTCGTTCGGACTCGCGTGCCGCATGCTGGGTCCGCGTCCGCGCCCGCACGTGCGGAACGTCTACGCGCTGGCGCGCGTGGCCGACGAGGTCGTCGACGGGCCCGCACAGGAGGCCGGCCTCTCGCCCGAGGCGACGGCCGCGGTGCTCGACCAGCTCGAGCAGGAGTGCTTCGCGGCGATCGACCGCGGATTCAGCACGAACCTGGTCCTGCACGCGTTCGCCCGCACGGCTCGCGAGTGCGGCATCGGCGCCGATCTCATCACCCCGTTCTTCGCCTCCATGCGGGCCGACCTCCAGGTCTCGCGCCACGACGCGGCATCCCACGACGAGTACGTGTACGGCTCGGCCGAGGTGATCGGGCTGATGTGCCTGCAGGTGTTCGTGAACGCCGGGTCGCCGCATCCGGTCACTCCCCCGCCGCGGCTCGTCGACGGCGCCCGACGGCTCGGGGCCGCCTTCCAGGACGTCAACTTCCTGCGGGACCTCGACGACGACAGCACGCGGCTCGGTCGCGACTACCTCGGACTGTCGACGCCCGCGGGCGACCGCGCGGCGGTCCTCGACCGCATCGACGCCGACCTCGCGACGGCGGCCGGCGTGATCCCCGAGCTCCCGGCCGACTGCCGGCGCGCCGTCACGGCCGCCCACGATCTCTTCGCCGAGCTCGCACGCCGCCTGCGGGCGGCGCACGGCGGCGAGGGGCGCGTCCGCGTCCCCGACGCCGTCAAGGCCCGCCTGGCCGCCCGGGCCCTGCTCGGATTCGCTCCCAAGGAGGCGCGCGCATGACTTCGAGCGACGGGTCGCGGACCGCGATCGTGATCGGCGGCGGCATCGGCGGCCTCGCCGCGGCGGCACTGCTCGCCTCGGACGGCTGGGGCGTCCACCTGCTCGAGGCGCGTGACGAGCTGGGCGGACGCGCGGGCTCGTGGGAGCAGGACGGCTTCCGCTTCGACACCGGGCCGAGCTGGTACCTCATGCCGGAGGTCTTCGATCACTTCTTCCGGCTGCTCGGCACCACGGCCGCCGACGAACTGGACCTCGTGCCGCTGGATCCCGCGTACCGCGTGTACTCCGATCCCGCGACCGGGCTCGGACCTCTGGACGTCCACTCGGGACGCGAGGCGGCCACCGCCCTGTTCGAGAGCGTCGAGCCCGGTGCGGGCGCGCGCCTGGACGCGTACCTGGACTCCGCCGCCGACGCGTACGACCTCGCCGTGACGCGGTTCCTCTACGACACGTACGAGACGACCGCGGGGCTGCGCGACCCCGCCCTGCTGCGACGGATGCCACGCCTCGCGCCGCTGCTCACGAGGACGCTCGCACGCCATGTCGACAGCAGGTTCACCGACCCGCGGCTGCGTCAGATCCTCGAGTACCCCGCGGTGTTCCTCGGCGGATCGCCGTACGGGGTGCCGAGCCTGTACCACCTGATGAGCCACCTCGACCTCGACGAGCACGTGCTGTACCCGCGAGGCGGGTTCACCGAGATCATCCGCGCGGTGACGCGCCTGGCGGAGGCCGCCGGCGTCGGGATCGAGACCGGCGCGCGGGTCGCCGCCATCGCGACGGAGGGGCGCCGCGCCACGGGCGTGGAGCTGGCGGACGGCCGTCGCCTCACGGCTGACCTCGTGGTGTCGGGCGCCGACCTCCACCACACCGAGACCGGGCTGCTCCCTCCCGAGAAGCAGACGTATCCCGAGAAGTGGTGGGGCTCGCGCACGCCCAGCCCGGGCGCGCTGCTGGTGATGCTCGGCGTGGCGGGATCCCTCCCCCAGCTCACGCACCACACGCTGCTGTTCACGCGCGACTGGAAGGCCAACTTCGACGACATCTTCGGCGCGCACCCACGGATCCCCGACCCCGCCTCGGTGTACGTATGCCGACCGAGCGCGACCGACGACACGGTCGCACCCGAGGGACACGAGAACCTCTTCGTGCTCGTCCCGGTGCCGGCCGACCCGTCGCTCGGGCACGGCGGCGTCGACGGCGACGGCGACGCGCGCATCGAGGCGGCCGCCGACAGCGTCGTCGACCAGATCGCGACGTGGTGCGGCATCCCCGACCTCGCGAGCCGCGTCGTCGTGCGCCGCACGGTCGCTCCCGGCGACTTCGCGGACGAGTTCGGGGCCTGGCGCGGCAACGCCCTGGGCCTTGCGCACACGCTCGGACAGAGCGCGGTGTTCCGGCCGCGGAACGCCTCCCGAATCGTGGACGGTCTCGCGTACGTCGGGGCATCGACGCTCCCCGGCATCGGCCTGCCGATGTGCCTGATCTCGGCGGAGCTCGTGGTCAAGCGCCTCCGCGGCGACCGATCCCCCGGTCCGATCGCCGAACCTGCGAGAGTATGAGGGTGCCCGGCATCTATCTCGCCGCCATCCTCGCCTCCGCAGCGGGCATCCTGCTGATCGACCGCCGCTGGCGCCTTGCGGCATGGCGACATCCCGGCCGGACGGCCGCGGCGGTGCTCCTCGGCACGGCGTTCTTCCTGGCGTGGGATGCGGTCGGGATCGCCGCCGGCGTGTTCGTCAAGGGCGACAGCCCGCTGCTGCTGGGCATCGATCTCGCGCCCCATCTGCCGCTCGAAGAGCCCGTCTTCCTCGCCTTCCTGTGCTACCTCGCGCTCGTCGCGTGGGCGGGCGCCGAGCGCCTGATCGAGCGGCGGAGAGCGGATGCCGTCGCCTCCGGCAGGGAGGGCATGCCGTGACGTACGTGCTGCTGAACCTCCCGTTCCTGGTGTTGACCGCCGTCGTCGTGCTGCTCACGGCAACGCGGCCCGGGTTCGGCCGCCGGATGACGGCATCCGCCATCGCCGCCGCCGTCCTCATCGCGCTGACCGCCGTCTTCGACAACGTGATGATCGCCGCGGGGCTCTTCACGTACCCCGAGGGACTCATCTCCGGCGTGCGGATCGGCCTCGCGCCCATCGAGGACTTCGCGTACCCGCTGTGCGCAGCCTTCCTCGTGCCGGCCGTCTTCGTGCTCCTGTCGCACCCGCGGCAGACGGCTCAGGAGGTGCGCCCGTGACGGCGGCGGCGCCGCTGCGGGCCTCGGGCGTGGCCAGGCAGCTGTTCGTCTCGTCGCGGCCGGTGAGCTGGATCAACACCGCCTACCCGTTCGCCGCGGCGTATCTGCTGACGACGCGCCAGGTCGACCTGCCCCTCATCGTCGGCACGCTCTTCTTCCTCGTGCCGTACAACCTCGCGATGTACGGCATCAACGACGTCTTCGACTACGAGTCCGACCTGCGCAACCCCCGCAAGGGCGGCGCGCACGGCGCCGTGCTGGATCGTCGGCTGCACCGGATCACCCTCTGGGCGGCAGGCCTGTCGTGTCTGCCGTTCGTGGTGTACCTCGTCGCGATCGGCGACCCGGCGTCCTGCGCGGTGCTGGCGGCGAGCCTGTTCTTCGTGGTCTTCTACAGCGCACCGCCGCTGCGGCTGAAGGAGCGGCCGTTCCTGGACTCGGCGACCAGCAGCATCCACTTCTTCTCCCCCGCGGTCTACGGGCTGGTCCTGGCCGGCGCCGTCTGGACACCGGGCCTCGTCGCCCTCATCGTCGCGTTCGCGCTGTGGGGCGTCGCCTCGCACGCATTCGGCGCCGTGCAGGACGTCGTGGCCGACCGCGAGGCCGGCATCGCCTCGATCGCGACGGCGCGGGGTGCCCGCTGGACGGTGCGGTTCGCCCTCGTCTGCTATGCGGCCGCCGGCCTGGTCATGGTCGCGACCGACTGGCCGGGTCCCCTCGCCGCCGTGGTGGCCGTGCCCTACCTCGTCACCGTGTGGCCGTACCGCTCGATCGCCGACGCAGACGCCGGAGCCGCGACAGCCGGCTGGCGCCGGTTCCTGTGGCTCAACCAGCTGTCGGGGTTCCTCGTGACGCTGCTGCTCATCTGGTACGCCGTCCTCACGGCCTGACCTGCGGGCCCGCGCGGCGGCAGCGTGGCAGCAAGGTGGCGGTTACGGCGTGCCGAGCTCGATCAGCCTGTCCACCGCGGCGGTGAGGCGCTCGTCGGCCGCGCCGTACGCGGCCCAGTCGCCGGCCTCGAGCGCCGCCTGCCGGTCGAGCATCGCCTGCTGCGCCTCCTGGAGCGCGGTCTGGTACTCGTCGGTCGGCTCGGCCGGGTCCGTGGGCTCCGTCGGCGCCGGTGTCGGCGCGGGCGTCGCTCCCGGCGTCGCTCCCGGCGTCGGCTGCACGTCGGTGTCGCCGGCATCCGCTCCCGAGTCGCCTCCGAAGAGCGTGTCCAGGGCCTCGTTCAGGGTGTCCTCGAACGCGATGTCGTCACCGAACGAGACGAGCACCTTCTGGAGCTTCGGCAGCTTCGTCCCCGCCGAGGACTGCACGAACACCGGCTGCACGTAGAGCAGCCCGCCGCCCACCGGAAGCGTCAGCAGGTTGCCGTTGAGCACCTCGGACTGCCCCTGCTTGAGCAGGTTGATCTGCGACGACACCAGCGGGTCGGAGTTGAAGGTGTTCTGCACCTGTCCGGGTCCGGGGACGGTGGTGTCGGCGTCGATCACGAGCATGCGGAGCTTGCCGTAGTCCTCGCTCTTGACCCCGGCCTCGGTGCCCGCGTTGGAGTCCACGGCGAGATAGCCCATCAGGACGTTGCGCGCGTTGCCGGCCGTGGCCGCCGGGATGAACGACGTGAACATCGAGTACGTCGGCTCGTCCTGGTCGGGCATCTGCATCGTGAGGTAGTACGGCGGCTGGAGCTGCGTCTCCTCCTGCGGGTCGGCGGGCGTCTGCCAGCGGTTGTCGCTCTGGTAGAACGAGCGCGCGTCGTCGACGTGGTAGACGCCGAGGATGGTGCGCTGCACCTTGAACAGGTCGGTCGGGTAGCGCACGTGGCTGATCAGCTCGGCCGACATGTCCTCGATCGGCTTGATCGTGGAGGGGTAGACCTTCTGCCACGACTGCAGCACCGGGTCCTCCTCGTCCCACGCGTACAGCGTGACCGAGCCGTCGTACGCGTCGACGGTCGCCTTGACGGAGTTGCGGATGTAGTTGATGTCGTCCAGCGCGAAGCGCGGCGCCGGGTTGGACGAGTCCGAGATCGCCGAGGTGAGGCTGACCGTCGAGGAGTACGGGTAGTTCGAGCTCAGCGTGTAGCCGTCCACGATCCACACGATGCGGCCGTCCACCACGCTCGGGTACGCGTCGTTGTCGAGCGTCAGATACGGCGCGACCTTCTGCACCCGATCGCGGGGATTGCGGTCGTAGAGGATCTGCGACTCCTCGTTGACGTAGTCCGAGAAGAGGATCTGCTCGGCCTGGAACTTCAGCGCGTAGATGAGCCGGTTGAAGACGCTGCCGAGACTCGGTCCTCCCTCGCCGTCGAACGTCGTCTTCGTCTCACCCGAGCCGTCCTCGCCCGAGGGGTAGTCGAGCTCGACGGGATCAGCGCCCTCGGGGGCACCCACGATCGAATACGGCGGCGAGTACTCGCCGAAGTAGACGCGGGGCTGGAAGTTCTCGCGGTCCGAGAGGAAGCCGGCGGCGGGGATGCCACGCTCGAGGAAGACCGGGTCTCCTTCGCCGGTGCGGTCGTTGCCCTTCGCGGCGACGAGCCCGTAGCCGTGCGTGTAGACGACGGCGGAGTTCTGCCAGTCCGCCGCGTTGCCGAGCTGGTCGAGGTTCAGCTCGCGCACCGACACGATCGTGTCCTGGGAGACGCCGTCGATCGCGTAGCGGTCGACGTCGAGCGGATCGGCGAACTGGTAGTACGAGCGGTACTGCTCGAGCTGACGGATGTTCGGCGAGATGATCGCCGGGTCCATGATCCGCACCTGCGCGGTCGTGGCCGCGTCGTCGCGGAGCTGCCCGGCCGCGACGTCGGTCACCGCGGTGAAGTCCTGCTGCTCGAGACCGGCGACCCCATAAGCCTCGTGGGTCATGTCGACGTTGCGCTGGTAGTACTCCTCTTCCAGTGTGAACCGGTTCGGCTGCACCTGGAACGTGTTGACCACCCACGGGTAGCCGACGCCGACGACGATCGCCGAGACGACCAGCAGCGCCGTCGCGATGAGCGGGTAGCGCCAGCGGCCGATGATGGCCGTCACGAAGAACAGGATCGCGACGATGACCGCCGCGAACGCGAGGATCGTCTGCCCGGGGATGATGGCGTTGACGCCGGTGTAGCCGGGGCCGGTGATGCGCCCGTCGGCACCGGACTCGACGAGGGTCTTGAAGCGGTCGAGCCACAGGCTCACCCCCTGCACGAGGAGGTAGAGGCCGGCGATCACGGCGAGCTGGATGCGCGCCGACTTCGAGATGCGCAGCTCGCGCTGGCCGATGCGCACCGAGCCGTACAGGTACGACACGAGGGCGGTGACGAGGAGGCACACCAGCAGCACAGCCGAGGCGAAGCCCACCAGAGCGGTCCAGAACGGCATCGCGAACATGTAGAAGCCGGTGTCCAGCCCGAACTCCGGGTCGGTGGTCTCGGTGGCGACCCCGTTGAACCACAGCCAGGTGGTCTCCCACTGCGCCGACGCGGCGAAGCCGGCGAAGAAGCCGAAGAAGACGGGGATGCCCCACATCGCCAGGCGTCGCAGCGGCTCGACGACCTCCTGGTACCGGTCCAGCTGCGAGCTCAGCCGCGCGTACACGGGACGCAGGCGGTAGGCGAGCTGGATGGCGAGCCACACCGGCACCGCCATGCCGAGGAAGCCCACCGCGAACATGATCACGCGGGCGATCCACTGCGTCAGCAGCACCTCCGAGAACCCGAGCTGGTCGTACCAGAGCCAGTCGGCGTAGAGGCTCGCGAAGACGAAGAACGCCACCACGAGTCCGGCGATGACCGCGAGGGTGATGGCGATGACGCGTCTGGTGCGGGAAGGTGTGGCCGGAGTCGGCGACGAGGTCGTGGTCACGATCCCATCCTAGGCGGCGGATTCCCAGGCCCTGCCTTGTCCTGCCTGGGCGAACTCTCCGAAACGCGCAACGTTTCGGGAACGATCGCCGCGCGTCAGCGTGCGGTGCAGGTGGGCAGCGCGTCCAGGTCGCCGTCCTCGCGAACGGCGTCGAGCACCGCCATCGCGTCGTCGAGATCCTCGACCGCGAACACGCGCAGATCACCCGGGATGTGCCCGACGACCTCGTCGCAGTTCGCCTCCGGGGACAGGAACCACTCCGCCCCGGCATCCACCGCGCCCCACATCTTCTGCCGGACGCCGCCGATGGGTCCGACGGTGCCGTCCGCCGAGATGGTGCCGGTGCCGGCGACCTGCTGCCCGCCGTTGAGCTCGCCGGGGGTGAGGGTGTCGATGATCCCCAGCGCGAACATCATGCCGGCGCTCGGACCGCCGACGTTGTTGAGCTGGATCGTCACGTCGATGGGGAACTCGTAGTCGGTGGTGAGGTTCACGCCGATGAGCCACGTCTCCTCGCCGTCGAGCACGGTCTCCTCGGGCGTCACCTCCACGGTCTCCTCCTGGCCCGCCCGATCGACGAGGAGCTCGACGGCGGCGCCCTCGCCGTCGTTGATGACACGGCGCAGGGTGGCGGCATCCGTCACCTCCTCGCCGTCGGCGGCGAGGATGATGTCGCCCTGCTCGAGCAGCCCCTCCGCGGCGGCGCCGTCGATCACGGAGTAGACGGCGAGCTGGCCGCCGACGTCGTACCCCAGCTCGGTGAGCGCGGCCGCGGTCGCCTCGTGCTGCGAGTCGATCATCATGGCGGCGCTCTCCTGGTTGCGCTGCTCGGTCGTCTGGTCCTCGGGGAAGATCGAGTCGATCGGGAGCACCGCCCTGGTCGGGTCGAACCATGCCAGCGCCAGCTCGAACCACGACGGGGTCTGCTCGCGGTTGCCCTGCACCTGCACCGTGAGGAGGTCGAGGGAGCCGTCCGTCGGGAAGGTCTCGGCGCCCTCGACGGAGATCAGCGGGACCTCTTCGCCGTCGGAGTTCTCGGCGGTGCCCAGGGTGTTGTACACCGGTCCCGGCTGCTGGATCACGTACGACGTCGGCAGGAAGGTGATGACCAGCAGCGCCACCATCGCCACCGCGAGGGCCCACACACCGGCGACCGTCCGCCGCGACATGCGCTGCCGCGGGGCGGGCTCGATGGTGGAGTTCTCGTCGAACAGGGCCACGCGGGACCTCTCTTCCGTGCCTTGGGTGGATTCGCTGGTCGTTCGCGACCGGCGTAAGGCGTACGGGGTCCCTGCCGGGGAGTGCGACGGATGCTGCGACTAGCGTAGAGCGCGTGGGTCCCGACCGGCTGAAAGGCGACTGAAGTGGCAGACGACGACCGCAGTCCCGAGGACGACTTCCAGGAGCTCATGCGCCAGCTGTTCGGCGGCGCCGCGGGCGACTTCGACGCCGAGCAGCTGTCGCGGCTGTCGGGGATGAACATCGACCCCGCCATGATGCAGGCCGTCATGCGCCAGCTGCAGGGAGCGTTCGCGGGCGCCGACGAGGGCATCTCGTGGGACCTCGCCAAGCGCCAGGCGCTGCACATCGCCAACCAGGAGGGACTGGGCGTCACCGCGGGCCAGCGCACCGACCTCGATCAGGCGTTCTCGCTGGCGACGCTGTGGCTCAGCGAGGCGACGACGATCTCGGAGCTTCCCGCTCCCCCGGCGACGATCACCCGCGGCGGGTGGGTGGAGGCCACGCTGCCGGTGTGGCAGGAGCTCGCGGAGCCCGTCGCGACGAGCATCGCCGACGCTCTGACGACGGCGCTCAGCGAGCAGGCGCCCGAGGACATGCAGGCGATGGTGCAGGGCGCCGGACGGCTCATGCGCACCGTCGGGGGCTCGCTGTTCGCCTCGCAGCTCGGGCAGGTCGTCGGCAGTCTCTCGAAGGAGGTCGTGAGCGGCGGTGACGTGGGCATCCCGCTCATGCCCGACGGCGAGGCCGCCATCCTGCCGCAGAACTTCGCCGACTTCGGCCGCGACCTGGAGGTGCCGGAAGACCAGCTCGCCCTGTACGTCGCGACGCGGGAGCTCGCGCACGCACGACTGTTCCGCCACGCCCGCTGGCTGCGGCTGCACGTCATCTCGCAGGTCACCGACTTCGCGCGCGGCGTGCACGTCGACACCGACGCGCTCGAAGACCTCGCGTCGCGCTTCGACCCGTCCGATCCCGACGAGCTGCGCAGCGCCATCGAGAGCGGCGCGCTGCTGCCCGCGCGGTCCGAAGCGCAGGACGCGGCGCTGGCCCGCCTCGAGAATCTCCTCGCCACCATCGAGGGGTGGGTCGAGGTCGTGACCGAGACCGCCACCTCGCGCCTTCCTGCCGCGCAGCGGATCGCCGAGGCGGTGCGCCGCCGTCGCGCCGTGGGCGGTCCGGCGGAGCGCGCGCTGGGCTCGCTGGTGGGCCTCGAGATCCGGCCGCGCCGCATGCGCGAGGCCGCCGCGATGTGGCGTGCGGTGACGGATGCCGTCGGCGCGAGCGCCCGGGACGCGCTGTGGGACTACCCCGACCTCATGCCGAGCGCCGCCGACATCGACGATCCGGCTGCGCTCGTGGCACGGCTGGAGGCCCGCGCCCGCGGCGAGGAGCCGGCGAGGGATGAACTGGATGACGCCCTCGTGCGGCTGCTGGCGGGCGAGGTGCCCGAGGCCGACGGACTCGACGAACAGGGTCGCGGCGACGACGAGGGCAGCGCCCCGGACGATCACCGCCCGGTCTGAGCCGGGCTGCACCGCCTCCTCCCCAGGCTCGCGGCCGGAGGCGGTTCGCCGCCCGCGCCTGTGGACAGGCATCGGGGCGCCGCGTCGCTCGGGCAGGATCAGGGCATGCTGCGCCTCGACCCCTCGCACCCGCCGGTGTGGCGGACAGACACCGTCCTCCAGTTCGGCGCGGAGCCGGTCGCCGTGCTTCCCGACCCCGAGCCGTGGATGCTGCGGCTGGTGAGCGAGCTGGAGCGCGGCATCCCGGATTCCGCCTTCACTCCCCTCGCGCAGGCGATGGGCGCGCCCGACGCCGCCGCCGCGAGCCGCCTGCTCGCACAGCTGCGAGGGTGCCTGGCCGAGGATCCCCCGCCGCGCCCGCGGATCACCGTGCGGTGCGAGGATCACGTTCCCGACGAGCAGCGCGACGCGATCGCCGCGGGCGTCTCGGCAGCGGGGGCCGACGTGGCCGTCGCTCACCGCTTCGACGCGGTGACGGATTCTCCCCCGGGATCGGCGGTGCTGCTGGTCGTCCACCGCGTCGTTCCGCCTGGCTCCGCGGCGGCGCTCATGGCCGCCGACCGCGTCCATGTCCCCGTCGCGCTCACCGGCACGGGCGCCGAAATCGGCCCTTTCGTCGTGCCCGGCCGCACCGCCTGCCTCGCGTGCGTGGCGGCCGCCCGTCGCGACGAGGACCCGTCGTGGCCGGTCGTTGCCGCTCAGCTGCTGGGAAGACCGGTCGAGGTCGCACCCGCGGTGCTGTGGGAGGCGGGCATCGTCGCGGGGCGACTCATCGCGGAGCGCGCGCAGAGCCCCGCGCCGCCCCGGACGCGGTCGGTGGCGCTGCGCGGCGACTCGCTGCACCGGACCGTGCGCTCGCACCGCCCGCACGCAGACTGCCGCTGCCGATCTCTCGGAGAAAGCGCGACGGCTGCCGCTCCCGCACCCCTCGAGACCAGGTCAGCGACAGCGTTCGCCCGGCCCGCGTGATCCCGACATAGGCGAGGCGGCGCTCCTCGTCGACCTGCTCGAACGTGGTCGCGTACGAGATCGGCAGCAGCCCTTCGGCCACTCCGACGAGATGCACGTGATCCCACTCCAGGCCTTTGGCCGCATGGAGCGTCGCGAGGGTGACCGTCCGCATAGCCGGCTCGTCGTGGACCTTCGCGCGAGCGGTGAGCTCGTCGGTGAACGCGCGCAGGGTGGTGCCCGCGGGCGCTTCCTGCGCCAGGCGCAGGAGCGCCGCGCGCGCCTCCCAGGCGTCGCGGAGCGCACCGCCCGCGGCAGGAGGCTCGTCGGTGAGGCCCCGCGAGCGAAGGATGTCGCGCACCGTGTCGACGAAGCCGCTCTCTATGGGAGCGATCGACGCCGCCCGCAGCTCCATCACCGCCTGCCGGACCTCGGGCATGTCGAAGAACCGGCGGCCGCCGAGCACCGTCGTCGCGATGCCGGCGTCCGACAGCGCGGCGACGAGCTCCGCCGACTGGGCATGGGAGCGGTAGAGCACGGCGATGTGGCCAGGGTCCGCGCCCCCGGCGATCTGCTCCGCGATCCGCGCGGCCACGGCACGTGCCTCGGCGCGGTCGTCCTCGAACGCGGTCACCGTCGGGATGACGTCGGACGCGGTCGCGTCGCCGCGAGGGGACGCCGCCTCCAGGTGGAGGGCACCGGGCCGCCCGCGCATGAGCTCGTTGGCGACCGCGAGGATCGCGGCATCCGATCGGTAGTTCGTCTCCAGGCGCACTATTCGCGCGCCCTCGTACCGGGACGGGAACTCCAGGAGGAAGCGCGCGTCCGCCCCGGCGAAGGAGTAGATCGTCTGGCTCGCGTCGCCGACGACGCAGAGGTCCCGCCGGTCGCCGAGCCAGAGCTCGAGCAGGCGGTTCTGCAGCGGCGAGACGTCCTGGAACTCGTCGACGGTGAAGTGGCGGTACTGCTCGCGCACGGCCTTGGCGACCTGGGGCTCGGCCTCGAGCATGCCGGCGCAGGCGAGCAGCACGTCCTCGAAGTCGAGCTGCCGGCGCTCGTCCTTGAGCTTCTCGTACGCGCGCTGCAGGGCGACCACCCGGTCGACGGAGAGGCGCCCCACCCCGCCCGGACGGGCGGCGGCGTAGTCGTCGATGCCCATCATCGAGACCTTGCGCCACTCGATCTCGGAGGCGACGTCGCGGAGCGTGGCCACGTCGGGATCGAGGCCGATGCCGTCGGCCGCATGGGCGAGCAGACGCACCTTGTTGTCGACGATCGCCGGCGCGGTGTCGCGCGCCAGCGTCGGCCAGAAGTAGTTCAGCTGCGCGAGCGCCGCCGCGTGGAAGGTGCGTGCGGCGACGCCGTTGACACCCATCGCCCGCAGTCGCCCGCGCATCTCGCCGGCGGCCTTGGTCGTGAAGGTGACCGCCATCACCCGCTGTGGGGAGTATGCGCCGGTGTCGACGCCGTGCGCGATGCGGTGGGTGATGACGCGCGTCTTGCCCGTGCCGGCACCGGCCAGCACGACGACCGGCCCGCGGAGCGCCGTCGCAGCCTCGAGCTGACGGTCGTCGAGCCCGGCGAGGGCACCGGTGCTCATACCCGCTCCGCGTGCCAGTCCGAGATGAGACGGCGCGCGATCGACGCCCGTCCGGGAAGGACCACCTCGCCCTCGCCGGCCAGCGCGCGCCCGATCTCGTCACGCGTGAACCACCGGACGGCGGCGATCTCCTCGCCGTCCGCGCGCGCCGAAGCGTCGTCGCGCGCCGTGGCGAGGAAGCCGACCATGAGCGACCGCGGGTACGGCCAGGCCTGGGAGCCGCGATAGGTCACCGCGCCGACGGCGATCCCAGACTCCTCGAACACCTCGCGCCGCACCGCGGCCTCGAGCGACTCCCCCGCCTCGACGAAGCCGGCGAAGCACGAGAACCGCTCGGGACCCCACAGCGCGTTCGAGCCGAGCAGCAGGGCGTCGGGGTCCTCGGCGCTCGTGATGGCGACGATCACCGCGGGGTCGGTGCGGGGGAAGTGCTGGCGACCGCAGTTCGGGCACCGCCGCGACCAGCCGGCATCGCCGAGGTCGGTGCGGGCGCCGCACGCCGGGCAGAAGGGCGCGTCGAGGAGCCATCGGCCGAGGCTCAGCGCCTCGACGAAGGCGCTCGCGTCGCGGGACGACAGCGCGCCGCCCACGGCGCGGAGCGCGGCCCAGCCGGACGCCGTGGCGAACAGCTCGTCCTCCTGCGCCGGGAACACCGCCGCCAGCAGAGCGGCGCCGTCGGCGTCACGGCCGAGGAAGGCCCATTCGGCGCCGGCCGGCACCTCGGACGGCGCCACCCACCGCAGCGCGTCGGGCGTGGCCAGCGGCGCGGTGTCGCCCGCGATCGCGAGGACCCGCGTCGCGGCATCCGCCCGGAGCTCGTCGACCAGCCCCGGTACGAGCCGCTCTTCGGCCGCGCGGTCGAGCCCTGGACCGGCCGGCGGCGGAAGTGTGGTGCTGTCGGGCGCCGTCATCGGACATGCTCCGCTTCGTCGATCTGGGCCGGGCGTGGCGCGGGGACGGACGAGCGCGACCGACCTACCCTGGGCACATGGCACGCTCACCCCTCACTCTAGCCGCGTCCGTCACGTCGGCTCTGCCGCGGGTCGGGGTCGTGGGAGTCGGTGCGCTCACCGAGGGAGCGACCGGTCGCTACGACACCGCGGTGGCGGACCTCGACGACGGCCGGCGCGTCGTCGTGCGGGTTCCCGCTGCCGCGTCGGCCGCCGAGGAGCTGGCCGCGGAGGCGCGGGCGCTGCGAGCCCTCACGCCGGGCGTGCGCGGCCTCCTCCCATTCCGCGCTCCGGAGCTGCTCGGCGAGACGGGCCTCGGCGGCAGCCGCGTCGTCGTCGTCGACTTCCTGCCCGGGTACCGGGTCGATGCGGTGCACCTCCCTCCCGGCCGCGGAGCGGCGACGTCGCTCGGCGCCGCGCTGGCGGCCCTGCACGCGCTTCCGCATTCCGTCGTGAAGACCGAGGGGCTGCCCGCGCGGACACCGCAGCAGGTGCGGGCCGATGCCGGGCGCCTCATCGACCGGGCGACGGCGACGCGCCGGCTGCCCATGAGCCTCGCGGCGCGGTGGCATCGCGCCGTCGACTCCGACGACCTGTGGCGCTTCGAATCGGCCGTCGTGCTCGGCGGCGCCGGGGCTGCATCCTTCCTGTTCGAGGACCTCGACGGCGTGCCGACCGTGACCGGCCTGCTGGAGTGGCACGGCCTGTCGATCGGCGACCCCGCGACGGACCTGCAGTGGCTGGCCTCGGCGCCTGAGGCGGCCGAGGACGTCTACGCCTCGTACGTCGCCGCGAGCGGCCGGGCACCGGACTCGCGCGCCCGCGAGCGCGCCCGCCTGTACGCGGAGCTGGAGTTCGCCAAGTGGCTCGTGCACGGCCACGATGAGGGCCGCGAGGACATCGTCGCCGATGCGGTGGATCTGCTCGAGTCGCTCGCCGGAGGCGTCTCGACCGACGACATCGTCCCCCGCGAGGGCCTCGGCGTCGACGACGCGATCGCACTGCTCGAGCGCATGCCCGAGGCCTCCGCGCCGACCGTCGACACCTCGATGCACACCGACGCCTACGATCCCGAGGAGCTCGCGCAGTGGGTGACGGACGACGTCGACCTGCCCGACACCGACGCGGACGCCGGTCCCGACGCCGGGCCCGACGACCTGTCGACGGCACCCATCCAGCTCCCGGTGCCGGCGGCAGCAGGAGCGCGCGCCGAGCCGGGGGCGGGGTCGGCCGACGGCCTGGATGCCGCAGCGGAGGCGGAGCGCGCGTCCGAGGCGGCGCTGCGTCGCTGGCTCGCCGACTGACGTCGCTCCGGACCCGGCACTCGCCCGTAGCTCTCAGCCGCGCAGGATGACATCCTCGGCGACGTAGTAGAGCGCGACGTCGATGTCCTCGAGCGGGACGCCGTGCTTGGCGTGGTACGCCTGCCGGTACAGCTCGAGCTGCAGCATCCGCTCGTCCTTCTCGGCCGCGGTGCGCGGTGCCACGCCCGTCTTCCAATCCACGATCTCGATGCGACCGCCGCGATCGGCCCGCCGGTAGACGGCGTCGAGCTTGCAGATGACGATGTGCGGCAGCCCGTCGGGCCCGGTGGTCGCGAAATCGATCTCGGTCTCGACCTCGATCGGCTGCAGCGGCGCCCACTCGGAGGCCAGGAACCGCTCGCGCAGGCGGTCGAGGGCCGCGGCGTCCTCGACGGAGGCCTCGGTGTCGGGCGCCTCGTCGTCCGTCTCCCAGAGCGCGTCGTCGATGGACCCGCCGAGCCCCACACGACCGGACCGCTGTTCGACCCACGCGTGGAAGAGCGTCCCCAGGCGCGTCTGGCGGAACGGGCGCTCGGGCATCGGGCGGGCGATGCTCGCCAGCGTGCCCTCCAGGTCGGCGACGTACTCCTTGTAGCGTGACGCGGCGATGCGTGTGGGGGCGGTGTGCACCGGGCGGGCGCGGCGGGCGTCCCGCTCGGCCAGCAGCAGCGCCGCCTGCGGATCGAGCGCCGCGCGAGGCCCGGCGGCGGCGTCGTCGACCGCCGAGGCCGCCTGTACGACGGCGGCGCGCCGCGCCCCGAGCGGGTCGATCGGCCACTGGAGCACCCGGCGCTCGCCCTGGTACGGATCCTCGCCCGGCTCGTCGTCGGAGAGGGTCACGCCCAGTGCCGCGGCGATCTCGGTGAAGAACGTGCTGCGGGCGCGGGGGCGCTTGGTGCCCGACCACGTGGCGCCCGTGAGGAGCAGATGCTCGCGTGCCCGGGTGACGGCGACGTACGCCAGGCGACGATCCTCCTCGAGCTGGCGCGCGCGGTTCGCCTCGATGAACGCCTCCATCGCCGCCTTCAGGTCCTGCTGCGTCTGCGCCGACCGCCACCCGAGCTCGGGGAGCCATGCGGAGTCTCCGCGGAACGTGAACGGCAGCACGCCGAAGCCCAGCCAGGCCTTCGTGTCGCGCGGCGCGCTGGGCAGCTCGTCCTTGACCATGCGCACCACGGCGACGGCATCCCACTCGAGGCCCTTGGATCCGTGGATCGTCAGCAGCTGCACCACGTCGTCCTCGGGCGGCTCGGTGCGCGGGGCGAACTCGTCCAGCTGCTCGGCGTGGTCGAGCCACGCGAGCAGGCTCGACAGGGACCCCGTCTCGTCGGCCGCCAGGAAGGCGTGCACCTCGTCGACGAACGCGCGCAGCTGCGCCGAAGCCACGCGGGCAGGACCTCGCGACTCGTTCGCCGCGAGCTCGATGTCGAGCCGCAGCTCGAGCTCGATCAGCCGCACCAGCTCGGGAATGGGCATCGCGGTCGCCTGGCGGAGGCCCGCGAACACCGACGCCGCATCGCGCAGCCGCTCCCTCGCGTCGGGCGTGAACCCCGACAGCCAGCCGTGGTCGGGCTTGTGACGCAGCACGAAGTCCAGCGCGTCCACGAGCGAGCCGTCGTCATCTCCGGCGCTCCCGCGGATGCGTTCGACCACCTCGGGCGCGAGCGGCTGCAAGGACGCATCGTGGCGGGCCAGGCGACGGGCGAGCGCCGCGAGCTCGCGCAGATCCGGCAGCCCGATCGACCACCGCGGTCCGCTGAGCAGCCGGATGAGGGCGGAGCCGGCCGAGGGGTCGCTGATCACCCGCAGCGCGCAGACGACGTCGACCACCTCCGGGGTGGAGAGCAGTCCCCCGAGCCCCAGGATGCGGTGCGGGATCCCGCGGCGCCCCAGCGCGTCGCCGAACCGCACCATGTGCTTCTTGCTGCGGAACAGGATCGCCCCGGTGGTGGCGAGGCCTGCCTGCGCTCGCTCGGCGCGGACGCGGGCGAACCACTCCGCGACCCGGTCGGCCTCGGTGTCGAGGTCGGCGTCGAAACCGAGCTCGACCAGCCCGCCCGGCGCGCCGGGACGCGCGCGGAGCTCCTGCACGGGCACCGACGCCGATGCCGCGAGCGGCGCAAGCACGGCGTTGGCCGCGGCCAGCACCGACGCGCTGTTGCGCCAGCTCGTCAGCAGCGAGTACCGGGCGCACGGGGCATCCGGCGAGAACGCCGCGGGAAAGCCGCCGAGGTTGCCGGCGCTCGCACCCCGCCACCCGTAGATGGCCTGGTGCGGGTCGCCGACGGCCATGACGCCCGTGCCCGCGAAGAGAGCGGCCAGGAGGTCGGTCTGCACGACCGAGGTGTCCTGATACTCGTCCAGCAGCACGACACGATAGCGTTCGCGCAGCTCGTCGGCGACGGCGCGGTGACTGGCCACCACCTCGAGCGCGCCCGCCACCTGGTCTGAGAAGTCGATGACGCCGAGACGCCGCTTCTCTGCGGCGTACTCGCGGGCGAGGTCGGACAGCAGCGAGAGCGCGCCGACCTTCTCGACGGCCTCGGCGACGTCGGCGTACACCGTCGTGCGCTTGTTCGTCGACGGCAGATCGCGCACGGCCTGGAAAAGCGCCGGGAAGGCGGCCAGTTCGTCGAAGTCGACGAGGTTGTCGACGCCGTCGCGCGCGATGCGCAGCGCCGCATCGACGATCGTGCGCACGGCCTCCGCCCGCACCTCGAGGCGAGGGTCGTCGGAGGCGAAGACGACCCGCCGCATGAGGAGCCACGCCGCGGACTCCGAGAGGACGGCGGCCTCGGCATCCCGTCCGATCCGCAGCGCATGCTCGCGCACGATCTGATCCGCGAAGCTGTTGTAGGTGGCGACGGTGGGGCGGTGCAGGAGCGCGTCCTCGGCCGACGACTGGGCCTGGGCGCCGACCGAACTCGCGAGCGCATCCAGCAGACGGTGCCGCTCGGCGGTGGCGCGGGCGCCCTCGACGCCCGATCGCTCGAGCTCGCCGAAGACGTCGAGGCGCCCGGCCTCGGCGAGCGCCGGAAGAGCCGGAAGCAGGCCGCGGCGCTCGAACTCGGCCAGGCGCGCGAGGCGCTTCTGGATCCGCTCGGCGAGCTCGCCCGCCGCCTTGCGCGTGAAGGTGAGGCCGAGGACCTCGTCGCGCCGCACGATGCCGTTGGCGACCAGCCAGACCACGCGGGCCGCCATGGTCTCGGTCTTGCCGCTGCCCGCGCCCGCGACGACGAGCGCCGGAGCCAGCGGCGCCTCGATCACCGCGGTCTGCTCGTCCGTGGGCGGGAACTGGCCGAGCGCCGCGGCGATGACCCGTGCGGGGAGGCGAGGCGTGGTGGTGGTCCCGGCGGGCGCCGTCGCCGCGGCGGTGGGCGGGTCGATCATCGTCACGACGCGCTCACCGCACCGATGGTGTGGA
This sequence comes from Microbacterium sp. NPDC056736, assembly GCF_042790415.1. NCBI lineage: Bacteria > Bacillati > Actinomycetota > Actinomycetes > Micrococcales > Microbacteriaceae > Microbacterium > Microbacterium sp. NPDC056736. The sequence continues at coordinate 279,143 of NZ_JBHTZE010000005.1, forward strand.
TGCGGCAGAGGCCGTACGCGTGCTCGTCGCGGCAGTGCTCCTCGTACGGCGCGGTGAACGACTCGCCGCGCATGACCGAGACCGCCGCGCGGATGCGACCGAGGAACGCGTCGCGCCGTTCGTCGTCGAACGGCGGCTGCCAGGGCGTGGCGTAGTCGGCCTTGGTGGCCGTGGGCCGCAGGACCAGCAGCTTCGCGCCCCCCGGGGCATGGCCGCTCGCCGCGGGGATCGCCCCCGCCTCGAAGGCGAGCTGATAGGCCGCCAGCTGCGGGTTGTCGAGCACCTTGGCATCGGTCTGCGGCTCGCGCTTGCCGGTCTTCAGGTCGAGGATGACGACGCTGCCCTCGGGGGTCAGCTCGACGCGGTCGATGTACCCCGACAGCACGACGCGGTGCGGGTCGCCGCCGACGGGGTGGGCGTCGTCGTCGAGGGGGATGTCGACCTCGAAGTGCGGCTCGGCGCCGATGAGGGTGCCGCCGGAGTCCTCGAAGCGGCGCAGGTACAGGTGCAGCCTTCGCACGAGGTCGCGGGCGCGGGTCTGCTCGGCGCGGTCCTGCCACGCCGCCTCGAAGGCCAGCTCCCCCCAGCGCGCCTCGACCTCGGCCCAGAGCGATGTCTCATCGCTGCCGGCCGCGTGCTCGAGCGCCGCGTGGATGATCGTGCCGAGACCGGCCGTCGTGCTGCCCGGGTCGCCGCCCAGATCGCCGATGACCCAGTTGAGCTCGCATTCCTCCAGCGCGTGCAGCCGCGACGGCGACACCCGCACGTCCTCGCGCTCCAGGTCGCGCAGCGCGCCCGTCGAGGTGGGCGCGGCGATGCCGTACCACTCGCGTGGCGCCGCGCCGGGGACGCCGGCATCGGCCAGCAGCGCGAGCTGCTCGGCCGCCCGCGCCACCGACCCGACGCTCTGAGCGGGCACCGGCTGCGCCGGGACGAGACCGCGCATGCCGGCCGTGGTGAGCGTGCGGCGGTGGCGTGCGACCAGGCCTCGCAGCGAGACCGGGTGATCGAGGTCGAGCGGCTCGGGATCCGGCAGCAGCTCGAAGAAGACGCTCGGACCGGTGTCGTCGTCGTCGACGGCCGTGACGATCGTCAGGGCGGTGGCGCGCGACAGGGCCCGCGCCAGGAGGCGCAGCTCGTCGTGCATCGCGGCCCGGCGCCGGTCGAATGTGCCGATCGCCTCGCCGTCGGCGCGGCTGGCCGCATCGGCGAGGCGCCAGGTGTCGAGCAGGCTGCCCCGCAGGCGGGTGTTGGGCCACACCGCGTCCTGGACGCCGGCGATGACGACTGTGTCGAACTCGAGGCCCAGCGCACCGGCGGGTGTCATCACGCGGACGCTGTCGGCGCACGTCGGAGCCTCGAGGCGGTCCTCGGCGACGCCGCTGTCGAGGATCGACCGGACGAAGACCCGCGGATCGGCGTCCAGCGATCGCTCGACGAAGCGCTTGGCCGCCTGGAAGAGGGCGACGAGCGCGTCGAGGTCGCGGTTCGCCTGCTCGGCGAGCGGTCCGTTCCCGCGGGCGAGCTCGGACCAGGCGCGCTCGAGACCGCTCCTGTCCCACGCGGTCCACAGCAGCTCGTGGGCGGTCGCACCGCGCTCGAGGTCGTCGCGCAGCACGGCGAGGGTGCGCGCGAGGGAGGCCGCGCGGCGCGCCTCCCGCGTGTCGAGCACGTCGAACTCGATCGGCCGGCGCATGGCGGAGAGGATCAGGTCCCGCCCGGAGCGCTCGGGTTGCGCGGAATCGTGCGCCGGATCGACCGCCAGCCGCAGCTCCGCGTGACGGAGCACCGAGCGCAGCCGCCGCAGCTCGATGACGTCCAGCCGGCCGTAGGTGCCGACGAGCGCGGCGGACACGTCCTCGAACACCCATTCGTCCTGGGCCGCCAGCTCGATCAGGCGAAGCAGATCGGCGACCGGCCGGACGCTGCCGAGCGCGCGCCCGGGACCGCCGGCCCGCGCCGGCACCTCGCGCGCGGACAGCTCGGCCTCCAGGGCGGAGACCTGCCGGGTGTCGTGCGCGATCACGGCGCACGCGTGCCACGGTACGCCGTCGTGGACGTGCCGCTCCCGCAGCAGCCGGGCGATCGCGTCGTACTCCTCGGCCGGGGAGCGCAGCGTCAGGGCGCGCACCGATCCGTCGGGCTCGCCGTCGGCTCCCGTGCGCCGGTGCGAGACCACGCCGACGGCTCCGATGCGCTCGGTAACCCGGTCGACGAGCACACGCTGCCACGGTGTTCCGCGGTGGCCCTCCGACAGCACGTGCACCTCGCCCAGCGAGCCCGCCAGGCGGGCGAAGTTCTCCGGCGTCGCGCCGCGGAACGACCCCGAGCCGACGTCGGGGTCGCCGAAGGCCAGCACGGCGGCGCCGCGTGCGCGCACCGCTTCGAGCAGCTCGACGCCCCCGAGCGTCAGCTCCTGCGCGTCGTCGACGAGCACCACCCGGACCCGGTCGACGGCCGATGTGCCGGCGGGGGCGGTGCGCAGGAGCCCCACGGCCTCGCGGACGAGGCCGGCGGCATCGCGATGCGCACCGCGCATGCCGTCGCGCACCTGTAGGTACTCGGCGAAGAAGGAGGACAGCGCCACCCACGCCGGCAGCTCGTGGCGCTCGCCGAGGTCGCGCAGCCGACGCGGATCGATGCCGAGCGTCGTGCACTCGGCCAGGAACGTCCGCACCTCGGTGCGGAAGCCCGCCGTGCCGCGGATCGCCGGACCGAGCCAGTCGGGCCAGCGCGCCGCACCGGCGGCCTCGTCCTCTTCGTCGCCCTCGAGGAGGTCGCGGATGATCTGATCCTCGTCGCCGCCGGTGAGCAGCTGCGGCGGGTCGGCGTCGACCGCCACCGCGTGCGCCCGGACGATCTGGAACGCGTAGGAGGCGACCGACCGCGCCAGCGGTCCGCTCGTAGCCACCCGGACGGCCAGTCCGAGGCGGTCGCGCAGCGCCGTGGCGGTCTGCCGCGACGGCGTGAGCACCAGCAGCGAGTCGGGGTCGGCGCCGGCGTCGACGAGCGCCGCGACGCGGGCCACCAGGGTCGCCGTCTTGCCGGTGCCCGGTGCCCCGACGACGACACCCGAGGCGGTGGCGGGCAGCGCGATCACCGCGCGCTGCTGCGCGTCGAATGGGAGCGCCCCGCGCTCACCGCCTCCCGAGACCATGCCTCGACGGTAACGCGTGCGACCGACATCCGACCGTTCGCTCAGAGCGTTTCGGCGACGGCGGATGCCACGCGCGCGTGTCGTAGAGTTGCCATGCGCCCGGGGAGCCCTGAGCCTTTCAGCGAGCAACCGTCGCCCCGCGCAGGAGGTCAGTCACGTGGAGATCCGCATCGGCATCGCGAACACCGGCCGCGAGCTCAACTTCGAGACGAACGAGCCGGCGGCCGACGTGAAGAAGTCCGTCGCCGCAGCGCTCGACGCCGGCGCCACGCACGTCACGTTCGCCGATGCGAAGGGCAACTCGTACATCGTCCCCACCGCGGGGCTGGCGTACATCGAGCTCGGCTCCGAGGAGTCGCGGCGCGTCGGCTTCGTCGCCTGATCCGGAGCCCGGCGTGCAGATCCTCATCGCCTTCATCCTCGGCGCGGTCATCGGCACCGGCATCCACTTCCAGCTGCACCAGCGCCTGACACGCGGCGTCGCGCTCGCGCCGATGATCGGCGCGGTCTCCGCCGGCGCGGCGTGGGTGATCCTCACCTGGCTCGGTGTGGGCATCGACACCCCGTGGCCGTGGCTGGCGGCGCTGGTCGTCCCGATCGTCGTGACGTATCCCGCCGTCATCGCGGTGTCGCGCGCCCGCGTGCAGCACGACGTCCGCGAGAAGGCCCGCCTCGGCATCGGCTGAGCCGCCCCCTCGCCGCCGGCGCCGTCGTCAGGCAGCAAGGCCCATGGCGTCCATGCGCCGCGAGTGCGCGGCCATCAGCTCGGTGAAGACCGGCTCGACCTTCTCCTGTGCAGCGAGCCCGCGCGGGGTGGGCCGCAGCGCTGCGCGTGCGATCAGCAGCGTGTCCCCGACCAGACGGCGGCCCCACAGCGCCAGCAGCGAGCGCCACTCCGGGTCGCTGGAGATGGTCTCGGCGATCAGCTCGACGATCGCCTGACGATCGGAGTCCGCCAGCAGGATGCGCGCGACGCGGTCCCCGGTCTCGCCGTAGCTCGCCGACAGCGCGAGGTAGAAGTCGTCCAGCATGCCGGCGGTGATGTGTACGGACAGCAGGGTCTCCTGCGGCCGCACGCCGTGCGTCGCGGCGCGGAAGGCGTCCAGCGGCTCACGGAAGGGGCGCATGATCTCCGTCGGGTCGTCGCCCCGCTCCCTGATGAGCGCCACGAGCGCCTCGTGCTTGGTCAGGGCCGCGCCGGCGGCCCGCGAGACGGCCTCCTTCTCGGCGAGCTCGGGGATCGTCTGGATCTGCTCGGTCAGCGTCTCGAAGAAGCCGAGCTGCAGATACGCCGCCTGACCCAGGAACGTGTCGATGTCGGGCGCCAGCTCCTCGAAGTCGACGCGATTCGCGCCGCTGAGCTCGTCTCGCGAGCGGAGCTGGAGCTTGCGCCCCGTGTCGCGGCGCTCCCAGAACCACTTGACCATGCACGAAAGCCTACGAGGGCGCGCGCCCGAAAGCGTGCCCCGGGGGCACCTCGGGTATCGTGGGTGTCGTCCCCGGCGTCGGATCGGGGCGCCCGCGCCTGTGGGAAAGAAGGGCGTGGACCGCACTTCCGCCCGCGCGGCGGCCTCGACGAGGCCGGAAACCGCGCCCGGGCGACACCAACCCAGGCAGCATCCCACTGCCGGACAGGCACATATCGTGACGACCTTCGCCGAACTCGGCGTCGATCAGGACATCGTCGACACCCTCACTGCGAAGGGCATCGTCGACGCGTTCCCCATCCAGGAGCAGACGATCCCCCTCGGCCTGCCCGGCCAGGACATCATCGGCCAGGCCAAGACCGGCACCGGCAAGACCTTCGGCTTCGGCATCCCCGTGGTGCAGCGCCTGGGCCCGGACCCGGCCCACGGCGTGAAGGCGCTCATCGTGGTGCCCACGCGCGAACTGGCCGTCCAGGTCTACGAGGACATGGACATGCTGACCTCGAACCGCTCGACGAGCGTCGTGGCCATCTACGGCGGCAAGGCCTACGAGGGCCAGATCGACCAGCTGAAGGCGGGCGCCCAGATCGTGGTGGGCACCCCCGGTCGCCTGATCGACCTCAACAATCAGCGCCTGCTGGACCTCTCGAACGCCACCGAGGTGGTCCTCGACGAGGCCGACAAGATGCTCGACCTCGGCTTCCTCCCCGACATCGAGAAGATCTTCTCGAAGGTCCCGGCGGTCCGTCACACGCAGCTCTTCTCCGCGACCATGCCCGGTCCGATCGTCGCGCTCGCGCGGCGGTTCATGTCCAACCCGATCCACATCCGTGCGACGGACCCCGACGAGGGCCTCACGCAGGCGAACATCCGCCACCTCGTGTACCGGGCGCACTCGCTCGACAAGGACGAGGTCATCGCCCGGATCCTGCAGGCCGACGGTCGGGGCAAGACCGTGATCTTCACGCGCACGAAGCGGGCCGCCCAGAAGCTCGTCGACGAGCTCAGCGACCGCGGCTTCAACGCCGGCGCGGTGCACGGCGACATGAGCCAGGAGGCGCGCGAGCGCTCGATGGCGGGCTTCAAGGCCGGCAAGAAGGACGTGCTCATCGCGACGGACGTCGCCGCGCGCGGCATCGACGTCGACGACGTCACCCACGTCATCAACCACACCATCCCCGACGACGAGAAGGCCTACCTGCACCGCGCGGGTCGCACCGGCCGTGCCGGCAAGACCGGCATCGCCGTGACGTTCGTGGACTGGGACGACCTGCACAAGTGGGCCCTCATCAACCGCGCGCTCGAGTTCGGTCAGCCCGAGCCCGTCGAGACCTACTCGTCGAGCCCGCATCTGTTCACCGATCTCGACATCCCGGCCGGCACGAAGGGGCGCATCGTGACCGCCCCGAAGACCCAGGCCGTCCGCGTCCAGCCCGAGAGGGCTGCGGATGCCGCCGCCGAGGTCGAGACGAACGGGCAGGCACCCGCGCGCCGGCGTCGCCGGCGTCGCTCGGGCGGCCAGGACGAGCGTGTCGGCTCGACGTTCGAGAGCGACGGGGACGGCCCCAAGACGTCGCGGGACCACGCCGCGCAGAGCGGCGACGCCGATCGCTCGTCGGAGGGCGGCGGGACGCACGACGGCGGCGGCAAGGAGCACCACGACGGC
>NZ_JBHTZE010000006.1:0-77402 GCF_042790415.1 Microbacterium sp. NPDC056736
GGGAGGGAGGGAGGGAGGGAGGGAGGGAGGGAGGGAGGGAGGGAGGGATGAGGGGCTACGCCGGGGGGTGTCGCGGGCGGCGGATGTCGCGGCGGCGGCGTACGGTTGATCCGTGACACCCGAGCTCGCCGCCCGCATCGTCGCGGATTCCCGCGACCGGGTCGCGTGGGTCCGTGCGCGGTCGCGCGGCATCACCGCGACCGATGTCGCGGCGCTGACCTCCGACAGGGCGATCTCGCGCGCAGCCGACGCGAAGCTGATGGGCTCAGGGTTCTCCGGCAACGCCTACACCGCGCACGGCCGCGCGCGCGAGCCCGAGATCGCGGGGTGGGTCGCCGCTACGCACGGCATCCAGCCGTCATCGGCGCTCTTCCACGCCGTCGTCGAGAAGCGCCATCTGGCCACACCCGACGGCATCGCGGTCGACGGCGCGGGCCGCGTCATGCTGGCCGAGATCAAGACGACCAACAAGGCGTGGCGCAGCATCCCCCGCTCCTACCTCCGCCAGGTGTGGTGGCAGCAGCACGTGCTCGGGGCCGAGCGCACGCTCGTCGCGTGGGAGCAGCACGACGGCTTCGTGCCGGTCGGCGACGAGCCGCGCTGCGCGTGGGTCGACCGCGACGAGGCCGAGATCGCGAAGCTGGTGCGCCTCGCCACCGCGCTCATCGACGAGCTCTATCTGCGCACGACGCGCGCGCGACGCACGGATGATCGGATGCCGCAGCCCCCGGCTCCGCCCCGCGAGCCGTTCCGCGCCCTCGCCCTCGCCGACTGAGTCCGCTCAGCGCAGGGTCGTGACCTGCTTGGCCGAGGCATCCCACACCCGCAGTCCCACCGCGTGCCCTCGAGCATGCCCGAGCTGCACCGCGCGCAGCGCGAGCGCCAGGCGTTCGGGATCGAGTCCGCGGGCGAGCGTCATGTGCGGCGACCAGCGGTCGGGCGCCGTGTTGGCGTAGTGCGGCTCGGGCGGGCCGATCCGCCACGCCACCTCCGCGTGGAACGCGAGCAGCGCTGCGACGGGCACGACCTGCCGGGTGAGGACCAGCCGCGGGCTGCGGCCGAAGAGCAGCACGCCGCCGAGCTCGAGCGGCAGCGGCAGGAGGTCGGCGATCCCCTCCAGCTCGCGCGGGTCGATGTGCTCCCGCACGGCGAGGGTGACGTGGGGGCGGTTGCTCGGCGCGGGGTTGCGCCCCGAACTCGGCAGCCCGGCGTCGATCAGGTGCGTCCAGTCCTCCCTCACAGCGCGGTCCACGGCGTCGTCGGGGACCAGCTCCACACTGAACACCTCTCCATCTTCCGCCGATCCGCGCCTCCCGGATGGTTGACACACCTCAACGATCAATCTATAGTTGATCCAAATCAACTGTTGACTTCGGTCAACCAGCTTCCGGCGCCGCCGCCGCTCCCGTCCATCGCCTCGGAAAGACCATCCATGACTGAACCCACCCCCGCGACCGGATCGGTCGCCGCTGTCGACGACAGGCGCCGGCACCGCACGGTGCTGCAGGCGCTCACCGGCCTCCTGCTGGGCATGTTCGTGTCGATGCTCGCATCGACCGTCGTGTCGACCTCGCTGCCGGTCATCGTCCACGACCTGGGCGGCGACCAGGCGGCCTTCACCTGGGTCGTCACGGCGACCCTCCTGACGACGGCGATCTCGACTCCCATCTGGGGCAAGCTCGCCGACCTCTTCGACCGCAAGCTGCTGATCCAGCTCGCGATCGTGCTCTTCGTGCTGGCCACCGCGGCCGCGGGCTTCTCGCAGGACCCCGGCACGCTCATCGCGTTCCGCGCCGTGCAGGGCCTCGGCGCCGGCGGCCTCGCCGCGCTGAGCCAGGTCATCATGGCCGACATCATCAGCCCGCGCGAGCGGGGCCGCTACATGGGCCTGTTCGGCGCCGTCATGGCCGTGGCGACCGTCGGCGGGCCCCTCCTCGGCGGCTTCATCACCGACACCATCAACTGGCGCTGGAACTTCTTCATCGCGCTGCCCTTCGCCGTCGCGGCGCTCATCATCATGCAGCGCACGCTGCACCTTCCCGCCCGCCCGAAGCAGAAGGCGCGCATCGACTACGTCGGCATCGTGCTGCTGTCCACCGCCGTGTCGCTGCTGCTCATCTGGGTCACCGGCGCCGGAGACGACTACGAGTGGTGGAGCGTCGAGACGGCCCTCATGGTCGGGGGCGCGCTCCTTGCGGCCGTGCTCTTCGTGATCGTCGAGCTGCGGGCGAAGGAGCCCCTCATCCCGCTCACGCTCTTCCGCGACCGGACCTTCACGCTCGCCGTCGTGGCGTCGATCTCCATCGGCATCGCGATGTTCGGCACCTCGGTCTTCCTCAGCCAGTACATGCAGCTCGCGCGCGGGGCGACCCCGACGGAGGCGGGGCTCATGACCCTCCCGATGATCGGTGGCCTCCTGCTCGCGTCGATCGTGATCGGCGGCCTCGTGACCCGGCACGGCCACTGGAAGCCCTACCTCATCGCGGGCGGCGTGCTCCTCATCGCCGGCTCATATCTGCTGTCGACCATCCACTACGACACGAACTTCGCGCTCGTCTCGCTCTACATGTTCCTGCTCGGCGCGGGCGTCGGCATGACGATGCAGAACCTCGTGCTCATCGTGCAGAACACCGCGAAGCCGAGCGAGATCGGGGTGGCGAGCTCGGGGGTCACCTTCTTCCGCAGCCTCGGCGGCACCGTCGGCGTCTCGGTGATGGGCGCCGCGCTGGCGGCGTCGGCGACGGACCTCTTCGCCGACCGCACGGACGACATCGCCGCAGCCATCATGACGCTCGGCGAGAAGGGCGCCGCCATCGCGGAGCAGCTCCAGTCCGGCACGATCCCGCAGGTCTCTACGCTGCCCGAGGGCGTCCGCGTGATCGTCGAGGACATCTACGCGCAGGCCATCGCGCACTCGTTCCTCATCGCCGTGCCGCTGGCCGTCATCAGCCTCATCGCGATCCTCTTCCTGCCGAACGTGCCCCTGACCCGGATGACGACGAGCGAGCGCGTGCAGGCCAGCGAGGCCGACCTCGCGACGGTCTCGACGGCCGAGGGCATGGCGGCGCTGACGGCGACCGCTCCGCGGACGGGGAACACGGATGCCTCCGCCGCCGCCGCCGCACAGCCCGAACCGTCCGGCGACGCGTCGGACGAGGCATCCGTCCGCCGCTAATGTCGATCACGATGACCTCCCCCGACACCCGAGCGGCGCGCACCGAGGCGGTGCGCGCCCTCGAGGCGGAGTTCGGCGAGCTGGTCACGCGCTTCCGGCGGGTGATCAGCGAGAACGCCAACAGGGTGAGCCCCGGCATGCTGCCGGGCGCCTACAAGGTGTTCACCACCATCGTCCGCCGGGAGCGGATCACCCTGTCGGCCCTCGCCGAAGTCCTGATGGCCGACAAGGGCCAGATCAGCCGCACGGTGCGCGAGCTGGAAGCACTCGGCCTCATCGAGCGCACGCCCGATCCGGACGACGGGCGCTCCCACCTGCTGTCGCCGACCGCGTTCGGGCTGGAACGCCTCGCCGAGGCGCGCGCACCGCAGGAGAACACGCTGGTCGACGCGCTCGCGGAGTGGCCGCTGGAGGACATCCGCAACCTCACGCGGCTGCTGCACGCCCTCACCGCGGGCGAGACGCCTCACGCCTGACGCCTGACCGCTGACGGCCCACGCCCCACAGGCGCTCTGCGGCTGGGCTTAGCACCGGCGTAACACGGTCGAGACGTGGGCAGGGTTGACTGGTGCCACGGGGATGGAATCCGGTGCCGACGGCGGCACGCCCGCGGAAGGAGTGCACGATGAGGATCCGGCCGCTGCGATCATCGCCCGACGTCCCGCTCACCGAGGTGGCCGACCCGCCCGAGACGATGCGGGCCATGGTCGTCGACGCGCCGGGGACGCCGGACGCGCTGCGCGCGGCATCCGTCCCCGTCCCCTCCCCCGTGCTCAGCGAGGTGCTCGTGCGGGTGGTGGCCGCGGGCGTGAACCCGATCGACGCCAAGACGCGGTCGGGCGCGGGGGTGTCCGCCTCCATCGGCGGGTATCCCGCCATCCCCGGGTTCGACTTCAGCGGGATCGTGGTGAAGAGCCCGTACGAGTCCCACCCGTTCCCGCCGGGAACCGAGGTGTTCGGCATGGCGGCGTTCCCGCGCACCGGCGGGACGTACGCGGACTACGTCGTCGCGCCGACGCTGTCGGTCGCCCGCAAGCCCGCCACGCTGTCGCACGTCGAGGCGGCGGGCGTGCCGTTGGCGGCCCTGACGGCCTGGGGGCTCGTGGTCGAGACCGCTCACGCGCACGAAGGTCAGCGCATGCTGATCCACGCCGGCAGCGGCGGCGTCGGTCACTTCGCGGTGCAGTTCGCCGCGTACTTCGGCGCGCACGTGACCGTGACGGCCTCCGCGCGCAACTCCTCGTGGCTGCGCGAGCTCGGCGCAGCGGTCGTCATCGACTACACGACCACGCGCTTCGAGGAGGTGGTCCCCGAGGTGGATGTCGTGATCGACCTCGTCGGAAACGTCTCCGCCGACACCGGCTCCCGCTCCCTCGAGGTGCTGCGCACGGGCGGGCTGTATGTTCTGGTGCCCACCGGCTCGTGGCCGGGGTACGCGGCGGCCGCAGCCGGGGCCGGCGTGCGCGCGACGTCGTACAAGGTCATCCCCGACGGCGGAGCGCTGGCGACGATCGCCCGCCTGCTGGACTCGGGCGCGGTCCAGGTCTACGTCGAGCAGGTCTTCGAGCTCGAGGAGGCGCCCGGCGCGCACCGCGCGATCGAGGCCGGTCACACGCGCGGCAAGGTGGTGCTCCGCGTCAGCGACGGCTGACCTGCAGTGTCACCGCACGGGCGCGAGCACGCGCCTGCCTTCGGCGACGACCTCGTCGGCGATGGCGTCCAGGAGCGGCGAGCGGAGGTTCCACTGCTGCCAGTGCAGCACCACGTCCACCGGGCGGCCGCCGAGCAGGACGAGCTCGCCGCGCTCGATCGCGTCGTGCGACTGGAACCGCGGCAGCATCGCCCAGCCCAGTCCGAGCCGCACGGCGGTCGCGAAGTCGTTCGAGGCCGGGACGTAGTGGCGCGGCGGCCGCGCCGGATCGACGCCCTGGTCCGAGAGCCACTCGTTCTGGAGGTCGTCGCGGCGGTCGAAGTCGACCACGGGTGCGGCGGTGAGGGCGGCGAGCGGCTCCCCGGCGAGCCAGCGCGCCGCGAAGCGCGGCGTGGCGACGGCCTCGTACCGCATGGCGCCGAGCACCGACGAGCGGCATCCGGGCACCGGCGCCGCCCGTGAGGTGACGGCGCCCATCACGGTTCCCGACTCCAGCAGCCCGGCCGTGAAGTCCTGGTCGTCGCGATGCAGGTCGAAGACGACCGGATGCCGTTGCGCGAGCCGGGCGAGCGGCTCGAGGAACCACGTCGCCAGGGAGTCGGCGTTGACGGCCAGCGGCACGCTCGCCAGCGCGGCGTCAGCGGGGTCCGCACCGAGCTCGGCGAGCGCGTCGTGCTCGAGCAGCGCCGTCTGGCGCGCCAGCCGGATGACCGACGCTCCGGCCTCGGTCGCGCGGGCGGGCTTCGAGCGCACCAGCAGGAGACGCCCCAGCTGCTCCTCCAGCGCCTTGATGCGCTGACTGACGGCGGACGGGGTGATGTGCAGTCGCCGGGCGGCGGAGTCGAGCGTGCCCTCGTCGACGACGACGGCCAGGGTCTCTGCCAGCTCGAACGGAATGCGCATCTTCAGTGGGGCTAATGGTACTGAAGAACCATGAGCTGGACTACGGATCAGCCGGCTCCTAGCGTCGAAGGGTGCTCAGTCCCCTCATCGCCGGCCTCGGCCTCGGCTTCTCCCTCATCATCGCCATCGGCGCGCAGAACCTCTTCGTGCTGCGGCAGGGACTCCGCCGGGAGCACGTCCTGGTCGTGGCGACGATCTGCGCCGTGTCCGACGCCGCGCTCATCGCGCTCGGGGTGTCGGGCATCGGACTCGTCCTGCAGGCCGTGCCGTGGCTGGTCGACGTCGTCAGGTGGGCAGGGGCCGCGTTCCTCGTCGTCTACGGCCTCCTCGCAGCGCGGCGCGCCTGGCGGCCGACCGGCGACGTCCTGGGCGGCCCAGACGACCCGGATGCCGCGCACGACGTCGTCGGCGGCGGCGCCATCGAGCTGCGATCGGGGCCCGAGGCACCGGCATCCGTCGCCACCCGCGTCCGCCCCGCCTCCGCCGCAACGGCGCGGGTGCTGCCTGTCGTCTTCACGTGCCTGGCACTGACGTGGCTCAACCCGCACGTGTACCTCGACACCGTGTTCCTCCTCGGCACGGTCGCCAACACGCACGGCGATCAGCGCTGGCTCTTCGCCGCCGGCGCGATGGCGGCGAGCTTCCTCTGGTTCTTCGGCCTCGCGTTCGGCGCGCGCCTGCTCGGCCGCTGGCTGTCGACGCCCCGCGCCTGGCGCATCCTCGACGCCGTGATCGCGGTCGTCATGATCGCGCTCGGCGTCTCACTGGTGCTCCCGCACTGACGAGCCCGACCCCACCGGGCTGCGCCGCAGCCGGCTCAGCGCTCGATCTGCTCCCGACGAGCGACGACCAGAGCCCGCACCACGTCGTCCGGGAGCGGGTGCTCCGGCTGGTACCGGATCGTCCCCTTGTCCAGTCCGACACCGGGATGCCCCTCGAGCGCGCCCGACACGGCTGCGACAGCCTCCGGGCTGAAGGGATAGACGCCGATGTGCTTCTTCGCCCTCATCACGGAGACGAGCGGCTTGCCGCGGTAGACCAGCGCCGGCATCCCGTAGCCGGTCCCCTGTTCGGCGTCGGGCGCCTCCTCGCGGGCGATCTCATAGATGCGCTCGACAGAGGGCCGATCGGCGGGATCGAGCCCTGCGAGCAATTCGTCCACGGTTCCCATGGAGGCATCCTGGCATCCGGCGCTCGCACGCGTCACCACCGGCAGGGCACGATGGGCTCATGAGACGGGTGCACGTGACGGTCCGCGGCGAGGTGCAGGGCGTCGGCTACCGGTACACCATGCGCATGGTCGCCCGGGAGGCGGGGGTCGCCGGGTGGGTGCGCAACCGGCGCGACGGGGCGGTCGAGGCCGAGGTCGAGGGCACTCCCGGCCAGGTCGACGAGGTGCTCGCCTGGATGGCAGAGGGGCCGCCCGGGTCGCTCGTGGAGTCGGCGACGGTGACGGATGCCACGCCCACCGGCGAACGCGGCTTCGAGGTGCGCCCGACCGGCTGACTACTCGTCGTAGGGCCGGAGGATCCGGTCGATGAACCGCCTCGTGCGCTCATGCTTCGGAGCGGTGAACAGCTGCTGCGGCGCCCCGCGCTCGACGATGACGCCCTGGTCGAAGAAGACCACCTCGTCGGCGACCTGGCGCGCGAAGGCCAGCTCATGCGTGACGATGAGCATCGTCCAGCCCTCGTCGGCCAGCTCCTTCAGGACGGTGAGCACCTCGCCGACGAGCTCGGAGTCCAGGGCGCTCGTCGGCTCGTCGAAGAGCAGCAGCGTCGGCTGAAGGGCGAGCGCCCGCACGATGCCGACCCGCTGCTGCTGGCCGCCGGAGAGCTCGAACGGGTACGCATCGCGCTTCTCGCTCAGGCCCACGCGCTCGAGCAGCGCCTCCGCGCGCGCGATCGCCTCCCCTTTCGGCACGCCGTGCGCGTACACCGGCCCTTCGATGACGTTCTGCAGCACGGTGCGGTGCGGGAAGAGGTTGTGGTGCTGGAACACCATCGCCGACCGGTCGCGCAGCGCGATGCGGTCCGCCTTCGACACCGGGGCGGCGAAGTCCACCGCGGGTCCGCCGGTGAACGCGACGGTGCCCGCCTCAGGGATCTCGAGGCCGTTGAGCGAGCGCAGCACGGTCGTCTTGCCCGAGCCGCTCGGACCGATGAGCACCACGACTTCGCCACGGCGCACCTCGAGGTCCACGCCGTCGAGCACGCGGTTGTCGCCGAAGCTCTTCGTGAGCCCCGACACCGTCAGGAGCGGGCGGTCGTCGGCGGGCGCCGGAGGGGCCAGCGCGTCGTCGTGGGAGTGGTCAGTGGGCGACATAGCGGTCGAGCCTCCGTTCGATCGCGCTCTGGCCGGTGGAGAGCACCAGGCAGATCAGCCAGTAGATGAGGGCGGCCTCCAGGTAGATCGGGAGCACCTCGAACGAGAACGCGGCGATCTGCTGCGCCTGACGGAACATCTCGGTCACCAGGATCGTGGACGCGAGGGACGTGTCCTTCACCAGCGAGATGAAGGTGTTCGACAGCGGCGGCACGGACACCCTCGCCGCCTGGGGCAGCACGATCCTGGTGAGGGTGCGGGTCTGCGAGTACCCGACGGTGTGGGCGGCCTCCCACTGTCCCTTGGGCACCGAGAGGATCGCCGCGCGGACGATCTCGGCCGCGTAGCCGCCGACGTTGAGCGAGAAGGCGATGATCGCCGCCGGCCAGGGATCGATGACGATGCCGACCGACGGCATCCCGTAGAAGATCACGAACAGCTGCACCAGCAGCGGCGTGCCGCGGATCACCGAGACGTAGAACCGTCCGACGTTCGACAGCACGGGATTGCGCGACAGTCGCAGCAGCGCGATCGCCACGGCGATCACCATGCCGATCGCGAACGAGGCGATCGCAAGCGGGATCGTGCCGGTGATCGCCGCCAGCAGCAGCGGCCAGAACGAGTCGACGAGCAGAGTCCAGATGGTCTCGTCCATGGGCGCTCCTCCTTCGCACAGAGCCGCCGCCCGCCCAGGGCAGGGCGAGCGGCGGCTCGGGATGCACTACTCGGTGACGTCGGCTCCGAAGTACTTCTCGCTGATCTCGGCGAGGACGCCCTCCTCGCGGAGCTCGGCGAGGGCGCCGTCGATGGCCTCCGCGAGCGCTTCCTTGTCCTGGGTGAGCGCGAACGCGCTGAGGCCCGGCTCGTCGGTCTCCGCGGCGATCTTCAGACCCGTCGGGCCCTCGCTCTTCTCGTAGTCGAGGAACGTCAGGTTGTCGTTGATGGTGGCGTCGACGCGGCCCTGCTGGAGCAGCGCCACGGCCTGCGCCCATCCCTCCACGGCCTCGATGGTGGCACCGCTCTCCTGGGCGAGCTCGTACCAGTTGCTCGTGAGGGACTGCGCGGTGGTCTTGCCCTCGAGGTCGTCGAAGCTCGTGATCGAGTCGTCGTCCTCGGGCACGACGATGACGCCGGGCGATACCGTGTAGGGCTCGCTGAAGAGGTACTTCTCCTGGCGCTCCGGGTTGATCGAGACCTGGTTGGCGATGACGTCGAAGCGGCCGGCGTCCAGCCCCGCGAAGATCGCGTCCCACTGGGTCTCCTGGAAGGAGACCTCGAGCCCGAGCTTGTCTGCGACGGCCTCGGCGATCTCGACGTCGAAGCCGACGAGGTCGCCCGACTCGTCGTGGTAGCTGAAGGGGCGGTAGGTGCCCTCGGTCGCGACGGTCAGCGTGCCCGCGGACACGAGACCGAGGTCGTCCGCCTCCGCGGACGCTGCGGGGTCGGCGGATCCGCCGCTGCTGCAGGCGGTGAGCGCGAGGGCGGCGGCGGTGGCGACGACGAGGGCGGTGATACTGCGGCGTGACATGTAGCTGTTCCTGGTGGGGTGAGTGCGAAGGACGCGCGAAGGGGTGGACGCCCGTCCTGGGGCCTTCCAGTACAACACGGGTCGCGCCGAGGCTCTTCCCCGCGTTACGCCGCGTTGCCTCCCGCCGCCTGCGGGACGCCCGCCCTCAGCTCGGCGAACACGTCCGTCGCATCGTCGAGGACCGCCAGGCCCGCGGCCTGCCCGGCCCACAGCGAGACCAGCTCGCCCTCGCCGCGCCGCGCGGCCTCCGTCCGGAACTGCCCCGTGAGCCAGTTCTGCGCGGGGAACGGCGCGATGACGCCGGCGGTCTCGAGAGCGCGCATCGCGCGGTTCGGGATGCCACGCGCCAGCCGTCCGCTCATGGCCCGGGTGAGCACGGTGCCGGTGTCGGCGGCACCGGCGATCGCCTGCCGGTGGGCGGCGGTCGCGGCGGACTGCCGCGTGCGGAGGAACGCCGACCCGACCTGCACGCCCGAGGCGCCCAGCGCGAACGCCGCGGCGACGCCACGCCGGTCGGCGATGCCGCCTGCCGCGATGACGGGCACCCGCACCGCGTCCACCACCTGCGGCACCAGCGCGAAGGTGCCGATGAGCGACTGCTCGGCCGGGCGCAGGAAGGAGACGCGGTGGCCGCCCGCCTCCGCGCCGGTGGCGACGACCGCGTCGACGCCGGCTGCGTCCAGCGCCACGGCCTCGGCCAC
This sequence comes from Microbacterium sp. NPDC056736, assembly GCF_042790415.1. Classification (NCBI taxonomy): domain Bacteria; kingdom Bacillati; phylum Actinomycetota; class Actinomycetes; order Micrococcales; family Microbacteriaceae; genus Microbacterium; species Microbacterium sp. NPDC056736. The sequence continues at coordinate 10,284 of NZ_JBHTZE010000006.1, forward strand.
CGTCGTGGCCGTGCCGATGAGCCGGATGCCACGGCTGTGCGCCGCGGCGACGAGCCGGTCGGAGGGCACGCCGAAGACCACGCTGAGCACCGCGGGCGCGGCATCCAGCACCGCCGTCACCTGGGCGTCGACGTCGGGCATGAACTCGAACGGCGGCGCCGGACGGGCCAGACCCAGCTCGTCGAAGAGCGGCGCAGCCGCCTCGATCGCGGGGCGGAGGTCGACGTCGCCGGGGGCCACCTCGTCGCCGGTGGGAAGCCACAGGTTGACGGCGAACGGTCGCGTGGTCGCAGACCGCAGCGCCGCGATCGTGTCGCTGATGCGGTCCGCCGAGTACCCGTAGAGCCCGTACGACCCGAGCCCCCCGGCGTCACTGACCGCCGCCGTGAGCTCCACCGACGACAGCCCGCCGAACGGGCCCAGCACGATGGGCGCGTCGATGCCGAACAGGTCCTGAAGGGGCGTGGGCATGACTCCGACGCTACTCCGAACGCTCGGCGCCGCGCACAGAATCGGAGGCCCCGCCCGACACGCCGGGTCGCGGCATCCGTCCCCCGGCGGGGATCATCCGACGTTGCGCCCGCCCGCTCACGCCGCTCGGAGACGCCGAAGGCCCCACCCGAGCGGGTGGGGCCTTCGGACGGACCGTCGCTGCGACGGTCGAAGCGTCAGGCGAGCGCGTTGACGTCCAGCGGGATGCCGGGGCCGAACGTGGTCGACACAGCGCCCTTCTGGATGTAGCGGCCCTTCGAGCTGGACGGCTTCAGGCGCACGATCTCCTCGAGCGCGGCCTTGAGGTTCTCGTCGAGCTGCTCGGCCGAGAACGAGGCCTTGCCGACGACGAAGTGCACGTTGGCGTGCTTGTCGACGCGGAACTCGATCTTGCCGCCCTTGATCTCCTCGACGGCCTTGGCCGGGTTGGGGGTCACGGTGCCGGTCTTGGGGTTGGGCATGAGGCCGCGCGGACCCAGCACCTTGCCGAGGCGACCGACCTGGCCCATGAGCTCGGGCGTGGCGACGGCCGCGTCGAACGCGGTCCAGCCGCCGGCGACCTTCTCGATGAGCTCGGCGCCGCCGACCTCGTCGGCACCCGCGGCGATCGCGGCCTCAGCGGCCGGACCGGTCGCGAACACGATGACGCGGGCGGTCTTGCCGGTGCCGTGCGGGAGGATGACGGTGCCGCGCACCATCTGGTCCGCCTTGCGGGGGTCGACCGAGAGCTTGAGCGCGACCTCGACGGTCGAGTCGAACTTCGCCGAACCGGTCTCCTTCGCCAGGGCGACGGCCTCGGTGGGAGTGTAGAACTTGTCCGCCTCGATCTTGGCGGCAGCGGCCTGGAAGGCCTTGGACTTGGTAGCCATGGTTACTGTTCCCCTCAGTCCTCGACCGTGATGCCCATGGAGCGGGCGGTGCCGGCGATGATCTTCGAGGCGGCCTCGATGTCATTCGCGTTCAGGTCGGCCTGCTTGGTCTCGGCGATCTGACGCACCTGGTCCTTGGTGAGCTTGCCCACCTTGGTCGTGTGCGGCGTCGGCGAGCCCTTCTGCAGTCCGGCGGCCTTCTTGATGAGCTCGGCGGCCGGCGGGGTCTTCAGGATGAACGTGAAGCTGCGGTCCTCGTAGACGGTGATCTCCACGGGGATGACGTTTCCGCGCTGCGACTCGGTCGCGGCGTTGTACGCCTTGCAGAACTCCATGATGTTGACGCCATGCTGACCGAGCGCGGGGCCGATCGGCGGCGCCGGGTTGGCTGCACCGGCGTTGATCTGAAGCTTGATCAGGCCGGTCACCTTCTTCTTCGGTGCCATTCTTCTTCCTCTGTTTCGTGCGCCCGTGCGGGCACGCTTCCACGGATCAGGCGGACCCTGAATGTGGTGGGGATGGTCGCGCAGACACGCGCAACCGCTCTAGTCTACCGGATGCCGCGAGCCGCAGCATCCGCTAGCGCCCCTTGGCCATCTGCGCGTGCCCCTTGGCCATCCGCGCGTGTACCGAATGACGGAGATGTGCCAGATGACGGATGCCGCGGGGGCGAGGCATCCGTCATCGTGCACATCTCTGTGGTCATGCGCATGACTGGTGAGCGTCATGCCGCGCGGTGAAGGCCCTGGGGCCTGCGCGCGACGGTGAGCGTCATGCCGCGCGGTGAAGGCCCTGGGCGATGGCCCGCACGATCACGTCGTGCACCTCGGGCCACCGCGTGACCACCTGGACGTAGTCGATGCGGATCACGTGGAAACCCATCAGGGTCAGCCGCGCGTCGTGCGCGATATCGCTGCGCCGTTGCGCGCCGACGTGGTGGCCGCCGTCGATCTGGAGCACGAGCCTGTCTCCGATGAGGAAGTCGACCGGGTGACCGGCGAGCCAGACCTGCTGGCGGATCGGCAGCCGGAGGAAGCGCAGCCGCACCGGAATGAGCGTCTCCAGCCCCGAGTCGGAGTGCGACGAGCATTCGGCCAGGACATCTCGCGCAGACGAGGGCAGGGGCATCCTCTCAAAGGACCAACGCTCCACCAGCTCGAGCCGAAGCGCCGCCTCCCAGATCGTGAGCGCCTCCTCGCGCGGCAGGCACGCCGCGGCGATCACCAGCACGTTCTCGATCGGGTCGACCAGAGCGTCTGGATGCCTTGGCACGAGCGGCCGCGCCCAATGCACGTGGGTGTCCCGTTTGACCTCGCCGACGTGCCGGTGAGGAGGAGCAGCCACGTGCACGGGACGCTCCTCGAGAACCCACAGCCCGAGCCTTCGCGCCTGGGTGTGGGACGTGAGCACCACCCCGGCGCGTGCGGCCGCGACGAGGAGCGGATCGGCGCCGGGCATGGCGACCCAGCCGTTGCGCGGACGGGTCAGCGCTCGCGACGACACGGCATTCTCGATCGTGCGGCGCGAATGCCCCCGCGCCCGCAGCGAAGCGACGCGCGCAACCCCGCCCGCCGCGCGCACCTCGCCCAGAAGGTGATCCATGGCCTTCAGGGTGCGACATCCCGGGGGCCGCGCCGACAGTCACGCCCGCGACGGTGGAGAGCCGGGACCCTACCAGCCCTGGGGAGGAGGCGCCGAGTCTTGGAGCCGGAGCCCTCCCCGGCCTGGGGAGGAGGCGCCGAGTCTCGGAGGCGGAGCCCTCCTCGGCCTGGGCAGGAGGCGCCGAGTCTCGGAGCCGGGACCCTCCCCGGCCCTGGGGAGGAGGTGCCGAGTCCTGGCGACGTGGAGGGTCTCCTGCAGACGCGGAGCAGGACGCCGGAGATCTGCAGAATCACGGATGCCGCAAGCCCAGCGGATCCGGCATCCTGCGCTTCTCCGCACTCGCGCGCCGAAGCGTTCGGCACCGCCGACTGCCGCGCACGACGAAGCGCCCCGCCGATTCGGCGGGGCGCTTCGGAGAATCTCGATGAGTCAGAGCTTGGTGACCTGGTCGAACGACAGCTCGACCGGGGTCTCGCGCTCGAAGAGCGAGACGAGGACCGTGAGCTTGCCGCTCTCGGGCTTGATCTCGCTGATCGTGCCGGGCAGGCCCGCGAACGAGCCCTCCTTGATCGTGATGGTCTCGCCCACCTCGAAGTCGACCTCGGCGGGGATGACGCGGGCAGCGGCGGCAGCGCCCTTCTTGGCGGCACCGCCCTTGGCGCCGGCGACCTCCTTGACCTCGACGAGGCTCTTCAGCATGTTGAAGGCCTCCTCGAAGCGCAGCGGGGTCGGGTTGTGGGCGTTGCCCACGAAGCCGGTGACGCCGGGAGTGTGGCGGACGACCGACCAGGTGTCCTCGTTGAGCTCCATGCGCACGAGCACGTAGCCGGGGATCCGGACGCGCGTGACCATCTTGCGCTGCCCGTTCTTGATCTCGACGACGTCCTCCATCGGGACCTCGATCTGGTAGATGTCCTCCTCGACCTCGAGCGTCGACTTGCGCTGCTCGATGTTGGCCTTCACCTTGCGCTCGAAGCCGGCGTAGGAGTGGATGACGTACCACTTGCCCGGGAGGGTGCGCAGCTCGGCGCGGAACGCCTCGTACGGGTCCTCGTCCTCGTCGGACTCGTCGTCGGAATCCGTCTCGACGGCGTCGGCCGCCTCGTCGAGCTCCGGCTCGTCCTCGTCGCCGTTCACATCGGGGCCGTCGTAGGGGCTGACCTCGTCGGCGGCCTCGGCCTCCCGCTCGGCGACCTCCTCCGCGATGGAGTCGTTGATCACCTCGGCGGCAGCCTCGGTCTCGGCCGTCTCGTCCAGGTTGAGAGCGTCGTTCACGATGGCATCCGCCTCCGGGTCGTCGATGTCGATGTCGTCCAGGTCGGCGTCGTCCTCGTCGGCGTCGGCGTCGTCGACGATGTGGATGGCGAGGTGCTCTGCGGGCTCCACCGAGCGCTCCTCGGCGGCCAGGACGTTGCCCTCCTGCGCTTCGTCGTCCTCGGACGACTGCTCGGCGGCCGTCGCCCAATCGGCGTCGTCGACATATCTTTCAGTCACGTGAATTCTCTTCCGTTCCGTCCGCTTCCGGACCTGCGGCCGCCCGTGCCGTGCACCGGCGAGCCGGGGCGCTCAGGATCAGGCGCCGGGCACTCCGAAGACGTAGGCCGTGATCCACACGAACAGCACGTCCAGGCCGTAGACGATCGCCATCATCACGACGACGAACCCCAGCACCACCGCCGTGTACTTCAGCAGCTCCTGGCGCGTCGGGGTGACGACCTTGCGGAGCTCGGCGAAGACCTGACGGATGAACAGGGCGATGCGAGCGAAGACGTTCGGCTTCTTCTCGCGAGGCGCCGCCGTTCCCTCAGTGGGGACGACTTCGCCCTTCGGCTCGTCCTGAACCATCGATGCCACCTGATTACCTTCCGTGAGCCGACGCGGGTCGGCCGCACATTACATGTCAACGCAGGGTGTTGTGTTCGACCGGAGCCATGTCACCGGTGTTGCGCTGATGCGCAGGGCGGACAGGAATCGAACCTGCAACCTGCGGTTTTGGAGACCGCTGCTCTGCCAATTGAGCTACCGCCCTAGAGACCCGGAGGTCTCGTGAAGCCCGCACTCTTCCCCTCTCACCGCGGCTTGAGGATGCGTGCCCGACCGGCGGGCACACCGAAAGAATGCAGAATTCAACTGCACCATCAAGTGTACGGCATGCCCGCGGAGCCCGCGAACCGGGGCCCCTCCGCAGGTGTGTCCCGGACATGGCGCGACAGCGTCAGTACTGCTGCACGCCGTAGCGGTCGGGCTCGGGACCGCGCTGGAACGCGCGGCCCGAGATCGACGTCGCCTCGACGCGGACGTACGTGTACTTGAGGGTGGGGATCCAGGGCCGAAGACCCAGGCCGTCGGCGCGCTCCACGTCCGCGGAGCGGTCCAGCGGATGCGCGTGACCCCGCACGATGACGCTCCACGCCTCGGCGTCGGTGTGGTCGTCCACCTCGAACAGCACCTCGTCGTTCACGGTGAGCTCGAAGAGCTTGCTGCCCTGCGCGGTGCGGAACAGCACACCCTGACCGTCGACGACGTAGTTCACCGGGAAGATGTCCAGCACGTCGCCCACTCGAGTGACGAGCCGGCCGAGCTCCTGGGTGCGCAGGCGCTCCCAGCACTGCTCGTCGGCGAGTGCGACGACGGGGTCGGTTGTCTCTGCCATGCCCTTATCCTCGCGTTTCCGAGGTCGCGGCGACACCCCCGGATGGCGGTCCCGCCGTCCGGGGGTGGCGCGGGGAGGTCGCGGCGTCAGGGGGCGACGCGGATGAGCTTCTTGTTGACGAACTCGTCCGCGGCCAGCAGCCCCATCTCACGGCCGGTGCCGGAGCGCTTCACACCGCCGAAGGGCAGCTCGGGCGAGTCGGCGAGCACGATGTTGACGTAGACCATGCCGGCGTCGATCCTGTCCGCGATGCGCTGAGCCTGCTCGGGATCGGTCGTGTAGACGTACGACCCGAGGCCGAAGCTGGTGTCGTTGGCCACCTTGACCGCCTCGTCCTCGTCCGCGACCTTGTACACGACCCCCGCCGGCCCGAACAGCTCCTCGCGGTACACGTCCATCTCGGGCGTGACGTCGGTGAGCACCGTCGGCTCGTAGAACGCGCCGTCACGTGTGCCGCCGGCCACGAGCCGCGCCCCCTGCGCCACCGCCCGGTCGACCTGCTCCTGAAGGCGCTCGGCGGCCGCCAGCGACGACAGCGGACCGAGGACGGTGTCGTCGGCGAACGGGTCGCCCATCTTCGACGCAGTCATCGCCTCGGTGAACTTCTCGAGGAAGGCGTCGTAGAGGCCCTCCTGCACGATGAAGCGCTTCGGGGCGTTGCACGACTGGCCGTTGTTGTCCATGCGCGCCTCGACGGCGGCGGCGACCGTCGCGTCCAGGTCGTCGGTGGACAGCACGATGAACGGGTCGGATCCGCCGAGCTCGAGCGCGACCTTCTTCAGGTTCTGTCCGGCCAGCGCCGCCACGGCGGACCCCGCCCGCTCCGAGCCGGTCACCGAGACGCCCTGCACCCGCCGGTCGGCGATGATGGCGGCCGCCTGGTCGTTGGTGGCGTACACGTTCGTGTAGACGCCCTCGCCGAGCCCGGCATCCGCGTACATCCGCTCGATGGCCGCGGCCGACTCGGGGCACTGCGGTGCGTGCTTGAGGAGGATCGTGTTCCCCACCACCACGTTGGGCGCTGCGAAGCGGGCGACCTGATAGTAGGGGAAGTTCCACGGCATGATGCCCAGGAGCGCCCCGAGCGGGCTGCGGCGGATGACCGCGGTGCCCTCGCCGAGGATGTCGATCGGCTGGTCGGCCGTGATCGTCTCGGCGTTGTCGGCGTAGTACTCCGTGATGTCGGCGGCGAAGTCCACCTCGCCCAGCGCGGCCGACAGCGGCTTGCCCATCTCGCGCACGATGATCGCCGCCAGCTCGTCCCGGCGCTCGCGGTGGAGCTCGGCGACCTTGCGGATGCGCGCCGCGCGCTCGGCGACGGGCACGTCGCGCCACGTGCGGTACGCGGCATCCGCCTTCGCGATCGCTGCCTCCAGGGCCTCGTCGGTGATGGTGGGATAGGTGGCCAGGGTCTCTCCTGTGGCCGGGTTGACGACGGCGTAGTCGGTCATGCTTCCTCTCCGATCGGATGGATTGGGGACAGTCTGCCCGTCAGCGGCGGGCGCGTCGAAGGCTTTCGGGCGCGTCGATACCGAGTGTCTCACCGCGGAAGAACGCAGGACGCTTGATCGCCTGCCAGATCATGATCACGATGCCGAGGCCGATGATCAGCACGCCGAGCACGAAGACGCTGCCGAGGCCGAACCACTCGGTGCCGCTGCCGTACGCCGGATCGAGGCTCTCGACGAGGGTGATCACGAACAGCGCGACGAGGATGACGCCGCCCACCAGAGGGAACAGCAGGGTGAAGAAGAAGGTGCGCGCCGAGTCGAACCACTGCCGGCGGAAGTACCAGACGCACGCGAACGCGGTGATGCCGTAGTAGAAGCAGATCATCATGCCGAGCGTCGTGATCGTGTCCCACAGCACGTTCTCGTTGATGAACCGCATCACGGCGTAGAACACCGACGCGACGACGGCGGAGACGATGGTGGCGTAGCCGGGCGTGAAGAAGCGCGGCGAGACCTTCGCGAACGCCGGCGGCAGCGCCCCGTAGTGCCCCATGGCGAGAAGCGTTCGCGCGGGGCCTACGAACGTCGACTGCAGCGACGACGCCGAGCTCGTGAGCACGGCCAGCGACACCAGGAACGCCAGCGGCCCCAGGATCGGGCCCGACAGGTAGAAGAAGACGTTCGCCTGGATGTCGGGGTTCCCGAGCCCGAGGCCCTCCTCTCCCGTGCCCGCGAACGCCAGCAGCGCCACCGAGATCAGCAGGTACAGCGTGACGATGGTGACCACGGTGACGGTGGCCGCGCGGCCCGGGGTCTTCTCGGGGTTGCGGGTCTCCTCGTTCATGGTGAGGGTGACGTCCCATCCCCAGAAGATGAAGATCGACAGCGACAGGCCCGCGACGATCGCGAGCGGCGGCGTCACGACGAGCGGGTTGAACCAGGATGCCTCGACGGGACTCGCGTCGAAGGCGGTGCCGTTCGCGACGTGCACGAACGCCGCGATCGAGAAGACCACCAGCACCAGCACCTGGAAGCTCACGAGCACATACTGCAGCTTCTGCGTGGTCTGCATGTCGCGGTACGAGATGTACGTCGCGCCGAGCATGAACAGCAGACAGACCGCGACGTTGATGAACGGGTTGAAGGCGAGGTCGGCGATGGTCCCCGGACTGCCCGCGAGCTGGTCGATGAGGAGGAAGAGGAACTCCACGGCGATGCCGGCGAGATTCGACAGCACGAGGATCGTGGCTGCGACGAGCCCCCAGCCCGCCATCCAGCCCACCCACGGCCCGAAGGCGCGCGCCGCCCACGTGAACGACGTACCCGAGTCGGGCATCGAGCGGTTGAGCTCGCGGTAGCCGAATGCGACGAGCAGCATCGGGATGAAGCCGAGCAGGATGATCGCCGGCACCTGGAACCCGACCTCCGACACGGTGGGGCCGAGCGCCGCGGTGAGGGTGTAGGCGGGCGCGATGCACGAGATGCCGATGACGACGGCGCCGATGAGACCGACCGTTCCGGCGCTCAGCCCCTTCTTCGACAGTCCGCCCGTGAGCGGCGCGGATGCCTCGGCGAGAGGCATCCGCGATTCCTGGCCAGCGCTCATCGCTGTGCTCCGTTCTTGCTCTCATGGCGGGTGCGGGGCACGACCACCATCGGTACGGTCAGCTCGTGCAGCATCTTCGCCGCGGTCGAGCCGAGGAACAGCCGACGAGGCTGCGCGAGACGGCTGGAGCCCACGACCGCGAGCTCGCGGGGGTCCCACGAGAGGTCGGCGACGGCGTCCTCGATGCTGTCGCCGAGCGCCACCACGGAGTCGGCGTGGATCCCCTCGGGTAGCGCGGCCCGCACGTGGACGTAGACCTCGTCGGCGTGCTGCGCGGCCGACTCGTTGCCCGCGAGGCCCGCCGGGAGGTCGAGCGCCACCAGCGACACCAGACGCAGCTCGGCGCCGGTCGCCTTGGCCAGCGCGATGCTCTCGTCCAGCAGCACGTCGGCGCCTGGGCGCAGCCCGATGGCGGCGGTGATGCGGCTGACGCCGCCGGCGGGGTCTATGAGGCGCGTCCCCTCGGGGGCGAGTGCGACCGGGACGTCGGCGGAGTGCAGGAGCTCACTGGCGACGGTGCCCAGGCGGTGCCGACCCCGCAGCCCGCCGTTGGCCGCGCCGACGACGATGAGCGAGGCGCCGGACTCGTGGGCGCACTCGAGCAGCCCCTCGGCGAAGGACTCCGCACGCCGGACGTGCGACTCGTGCGCGACCCCGTCGATGACGCGGTTCGAGGCGTCGGCCAGCCAGCCCTCGGCCTGCTCCTGGATGTAGCGGTCGTACGAGGCGTTGGGGGGCGTGATGACGCTCCGCTCCTCACTAGGGAGCACGACGACGAGGTCCAGGACCGCGCCCGTCGCCTTGGCCAGGCGCATGCCGAGCGAGAGCGCGTCGGCGCCGGCATCCGTCGCGGTGTAGCCGACGACGATCCGCGCGCTCATCGGCGGGCCGCCTCGACGATGCTGCCGGCGACGAGGCGACCCATGCGGATCGCGCCGTCGACGTGCTGGTAGCCGGCGCCGGCCATGTCGCTGCACGCGAAGTGGATGGGCCCGACCGGCGTGCGCAGGTCTGCGCCGTAACGGGCGAGGCCGCCGAGGTCGAAGCTGGCGGCGTAGGCGCCGCGGGTCCACTCCTCGGCGCCCCAGTCGCTCTCGAAGTACACGAGCGGCGTCTTCGCCTCGGGGCCGTAGTAGTGCGACAGCGACTCGAGGATGCGCTCCCTGCGCTCCTCGGCCGGCACGCGGAAGAGGTCGTCGGCGTTGCGGTCCGACACGAAGCCGACGAGGGTGCCGCGCTCGTCGCCGTGGTTGGTGTTGTCGTAGGCCTCGTGCGAGATCTCGTACGGGCTGAACGCGGTGCCCGACAGGCCCTGGTCGCGCCAGAAGGGACGGTCGTAGACGGCGTGGACCTTGATCACGAAGCCCATCGAGATGTGCTGGTGCATCTGCTGCTTCAGGCGCGGCAGGGCCGGCTGGAACTCGATCCACGGATAGAGGATCGGGGCGTGCGCGAGCACCACGAAGCGGGCGCGCACCTGGAGCCCCTGGTCGGTGACGACGCGCACGCTCTCGTCGGACCAGTGCACCTCGTTGACGGGCTGGCCGAGCAGGACGTCGTCGCCCAGCCGCTCCGCCAGCAGCAGCGGAACCTGCTGCAGGCCGCCCACGACGCGCTCGTCGAGGATGAAGTCGGCGTCCACGAGGTGCGAGAAGCTGCCGGCGCTGGCGGCCATGAGCAGGGCCTGCAGGGTCGAGAACGCATAGGCGGGCTTGGTCAGCATCGCGCCGGCGATGAAGAGCGCGATGTTGTCGCGCGCCTCGGCGTCGTCGGTCTGGGCTTCGAGCCACGCCTCGAACGAGACGCGGTCCAGTTCCTCGGCGTCGGGGTGCTCCCACGGCTTGTCGGGATCGATCTCGGCGACCATGCCGTCGAGCAGCTCGATGAGACGGACGATCTCCTTCTCGGTCTCGGGCGCTACCGGGAAGATCTCGCCGGTGAAGCGCTTGAGCTCGCCGTCCCGGCCGATGTAGACCGAGTCCCCCTCGCGGTAGCGGCTGTAGGTCTCCAGCCCCAGCTCGGCGAGGGTCTCCTTCAGCGCGTCCTGATCGGGCGAGACCCACTGACCGCCGATCTCGAGCATGGCCCCGTCGACGACGTCGGTCCACAGGCGCCCGCCCACGCGGTCGCGCGCCTCGAGCACGACGACCGAGAGGCCTGCCTTCTTCAGCTCGTTGGCGGCGGTCAGGCCGGCGGCTCCGGCGCCGACGATGACGACATCGCGGCTCAACTCGGTCATTCGGACTCCTTCGTCGAGTTCTCTTCGTCAGGTCTGCGCGCCGTGGAGCGCAGGACACGGATGCCGCGGATCACGCAGCCGCGAGTGCGGCGGCGACGACGTCCAGGCCCTCGTGGAGCAGGTCGTCGGTGATCGACAGCGGCGGCAGGAAGCGGATGACGTTCCCGTACGTGCCGCAGGTGAGCACGATGACGCCCTGTGCGATGCAGGCCTTCGCGACCGCGGCGGTGAGCGCGGCATCCGGCTCTCCGGTCGCGGGATCCACGAACTCGGCGGCGATCATCGCGCCGTGCCCGCGCACGTCTCCCACGCGCGGGTCGGCGGCCTGCAGCCCGCGCAGCCGTTCGGTGAGGACGGCCTCGATCTCGCGGGCGCGCTCGAGCATCCCGTCGTTCTCGAAGACGTCGATGGCGGCCAGGGCCGCGGCGCACGCGATCGGGTTCCCGCCGTAGGTTCCGCCGAGGCCGCCGGCGTGCGACGCGTCCATGATCTCGGCCCGGCCGGTGACCGCAGCCAGCGGCAGGCCGCCCGCGATGCCCTTGGCGGTGGTGATGAGGTCGGGGACGATGCCGAACACCTCGCTGGCGAACATGCGGCCGGTGCGGGCGAAGCCGGTCTGGATCTCGTCGGCGATGAAGACGACGCCGTTGGCGCGGCACCAGTCGACGATGGCGGGGAGGAACCCGTCCGCCGGAACGATGAAGCCGCCCTCGCCCTGGATGGGCTCGATGATCACCGCGGCGAGGTTGTCGGCGCCGACCTGCTTCTCGATGAGCGAGATGGCCTTCTTCGCCGCCTCGGCACCGCTCAGTCCGTCGCGGTACGGGTACGACAGCGGTGCGCGGTAGATCTCCGAGGCGAAGGGACCGAAGCCGTGCTTGTACGGCATCGACTTCGCCGTCAGCGCCATCGTGAGGTTGGTGCGGCCGTGATAGCCGTGGTCGAACGCCACGACAGCGGGCTTGCCGGTGTACTTGCGGGCGATCTTGACCGCGTTCTCCACCGCCTCGGCGCCCGAGTTGAACAGCGCGCTCTTCTTGGCGTGGTCGCCGGGGGTGATCCGGTTGAGCGCCTCGGCGACCGACACATACGAGTCGTACGGCGCGATCATGAAGCACGTGTGGGTGAACTGCGCGACCTGCTCCTGAACGGCCTTCACGACCTTCGGATGCGCGTTGCCGATGGTGGTGACGGCGATGCCCGAGCCCAGGTCGATGAGCGAGTTGCCGTCGGCGTCGACGATGACGCCGCCGCCGGCAGCCACGGCATGCACCGGTGCGGTGTGGCCGACACCGGCTGCCACGGCGCCCGCCTTGCGGTCGAGCAGCTCCTGCGACCGGGGACCCGGGATGCTCGTGACGAGGCGTCGCCGCTGAGGCAGGGTGGGACCGCCGAGGGGCGTTTCGGTGAGGGTGTCGGCTGCGCTGCTCATGGAGGGGAGCGTATGTCGGCCGTTTCCGACGCCGCACCTTCCCGGCCGTACATTCTCGATGGACCGCTGTACGAAACGTACACTCGGAGCATCATGGACACCGACGCCCCCACGCTGCGCGCACTGCTCGCACGCAGAGATCTGCAGCTGTCACTGGCGATCGACGACGTCGATCCGGCGGCCCTGGACCGAGCGATCCGATGGGTGCACAGCTCGGATCTCGCCGACCCGACACCGTTCCTCTCCGAGGGCCTCGTGCTGCTCACGACCGGGACCCAGTTCCCCCACGGCGACGACGGCGGCGCGGACGCGGCCGAGGTGTACCGCGCGTACGTGCGCCGCCTCTCGGCGCGGGGCGTGGTCGGTCTCGGCTTCGGCACCGAGGTCGTGCGCGCCGGCATCCCACCGGCGCTCGTCGGCGCGTGCACGGATGAGCGGATGCCCCTGTTCGAGGTCCCCTACCGCACGCCGTTCATCGCCGTGGCGCGGGCGAACGCCGAGGCGATCGCGGCCGAGGCGTATGCCCGGCGCAGCTGGGCGCTGGCCGCTCAGCGGGCGATCGCGCTCGCCGCGCTCCGGCCGGACGGCCTCGGGGCGACGGTGGCGGAGCTCGCCAAGCAGCTCGACACCTGGGTGGGCATGTTCGACGCGGCCGGAGAGCTGTCGCGCGAGCACCCGGCCGGGAGTCTCGGCCACGACACGGCGGCCGCGCTGCAACGCGAGGTGACGGGCGTTCTCCACCGCGGGGCGCGCGCGGGATCGTCCCTGCACATCGGCCAGACCCCGTTCACGCTCCAGACGCTCGGGCGCGGCGGGCACCTCCGCGGCGTGATCGCGATCGCCGCGGGGGACCTCGACCAGGAGGGACGCGTCGTCGTGACAGCCGTCATCGCGATGGCCGGCCTGGCGCTCGAGCAGCAGCAGGGCCTGGCGCGGGCGCGATCGGCGCTGCGCGCGGGGCTCGCGCAGTCGCTCATGACCGGCGACCCCGGCCTCGCCCGGCGGACGTCGCGCGAGCTGTGGGGGCCGCTGCCGTCCGCGCCGGTCATGGTCGGACTGACGGATGCCTCCGCCCTGCGCGTCGACGGCATCGCCGAGCTGCTCGAGCTGTGGGCGGAGGAGCGGCGCGGCGCGCTGTTCTTCGGCCGCGGCGACGACGGCATCGTGCTCGTGGTCCCGTCGGACGACCGCTCGGCCGTGGACGAGCTCGCCGACCGCTTCGACGTGCGGGTGGGACTCTCGGACCCGACCGGCTACGACGGGTTCGCCGCGGCGGTGGGCCAGGCACGGGTCGCGCGGGATCGCGGTCTCGCCCCCGTGACGGCGTTCGCCGACGTGTCGGGCGCGGGCGTCCTGTCCGCCCTCGGGGATGAGGCGCGAGCCCTCGCACGGGCCGAGCTCGCTCCCCTCGTGGATCACGACGCGGCGCAGGGCACCCGACTCCTCGAGACGCTGCGGGTGTGGCTCGACGAGGACTGCTCGCACGAGGCATCCGCTCGATCCCTCGGCGTGCATCGCCACACCGTGCGCACCCGCCTGGCGCTCATCGAACGGGTCCTCGGGCGCGACCTGTCGTCGTTCGCGACGCGCGCGGAGCTGTGGGCCGCGCTGCGCGCGCTGGAGGACTGAGCGCTCGAACCATGCGGCGGTCGCGCGCCGTACACCGGATACGGGTGGACGCCGCGAATCGGACGGATCGACGACCCCTCGGCGCCGGCGTGCGCGGACGGCGGCGGTAGCCTGTGCGCGTGCCGCCGACCCGAGACCTCGATGACATCCGCAACGGCGACGTGTCGTGGTGGTGGCGCAGCGCCGGCGGGACTCCTGCCCCGCGACCGCCGCTGAACGGCGACCTGCAGGCCGACGTGGCGATCGTCGGCGCGGGCTACACCGGCCTGTGGACCGCCTACTACCTCAAGCGCGCCCAGCCCGAACTGCGGGTGGTCGTGCTCGAGCAGCGCTTCGCCGGGTTCGGGGCGTCCGGCCGCAACGGCGGATGGCTCACGAACACCGTCACGGGCGGCCGCGACGCGTTCGCGGCCTCGCACGGCCGCGACGCGGCCATCGCGCAGCAGCGGGCGCTCAACCAGACCGTCGACGAGGTCATCGGCGTCGCGCAGCGCGAGGGCATCGAGGCCGACATCGCGAAGGGCGGCGAGCTGAACGTCGCCCGCTCCGCCGCGCAGCTCGCCCGCCTGCAGGCCGCCGTCGCGCACGACCGCTCGTGGCCCCACACCGACATCGAGGAGTGGGATGCCGCGGCCACGGCATCCCGTCTCCGCATCGACGGCGCGCTCGGGGCCGCCTGGCATCCGCACTGCGCACGCGTGCACCCCGTGAAGCTGGCCGCCGGGCTCGCCGAGGCCGTCGAGCGCCTGGGCGTGACCGTCTTCGAGGACACGCGCGTGACCGAGATCACGCCGGGCCGCGCGGTGACCGACCGCGGCACGGTGCGGGCGGCACACGTCCTGCGTGCGACCGAGGGGTTCACGCCCGACCTGCGAGGGCACCACCGCGCGGTGCTCCCGATGAACTCGTCGATGATCGTGACCGATCCGATCCCCGCTGCGGTGTGGGAGCGGATCGGCTGGGAGGCCCGTGAGACGCTCGGCGACTTCGCCCACGTCTACATGTACGCGCAGCGCACCGCCGACGACCGCATCGCGTTCGGCGGCAGAGGCGTCCCGTACCGCTACGGCTCGCGCGTCGACACGGACGGACGCACCCAGGAGCGCACGATCCGCTCGCTCGCCCGGCTGCTGCGGCGGTTCTTCCCGGATGCCGCGGACGTGCCGATCGCGCACGCCTGGGCGGGCGTGCTCGGCGTCCCGCGGGACTGGACGGCCTCCGTCGCGCATGACCCGGCGACCGGCCTGGGCTGGGCGGGCGGCTACGTCGGCACCGGTGTGACGGCGACGAACCTCGCCGGCCGCACGCTGGCCGACCTCGTGCTCGCGCGCGACACCGAGCTCACCCGGCTGCCGTGGGTCGGGCACCATGCCCGGCGCTGGGAGGTCGAGCCGCTGCGGTGGGTCGCGGTGCACGCGATCTACACGGCGTACCGGGTGGCGGACCGGGTCGAGGACGCGCGGTCATCGCCGCGCACCGCGTGGCCGGCTCACGTCGCCGGCTGGGTCGCCGGCCGGCACTGACGATCAGCGCGGCGCGTGCGCCTCGAGGAACTCGTAGACGTCGGTCGTGTCGACCCCGGGGAACGCCCCCGTCGGCAGGGTGGCCAGGAGGGTTCTCGGCGTCCGCACGTTCGGCCAGGACTGCTCGCGCCACGCCGCCTCGAGGTCGGCAGGGGCCCGGCGGCAGCAGACCTCGACGGAGTGCTTCGACACCCCGCGGTTCGTCGTGTCGCGGCCGAGGAACCACCGGGTGTCGTCGAACCGCACACCCACCGACACCGAGTGGGCGCCCTCGCTCGACAGCTCCACGCGGGCGGTGCACCAGTACGTCCCGTTGCCCGTGTCGGTGTACTGGTAGTACGGGTTGAAGTGGTCGTCGACGTCGAAGACGACGCGCGACGTCCACTTGCGGCAGCACATCTGGCCCTCGATCGCGCCGAGGCGGTCCGTGGGGAAGTTCACGTCGTCGTTCTCGTACGCCTTGGTGATGGTGCCCGACTCGTGCACCTTGAGGAAGTGCACCGGGATGCCGAGGTGCACGGTCGCCAGATTCGTGAAGCGGTGCGCGGCCGTCTCGTACGAGACCGAGTACGCGTCGCGGAGGTCCTCGATCGAGATCGCGCGGTCCTTCTTGGCCTCCTGCAAGAACGGCACGACGTGGGCCTCGGGGATGAGCAGCGCCCCGGTGAGGTAGTTCGTCTCGACGCGCTGACGGAGGAACTCCGCGTACGACGTCGGCTCGCGGTGGCCGAGGATGCGGCTCGACAGCGCCTGCAGCAGTGCGGTGCGGGGGTCGCCCTTGGCCGTGACCCGGCTGGAGAGGTAAAGGCGGCCGTTCTTGATGTCGGCGACCGAGCGCGTCGTCTGCGGCAGGTCGGGCACGTAGTGGAGGGTGAAGCCGAGGTGGGCGGCGATGTCGGATGCCGTGCGCTGCGTCAGCGGACCCCCCGGGTGGTCGACGGCATCGAGGAGCCGGCGCGCCTCGATCTCCAGCTCGGGGAAGTAGTTGTTCTGCGTGCGCATCAGCCGCCGTAGCGCCACGTTCGCCCGCCGGGCCTCCTCCGGCGTCGCCGCCCGCTCGTCGCGGAGACGCTCGATCTCGCCCTGCAGGGCCAGCATCGCCTTCAGCGCCTCGGTCGGCACCGCCTTGCCGATGCGGAAAGGCGGGATCCCCAGCGCCTGGAACGTCTGGCCGCGCATGGCGCGTTCGAGGGAGATCTCGAGCGTGGCGCGCTCGTCCAGCGGCTCCGACTCGAGGATCGCCTCGATCGACGAGCCCAGCGCGCGGGCGATCGCCTGCAGCAGCGTCAGCTTCGGCTCGCGGCGCCCGTTCTCGATCATCGACAGCTGGCTCGGCGCGCGGTCCACGGCCGCGGCGAGCTCCTCCAGCGTCATGCCGCGGTCGGTGCGCAGTTGCCGGATGCGGCGGCCGATGGTGAGCGGGTCCACCCCGCCATCGTCGGGGACTTCTGCGGCGGCATCCCTGGTCAGCGTCGTCGTCATGGGCCGATTCTGTCACGAAAACAGAAATAGACGAAAACTTCACAGCCTGATTCGTCAGGCAGTTCCCCGAACTTCACCGCAGAGTGGTCTCACGACACACCGCCGATCGGCCCAGAACGCAGATCAGGGGCAACCGCGAATCCGGCCCACACGCCGGATCGGGGCATCCCACTCTCCACGCACTGCTCACAGGAAGACAGGGACCATGACACCTGCAACCGCCACCCCGATGCGTACGCGCACCGGACCGATCCCCACCCAGACGCACGAGCCCTCGATCGAGATCGCCGGGCGCCTCGGCCCCCGCTACGACGAGATCCTGACCCCCGCGGCTCTGGCGTTCCTCACCGAACTGCACCACCGCTTCGGCGCCCGCCGGCACGACCGGCTCGCCGACCGCATGCGCCGCCGGTTCGAGATCGGCAACGGCCACGACCCGCAGTTCCGCGACGAGACCCGGCACATCCGTGAGGACGCGCAGTGGAAGGTCGCCGGCGCGGGCCCCGGGCTCGAGGACCGCCGCGTCGAGATCACCGGCCCGACCGACCCCAAGATGACCATCAATGCGCTGAACTCGGGCGCGAAGGTGTGGCTCGCCGACCAGGAGGACGCCACCAGCCCGACGTGGAAGAACGTGATCGAGGGGCAGCTGAGCCTGCGCGACGCGATCCGCGGCGAGCTCTCGTTCACCAGCCCGGAGGGCAAGCGGTACGAGGTGACCGCGACCGAGACCCCGACGATCGTGATGCGACCGCGCGGGTGGCACCTGCCCGAGCAGCACCTCCGCTTCACCGACCGCGCCGGCCGCACGATGGCGGCATCCGGCTCGCTCGTCGATTTCGGGCTGTACTTCTTCCACAACGCCCAGGCGCTGATCGCGAACGGCCGAGGCCCGTACTTCTACATCGCCAAGCTCGAATCGAGCGAGGAGGCGAAGCTCTGGGACGACGTCTTCACCTTCAGCGAGCGCTACATCGGCATCCCGCACGGCACCATCCGCGCGACGGTGCTCATCGAGACGCTGCCGGCCGCGTTCGAGATGGAGGAGATCCTCTTCGAGCTGCGCGACCACTGCGCGGGCCTGAACGCCGGCCGCTGGGACTACATCTTCTCGATCATCAAGAACTACCGCGGCCGCGGCGCGCGCTTCGTGCTGCCGGACCGCAGCGAGGTCACGATGACGGTGCCGTTCATGCGGGCCTACACCGAGCTGCTCGTGCAGACGTGCCACAAGCGCGGCGCCTTCGCGATCGGCGGCATGAGCGCTTTCATCCCGAACCGCCGTGATCCCGAGGTGACCGAGCGCGCATTCGAGAAGGTCGCCGCTGACAAGAAGCGCGAGGCCGGTGACGGCTTCGACGGCACGTGGGTGGCGCACCCCGACCTCATCCCGGTGGCGCGCGCCGAGTTCGACGCGGTGCTGGGCGACCGGCCCAACCAGCTCGACCGTCAGCGCCCCGAGGTGGAGGTGCGGGCCGCCGACCTGATCGACGTCCACATCGGCCGCCCGATCACGAGCGCCGGCGTGCACGGCAACGTCTCGGTGGCCATCCGCTACATCGAGGCGTGGCTGCGAGGCCTGGGCGCCGTCGCGATCGACAACCTCATGGAGGATGCGGCCACTGCCGAGATCTCGCGCTCGCAGGTGTGGCAGTGGATCCATCAGGACCGCACGACCGAGGACGACACCCCGATCACCCGCGAGCACGTCGAGGGCCTGATCTCACAGGTGCTCGGCGAGGTGGACCGCCGCGACGGAGACCGCTTCGACGACGCGGCCGAGATCTTCCGCGACGTCGCCCTCGGCCAGGACTTCCCGGCGTTCCTGACGCTGCCCGCGTACTCGCGCTTCCTCGTCGAGACCGAGTGACGCGGCATCCGTCCCCGCGACACCCACACCACCACCCAAGGAACTGACATGACCGCGTACCAAGACGACATCGAAGCCATCCAGGCGCTCAAGGAGCAGCACGGCTCCGGCTGGGAGGCCATCAACCCCGAGCATGTGGCCCGCATGCGGGCGCAGAACCGCTTCCGGACGGGCCTTGCGATCGCCCAGTACACCGCCGACATCATGCGCCGCGACATGGCCGACTACGACGCCGACTCGTCGGTCTACACCCAGTCGCTCGGCGTCTGGCACGGCTTCATCGGGCAGCAGAAGCTCATCTCGATCAAGAAGCACCTGAAGAGCACGAACAAGCGCTACCTGTACCTGTCCGGCTGGATGGTCGCCGCGCTGCGCTCGGAGTTCGGTCCCCTGCCCGACCAGTCGATGCACGAGAAGACGGCGGTGCCGGCCCTCATCGAGGAGCTCTACACGTTCCTGCGTCAGGCCGACGCCCGCGAGCTGGACCTGCTCTTCACGCAGCTCGACGAGGCGCGCCGCGCGGGTGACGAGACCGCGGTCGAGTTCATCCAGTCCCAGATCGACAACCACGAGACCCACGTGGTGCCGATCATCGCCGACATCGACGCGGGCTTCGGCAATCCCGAGGCCACCTACCTGCTCGCCAAGAAGATGATCGAGGCGGGCGCCTGCGCCATCCAGATCGAGAACCAGGTCTCGGACGAGAAGCAGTGCGGCCACCAGGACGGCAAGGTCACCGTCCCCCACGAGGACTTCCTCGCGAAGATCAACGCCGTCCGCTACGCGTTCCTCGAGCTCGGCATCGACAACGGCATCATCGTCGCCCGCACCGACTCGCTCGGCGCCGGGCTCACGCAGAAGCTCGCCGTCTCGAGCCGGCCCGGCGACCTCGGCGACCGGTACAACGCGTTCCTCGACGTCGAGGAGATCTCGGAGGCGGAGCTGAGCGACGGCGACGTCATCATCCGGCGGGAGGGAAGGCTGCTGCGGCCGAAGCGCCTGGCCAGCAACCTGTACCAGTTCCGCCCCGGCACGGGCGAGGACCGCGTCGTCCTGGACTGCATCACGTCGCTGCAGAACGGCGCGGACCTGCTGTGGATCGAGACCGAGAAGCCGCACGTCGAGCAGATCGCCGGCATGGTCGACCGCATCCGCGAGGTCGTCCCCGACGCGAAGCTGGTCTACAACAACAGCCCGTCGTTCAACTGGACCCTCAACTTCCGTCAGCAGGCGTACGACCTGCTCGCGGAGCGGGGCGAGGACATGTCGGCGTACGACCGCGGCGACCTGATGAGCGTCGAGTACGACGACACCGAGCTGGCGCGACTGGCCGACGAGAAGATCCGAACGTTCCAGCGCGACGGGTCGACGCGCGCCGGCATCTTCCACCACCTCATCACCCTCCCGACGTACCACACGGCGGCGCTGTCGACCGACAGCCTGGCCAAGGGGTACTTCGGCGACGAGGGCATGCTCGCCTACGTGAAGGGCGTCCAGCGCCGCGAGATCCGCGAGGGCATCGCGACCGTCAAGCACCAGAACATGGCCGGAAGCGACATCGGCGACAACCACAAGGAGTACTTCGCCGGCGACGCGGCCCTCAAGGCCGGCGGCAAGGACAACACGATGAACCAGTTCGGCTGAACGGCAGACGGATGCCCCGGACCGCCCGGTCCGGGGCATCCGTCGTCGCTCCGCGGCATCCGTCGCGGATCCGGAATTCGGAGAACCGAAGCGTTTCCGGATCGATGCGCCGCCAGCTCTCCGGAAACGCTGCGAAAGTCCGAATTCCGGATCCGCGAAGTGGGGCAGGAGCCGACGAGGACGCCGGCGGAAGCCCGTTCGCGGTGAGCCGGCGTCAGGAGAGCAGGCCGCGCTCCATGGCGAGCGTCACGGCGCGCGTGCGGTCGGCGACCCCCAGCTTCTCGAACACCTTGAGCAGGTGCGTCTTGACCGTCGACTCGCCGATCCCGAGGGCGACCGCCACCTGCTTGTTGCTGTGACCGGTGGCGACCAGCCGCAGCACGTCGAGCTCACGGGCGGTGAGTACGGCGCCGGGCTCGGGGCGGCGCATCCGCTCGACGAGCCGCACCGCGACCTGCGGCGACAGCGCCGACTGCCCGGCGGCGACCGAGCGGATGCCGGCGACGATCTCCGCCTGCGGCGCCGCCTTCAGCAGGTAGCCCGATGCCCCAGCCTCGATCGCGGCGAGGATCTGGTCGTCGGACTCGTAGGTCGTGAGGATCAGCACGCGCGGCGGCGGCGTGCCCGCCTCTCCGCCGACGATCCGCGCGGTCGCCGTGACGCCGTCCACCCGGGGCATGCGCAGGTCCATCAGCACGACGTCCGGGTGCGTCGCGGCCGCCAGGCGGACCGCCTCGTCTCCGTCGGATGCCTCCGCCACGACGTCGAAGCCGGGCTCGTCCGACAGCAGACCGGCCAGGCCCGCGCGCACGACGGGATGGTCGTCGGCGATGAGGAGGCGGATCACGGCGCCTCGCCCGCTCGGCGTGCGTCCGCGGACGCCACAGTGGGCTGCCCCGGCGAGATCGGCAGCCGTACGCGCACGGTCGTGCCGGCGCCCGGCGCGGAGTCCACCTCGAACGTGCCGCCCGCCAGAGCCACGCGTTCCGCCATTCCCGCGAGGCCGAATCCGCCGCCGGTGCCCGCAGGGTCGAAGCCGCTGCCGTCGTCCACGATCTCGAGCAGTGCGCCCTCCTCCGACTCCCGCACCGCGACCGAGACGTGCGTGGCGCGCGCGTGTCGTGCGACGTTCGAGAGCCCCTCCTGCACGCAGCGCAGCAGCACGACCTGCCGGTCGCGGTCGAGCGCCTCGGCGACATCGTCGACCTCGATGTCGATCGCGGCGCCGTCGTGCGCGCGGAACCGCTCCGCGAGACGCTCGACGGCAGCACCGAACGCGGGCTCGTCGGGCACGGCGGCCGTGCGGGCGACGAGCGCGCGTGCCTCGCCGAGTGCGTCGCGCGCGACCTGCTCGACGGTCGCGATCGTCGCGGCCGCGGCATCCGCCTGCCCCTCTCGAGACTGCCGCCCTGCGCGCTCCGCGAAGATCACGAGCCCCGCGAGGGTCTGAGCGAGCGTGTCGTGGATGTCACGGGCGAGCCGCTCCCGCTCCTCCGACGCACCACGCTCGTGGCTCAGCGCCCGCACCTCGGCCTGCGCCGCCGTCAGCTCGTCGAGCAGTCGCGCCCGCTCCTCGCCGTACTCCGCGATACCCGAGATCCACAGGCCGAACGCGGTCGCGAAGGCGAACGAGAACCCGGCGGTCGTCAGTCCCGCGACGATCGCGCCCACGGTGAAGCCGCCGCCGATCGCGTAGCCGAGCATCACAGCCGCGGCGATCACAGCCGACCCGATGACGCCGCGGCGGCGGGTGTCGCCGAGCACCCACGCCAGCGGGTACGCGAGCACCTGGAGGGTCGCGAGGAACGCGGTCGCCGCGGTTCCGACGGTGAGGATGACAGCGATCGTCATCATGAACGCGACGAACCGCACCGTCGACGCGGCGCCGATCGCGGGGCGTGCGATCACGAAGTACGCCAGCGCGAACGCGGCGATGGCCACGAACGCGATCGCCCGTTCGGCCGCGCCCCCCGGCCCCAGGCCGAAGGCGATGGCCATCGCGATCGACGCCGCTCCGGCGACGACCGCGATGTCCCACCACCGCTTCTGCAGCATCCGTCCTCCTGTCCCTGAGTGAGGCTACGCGTTGCGGCGGATCCACCGGAAGGTGACGAGGGAGAGCACGAGCCCCACCACGAGCCAGATCCCCAGCGCCGCGGCGACGCCGCCCAGATTCCACTCGCCGCCCTGCTCGAGCGCCGCGAAGGCATCGGGGAGGAAGACCGCCCGCATGCCCTGCGCCATCCATTTCAGCGGGAAGAGCGACGCGATGTTCTGCAGCCACTCCGGCAGCTGCCAGAACATGAGGTACACGCCGGAGATGAACTGCAGGACGAGTCCGACCGGGATCACGACCGCGGTCGCGCTCTTGGCCGTGCGAGGCACGCTCGACAGCGCGATGCCGAGGAGAGCCGACGTGGCGATGCCGAGCACGAACACCCATGCGAACGTGAGCCACTGCGCCGGCTCGGTGGGCAGCGGCACGCCCAGCAGGATGCCGGCGACCGCGAGCAGCAGCACCGTCTGCAGGACGCCGGTGACCAGGACCTGCGCGATCTTGCCCAGGAAGTAGCTCACCGGGGAGAGGGGGGACCCTCCCAGCCGCTTGAGCGTGCCGTCCGAGCGCTCCAGGGCGATGTCGATCGCGAGGTTCTGGAACCCCGACAGCAGAAGCCCTGCCGCCATCATGCCGGGCAGGTACAGCTGCGCCATCGGCAGCGCCGGCACGCCCGGCGCGATCTGCACGTCGCCGTCCCCGCCGAAGGCGACGCTGAAGAGTCCCAGCATGAAGACCGGGAACAGGAACGTGAAGAAGAGCGTGTCGCCGGAGCGGAAGTACTGCCTCAGCTCGAACTGCGCCCGCCACAGGCCGGTCGGGACGATCCCCGGCACCCGTATCGCCGTCGTGCTCATCGCACCGTCTCCTTCATGTCCGCCGCCGCGACGCCGGATGCGCTCGCGACCAGTTCCAGATAGATGTCCTCGAGGCTCGGGCGGACGATCTCGAGCTGCTCCGGCTCGTGCCCCAGCCTCTCGGTGAGCTCCCCGACGAAGCGCAGCGGCGCGGTCGCGCGCTGCTCCCGCCGGACGCCCTGCTCGTGCCACCGGACGAGCGGCACGCGGGCCTGCGGTCCGCCGAACGTGTCGACCGGCCCCACCGCCTGCAGCCGGCCGTCCGCGATGACGGCCACCCGATCGGCGAGCTGAGCCGCCTCATCGAGGTAGTGGGTCGTGAGCAGGATCGTGGTGCCGTCCGCCTTGAGCCCGCGAATCAGCTCCCAGAACTCTCGGCGGGCCTCCGGATCGAAGCCGGTCGTCGGCTCGTCGAGGAAGAGCAGCTCGGGCCGGCCGATGATCCCCATCGCGACGTCGACCCGGCGCTGCTGGCCACCCGACAGCTTCGAGGTCCGCATCTTCGCCTGGGCCGTGAGGCCGACGGCGGAGATGACCTCGTCGACGTCTCGCGCGTCGGGGTAGAAGCCCGCGAACTGCCGCAGCTGCTCGCGGACGGTGAGCAGACCGCTCTGGCCGCACACCTGCAGCACGATCCCCAGACGCGCCTTCCACTCGAGTCCGCCGTGCTCGGGATCGACGCCGAGCACGCTCACCGTGCCGCCGCTGCGCCGGCGGTACCCTTCGAGGATCTCGACCGTCGTCGACTTGCCGGCGCCGTTCGGGCCGAGCAGGGCGAAGGTCTCGCCCTGCTCGATGTCGAAGCTCACGTCGTCGACGACCGCGCGGCCGTCATACGTCTTCTGCAGGTTCCGCACCTGCACCGCTGGAGTTCTCATGCCTTCAGCCTCGCGGCGCCGAGCCGCCTCGCCCAGCCGTCATCCGCAGGAGGAGGCATCCCCCATTCGGTGGATGCCCGCGTCCACCGGGTCGGGGTGCGGAGCGAAGCGAAGCGGGCCGCGAACCGGCGCGCGAACGGGCAGTCGCCGCGTCAGATGCTGCGCGGGCGTGCGGGCGCGGTGGGCGCCACGAGGGCGTCGGCGGCGGCATCCGCTCGCTCTTCGGCGCGAAGCATGCGCTGACCGCGGATGCCGCCGGCCAGCGCCCACGCGAGCAGCCAGACGCCCGACGCCACCGTGCCGATCGCTGAGACCCGCAGGCCGGTGTCGAGGTCGAGCAGCACCGCCAGCGCGACGAGCGACATGACGCCGCCGACGATGGCGCCGGTCGCGCCGATCATGGTGAGGACGCAGCCGCGCGCGAGCCACCAGGCGATCCCCCCGGCGATCACGAGCACGATGGCGAGCACGACCGCACCCCAGATCCACGCGTCCACGAGGCACAGGCTATCCCGGCCGGGGGAGCCGCGGAAAGGGCTCGCCGGGCGGCGGGCGGCGAGACCCGCCGTCGCCGGCGCCGCTCCCCCACCGGTCGCAGGCCGCCCGTGCGGAAGCAGCGGCTGAACCGCCGCGCCGCTCGGACTACGCTCGAAGCGTGACCGAACGCGCACCGCTCTCCCGCAAGCTCTCCGCCATCGCCGAGTCCGCGACCCTCAAGGTCGACGCCAAGGCCAAGGCGCTGCAGGCCGCCGGCCGCCCCGTCATCTCGTACGCGGCGGGCGAGCCCGACTTCGCGACGCCCGGATACATCGTGGATGCCGCCGCCGAGGCGCTGCGCGATCCCGCCAACTTCCGCTACACACCGGCGGCCGGCCTGCCGGTGCTGCGCGAGGCCATCGCCGCCAAGACGCTGCACGACTCGGGCCTGGACGTCGACCCGTCGCGGATCATCGTCACCAACGGCGGCAAGCAGGCCGTGTACCAGGCGTTCCAGACGGTCCTCAACCCGGGCGACGAGGTCCTGCTCCCCGCCCCGTACTGGACCACCTACCCCGAGGCGATCGCCCTGGCCGACGGCGTCCCGGTCGAGGTCTTCGCCGGGGCCGATCAGGAGTACAAGGTCACCGTCGAGCAGCTCGAGGCGGCACGCACCGAGCGCACGACGGCCCTCGTCTTCGTCTCTCCCTCCAACCCCACCGGCGCGGTGTACACCGCCGAGGAGACCACCGCGATCGGCGAATGGGCGGTCGAGCACGGCATCTGGATCATCTCCGACGAGATCTACCAGAACCTCGTCTACGAGGGCACCCGTGCGATCTCGATCGTCGAGGCGGTTCCGGATGCCGCGGCCCAGACGATCCTCGTCAACGGCGTGGCCAAGACCTACGCCATGACCGGCTGGCGCCTGGGCTGGATGGTCGGACCCGCGGACGCCATCAAGATCGCCGGCAACCTGCAGTCGCACCTGTGCTCGAACGTCAACAACATCGCGCAGCGCGCGGCGCTGGCGGCCCTCACCGGCCCGCAGGGAGAGGTCGAGCAGATGCGCCTGGCCTTCGACCGCCGCCGCCGCACCATCGTGTCGGAGCTGTCGAAGATCGACGGCGTGACCGTGCCCAACCCGCTGGGCGCGTTCTACGCCTACCCCGACGTCCGCGGCCTCCTCGGCCGCGAGTGGGCGGGCAAGACCCCGACGACGTCGCTCGAGCTCGCCGACCTCATCCTCGAAGAGGCCGAGGTCGCGGTCGTCCCCGGCGAGGCCTTCGGCCCGTCCGGCTACCTGCGCCTCTCGTACGCCCTCGGCGACGAGGCCCTGCTGGAGGGCATCCAGCGCCTGCAGCGCCTCTTCGCGTCCTAGCGACACAGCTCGTTCGGGCGCGTCCCGCTCGTTCGGGGCGCGTCGCGCGCGCCCCGAACGGGTGCCGCGCGCCCCAAACCCGGGATGGGGGGTGTCAGAGCTCGACGTTGACCAGCACGGGCTCGGGCTGGAGGAGGAGCCCGAACTCGGACTGCACGCGGCCCTGGATGAAGCGGGCGAGCTCGGCCAGCTCGGCGGCGGTCGCGCTGCCGCGGTTGGTCAGCGCGAGGGCGTGCTTGGTCGACAGTCCCGCGCGCGAGCGGGGCAGCTTGAAGCCCTTGCGGACGCCGGCCTGCTCGATGAGCCATCCGGCGCTCACCTTCACGTCGGACTCGACGGTGGTGGGCGCGGGCACGTGGCCGTCGAAGGTCGCGAGCGGGATGACCAGGACCGGATCGAGGTCTGGGTGCACGGGCCAGCGCGGGCACGCGTCGGGAAGCGTCCGGGCGAACGACGCCGACACCACGGCGTTCTGGAAGAACGAGCCGGCGCTGTACGTGTCGGGGTCGTCGGCGTCGAGCACCATGCCCTTGCTGCGACGGGTCTCGAGGATCCGGTCGCGCACCCACGCGAGCGTCACCTCGTCGTCGGGGCCGACACGCAGCGCCGTGCGCAGCTGGTCGCCGGCGATGCGACGGGCGTCGGGGCCGATCTCGGGCAGGTCGAGCGTGACCGACAGGATCACGGCACGACGCTCGGGCACCGAGCCGTAGTGGTGCTTGAGCACCGACGTCCGGAACCCGAGGCCGAGCTCGGCGGCCGGCACCGTGGAGACCTCGCCGGTCGACTCGTCGAGCAGTTCGACCTCGCTGAGCGTCTGGACGATCTCCTGCCCGTAGGCGCCGATGTTCTGCACCGGCGCCGCGCCGACGGTGCCGGGGATCCCCGACATCGCCTCCAGACCGCCGAGGCCGGCGTCCACGGCGTACGCGACGAGGTCGTCCCAGTCGTGTCCTGCCTGCACCCTCAGGCGCACCCGGCCCGGCAGAGGCGACGGCATCCGCTCGATGCCCTTCGTGAGCACGCGCACGACGGTGCCGTCGAACGGCTCGTCGCCGACGAACAGGTTCGATCCGCCGCCGAGCACGAGCCATTCGTCGCCGGACGCCCACACGTCGCGGAGGGCGTCGACGAGCTCGTCACGAGTCGTCGCCTCGATCATGCGGGCGGGCAGACCGCCGGTGCGGAGTGTCGTGAGCCGCGACAGCGGCACGGGGATGACCTCGGGCATGCGTCAGGCGGTCCGCACGCGCACCTGCGCCTTGACCAGCACGGTGGTGCCCTCGTGCGACACGGTGAGATCGATGCGGGCGGACTCCTCGTCGACCGCGCCGATCTTCGCGACCACGGTGACGCCGGCGCCGGACTCGGGGTCGACCACGACGGGCTTGGTGAACCGCACGCCGTACTCGAGGATGCGACCGGTGTCGCCTATCCACGACTCGACGGTGCCGACGGCCAGGCCCATCGTGAGCATGCCGTGCGCCAGGACTCCCGGCAGTCCGACAGCGGCGGCGACATCGTCGCGGTAGTGGATCGGGTTGAAGTCCCCGGAGGCGCCGGCGTAGCGCACGAGGGATTCGCGGGTCAGGTGGACCGTGCGCTCGGCGACGACGTCGCCCACGGCGAGCGCATCCATCGCCGGGCCCGTCGATGCAGCGCTCACTGGTCGCCCTCCCCCACGAGCAGCACGGAGGTCGCCGTCACGACGTGGTCCCCCGCGGCATCCGTGATCTCGGACTCGCTCGTGACCATCGACGCGGCGCCCATCGCGCGGATGCCGGTGACCGAGAGCTTCGCCGTCAGCGCATCGCCCGCCACGATCGGCCTGGAGTAGCGGAACTTCTGCTCGGCATGCAGCACGTTCTTGAGGACGATGCCGGAGTCGGGCTCGCCCAGCAGCTGCTGGAGCGTGGCGTCGGTGACGACGATGGCGAACGTGGGAGGGGCGACGACGTCCTTGTAGCCCAGCGCCTGCGCGGCCGACGGGTCGATGTGCTGCGGGTCGTCGGCGAAGACGGCGCGCGCGAACTCGCGCACCTTCTCGCGACCCACGAGGTAGGGGGCCGTCGGCGGGAAGTCACGCTCGACGAGCTCGGGGTTCACTGGCACCAGGCCATCCTACCGAGCGGCTTCGGACCCCCCGGCCGGACGGGAGCGGCCCTTCCAGGCACGGATCGCCATCTGCACGGCGATCACGACGAGATACGCCGCGAAGAGGGCGTTCGCCACGACAGGGTCGATCAGCACCGCCGCCCACGCGCCGAGAGCCGTCGTCGTGCAGGCTGCGATGCCCACGATCGCCGCCGCCACCAGGTCGACGTTGCGGCGGCGGATGTTGCCGACGGTGCCCGACAGCGCGGTCGGGATCATCATGAGCAGCGAGGTGCCCTTGGCGACCAGATCGCTCGTTCCGAACAGCACCATGAGCGCCGGAACGACGATGATGCCGCCGCCGACGCCGATGAGACCCGAGAGGATGCCGGTGACGACTCCCAGCACGACCAGCGCGGCGCCGCTCAGCCACGTGAGGACGAGCTCGGCGTCGCGCGACGGGATCACGACGAAGAGGCTCACGATCACCGCGACCAGGAACCCGACGAACGCCGACCGCAGCACCGTGAGCGAGAGCCTGGGCAGGAGCCACGTGCCGATCTGGGCGCCGACCACCGCGCCGGCGGCGAGCAGCAGCGCGGCGATCCAGGCGACGGAGCCGTGAACGGCGTAGGAGATGACGCCCACGGTGGCGGTCGGGACGATCGCCGCCAGAGACGTCCCCGCGGCGAGGCGCTGGTCGAAGCGCAGCAGCATCACGAGGAACGGCACGATGACGGTTCCGCCGCCGACGCCGAAGAGGCCCGACAGCAGGCCCGCCAGCAGGCCGATCCCCACGCAGGTGAGGTAGAAGCGCGCGTCGCGCGGAGGACGGATCGCCTGCGCCGCGCTCATCCGCCGGCGACGTCGTCGACGAGCCAGGCGCCGCCGGAATCGACCACCGTGTACTCGTACACCGCAGAGCCCGGGGTGGGCTCGGCGTCCTCGCCGATCTCGGAGTAGCTCTCCGTCGTCGTCACGACGATCACGTCCGCGACGGTCTCGACGTCCGTCACCTCGATCTCGTACTCCTGGAGGGCCGCGTTGAAGGCGGCGGCCTGCTCCTGGAAGGCGGCGCAGTCGTCGAAGCCGTTCGCCGCCCGGAACTCCTCCGTCGTCGCCTCGGCGAGGGCGTCGCAGTCGCCCTGCTGATAGGCCTCGTCGAACAGCTCCACGGCGGCGACGGCCGAGCGCTCGTCATCGCTCTGCGCGGAGCCGCCGGACGTCGACGCCGAGAGGATCAGCAGCGGGATCAGCACGGCCGCCGCGATGACGACGCCGAGAAGCACGACGCCGAGCACCACCCACACGATCCAGAGCTTGGACCTGCGAGGTTCGGTGGCGGCGGTGAAGGCGCCGCCCGCGGGTGCACCGCCGGGGTACGGCGGCTGGGGCTGCCCCGCGTAGGGCGGCGTCGCCGTACCGGGCACGACCGCCTGGGCAGGCGCGCCGGCGGCATACCCCGGAGACGCGACGGATGCCGCCCCCGGGCCGGCCGCGGTCGCGGCGGGTGCGGCGGTGACGGGCTGAGCGGGCGCGTCAGGGCCGGCGGTCCCCGCGGTCGCAGCGGGCTCGCCGCCGCCGAAGCCCAGCTGCGCGGCCACGATCTCGGCCTCGGTCGGGGCCTCCGACGCCTCCGGATCGGGCTGAGCGACGTGCTCCGTCCACTGACTGCCGTCCCACCACCGCAGCGCGCCGTGGCCGTCGTCGTACCAACCGGGAGGAGTCGTCGTCATGGACAAACCCTATCCCCGCGGGCGGCGGGCGCCCGTGAAGCAGAGGCGGAGAGGTTACGCGCTCCGCTGCACGCCGGGCGGCGGCAGTCCCGGCAGATCGGATCCGGACGGTCAGTCCGGGTACAGGTCGTTCACCTTCCAGGCATCTCCTTCGTACACGACGAAGTACTCCCAGGGGTCCTCGTAGAGCTGAGGCTCAGCGGTCGGATTGCCCTCATCGTCGTAAGGACTGATGAAGGACTCCGTCGTCGACACCGCGATGGCGTCGCCGATGGTCTGCACTTCACGCACCGTCATCTGAAAGTCGGAGACCTGGGCGGCGAAGTTGCGGGACTCGGGATAGAACGACTCGCAGTCGGGCAGCTCCGTCACGGTGCGGAATCGCTCGGTCGTGGACGCTATATAGGCCTCGCAGTCCGAGTCGAGCCAGGCCTGATTGTAGGTCTCCACGGCCGCGGTCGCGGCCGCGGCCGCATCGGCGGGGACGGTGGGCGCCGCTTCCTCCGTCTCGACCACCTCCGGATCGACGCTCGCAGTCGCCTGCGGCTGCGGTCGCGGAGCAGGGTCGGAAGCGGGGCTTGTCGCGGGTCCGCCGAAACCGCCGGTGATGAGCATGACGGCCAACGCCACCACTGCGGCGAGGACGGCGACCAGCCCGACGCCGACGAGGAGCCAGACCAACCATCCCTTGGACTTCTGCGGCGCGGAGGACGCACCCGCCGATGTGGCGTCGCCCGGGTACGTCACGACGGGCGATGGCACGGGACTGCTGTCGGCTGCTGGCGCCGCGGGGCTGTAGCCGTACCCATCCGGCGCGCCGCCGACCGCGCCGGATGGGGCGGACCACTCGGTCGCACGAGGCGGCGTGAATCCTCCGACGCCCGTCAGCGCACCCGCGCCCTCGCCCGCCGGCGGGGGCACCGGCGGTACGGCGTCGCGGTCGCTCCGCTCGGGGGCATGGGGAGCCGGCGGCTCGGAGGTGTCGTCCGCCGCGGACGCGGGCGAGGCGACGTGCTCGGTCCACTGCCTTCCATCCCACCAGCGGACCGCGCCGTGGCCGTCGTCGTACCAACCCGGTGGAGGCGTTGCCATGCCCAAACAATAGCGCCGCCGCCCAAGGCGGTGGGGGTGAATGCACCCGCACCGCCCCGCGCATCGTCAGCGTTCGAGGACGGCGCGGGCGCTGTGCTCGGGGCTCAGGTCGAGGCGGCGCAGCAGCTGGGCGTTGAGGGCCACTACGACCGTCGACAGCGACATCAGGAGGGCGCCGACCGACATCGGCAGCACGAAGCCGACGGGGGCGAGCACGCCGGCCGCCAGCGGCACCGAGAGGAGGTTGTACCCCGCCGCCCACCACAGGTTCTGCGACATCTTGCGGTAGCCGGCGCGCGACAACTCGATCACCGAGAGCACCGAGCGCGGATCGCTCGAGGCGAGGATGACCCCCGCCGACCCGATGGCGACGTCCGTGCCGGCGCCGATCGCGATGCCGACGTCGGCGCGGGCGAGCGCGGGAGCGTCGTTCACGCCGTCGCCGACCATCGCGACCTTCAGCCCCTCCGACTGCAGCTCGGCGACCTTGGCCGACTTGTCCTCGGGTCGCACACCCGCGAACACGCGACGGATGCCGAGGGCCTCGGCCACAGAACGCGCGACGGGCTCCGCATCCCCGGTGATCATGACGACCTGGACGCCCAGCGCGTGCAGCGCCTCGACGGCCTCGCGGGACTCCGGCCGGATCTCGTCGGCCAGCGCCAGCTCGCCGACGACCTCGCCGTCGCGGACCACGTGCAGCACGGTCGAACCCTGCTCCCGCCAGTCCTCCGCCGCCGTCACGTCCGCCGCGCCGATCTCCTCCAGGAGGCGAGGGCCGCCGACCCGCACGACCTGACCGCCGACGGTGGCGGTCACGCCGACCGCGGGCGAGGACTGGAAGTCGGCCGCCGTGGCCACCGCGAGTCCGCGCTCGTGCGCAGCCCGGACGATGGCGCGGGCGAGGGGGTGCTCGCTGTCGGCCTCGGCCGAGGCGGCGAGCGCCAGCACGGCGTCGGCGTCGATGTCGGCGACCGCCGCGACGTCGACCACCGTGGGCTCGCCCTTGGTGAGCGTGCCTGTCTTGTCGAAGAGCACCGCGTCGACCGTGCGCATGCTCTCCAGCGCGAGGCGGTCCTTCACCAGGACGCCGCCGCGGGCGGCGCGCTCGGTCGCGATCGAGACCACGAGGGGGATCGCCAGCCCGAGCGCGTGCGGGCACGCGATGACGAGCACCGTGATCGTCCGGACCACCGCCTCGTCCGGCATCCCGAACGCGGTCCACACGACGGCCGTGACCGCAGCGGCGCCGAGCGCGAACCAGAACAGCCATCCCGCGGCGCGGTCGGCCAGGCGCTGGGCGCGCGATGTCGAGTTCTGCGCCTCGGCGACCAGACGCTGGATGCCCGCGAGCGTGGTGTCGTCGCCGGTGGCGGTCACCTCGACGCGCAGCCCCGAATCCGTCGCGACGGTCCCTGCGGTGACCTGGTCGCCCCGCGAGCGCGCGACGGCCCGCGACTCGCCGGTGACCATCGACTCGTCCATGTCGGCGCGGCCGTCGACGATGCGGCCGTCGGCGGGGACGCGCCCGCCGGGGCGGACCACCACGACGTCGCCGACGGCCAGGTCGGCGGGCGGCACCGTCACGATGCGATCCCCCTCGACGCGCTCGGCCTCGTCGGGGAGAAGGGCTGCCAGCGAGTCCAGCGCCGACGTCGTCTGCGCGAGCGAGCGCATCTCGATCCAGTGGCCGAGCAGCATGATCACGATGAGGAGAGCCAGCTCCCACCAGAACTCGAGCTCGTGATGGAGAAGGCCGAGGCTCGCACCCCACGACGCGAAGAACGCGACGGTGATGGCGAGCCCGATGAGGAGCATCATCCCGGGCTTGCGGGCCCGCAGCTCCGAGACGGCTCCCGTGAGGAAGGGCCAGCCGCCCCAGAAGAACATGACAGTGCCGAGCACCGGTGAGATCCAGGACACGATCGGGGCGTCGGGAAGCGTGTAGCCGAGCAGCATGGCGAACATGCCCGAGAAGGCGACGACCGGGACGGCGAGGACCAGGTTGATCCAGAACAGCCGGCGGAAGCGCGCCACGTGGTCGGCCCCGTGCCCGGCGTGACCGCCGTGACCCGCGTGTGCGTCGTGGCCGGCGTGCCCGGCCTGTGCGCCATGCCCTGCGTGTGCGTCATGGCCGGCGTGAGCGTCATGACCGGCGTGATCGGCGTGCGGGCCGTGGCCGGCGTGCCCGGCGTGTGCGCCATGCCCTGCGTGCGCGTCGTGCCCTTCGTGGGGCGACTCGCTGTGCACCGTATCGGTGTGGTCGTGTGCGACGGCGCCGGCGGCGGCGTCGTGGTGCGGATCGTTCACGGGATTCTCCTCACGAGCCGGTGCTTCCGTTATACCCCCATGGGGTATCACCCACAACGCCCCACGCACGCTGCTATTCCCGGAACGCGGAGAAGAGCCGATCACGGAAGGCGTCCATCCCCCACACCGGAGAGGTCGTCCCGGGTCGGAGCCCCGGCGTCCACTCCCACCCGGCGATCGCCTCCAGCACGGCAGGATCCTTCGCGATGATGCTGACCGGCACGTCGCGGCCGGCGCCTTCTCCGGTGACGATCGGCGCCGGCTGGTGATCGCCGAGCGCGATGAGCACCAGATCGCGGTCGTCCACGTTCTCGAGGAACGCGAGCGTCGAGCCGAGGGCGTACTCGATGGATCTTCCGTAGTGCCGCTGAACCGTCTCGGCGTCCTCCCACACCTCGCCCGCCGAGGCGCTCCGCGACCGCTGAGCGTGGTAGACGCTCCCGTCTCCGACGTGACCCCACGGCACGAGCTCCGGCAGCGGCGCCCACGGCGTGTGCGACGACACCAGGTCGACCTCCGCCATGACCGGCTGTGCGGAACCGGCGA
Organism: Microbacterium sp. NPDC056736; assembly: GCF_042790415.1. Taxonomy (NCBI): domain Bacteria; kingdom Bacillati; phylum Actinomycetota; class Actinomycetes; order Micrococcales; family Microbacteriaceae; genus Microbacterium; species Microbacterium sp. NPDC056736. Next base: position 44,203 of record NZ_JBHTZE010000006.1, read on the forward strand.
GCTCGTGGTCGGCGAAATGCTTCCAGACATACTGGTCCGGGACGCGCGCATACCCGAAGGGCGGGCCGCGGTACCCGAGATCGGTGGCATCCCAGATCTCGTCGAAACGGTAGAAATCCTGGCCGACCGGCCACGGCTGGGTGTTCGACGGCACCACGCCGACGGTTCGCCAGCCCGCCTCGGCGAACGCCGCGCTCAGCGTGAGACGGTCGCTGCGCATCACCTCTGTGTAGGCGGTCTGCGAGTCGATCCACACGCCGCTCTGCAGCGTCGCGTGCGCCAGCCAGCTGACTCCCCCGGACGTCGGCGAGGTCAGCCACGCGCTCTCGGCGACGTACCCCTCTGCGGCCAGCGCACTCTCGCCTCGGCGCAGGGTGTCGTTCACTCCGGACGAGAAGCCGCCGCCTTCCAGCGCCACCCGCCCGTAGCTCTCGATGAACGCGATCACGACGTCCTTGCCCCGGAGAGCCCTGACGAGGCCGCCGGGCGCGGCATCGGCGTAGCGGTCGTCGGCGATCGCGCGCGCGACGGCTTCTCGGTCGTGCAGCGCGGTGACCGTCCGCGAGACGGCCGCGCCGACGGACCCGGTGGATGCCGCCGCCGCGACGGGGCCGGTGGCACCCAGCGGGATCGCAGCCGCCGCGAGCACGATCCAGACGCCGGTGACGGCCGCGAGGGCGCGGTGGCGTCGGTGGCTGTGGCCGGCTCCGACGGCATCGATGCGCAGTGCGGCCCACGCCAGCGCGCACGCCGCCGCGACGAGCACGGCCAGCGCCGCGCCCACCAGCGCACTCGCGGGCAGCGGGCCGATCGCGGCGGCCAGCACGCCGTAGGCGTCGCCGAGCTGCGGCCAGTCGAGCGGCACGAAGCGCGTCCCCAGCGCGACGTCGTATCCGCGATCGACAGCGGCCAGGACGACGGCCACGCACACGAACGTCCCGAACGCCGCGGCGAGCGCCACGCGGCCGGGACGCCACGGCACCACGGCGAGCAGCAGCAGGATCACGAGGGACTCGACGGGGATCCCCACGAGTCGGAGGGCCGAGCCGGTCGAGATCACGCCAGGCACGAGCGGCACGACGATCAGGAGCGTCAGCGCGGCGGCGGTCCTGAGGCGCCGGCGCGGCGCAGGGACGACTCGTCCGCTGACCGCGCCCACGTCAGCGCCGTTCGGCGGGCACCGTCTCGGTCGCGTTCCGGCGTGATGCGGCGCCGTCGCCGAGGCCGTCGCCGTCAAGGGCGCCGAATCGCTCCGACAGCGCGTAGCGCAGGAGCACGACATCGCCGATCCGGAACGTCTCGGCAAGTCGCGCACGCCGCGAGGCCGTCCACGGGAAGCGCCCGGCCCCGACCGCACGCGGGGCACGATCCTCGCCCACGAAGAACGGGGCGACGACGAGGTGGAACTCGTCGACGAGATCGGCGGTGAGGAACTGCGTCAGCACCTTCCCGCCCCCCTCGACCATGAGACTGCGCACCCCCCGGTCGCCGAGGTCGTCGAGCACGGCGGTCATGGTGACGCAGTCCTGGCCCGACCCGACGACCGTCGCCCGCTCCCCCAGCCGATCCCGGAGCGGCACCGCGACCTCGGCGGGGCAGTACACGATGCGCGGCGCGTCGCCGGTGGTGAAGAAGGCCGCATCGGCGGGGAGGTCTCCGCTCGCGGTGACGGTCACCTTCGTCGGCGATTCGGGCAGCCCGAGCGCCAGCCGCCGCGCGCGCCGAGCGGTGTCGCGCACCAGCAGGCGCGGATCGTCGCGGCGCACCGTCGAGGCCCCGACCATGATCGCGTCGCTGCGCGCGCGCACCTCGTCCACCCGGTCCAGGTCGGAGGCGTTCGACATCGCGAGACGCCGGGGCTCGGCGCTGTCGAGGTATCCGTCGATCGACATCGCGCAGCTGAGTGTGACGTACGGTCGCTCTCTCATGCGGATCTCCTGCACCCGATGATGCCCCTCCCGCGCGGGCAACGGAAGCGGTCTCGGTCCGCGACGCCGGCTCCGCCGGCCCGGGGAGCCGCACTCAGCCCGGCCATGCGAGCAGATCCTCGTGCCCGACGACGACCCGGAGATCGCCGGTGTCGGCCTGCGCGCGGCGCCGGCGACGCAGCTCCCCTGCCGGGCCCGCGAGGTCGGGACGCTGCTCGATCGCCGCGTCGACCCAGCCGTCGAGCCACGCGGCGGCCAGGGCGCGGTCGTGAGCGCCCAGTCGCCACGGCGTCGGCATCGTCCTGACGCGCCAGCCGGCCGCGGCGAAACGCTCCGCGACGACGCGCACCGCGTCGGGGCCGAGCATGCGCCGCCCGTCCGCGTCGCGCCGCTGATGGGCGTCGAACGCCGCGCCGATCGCACGCTCCAGCGCGGCGTCCTCACCCGTGCGCGGCCGCAGTGCGGCCTCCCCGGTCACGCTGAGGCTGAACAGCGCCGGCACGCCCGCGGCGGTGCACGCGGCCACGATGTGCGCGGCCTCGTGCTCGGTGATCACGTCGAGGAGAGCGGATGCCGTCACCGCCGACGCCCCGCGGAACGCGTCGCGCGGCAGCTCCGCCAGATCCTCCACCACCCATTCCGCGGCGATCGGACGCCCGTCTCGGTCGGCGACCGACCGGAGGTCCGCGTGCGCGAGGATCCCCGCGTCACCGTCGCGCAGGGTCCAGCGCTGCGGACCGGGAAGCAGCGGCGCGAGCCAGCGCGCCATGGCGCCGGTTCCCGCGCCGAGGTCGTGCACGTCCACGGGTCCCGGTCCGGTCAGCCGGGCCAGCTCGCGCGCCAGCTCGGCGGAGCGGGCGGCGTCGTCGGCACGGGCGCGCAGCGCGAGCCATTCGGCCGTCGCCGTCGAGATGGAGCTCATGCCGACTCCAGGGCGGCGGCGACGCTCTCGATCGTGTCGTCCCATCGCGGCAGCGCGTCCCGCGCGGCGAGCGCCTCGCGGCGCAGCCGCGCGCGAAGGCCCGGATCGCTCATCCACGCGTGCAGGGCGGCGGCCAGCTCGACGGCGTCGCCGGGCCGGACCAGGACCGCGCCGCCGCCGGCGACGGTGTCGGGGATGCCGCCCGTCGCCGCGGCGACGACGGGAAGCCCGCGGCCTCGCGCCTCGCCCACGGCCATGCCCGCGCTCTCGACGCGCGACGGCGCGACGAGCACGGCGCTGCGCCGGTACATCTCGGCGAGCTCGTCGCCTGTGAGCACTCCGGTGAGCGTGACGCGGCCGCCGAGCGCCTGCGCCTCCCGCTGGATCCGCGAGGCGAATCGCGGGTACGGCTCGGCGGACCCGACGATCGCACACGACCAGTCGGCTTCGCGCAGGCGGGCGAGGGCTGCCAGCAGGGTGTCCTGACCCTTGTGCGGCGCAAGCACCCCCACGCAGAGGAACCGGTCGTCACCGTCGGGGACGCTCACCTCCGCCGCCGCGACCCCGGGCGCCGCGACGGTGACGCGATCACGCGTCGAGAGCCCTCGGTTCACGAGCTGGTCGGCCGTCCAGCGGCTGGTCGCGATGACGCGGCGAGCGCTCTGCGCCGCACGCCGCTCCGCCGCGACGGTGTCGATGTCGGCGTCGGGGAACACCGCCGCCACCATGTGCATGAGGAGCACGAGCCGCACCCGCGGCGACGACGCCTCGACCTCCGCCGGCGCCCAGCACGCGGCCAGACCGTCGACCAGCACGAGCGCACCGTCGTCGGCTGTCCGCAGGGCGGACGCGACAGCGGCACCGTCGGATGCCTCCACCGTCGTCACCGCCCACCCGCGGCGGCGCAGGCCGTCGCGCACGTGCTGGTCGTAGACGTTCCCGCCGCTGACCCGGCCCGGGTCATCGATCCCGGCGGGGACGATGAACACGATGCCGGGTCGTGTCACACCGTCACCTCGTACGAGGCCCAGGCCACGTGCGACTCGTGGAGCGTCACCGCGATGCCGGTCAGCGCCGTCTCGCCCAGCGCGCCGTCGCGCGCCCGCCCCGCGAGGCGGTCGCCGATGATCTGGCAGAGGCGCTCCGTCGTCGTGTTGACGCCCCGCAGGTCGGGCTCGTCGTCGAGGTTGCGGTAGTTGAGCGATGCGACGATCTCACGCACCGCCTCCGCCGCCCGCCCCATGTCGACCACGACGCCGTCGTCGTCGAGCTCGGCGGCCCGGAACGTCGCGTCGACGAGGAACGTCGCCCCGTGCAGGCTCTGGGCGGGGCCGAACACCTCGCCCCGCAGGCTGTGCGCGACCATGAGGTGATCGCGGACGGTGACGCTGAAGCTCATGCCGCACTCCAATCAAAGGTGTGACAGAGCCCTCCCGCCGTGCCGTCCGCGAGCGCGGCCACGACCTGGGGGAACTGTCTCCACGAGGAGCTTGCACCCAGCAGCGCGTCGAAGGCAGGGTCTTGCAGCAGGCGGAGGGCGAGCGCTAGGCGATCCCGTGTCGTGCGCCGCGATCGCCTGCTCGACGCGACGGCCCCGACCTGGCTGGAGCGGATCGCCAGGCGCCGCGAGTGGAAGTCGGCCCCCAGCTCCAGCGGCACGGGCCGGTCGCCGAACCAGCTGGCGACCACCACCTCCCCGTCGGCGGGTGCCGCGCGCAGGGCGAGCTGAAGCCCTTCGACGCTGCCGCTGGACTCGATGACCACGTCGGCCGCGCCGATCGGCCCCTCCGCCGGCGCGAAGCGAACCCCCAGCGCATCGGCCACCGATCGCTTGGACTCGTCGACATCGACGACGGTGACGTCGGCGCCCGGGATGCCGCGCGCCACGCGCGCGATCGCACCGCCGATCATGCCGGCGCCGACGACCACGATCCGGTCACCGACGAGCGCCCGGGCATCCCACAGCACGTTGACCGCCGTCTCGACCGCACCCGCGAGCACCGCACGACGGGCCGGCACGCCTTCCGGAACGACCGCCAGGGCCTCGGCGGGTACGACGAACCGCGACTGATGCGGGTACAGCGCGAACACCGTCCGCCCGCGCACGTCCGGGGGTCCGTCCTCCACGACACCGACGTTGAGGTAGCCGTACTTCACGGGGAACGGGAAGTCGCCCTCCTGGAACGGGGCGCGCATGCGCTCCCGCTCCGTGACCGGGACCTGTCCTCGCGCGACGAGCGACTCGGTGCCCCGGCTGACCCCGGTCCACAAGGTTCGCACCGACGCCTCGCCGTCCGACCGCGGAGGCAGCGGCGCCGGCCGGAATTCCCCCGAGCCCGGAGCCACCGTCCACCAGGCGGTCGCAGCATCCCGCTCCTCCCGGTGAACCGCGGCGGGTGTCTTCGTCGTGTTCCCGGTGACCGCCATGATGGGAACACGGGGAGCGGATGCGAAAAGTTCAGTGGACGCCGTGGTGGTGGGCCGTGGGCGGCTGCGTGCTGCTCGTCCCGGTCGGCGTCGTCGTCCCCCTCCCGCCGCCGGCATGGGCAGCGGGCATCGGCTACCTCGTCGTGTCCACGCTGCTGCTGACCGTGGCGCTGCGCCGCCGCCGAGCCGAGCGGTTCGGGGCGGCAAACGCCGTCACCGCGACGCGGTCGATGCTCGTCGGAGTGGTGACCGCGATGGTGGTCGCGTCGTTCTGGGGCGAGGCATCCGCTGCCCTGTTCGTGTCGATCGTGGCGGTGGCTCTCGTTCTGGACGGCGTGGACGGCTACGTCGCCCGGCGCACCGGCAGCGAGAGCGAGCTGGGTGCGCGCTTCGACATGGAGGTCGACGCGTTCCTTCTGCTCGTGCTGAGCGTGTACGTCGCACCGTTCGTCGGCTGGTGGGTGCTCATCATCGGGCTGCTGCGGTACGGCTTCGTCGCCGCGGGCTGGGCCCTGCCTTTCATGCGCGCGACGCTGCCCCCGAGGTACTGGCGCAAGGTGGTGACGGCAGCGAGCGGCATCGCCCTCGCGGCCGTGGCATCGCAGCTGCTGCCTCTCGGGGCGAACGTCCTCGTCGTCGTGACGGCACTGGCGCTCATGCTCGAATCGTTCGGCCGCGACGTCGTCTGGCTCGTCCGGATGAACCCGGCGCGCCGCGAAATCGTGTCCCTGGAGAGGGCCGCCACCGCGTCGCCTCCGGAAGAGAGCGGGTAGGACGATGAGCCAGACCGGTCTGCGCGTGCTGTGGGTCATGCGCATCCTGAGCGCCCTCGCGCTCGTCGCCGCCGGCGGGATCCACCTCTACCTCGCGCTCAACGGGGTGGGCGGCATCCTCGGCGTGCTGTTCATCCTCAACTTCGTCGCCGGGCTGGTCCTGGCGATCGGGATGCTCGCGCTGCGCGGCCGGCTTCTGCAGCTCACGACCGTCCTCAGCCTGCTGTTCCTGATCGCCACCCTGCTCGCGCTGGTTCTCGCACTGACCGTGGGGCTCTTCGGCATCACCCAGGAGTGGGACTTCATGCTGGTCCCCGAGACGGTGATCGTGGAGTCGGTCGGCATCCTGATCCTCGCGGTCACGACGTTTCTGGTGTTCCGGGTGCCTCCGGCGGAGTCGGTGACGCGCCGGGCTCCGTGATCTCGCTCTCAGACGAGATACGCGTCGACGAGGAGGCTGCCACGGATGCCGCGCAGCGCGTCGATGAGCGGATCGAGTCCACGCCGCGACCAGGCCGCCAGCTGCAGGTCGTGCGGGCCGAGCGGCTCGAGCTTGCCGGTGCGGATGCGCACGACCTCCCAGCCGGAGGCGCGGACCACGCGATCCTTGCGGCGATCAGCGTCTTCGCGCCCGCCGACGTGTTCCAGGCCGTGCCTGCCCACGGTGTCGTACTCGATGGCCACGCGCAGCTCGGGCAGGAGGATGTCGGGCCACACCTCGAGATGGTCGAAGAACGGCCGGGCGGCGCGGATGGCGTTCATGCCCTGGGAGACAGAAAGTCGTGAGAAGACGTCGGCGCGCAGCCGCGCCTCGACCGCGGACGCCGGCTTCGGGGCGCATGCGCTGGCGAACGGCTCCCCCACCGGCAGGTCGGGCGTCTTCGGGCAGAGCGTCCGCTCCCGCTTGCGCCGAGGCGGCCGCGCGGGGGTCGCGGCAGGGATGATGCGCGGCGGCCGGGCGAGGGTGGAACAGTCCGGGCACCACGCCGACCGGCGCCGCTCGCGTCCGGGACGCGCGCGCTGCTCGGCGGGCGTGGCGGCGAACCGGTGCCCCGCCTCGCACTCCCACAGCAGCAGCACGTCGGCCGCGGGCGGGACCTGCGTCAGCGTGATGCCCGCGTTGAGCTCGGGGTGGTACTGCCGGATCAGCGCGGGGTAGGCCGCCCATTCCGTGCGGTACGTCCCCACCGGGTACGGCACGTCGAGGCCCTTCGAGAACTGGCGCCTCGCCCACCACAGCTCCACGCGCTCGGCCATGCGCGCACTCTACGAGGAGCCGCGGACACCGGCGCCGGGCCCGGCGGGCCGGACGAACAGGCGGGAACGGCGGCGCCCGGGTGCTGCGACTCGATGCGCAGCGATCCGTAAGCTGGACGTGTGCCGGACATCAGTCGAGACCCTCGCGGGACTGCCGCGACCGATCGGCTCAACTACACCGCCTATCGCCTGGCGCGCGCACTGAACCGCGCGGCGGAGAACACTGCGCTCGCGCAGGGCATCACCCTCTCGCAGCTGCTGATCATGCAGGTGCTCGGAGAGGGCATGCCGCTTTCCAACGCCCAGATCGCCCGGCGCACGTTCGTGAGCTCGCAAGCGGCCCATGTCGTCTCCGCGGAGCTCCTGTCGTCCGGGCTCATCGAGAAGGTCGATCATCCGACGAACCGGCGCGTCCGGCTGGTGCGCCTCAGCGAGAGCGGATGGGCGCGGCTCGCCGAGTGCGAGCGGGAGATGCGGGAGCGAGAGGACCGGCTGGCGGCGGCGATCGGGCCCGATCTCGGTGAGACGCTGGCAGAGATCCTCGACCGCGCCGCCGACGCCCTCGCAGGTGGCTACTTCGGCGACAAGGACGCCGAGGCCGAGGCGGTCGCCCGTCGTCGCCGTCCGAGCAGCGGAGTCGGCATGACGCCTGCCTGACCGGCTGTCAGGACGAGCGCCTAGGACCGAGCCGGGCTCGCACGAAGACCGCGCAGGCAAGCGCGGCAGTCCCGCCGATCGCGAGCGCCGCCGGTCCGCCGCGCTCATCGATCACCCAGCCCATCAGCAGGGCGCCGAACGGCACCACGCCGTAGTTCCCGAGCGTCACCAGCGACATCGTGCGGCCGATCTGCTCGGGCGGCACGCTCACCTGCGCCGCGGCGTTGAGGACGCCGTGGTAGTACCCCACGCCGAGTCCCAGCAGCGGTCCGAGCGCGAGGAAGACCGGCAGCGCCGGCGCCAGGGCTGTCGCGAGGAGGGAGAGTCCAAGTCCGGCGCAGGCGGCGATGAGCGAGCGCACCGACACACTCGCGCGCGACGCGGCCAGCACACCGCCCAGGATCGCACCGATGGCGTTCAGCGTGTGCGCGACTCCGACGGCGGTCGCATCGCCGCCGAAGGTGAGGGCGACGGTGGACGTCAGCGTCAGCATCAGGTTGAGGGCGAGGAGCGCGACGACCGCATTCACGATGAGCAGCGTGACGAGGGGCCGGTCCTCGCGCACACGGTACCGCCGGTCCGCGGCTCGGGGCCGGCTCGCACGACGATGCAGCTGCTCGGGGCGGATCACGGCGATCGAGAGGAAGACCAGCAGGAACGACAGGGCGTTGACGAGCATGCACACGGTCGGCCCCGCCACCTGGAACACGACACCCGCGAGCCCCGGGCCGATCGACCGGGCCGAGGCGAGCGCGATGGTGCTCAGTGAGACCGCTCGGCTGAGCTCGCCCGGCCCGACCAGCTCGAAGATGATCGCCTGCGCCGCGATGCGATCGAAGGCGTGCACCGCGCCGAGCGCCGCGATCAGCGCGTAGAGCACCCCGACAGGAGCATCCGGGGCGAGCGTCGCCACTCCGAGACCCGTGACGATGACCGCGGACAGCAGCGACGTGATCAGGAGGATCGTCCGGGGCCGCACGCGATCGGCCACCCGGCCGGCCGGCACGCTGAGCAGCAGCAGCGGCAGGAACTGCGCGACGGTCACGCCGCTGAGGGCGCGGGCGCTTCCGGTCGCCTCGAGGATCACGAGCGAGAGCGCGAGATTCTGGAACCACGTCCCGGTGTTCGAGACGACCTGCCCGCCGAAGTAGAGCGAGAAGCGCCGGTTCGCGAACGGCTCGAACACTCCCCCGCGGATCACCGCCTCACGCGCTCGCCGGCACGCGGTCGCGCAGGAACCGCGCGATGCGGTCGCGCACATCGGCGGTCGACCGGTCGTCGGCGTTGCTCCCCCGGATCTCGAGGACGGGGATGCCGCGTTCCTCCAGTGCTGCCGAGATCAGGGCTCCTCCCGGGGTGTCGTCGGCCACGAGGTGCACGACCCCGTCGACCCCGTGGGACACGGCCTCCTTCACGTACCAGGACGACGACATCGGGGGCACGTAGAGGAGATCGGTCAGCCCGACGAAGCGGGCGGCGAGGGCCCGCACCGGGTCGTCTCCGTACCGCACGTAGCCGTCGGCGGCGATCGCGAGATACATCGACCACACGAAGACCGCGTCGAACTCTTCCTGGAACGACCGGTACATCTCGAGGTCCGACCACAGCCCGCGCCCGATCCACATCAGCCGGCGCCGCTCACGAGGCGCCACCGCGGCGCCGTCGTCGATGCGCTGGGCGACGTCGTCGTGGAGTCGCCGCGCCGCCTCGACCGCCCACCGGGTCCCCCGATGCCACTGCGGCACCATGACGCTGGGGATGATGTCCGTCACCGCGACCGGGAGCGGGCGCGCCGACGCGAGCAGGTCCCGGGTCCGCCGGTTCCACTCGGCCTGCTCATTGGCGAGTCCCATCACCTCGCCGAGGCGTGCACGGTCCAGCCGTCGCCCGAGCCGAGGCTCGAGCCACGTGATGAGGTTCTCGATCTCAGCCTGGAGCAGATCGATGCGGGGCCGCCCGAACACCTCCTCCCAGCGGTGCGCGACGATGTCCCACCAGCCCTCGGGTGCCGGGACGGCCGCCGTGCGCGACAGCAGGAAGGTCTCGGTCTGCGGCCGCCGGTCCCACTGCTCGAAGATCTTGTGCGTGACATCCCCGCCGCGCTCGGCGATCGCGAACCGCGGCTCGGGCAGTCCGCCCCATGGCGCGTCCTGCGCCGGCAGGTTCTGCGCGCCGAGCGGCAGCGCGTCGTATTGGCGGCTGTAATCCGGAAGCCCGGCGGCGCCGATGGCCTGCAGGCTTGCCGGACCCGCCCGCTTCGCCGAGATGATGGACGACCACCACTGGTTGACCACGTAGTGCACATCGAGCGCCCGCAGCACCTCGTGTGGCGCATCGGCGTTGGCCAGGGCGAGCGGCTCGCCGTCGCGGACCCTCCCGGCGAGGCCGGCGAACCACTCCCGCTGGTAGGCGGTCGCCGCCGCGGCGCTCGGGAGCCTCTCGGGGGTGAGGAGCCGTGCACTCATGCCGAGACCGCCCGACTCGAGGCCTGCGTCGCCAGTTCGCGCGCGGTCTCCGACTCGTCCCCCGGTCGCACGCGGATGCGGGTGAGGATCGGAACACCGATCTCGGCGAGCAGCCGCTCCTGGTCTGCGAGGTCCCACGCCGGGGCCTCGTCCAGTTCGCGGATGAGAGCGATGACGGCCTGTGCCTCCGCGGTCACCGTGGCATCGCGGGTGAGTTGCGCCCGAGCCGCGCTGGAGGCAGTGGGGGACGCACCGACGCGGTCGAAGTGGAGGTCCACCAGGGCGTCCAGCATCCCGTCCCGATCCGCCGCGTCGACGGCCGCCCCGAGCCATGCCCCGTCACCGGTGTCGTGGTCCTCGCTCACCACGACGCACCCGTGCTCCTCGAGCACGCGGTAGAGCGCGGCATCCGGATGACTCGATCCCGTGACGTGCACGCGGAGCGCTGAAGCGACGACGTCCGACCGCGCCGCGTCGATCCGCGCGATCGCTTCGGACGGGGACAGCCGTGCCGACGCGATGAGGGCTTCGAGCGCGACGGCGCCGTGGCACCGCGAGGGGACGGCATGGCGGCGGTCGCGCAGCCGCTGGATCGCATGCCCCAGCTCCCGCTCCTCCCGCCCGGCGTCGGCGAGGGTCGACGCATCGGGCGCCCGGCCGGTCAGGCCGCCCAGGAATGCGGCGAGATCGTCGAACTGCACGCGGGCGAATCGCCGGGCCGCGGCGGATCCGGCGCGCGGCAGGTCCACGAGGTGCAGCGGCAGCTCCGGCAGGATCGAGCGCACCACGTAGAACAGCCGCACGTGCGCCTGGCTGTCGGCGCACACGATGAGCGCGTCGCAGCCGGAGCGCCCCGCGACGAGCTCGGTGAGGATGCGCGCGGCGGGTGCGTCCGCCGCGCCGAGCAGCTGCGCGGCTGCCGGATCGACGGCTCCCTCCCACGAGCCGGTGAGCCGGTGCGGGAGCGCACCGGCCGCGAGCACGACCTGCCGCGGAACGTCGTTCCCGACGATCCCGACCACCACGCGGCGAGCGCTGGTCACAGCACTCCGTCCCGTCGCAGGGCCTCCACGCGCGCGTCGTCGTATCCCAGCAGCCCGCCGAGGACGTCGGCGGTGTGCTCGCCGAGCGCCGGGGCGGGGCGGGACAGGTCGGCGGAGCTGCGGGAGAAGACCACCGGAAGTCCGCTGCCGTACAGGCCCTCGAAGTGCCCGAACCGCGGATGGACGAGCGGGACGACCTCGCGACGGCTGGTCACGATGTCGTCACGGACGGCGGTCGCCGTGTCGCGCACGGGGGCCGCCGGCACCCCGTTGCGCTCGAGCGCGGAGAGCACCTCGGCCGACGATCGCCCCGCCGCCCACTCCGAGATCATCCCGTGGAGCTCGTCGGCGTGGGCGACGCGGGCATCCCGCGAGGCGAAACGCGGATCGTCGACGAGGTCGGGGCTGCCCATGGCCGCGAGGGTCCCTTCGGCGAACTGGTCGGTCGGGGCGCAGATCGCGAACCAGCCGTCTGCGGACTGGAACGTGCCGAAGGGTGCGAGCCGGGGCACGACGGATCCCGTCCGCAGCGGGAACCCCACCGACTCGAGCGCGTCGAACGGCTCGCAGGCGACCAGCGAGGTGAGGCTGCCCAGCATCGACACGTCGACGTGCTGACCCTCACCCGTGGCCTCGGCGTCCATGACGGCGGCGAGCGTGCCGATCACCGCGAAGAGCGGTGCGACGAGGTCTCCGATGGGCAGGCCGAAGCGGATGGGCGCATCGCCCGGCTCGCCGGCGGTCATCATGACCCCGCTGAGCGCCTGGATGATGGTGTCCATCGCCTTGCCGTCGCCCGAGACGCCCTGCGCGCCGAAGCCGCTGATGGACGTGTAGACGATGCGGCGATTCACCTGCTGGACGGCGGCGTAGTCGATGCCCAGTCGCCTGGTCACCCCGGCGCTGTAGTTCTCCACGACGATGTCGGCGTTGCGCACGAGGTCGAAGAAGACGCTCCGACTCTCGGGGTGCTTGAGGTTGAGCGTGATGCTCTCCTTGCCCCGCCCCCGCGACATCATCGACACCGACATGTCGTCCGGTCCGGACCGGCGCATCTGCAGGCCGTCCGCGGTGACGTACGGCGAGTTGTTCCTCGAGGAGTCGCCGCCGCGTGTCGGGTTCTCCACCTTGATCACCCGCGCTCCGAGGCTCGCGAGCAGCAGCGTCGCGTAGGGCCCGGCCAGGGCGGTGGTCAGATCGATCACGGTCTTGCCCGCGAGCGGGCCGCCGGTGGTGCTCATGTCAGTCTTCCTTCGTCCGCGCGAGGAGCCGGTCGCCGGCCCACGCGAGTGCTGTGGTGAATGCGGCCTCGCTCGTGATGCGTTGCAGGTATGCCGCGACGTCGTCGCCTCGTGCCGACCGCCCGACGGGCACCGGGCGGGCGTCGTCGTCGATCCAGCAGGGGATGAGGCCGGCCTCGACACGGTCGCCCTCGATGGTGAGGACGGCGATCGCGGTGTTGCGGCTGTCGGGGTGGAACGGGTAGTCGGGCATCGCGGGGTCCGGCTCGAAGCCGAAGATCCGCCGTCGCTCCCGCGCCCACGCCTCCCGCTCCGGCGCATCGCCCGACATCGCCGAGAGCGCCCTGGTCACGGTGGCGAAGTTCCCGAGCCCGTGGAAGATCGGACGCCCGCGATACATCTCTACGCCCTTGAAGATGTGGGCATGGTGCCCCACGACGGCCGTCGCGCCCGCGTCGACGGCCGCATGCGCGATCTCCGTCTCGTAGGCGGCGATCTCGACGGGGACGTGCACCAGGCCCTTGTGGAGGGCCACGACCACGATGTCGGCGCGGGTGGCGGCATCCGTCACCGCCGCGATGAACCGACGAAGGCTCGCGGGCTCGACGAACGTGTCGATCCGCGGCGGTCCGCCGGGGTTCGCGTTCCGCGGCTCGTAGTGGGTCACGACGTCCACGTGGGCGGCCCCCGGCTTGAGCGTCGTCGCCCTGCTCTCGCGGGGGCCGACGCAGTTCACGCTCACCACTGCGATCCGCGTGCCGTCGACGTCGGCGATCACCGGCTCGAACGCCTCGTCGATCGTCTCACCGATGCCCACGGTCCGCATGCCGCGCGCCTCGCAGTGCCCGACGGTCTCGCGCATCCCCTCGGGCCCGAAGTCGTACACGTGATTGCCCGCGAGAGTCAGGATGCCGAATCCGGCCTCGGCCAGGGCATCCAGCGCTGACGGCGGCCCCGGGAGCGCCGGGACGTCGGTGGTCTGCACGACCGCTGCCTCGGCCGACGCCACGTGCGGGATCTCGAGCTGCCCGATCACGAGGTCGGCTGAGCGCAGGGTGTCCGCGACGGCGGCCAGGAGATCCCGCGCGTCGTCGCGCTCGAGCACGAGGTCGCCGACCGCGTGGATCGTGATCACGCGACCCCGCCCGCCGGCGCCGCGGACGTGCGGGTGAGGAACGTGCGCAGCCGCGTGGACTCCGGGCGGTCGAAGAAGTCGGCGGACGGCCGGTCCTCGATCACCTGGCCGTCGGCCATGAACACGCATCGGTCGGCGACGTGCCGGGCGAACTCCAGCTCATGCGTGACGACGATCATCGTCATGCCCGCCTCGGCGAGGTCCTTCATCACCTGCAGCACCTCGTCGACGAGCTCGGGGTCCAGCGAGCTGGTGGGCTCGTCGAAGAGGAGGATGCGGGGATTCGTCGCGACGGCCCGGGCGATCGCGACGCGCTGCTGCTGACCGCCCGAGAGCTGACGCGGGTGCGCATCGGCCTTGTCGGCGAGCCCGACGCGGGCGAGGAGCTCCATGGCACGCTGCTTCGCCTCCGCCGGCGGCACCCCGTGCACCTTCACGGGCGCTTCGGTGATGTTGCGGAGCACCGTCCAGTGCGGGAACAGGTTGAACTGCTGGAACACCATCCCCATGCGACGCCGCTGCCGCTGCACCTCCGTGTCGGTCAGCGGACGGATGCCGTCGCGGTGGCGCTCGTACCCGAGCAGCCGGCCGTCCAGATAGATCGCTCCGCCCTCGATCGACTCGAGCTGGTCGATGCAGCGGACGAGCGTCGACTTGCCGGACCCCGAAGGCCCGAGCACTGCGACGACCTCGCGGGCATGCACCTCCAGATCGACGCCGGACAAGGCGAGGTGATCGCCGTACGACTTGCGCAGCCCGACGACCTGGAGCACCGGCGTCAGATCCTTTCCCTGCGCGGTCATGCCGTCGCCTCCGTTCGCTCGACCGTGCGCCGCGCGACCGCGGCCCGCGACATGCCCTTGCTGAAATGCCGCTCCACCCGTCGCTGCACGAGCGTGAGCGCGGTCACGACGACCAGGTACCAGATGACCGCGACGATCAGCATCGGCACCACCTCATACGTGCGGTTGTAGATCACCTGCACGGAATGCAGCAGGTCGCCCATCGCGATGACGCTGACGAGGGAGGTGCCCTTCATCAGCGCGATCACCTGCGACCCCGTCGGCGGGATGATCACGCGCATCGCCTGCGGCAGCACGACCCGCGTGAAGGAGTGCCAGCGGCTGAAGCCCATCGCCGCGGCGGCGTCGCGCTGCCCCGAGTCGACCGAGAGGATGCCGGCCCGGATGATCTCGGCCATGTACGCGGCCTCGTGGAGGGACAGGCCGATGATCGCGGCCGTGAGCGGGGTGATCAGGTCGTTCGTCGGCCAGCTCAGGAGCTCCGGCCCGAACGGGACGCCGACCGCCAGGCGCGGCACGAGGTAGGCGAGGTTGTACCAGAAGATCAGCTGCACCAGCGGCGGGACCCCGCGGAAGACGCCGACGAAGACGATGCACGCCCACCGCAGCGGTGCGAAGTCGCTGAGCTGGCCGGCGGCGAGGGCCGTGCCCAGGATCGAGCCCAGCACCATGCCCACGATGGTGAGCATGACGGACATGCCGAGCCCCATCAGGACCGTCGGGTTGAACAGGTACTCCGCGACGACGGGCCAGTCGAACCGCTCGTTCGTCACCAGGAAGATGACGATCTGCGCGGTGACCAGGGCGAGCAGGGCGCCCACGGCGACCCGCCAGGGATGGATGCGACGCCGGGCGTCGGCGACGTCCACCGTGCGGTCCGCGGACGGATTGCGCACCGGCTGCGTCGTGAGATCGGTCATGGCTGTCTCACTCGCTCGTCATGGGGTTCAGCACAGGCGCCTCGACGGCGGCATCCTCGATGCCCCATTCGGACATGATGCGGTCGTACTCGCCGTTCTCGAAGATCGCCTCGAACGCCGCGAGCATCGGCTCGGCCAGCCCGTTGCCCTTCGGCATGAACATCGCGAGCTGGTCGACGCCTGCGCCCTGCTCGTCCGACTGGATCAGGTAGCCGTAGCGGTCCGGGTCCGACGACTGCAGGTCGATCGCGGCGGACTGCGTCGTGCCGGCGTAGTCGGCGCGGTCCGAGTTCACCGCCAGGAACGTCGCATTGCTGTCTTCGAGGCCGATGAACTCGGCGGGATCGAGACCCTCGGCCGCGCACCACTCGTTGTACCGCGCGAGCTGGCTCTCGGTGACGGATCCCGTCACACCCGCCACGCGCGAGCCGCACAGGGCCTCAGGGTCGTCCAGCTCGCCCGCGCGCTCTTCGAGGAAGACGTAGGACGTGCGGGTCGTCATCCAGACCACCGCATCGAACTCCGCCTCCCGCTCCGGTGTCGTGCGCACCGGGCCGTTGAAGGCGTCGAAGCGGCCCGAGAGCATGCCGGTGAGCATCGCGTCCAAGCCGGACGATGTGATGATCTCGAACGGCACGCCGAGCT
The DNA here is from genome assembly GCF_042790415.1 of Microbacterium sp. NPDC056736. NCBI lineage: Bacteria > Bacillati > Actinomycetota > Actinomycetes > Micrococcales > Microbacteriaceae > Microbacterium > Microbacterium sp. NPDC056736. Next base: position 60,419 of record NZ_JBHTZE010000006.1, read on the forward strand.
GCTCCGACAGCACGGCCTGGAGGTCGGGATCGATCCCCGTGATCTCGCCGCCCTCCTCGATCGTGCGGTAGGGCGGGTGCGTGTCACCGGCGATCTTGATGACCCCGGCGTCCTTGATGGCATCGGGAAGCTGGTCGTACAGGGGCGCCTCGGCGGCGGCCGCGTCGTCACCCGGAGCGGGCTCGGAGGCGGGCGACGCCGAGCAGCCCGCGAGAAGGGCGACGGCGAGCAGGGGGACGAAGGCGACAGTGCTGGTACGCATGGGAACTCCACATCGTTGTGCAGGAGGAGCGGCGTCTCGTGACGCGCAAATAACATCATAAAAGTTGATGGTTGAGATTTTCAACTATCAATTTCAACCACGATAGGCAGCCATCGCGACCAGAGTATCAATTTGGTTGACATTCTGCCTCGACGCGGGCAGGCTTCCGCACAGGCCGGCCGAGGGGCCGGATCAACGATGACGTTGGATGAGGGAGCACTGCAGATGCCTGATGCACACCGGACGACCCGCGCCATGATCGCCGCCGCAGCGGCACTGGCGCTCACGGCGACAGCCGCCCCGGCGGTCGCGGCCGAGGAACCCGACACGATCGTCTCGGGCCGGTTGTCGGACTCGACGGCCTACCGGTTCGTCGTCCCCGCCGACTGGAACGGGACCGTGTTCGTCAACCTGGACTTCGCGGGCGGCTCACCGTCGGCGGCGCAGAACGAGCTGATCGACCGCGGGTACGCGTACGGCGGCACGACGCGCAATGTCACCGGCTGGAACCTCGGTGACGCGGTCGACAACCAGATCGAGGCGCTCGACGCGTTCACCGCGGCGGTGGGAGAGCCGGATCGCGCCATCGCGATGGGCAACTCGATGGGCGGCATGATCGCCGCCGCGACCGGCGAGCTGCACCCCGATCGCATCGACGGGGTGCTGGCTGCGTGCGGCGGCCTGTCGGGCACCGTGTCGCAGTGGAATCAGAAGCTGGACACCGTGTTCGTCCTGTCGGAGCTGCTCGACCCCGAGGGCACCCTGCCCGTCGAGGACGTGCCGGCCGACATCGAGGGAGCGCGCAACGCCTGGTTCGCGCGGCTCGCCGAGGCGCAGCAGACCCCGGAGGGGCGCGCCCGCATCGCCCTCGCCGCCGCGATCGGGCAGCTGCCGGCCTGGTCGCAGGCGATCGCCGATCCGGACCCGCGAGACCGCGATGCCTACCAGGCGGCCTGGTACGGCGCGCTGGCCGGAGACCCGCTGCCCTACATCGGTCAGGCGATGAGCAGCCGCCACACGAGCACCATCGTGTTCGGCGGCATGCCGTCCTGGAACACCGGCATCGACTACGTCGAGCAGCTGCGAAAGGCCTCCCCCGAGTCGCGTCGCGTGGTCGCCGAGCTCTACGACGCCGCCGGACTGTCGCTGGACGAGGACCTCGCGGCGGTCAACGCCGGCGAGCGCGTCGAGGCCGACCCGGACGCGGTCGAGCGATTCGCCGCCTCGTACGAGTTCACGGGCCGCATCAGCGTGCCCACCGTGACCTTGAACAACGTCGGCGACCAGATCTCGACCGTCGCGCAGCAGCAGGAGTACGAGGAGCGGGTCACCCACGCGGGCAACGCCTCGCTGCTGCGGCAGACCTACGTCGCATCCGCCGGTCACTGCAACTTCACCGCGGCCGAGACCGTGGCGGCGACAGAGCTGCTGCTGGACCGCCTCGACACCGGACGCTGGGGCAGCGCGAACTCCGTGCAGCTGAACCGTGCGGCGGACGCGCTCGACCTCGGCGATGCGCGTTTCCTCGCCTTCCACCCCGATCGGTTCAACCGATGAGACCGGACACGAAGGCGTCTCGTCGTAGCTCGGCGCGTGCCGCCGCCCTGATGGCCGGGTTCGGTCTCGTCACCACGCTCATCGCCGCGCCGCCCGCGAGCGCGGCGGGCTCGGCGGATCCGAGCGACGGCGCGCCGCCGGAGATCCCGGCGGCCGCGCCTCCCGCCGCGTTCACGGAGGAGCCCGTCCTCGCCACTCCCGCGGCGTGGCCGTTCTCCGATGACTTCTCCCGCACGTCCGGGACGAGCAGGTACGACGGCGGCGCTCTGCTCTGGACGGACTGGCTGTTCGACGATGTGGGCGACGGCTCGCTCACCTACGCCGACGCGGCGGCGCACGCGAACGGCGCGGACGTCTTCCGAGCCGGAATCGGCGTGCGCGGCGACCGCTCGTACTGGCGCGTCGACTGGACCACTCTCGCCGATCCGGAGCTGCCGATCGCCGTGTGGGCGCTCGACACCGACGCCGACGAGCGGACCGGCACCTCGACGTGGCCAGGCGACGCCGGCGTCACCTCCCCCGGCAGCGACGCGTTCCTCATCGTGTCGGCCGCCGGAGTGTGGCTCGATGACGCGGACGGCAGCCGGCGCGAGCTGACCCGGCACGGCGCGCGCGTCGACGTCGACGTCGAGGCGAAGTCGTTCGTCGCCGAGGTGCCGCGGGCGGCGCTGCGCGTCAACGGAGTGTTCACGGTGCGCCTGGCGACGGGGATCGCGGATGCCACCGGCACGGGCTTCGCCGCCGCACCGGAGCGCGATGACATGCGCGTCTACAACGCCGCGTTCCGCAGCGCCGAGCAGGAGGACATGCGGGCCGCCGGCCGTGCGCGGGCGACGGCGTGGAACAACGGCGCGCAGAGCGCGGCGCTCGCCGACGGAGACATGTCGCCGTTCGCGCTCGAGGTGGACTGGCGCGAGCTCGCGCGCGGCACGGTGGAGCAGCATCCGTCGCCCGAGGGCTTCTCCACCCGGTGGTACGTCTCGTCCGTCGATCTCGGTCCCGGTCTGCACCCCGACACCCGCCAGCCGACGGGCCAGCCGCCCACCACGGCGCCGCGGGTGTACGGGCAGGTGCAGCCGTACCTGGTCTACGTGCCGACGACGTACGATCCGTCCGAGCCGGCAGCGCTGACGATCCTGCTCCATGGCGGTGGCAGCAACCACAACGGGTTCCGGGGTTCGCGGGAGGATCACCTGTTCGGCCCTGTCTGCGAGGACCGCGGGTCGGTCTGCCTCTCTCCGCTCGCGCGCGGCGACGGCACCTGGTACGTCAATGAGGCGGAACTGGACGTGTGGGAGACGTGGAATCGGGTCGCCGGCGTCTACTCGCTCGATGGCAGCCGCACCACGATCGCCGGGCACTCGATGGGCGGTGTCGGCGCGACGCGCTTCGCGACCAACCATCCCGACGTCTTCGCCGGCGTCGGCATCGTCTCCGGTGCCGGGTACATGCACGCCGCCGGAATCCGCGACGGCGCCGACGACAGCGCCCGCGTGGAGAACCTCGCGGCGATGAGCGTGTTCCTGAATGCCGGGACCGCCGACATCGCCGAGGGCAACACGCGCACCTGGGCGTCGGCGCTCGAGGCCGCCGGTGTGGAACACCGCGCGCACTACTACGGCGGTGCGACGCACGGGCACTTCGGATGGCTCGGATGGCACGAGTACGCCCAGCACGTCGCTGAGGCGCAGCTCGCCACCTCGCCCGGCACGATCGCGTTCCGGTGGGATCCGCGGGAGAACCGTCCCGATCTGGGGCTCGCGATCGACAGCGCGTACTGGGTCGACGGACTCGCCGCGCGCGACGCCGCGGCCCGGTGGAGTCGTGTCGAGGCCCGCTCCGGCGCACTCGACCTCGTGGCGACCGAGCCGGTGGTGACCACCGACAGCGCGGTGTTCGACGGGTTCCCGACCGAGATCCGGGTGCTGGACCGCCACCCGGCGGGCAGCGTCCCCGCGAGCGATGTGCTCGACCTCGCGCTCGTCAACGTCGCCACCGCGGACGTCGACCTGGCGGCCGCCGGGTTCGAACCCGGTTCCGAGGTGCGGCTTCAGGTGACCACCGACGGGCCGACCACGTTGCACGTGCACGGGGACGGCGCGACGGATCGGGTGGACCTGGAGGCCGGCACGCACGTCGTCCTCCTCGGGTGACCCTGCGGCGCCCGGCTCCCGCTGCGGCGGGGCCGGGCGTCGTCGTTCCTGCCCCCGTTCGCGCCCCGCCCGCCGCAGCGGCTCACGGCCCGCCGGGCGGCGAGCCCTCCTCGGGTGCATCCGCGGGCCTGCTCGGGCCGAGCCGCCCCACCTGCCAGTCGTGCACGTCGGGCAGCCACTCCAGCGGGGCCGCCGGGCCGACCCGCGGATCGTCGAAGTCCGATCCATCGCGGAGCGTCTCGACGTACACCCGGTCCTGCGCGATGCGCGCCCGCAACGAACCCGGTCCGCCGACCGAGCCGTGCCCCGGCACCACTGCGTCCACCTCGTCGACCAGGTTCTCGAGGAGCGCCAGCGCGGCGAGGTAATCCGCGATGGGCGTCTCAGCCTCGAGGTCGAGGAACGGCATCAGGATGTCGGAGAGCATGTCGCCGGCGACGAGCACGCGGCGCTCCTCGACGAGGAGCGCGGCGTGACCCGGCGCGTGGGCGCGATGCTCGATGATCCGCACCTCCGGCCCGTCCCACGGGACACGGGTGGCACCGGCGGGCAGAGCGGTGATGTCGCCGAGCAGCTCCATCGGAATGTCGTCGGCGTACTCCGGCGGCAGCCCCTCGGCGATGGCATCCCGCCAGTCCGGACGCGCCAGCACCTCCCGGATGGATGCCGCACCGCGGGCCGTGCCGTAGCGCGGCACGTCGCCGAACCTCGGGTGCCATAGGACGTGGTCCCAGTCCGGATGCGTCGAGAAGCCGGCCACGACGGGCTGTCCCCGCTCGCCGAGATCGTCTGCGAGGTGCGCCATCTCGGCGTCGGTGATGCCCGGATCGATGAGGAGCACGCCGTGGCGTCCCTGCACGACCGTGCAGTTGCTTCGGATGAACTCGCTCTCGTGGACGAACACGCCCTCTGCGATCCGCCTCAGCATCGCCGGCCTCCGCTCGCCCGGCGCGGCCGCCGGTCAGGGCTCACCCTAGCCGGGCAGGCACGAAAAAGCCCCCGGAATCCGGGGGCTTTCGTCTGTAGCAGGAGCGGGGCTTGAACCCGCGACCTCACGATTATGAGTCGTGCGCTCTCACCAACTGAGCTACCCTGCCGCGTGGCATCCGATCGCTGGAACGGATGCTGCGAGCCCCGAGTCAGGATTGAACTGACGACCCCTTCCTTACCATGGAAGTGCTCTGCCACTGAGCTATCGGGGCGTGCTGCCTGCGAGCAGGCAACTAGAAGAGGATACCAGAGGCCCGGCATCCTTCCGAACCGTCAGCCCACCGTGTGGGTGCCGTCGGTGTGGGTACGCAGCCACGGCATCGGGTCGATCGCCGTGGTGCCGTTCTGAAGCAGTTCGAAGTGCGTGTGGGCGCCGTACGAGCGCCCGGTGTTGCCGGTGCGGCCGAGGACCGTGCCGACCGTGACGCGCTGACCGGCCGAGACCTGGAGCGAGCCGTACTCCATGTGCGCGTAGTGGCTGGAGATGAGCTGGCCGTCGACGATGTGGTCGATGATCACGTGCACGCCGTACGCGCCGCCCGCCTCGGAGGCCACGCGGACGGTGCCGTCGGCGATGGCCTGAATCGGGGCTCCGGCGCCGGGCGTGAAGTCGACGCCCTCGTGCATTCGGCCGGACCGCATGCCGAACCCGTACGACATCGTCACGCCGACCGTGAAGGGCCACTGGATGTTCGAGTTCGGGTCGTTGCGGAACAGGTTCGAGAAGTTCTTGATGCCGGCCTCCGACGCGAGCTGAGCCGTCGTCGTGGTCGTGTAGTTCTCCGGACGGTCGAGCGTGTCGGCCTCGATGCCGGCCGGCGCGACATAGGCCTGGATCTCGGCCTCGTCGATCACCGATGCCTTCGAGTCACCGGGGGCGAGGACCGACAGCGAGGCGTCGACGCCGCGAGCCGCGGCGACGGCCTCGGCGGGTGTCGTCATCCCGACCGCCATCAGCCCCACGACGCCGAGCACGCCGACCGAGAACGAGGCGGTGGCCACGCGACGGAACGCTGCACCCCGGCGGGCCTGCGACCGACGCGGCGCGGTGTGCGCGGCGGGCTGCTCCTCGGCCGACGGGCCGGCGGCAGGTCGCGACTGCTCCTGCTCCTCGGCCGGCTGCTGCACGGGGGTCTCGCCGGTGAACTCGAACAGGCGCGCCGCGACCTCGAACTCGTCGACATCGGGCGCCGCGGGCTGGGCGATCGGGCCGGTGAGCGGGTGGATCTGCTCGGTCGCCGGGCGGGCCTCAGCCGTCTCGGCAGCCGCCGCAGGCTCGGGCGCCGAGGGCCGCACGGTCTCGACCGGCGCGGCGGTCGTCGCGGCTGCTGCCACGGCCTCCGCCGCGAGGATCTTCGCGAACGACTCCGACATCCACGTCGAGGCGCTCGCGGACGATGCCGAGGCAGCCGAGGCGGCTGTGGAGCTCGGCGGTGCGGGCATCGGAGCGGTCTCCGAGGCGACCAGGGGCTCGAGGAGCTGGAAGGGCGGCGCGGGAGCGACGGCCTCAGCAGGGGTCGCGGGAGCGACGGCCTCAGCGGCGGGCGCGCTGAACGCGGCGAACTCACCGGTCTCCGCGGGCGGCGCACTGACCGCGGCGAACTCGCCGGTCGGCGCGAGCGGCGCGCTGACCGCAGCGAACTCGCCGGTCTGCGCCCGGCGTGCACGACGGCTCACGGGCGCCGTGGCCGGGAGTTCGGCAGCCGGCGACGCGGGAGCGACAGCCGCAGCCTCCGCGACCTCCGCCGGAGCAGCCGCCGGAGCGTGCGCCGCGGTGTCGGCGGCCGGTGCGACGATCGGACGCGCGGCGGGCCGCTGGCGTCGGGAGGCCGGCGCCGGGTGCGGGGCGGTCGTCTGCCCCGCGGGGGCCGACAGCTGCGACTGCGTCGCGAGTGCGGCATCCGCCTTCTTCAGGTCGACGGAACGACCCCACACGACAGCCGGACGCTCGGGGGCGATCTGCGCGGCTTCGCGCCGCGCGGTGGCGCGACCTGCTCCCGGCGTCTCCGGGGTCGCCTGGACAGGCGTGGCGGAGGTGCGGCTCGACCGGCGCGTGGGCGCGGGTTCAGCCATGGGGGCGTCGAAAGGCAAAGCGGCGGCGGGCTCTCGGGTCGTACCGCGAGGGGAACGCGGCGAGGCGGTCGTGGGCTATGACGACCTCCGCCGTTCGGGCAGCGAAGGTAACGATCGGGTAAACACTACCCCGGGCGTCCTGGGAATGCCATGTACGGCTCGGATTTCAGCGCGCGTCATAGATGAGAGTTGGATGAGAGCGCTCCTCACGAGAGCCCTGCCGCAGCGGCGAGGCGGTCATAGATCGCCGGTGTCGACGCGACCACGAGCGGCGCGCGCGGCGAGCCGTCGGGCACAGCGCGGCCGAACCGGCCGCCGGCCTCGGTCACGAGGAGCGATCCGGCGGCGAGGTCCCACGGCGCCAGTCCCCGCTCGAAGTAGCCGTCGAGGCGACCGGCGGCGACGTACGCGAGATCCAGGGATGCCGCTCCCCCGCGGCGGAGGTCACGAGCCAGGCCCGGCATCACGGCCGAGATCAGCTCGATGTCCCCCGGCCGCGTGGCGGGGTCGTAGCCGAAACCTGTCGCGAGCAGCGCGCCGGCGGGTCCGACCTCGCTGTTGACGCGCAGCGGATCAGCGCCGAGCCAGGCCCCGTGATCGCGGGCGGCGTGGAACAGCTCGCCGATGACGGGGGTGTACACGGCGCCCGCCAGCGCCTCCCAGTCCGCCGGAGTGGGCTCGCCGCGGACGGCCGCGATGCTGACCGCGTAGGCCGGGATGCCGTAGGCGTAGTTGACCGTGCCGTCGATCGGGTCGACGACCCACGTGATGCCGCTCGCACCGCCCTCGGCGCCGGTCTCCTCGCCGAGGAACGCGTCGTCGGGGCGCTCGGCGGCCAGCCGGGCGCGGATCAGCGTCTCCACCTCGCGGTCGGCCTCGGTGACGATGTCGGCGAGCGCGGACTTCGTCGCGGCGATCGACACGCCCGCCTCGCGGCGCACCCGGGCGAGGTCTCCCGCCTCCCGGGCGATGTCCATGGCGAGTGCTTCGAGATCCTGCGCGAGAGTCATGCGTCCACGCTAACGTCCCGCGCGCCCGGTGCCCGGTGCCCGGTGCCGGGTGCCCGGTGCCGGGCCGGGTGTGGCTGTTGTCCGCGGCGCCTCGCTAGCGTGAGGGGATGGCCGACGCAGTCCCGCACCGCACATACGACGTCGCGATCGTGGGCGGCGGTCACAACGCGATGGTCGCCGCGGCCTACCTCGCCGGCGCCGGCCGGTCGGTCGTCGTCCTGGAGCGGCTGGATCACCTGGGCGGGGCAGCGGTGTCCGAACGCCCGTGGGACGGCGTTGACGCGCGCCTGTCGCGCTACTCCTACCTCGTGAGCCTGCTGCCCCGGAGCATCGTGCGCGACCTCGGGCTCGGCATCCGTCTGCTCCGCCGGCGGTACTCGTCGTACACGCCGGACCCCGCGGATCCGTCGCGAGGGATCCTGATCGACAACGCGGATGCCGCGGCCACCGCGGAATCGTTCGCCCGGGTGACCGGCGACACGGCGGAGGCCGAGCGGTTCGCCGCCCTCTCGGAACGGCTCTCGCCGGTCGCCCGCCTGCTGTTCCCCTCGATGACCGAACCGCTGCGGCGTCGATCCGAGCTGCGCGCGCGTCTCGGCGATGACGGTCTGTGGTCGGAGCTGATCGAACAGCCGCTCGGCGGGCTGCTGCGGTCGTCGCTGGTCACCGACCTCGCGCGCGGCATCGCCCTCACGGACGGCCTGATCGGCACGTTCGCCGCGGCTGACGAGGGCGACCTGCGCCAGAACCGGTGCTTCCTGTACCACGTCATCGGCGGCGGCACCGGCGACTGGGACGTGCCCGTCGGAGGCATGGGGCAGGTGTCCGCGGAGCTCGCACGGGCCGCGGCGCGGGCGGGTGCCGAGCTGCGCACCGAGAGCGAAGTCGTCGCGGTCTCGCCCGACGGCGAGGTGCAGCTGGGCGACGACTCGACCGTGCACGCCCAGCTGGTGCTGAGCGGCGTCGGCCCGGCGGTGCTCGCCGACCTCCTCGCCGCGGGTGGAGCGGGCGGCCCGGCGGGCGATGCCGACGCCGCGCGACCGGAGGGCGCCCAGCTGAAGGTCAACATGCTGCTGCGGCGACTCCCCCGCCTCCGCGACCGGCGCGTCGCGCCCGAGGCGGCGTTCGCCGGCACGTTCCACGTCAACGAGACGCTGTCACAGCTGGACGCGGCGCACGCCGCGGCGGCGAGCGGTGGCATTCCGGATCCGCTTCCCGCCGAGATCTACTGCCACTCGCTCACCGACCCGTCGATCCTGGGACCCGACCTGCGGCGGTCGGGGGCGCAGACACTCACCCTCTTCGGTCTGCAGGTGCCGCACCGGCTCCTCCAGGGGCGGGATCCGGATGCCGCGCGCGCCGAACTCCTCGCCGCGGCCCAGCGTTCGCTTGACGCCGTGCTGGCCGAGCCGATCGCCGACTGCGTGCTCGAAGCGCCTGACGGCACACCGTGCGTCGAAGCGCGGACGACGGCGGACCTCCAGCGCTCCCTCGGCATGGTCGGCGGCGACATCTTCCACGGCCCGCTCTCGTGGCCGTGGGCGGACGACGACGAGCCGCTGCGGACTCCCGCCGAGCGGTGGGGCGTCGCGACGTCCCACCCGTCCGTGCTGCTGTGCGGATCGGGCGCGCGACGCGGCGGCGCGGTCAGCGGGCTCGGTGGCCACAACGCCGCCATGGCCGCGCTGGAGCTGCTCGCCGGGTGAGCCGGCCCCGCGACGGTCAGGGGCGCGGCGGAAGCGGCGGCGGGGGCGGGTAGCCCTCGTACCCGGGACGCTCCGGCGCCTGGGCCGGCGCCTCCGCGGCGGGCTGCGGCGCATCGCCGTGCGGAGCCGGCGCTCCGGCGGTCGCGGGCGACGGCTCGGCGACGGCCGGTGCGAGCGGCGTGAACACGTGCGCCCCCGGCGAGGGGTGGCCGGTGTAGTAGGCGTTCCAGTCCGGCGACCCATCGGGCAGCATGGGCAGCGGCGTGCCGCCGTCCGCATACGTCGGCCACGGCAGCAGCTCCTGCGTCGCGGGAGCGGATGCCACCGGAGCCGCCGGCACCGCGCCGGACGCGTGCGGCGGGGGCAGCGGGTGCGGGTGCGTTCGCGGCCGCTTGGGTGCGAAGAGCACGTTGACCAGCGGCACGAGTGCCGTTCCGACGGCCGCCAGGATCGCGACCGCCACGACGATGCGCCAGTAGAGGTCGGCGAGGGACAGCCACTCCCCGAAGGCCAGTGGGATGATCAGGAGCGCGGCGAGCGCGACCACGAGTGCGATCGTGACGATGACCACGGCACGCGTGAACGTCGTGTCGTACCGCTGGAACGCCTTGATGTAGAGGCGCAGGTGAAGCAGCACCAGTTGCAGGATGAGCACGATCAGCAGGAACTGGATGAACCGGGAGACGCCGAGCCACGGGAAGCGCTCGGGCATCCAGATCATGATCGCCCCGAGGAGCAGCGCGATGATCCAGGACGCCATGCTGGCGAGGGCGAACCACGCGGGGCGCCGGGGTGCGAGGTGGGCGTCCAGGATCGCGACGCCCGCGAATGCGACGAGCAGCAGGATGGTGAGGAAGGCGCGCCCGACGAGACCGTTCTGCGAGCCGACCAGCACCCACACCACGCAGACGATGGCTGCGGCGATGAGCGCACCGATGGCCACCCAGATGGCGGCTCGCAGCAGCGGCGAGAGGGAGGCGTCGCCGCGCTCCGGCTGTGGCGTCGCATACGGATCGGGCGCGGTCATGGCGTTCCTCTCGTGACGCGGGCGGTGGACCCGGCACGCCCATCCTGACACGCGCGCATCCCCGGTTCGAGATCCGCGGGGGCGCGCCGGGATCGGGGGTGCGTCCCCGCCCGACGGCTCGTACCGTGTGCATATGGAGAGCTCCTCGCCCGGGCCGGCGCCGAGGCCCGCTGCGAGGCCGGCGCTGCGGCTGCCGCGGTGGGTGGGATTCACGGTGCTGGGTGAGGGCCTCGGCTTCCTGATCCCGGTGACGGCCTTCGCGCTGGCGTCGGCGCTCGGGCTGAGCGGCTGGGCGGCGTGGGCGATTCTCGTCGTGTTCGGCGCCGGCGAAGGCGCGCTGCTGGGCGTCGGCCAGGCGCTCGGCGCCCGGGGGTCGCGCGCCCAGGTGCCCGTGGGCCGGTGGGCAGCGGTGACGGCGGTGGCGGCATCCGTCGCGTGGGCGATCGGCATGCTGCCGTCGACTCTCGCGGATCTCGGTGCCGACATCGACTGGGCCTTGCCGTCGACCTGGGCGGTGGCGGCGCCGGCCGCACTCCTGCTGCTGGCGACAATCCCGCTCGCTCAGCGCCCGGTGCTCGCACGGGCGGGCGTGCCCCGGTCGTGGTGGTGGGTGCCCATCAACATGGTCGCGTGGCTGATCGGCATCGTCTTCACGTTCCTGCCGTCGCCGTGGGTCGACGAGTCGACGCCCGCTGCGGTCGTGTTCGCGCTCTTCGCAATCGGCGGGGTGCTCATGGCGGCGACCGTCGCAGTGCTGACCGGGCTCGGTCTTCGCTGGATGCTGCGCAACGAGGAAACGCGCCCCGCAGGCGGGACGCGTTTCTGATCTCGGGTGGCGAGTGAGGGATTCGAACCCCCGAAGGCTATGCCGGCTGATTTACAGTCAGATCCCTTTGGCCGCTTGGGTAACTCGCCGAGTGCGCACCCGTCCGACTTTTCCAGACGACCGGAGGCGCGATCCACAATCTTACGCGTAGATGCGCGAGGTCAGAAATCGGCGGCTACCCCTGGCCGTCACGGCCCGCGCCCGTCCATCGTCACGTGCCGATGCCGTCACGTGCCGATGCGATCGAGGTCCGTGCCGTCGAGGGCGCTCGGCGTGCGCAGCAGGGCACCCTCGAAACGGCAGGTCGCGGCCGCGACATCCATCGCGGTCTGCAGCGCCGTCTCCCAGCCGTCCTCGTCCACCGGAGCGCCGTCCACGAGGACGGCCACCGTCGCGGCGAACGCGGCGTCGCCGGCGCCCATCGTGTCGACGATGCGGCCGGGGAGGCTCGAGATCGGCCGGGTCACCACCACGTCGCCGGCCTCGATCGTGGCGCCCGCTGGCCCCTCGGTGGCGAGCACCGCCTGCGCACCGAGGTCGATCAGCCGGGCCCGCAGCACGTCGAGTCGGTCGTCGTAGAGCAGCGCCGCATCGTCCTCCCCCACCTTCACCAGGGCCGCGCCGGAGGCCAGGCGCTCGAAGCCGCGCACGAACTCCGGCTTGTCGCTCATCATGCCCGTGCGGGGGTTCGGGTCGACCGCGACCGGGACGCCCGCCGCGTCGACCGCCTCCGCCAGCTCGGCGGTCTGCTCGGGATCGTCGAACGCGAAGCAGCTGATCACCACGAGGTCGGCATCGGCCATCGCCGCGCGCTCGGCGTCGCCGAACCGGATGCGGCGCTGCTGAGAGGCCTCGTTGAACTCGTACACCGGCTCACCTCCCCCGGACCGCGTGCTGACCGCCCGCGCCGTCCCCAGCAGCGACGGCGTCGCGATGAGGTCCACCCCGAAGTCCGCGAGATAGCGCCGCACGCGTGAGGCCGGCTCGTCATCGCCCAGCATCGCCACCAGCGTCGCCGGCACGCCCAGACGGGTGAGGCCCACGGCGACGTTCAGCGCGGCGCCGCCGACGAACTCGCGCACGCCGTGGTCGTCGCGGAGCTCGTCGATGAGCGCGTCACCCACCACCACGACGGTCATCGCGGGACTCCCGCCGTCTCGAGGACCCGCCCGACGAACGCCTCGGTGCGGCGCCGCGTGCCGTCGATCTTGCGGTCGACGCTCGCCCTCACCTCGTTGGGCGCGAGCGGAGCGGCCAGCCGCACCGTCTCGTGGCAGGACAGATCCGCGCAGATGTAGGTGCCGACGCTGTCACCGTGCGCGCCCGCCTCGCCGGCCCTCCGCGCGGTGTACATCACGACTTGGTCGGCCGGCTGCATGGTGTGGCACAGATTGCACATCGCGGCCCGACCGCGGGATGTGCCCTCGGCCGCACGCAGCACGACGCCCGACGGCTCTCCGTCGATCTCGGCGATCACGTAGCCGCGACTGCGCGTGCGCGGATCGCGCCACGCGAGGAAATCGAGGTGATCCCAGTCGGTCAGCATGAAGTCATGCGGCAGGGCGACGAGTCTCAGCTCGTCGGGTGAGGCGTTCACGAACGACGAACGCACATCATCTTCGGTCAGCGGGCGCATGGCACCTCCTCGCCGACCCAGTCTACGAACGACGGATGCCGCCGCCACCCCGCGCGCTCGATCTCAGGGCGGCCGCGGCATCCGCCGGGCCGGGTCAGCTCCAGCCGAGGCGTGCCGCCACGACGTCGGCGGCCCGCGACGGGAAGTCCTCCCACCCGGGCTCCAGGATCCGGCGCGTGAGGCGGTACAGCTCGAAGGCGGTCTCCTCGATGGGCAGATCCAGCGATGCGGCGATGTCGCCTCCCCACGCCGGGAAGTCGCGCTCGAAGCGCCGCACGGGATCGATCGCGTCGCGGAGGGAAGTGGATGCCGCGGCGAACCGTCCACGGATGGCCCGCACCAGCAGCTGCACGGCCCACTGCCGGATGAACGCGTTCCCGTTCAGAACCTCGCCGCGGCGCACCCGCCCCACGCCGATCAGCAGCTTCACCAGCACGAGCCGCGCGTCGTTCGCGGGGTCGAACCGATCGTCCTCGGCGGCGCGCGCCCGCGACTCCGCGAGCAGCCTCGCCGTGGTGCCCGCCTCGTCGTCGACGAGGACCGTCGCGTCGCCGGCGCGAGCGCCGGCGAGCTCCGCGGCGTCCGAGAAGGCGAACTCGAAGACGTGCCCGTCGTCGTAGACGGCGACGAACCCGATCTCGCCTTCGCGCGCGGTGAGCACGAGACGATCCTGATCGGGCAGCCAGGACAGGTCGGGACGCACCTCGCTCCCGCGGCCGGCCGCCGTCAGCGCGAAGAAGTCGTGGTCCGACCACTCGTCGCGCCGCGCGCGCGCCTCGTCCGACGCCGAGCCGAGCAGCACGAGCCCGACCAGTCCGGGATGCGCGCGAACTCCGGCTGCCAGCCCCGCGCTGAGCGCGTCGAACCGCTCCGGCGCCGTCACTCCGGCTCCACCCGGGTCGGCCGGGGTCGTGTCCTGCGCCGACACGACGCCGCGCGAGACCTCGTCCACCCGGTCCATGCCCGCCCGCGTCACTTGACGCTGCCGGCGGTGAGTCCGCCCACGATGTATCGCTGCAATGACAGGAACAGCGCCATCGGCAGGATCGCCGCAACCACGGCGCCCGCTGCGAAGACGCTCCAGTTCTTCGACTGCGCGTTGGAGACGAACTGATAGAGCCCGACGGCCAGCGTCTGGTTGGCGGGGTCGATGAGCACGACGGAAGCGATGACGAACTCGGCGAAGGTGGAGAGGAAGACGAGGAGGACCACGACGGCCAGGATCGGTGCGACCAGGCGGAGCACGATCGTGAAGAAGATCCGCGCATGACCCGCTCCGTCGATCCGCGCCGCCTCGTCGATGGACGTCGGCACGGTGTTGAAGAACCCGTAGAGAAGGAACGTGTTGACGCCGAGCGCACCACCGAGGTAGATCATGATGAGCCCGAGGAGAGAGTTCAACCCCAGAGCCGGGAAGACGTCGCTGATCGCCGACATGAGCAGGAAGATCGCGACGAAGGCGAGGAGCTGCGGGAACATCTGCACGAGGAGGATCGACAGCAGCCCGAACCGCCGTCCTGTGAACCGCATGCGCGAGAACGCGTACGCCGCGAGCGCCGACAGGAAGACCGCGCCGACAGCTGTCGACAGCCCGACGATCACCGTGTTCGCGAGCCATCGCCCATAGGGATAGTTCGGATCCTGGAACAGCGCGACGTAGCTGTCGAAGCTGATGTTCCGGAACAGCCCGTTCGCTGTCAGCAGCGTGCCGCCGGGGTTCAGCGAAGCCGACAGCACGTAGACGAGCGGGAAGACCGAGAACAGCACCATGACGATGCCGACGATGTGGCGCCACCCGGTCTCGCGGAAGTACTTTCCGAACGGACGCCGCGGCATCGGTGCGGTCGGACGCTCCTTCTCCGCAGCGGCCTCGAACCCGATGGCGAGACTCTCGGCGCCGCCCACCCTGGTCTGATCCGTGGACATGTCAGTTCAACTCCTCGAGCGCTTTGGTCTGCCGGAACGCGATGTACGAGATCGCGCCGACGATGAGGAAGATCAGGATCGAGAACGCGGCAGCCAGCCCCATGTCGCGCTGACCGCCCACGAAGGCCACCTTGTAGACCATCGAGATGAGGATGTCGGTCTGCCCGACCGGGATCGGCGCATCGGGGAACCTCGGCCCACCGTTGGTGAGCATGTAGATGAGGACGAAGTTGTTGAAGTTGAAGGCGAACGACGAGATGAGCAGCGGCGCGACCGAGACCAGCAGGAGCGGGAACTTGATGTGCCGGAAGATGCCCCACGCACTGGCGCCGTCGACCTTGCCTGCTTCCTGGATGTCGTCCGGGATCGACTG
Source organism: Microbacterium sp. NPDC056736 (assembly GCF_042790415.1). Classification (NCBI taxonomy): domain Bacteria; kingdom Bacillati; phylum Actinomycetota; class Actinomycetes; order Micrococcales; family Microbacteriaceae; genus Microbacterium; species Microbacterium sp. NPDC056736. The sequence continues at coordinate 75,958 of NZ_JBHTZE010000006.1, forward strand.
GATAGCCCCCGTGCAGACGAGGAACATGTAGGGGAAGCCCATCCAGAGATTCACGACGAGGATCGCGATCTTCGCGAGCAGCGGATCGGTCAGCCACGGAATCTGCGCGCCGCCGAAGAACCACTCGTTGATGATCCCGAAGTCCTGATTGAACATGCCCGCCCACACCAGTGCGGAAAGGAACCCGGGGAACGCGTAAGGCAGGATCATCGCCACGCGGTAGTACTTCTTGCTCTTCATCCGCGGATCGTTGAACGTGATCGCGAGGAACAGTCCGAGCGCGAACGTCGTGGCGACGGAGAGCAGCGCGAACACGAACGTCCAGATCAAGACGTAGATGAAGGGTCCGCGGATGGACTGCTCCGTGAAGGCGCGGACGTAGTTGTCGAAGCCGACCACGACCTGCCATCCGGGCAGCAGTTCGGTGCCGTCCTCGGCAGTGAACGCGCCGGTGCCGATGTCGCTGTACACGACGCCGGTGGTGGTGTCGGTCATCGTGTCAGCGACGGGATCCCACTCCAGCGACGAGGTGAAGAGATACGCGGTCGATCCGTCGGTCGTGCGAAGGTACCCGTCGTTGAGGTCCTCCGATACCGGAACGGCGAGCCCGGCGATCGCCTCCTGATTGGCGAGGATGCCGCCGAGATCGAGGGTGTTGTATCCCGGTGCGCCGGTGGCGGTGGCACCGTCGACCGGCTCCAGCGGCTGCTCCTCCCCGCCGACGACGAAGTCGCCGGTGTCGGGGTCGGTGGTCAGGAAGAAGAACTCGTTCGCGCGCTCCAGCACGGTGACGGGGAAGGCCGGCGAATCCTCGACGCGGGTCTGGGACTGGAGGAGGAGCGCATTGACCGCATCCTCTTTCGTCGAATTGTGCCCGGAGCCGTAGTTCGTGAAAGAGATGAAGACCGTGTAGACGATGAGGAAGATCTGGAAGACCAGCAGGAACAGGATGCCGGGCGTGAGGTACTTCGCGGGCAGCAGGCCCGGCACCAGATAGATGACGTTGACCGCGATGGTGACGACGGCGATGATCAGCGGCACGAGCCACTCGCCCTGGAACGCCAGGATGAGGATGCCGTAGACCGCGAAGGCGTCGATGAGGCCGAGCAGGAGGATCTTGACCAGCCAGATCTTCCAGCCCTGTCCAGCCGCCTCCGCGAGGGCGGTCGCCCGCTTCTGCCGTCGGAGCCGGGATCGGTCGTCCGGTGTTCTGGCGGGGGACGTGGTCTCCTCGAGGACGGGACCGGCCATCGTCGACTCCTTCGGGGTGGTGCGATAAAGACGTGCTGCGGTGGGGGGGCGGCGAGTCGCCCCCCCCCCCCCCCCGCGGCCGCCCGCGATGGGGGTGCGGTGCCCGCGTACCCCGGGCGCGGGCGGGGGTCCGCCCGGGGGGCGGGGGCGGCGCCGCCCCACCGCGGCGAACAGTGCGAAGAAGAGCGTGGTCG
>NZ_JBHTZE010000006.1:77412-271584 GCF_042790415.1 Microbacterium sp. NPDC056736
TCACCCCCCCGCCGCTGGGGGGGGGGCCCGGCCTTTGCTGTGTTGGGGGGTTTGTGTTTTTTCTTGGGGGGGGGGGGGGGGGCGCCGCCGCCCCCCCCCCCCACCGCACGGGCGTCAGCCGTCGATCTTGGCCTGGATGTCCTCGGCCATCTTCGTCCAGGTGGCAGCAGGGTCGGCACCGCCGATGATCGCCGCCTCCGCGACGCCCCAGAACTCCCACACCGATCCCATCTCGGGGATGCTCGGCATCGGGAACCCGGTCGCGCCGACATCGCCGAATCCCTTGATGATCGGGTCCTCAGCCGCCTTCTCGTACGCGGAAGTCAGCGCCGGAGGCCGGTTGCCCGCCTCGTAGAGGGCGTACTGGACCTCTTCGGTGCCGATGTAGTTCACGAGGAACTGGTTGGCCAGGAGCGCGTTCTCCGACTTGGCGTTCACGTAGAAGCCCTGCACGCCGACGAAGGGCGATGCGGTCTCGCCGCCCGCGGTCGGAATGGGGTCGATGGCGATGTTGATGCCCTTGGCCTCGGCGTCCGTCGTGTTCCACGGGCCGGTGAGGATGAAGGGCGACTCGCCCGCGTTGAACGCTTCCTTCGCGAGATCCTGCGTGAGGTTCAGGTTGATCGCGCCCGCCGCGCCCTGCTGACCGAGCCACGCCGCGAACGCCTGGCCGGCCTCGTCACCGACGGTGAGCTGAGAACCGTCGTACGAGCCATCGGCGTTCTGCGCGAACACGGAGTTGCCGAACGAGGTCTGGAAGCCGTACAGGTGGTACGGATCCGCGTTGGCCGGGTCGAGTCCGACGACGAACGGGTACTTGGTGCCCGCGGCGGTGCCGGCGGCGATCATGTCGTCGAAGGTGGCAGGCGCCTCGGACACGAGATCCACGTTGCGCATGAGCGCAACGTTCTCGGTCGCGTACGGCAGACCGTAGACCTTGCCGTCGTACGTGAAGGCGGAGATGGCCACCTCCTGGAATGCGGACGCGGAGTCGCCGAGCTCGATCGGCGCGACGAGGCCGTCCTGCACGAACGAGCCGAGCCAGTCGTGGGCGCCGATGGTGACGTCCGGACCCTTGCCGGTCGGCACCTGCGCGGTGAAGTCGTCGCGGATCTTCTCGTTCTGCTTCACGACGAGGTCGACCGTGACGCCGTTCTCCTCCTCGAAGTCCGAGATGGTGCCCTCGAGCGCGTCTGCGCGGTTCTGGTCGACCCAGACGGTCAGCGTGGCATCGCTTTCGCTTTCGCCCCCGCCCCCATCGGTGCTGTCCGCGCCGCCGCCGGCGCAGCCGGCGAGCAGCAGCGCGCTCCCTGCAATGAACGCGCCGGTGGCAAGCGCGCGCTTCATGTTCACCCTCATCGGTGTGTGCCTCTCTGGAGTGCTGGTGAGTTGAACCGGCCCTCGGCCGGTGCGGTGGCACCGATGAAGGCCGTTCTTCGGCTTGCACGAATCTGCAAGCGCTTACATTCTGCATCATGCGGTGAATCAGGACAAGGTGGGCGAAGCCAATCGATATCTCCTCGTGATCTTGCGAGAACTGGAACCGCTTCCAGCCGACGACTCGCTCAGCAACGCGCGCATGCCCGGAAAGCGGCATCCCACTCTCCGCCAGCCGTCCGCCCGCCGATAGACTTCCGGCCATGGCAGATTCCTCGTTCGACATCGTCAGCAAGGTCGACCACCAGGAGGCCGACAACGCGCTCAACCAGGCCCGCAAGGAGGTCGAGCAGCGCTACGACTTCAAGGGCACGGGCGCCTCGATCGAGTGGAGCGGCGAGGCGGTGCTCATCAAGGCCAACTCCGAGGAGCGGGCGAAGGCGGTCCTCGACGTGTTCCAGTCCAAGCTCATCAAGCGGGGCATCTCTCTGAAGAGCCTGGAGTCCGGCGACCCGGTCGCCAGCGGCAAGGAGTACCGGATCACGTCGACGATCAAGGACGGCATCTCGTCCGAGAACGCGAAGAAGATCTCGAAGATCATCCGCGACGAGGGCCCGAAGTCGGTGAAGTCGCAGATCCAGGGCGACGAGCTGCGCGTGCAGTCCAAGTCCCGCGACGACCTGCAGGAGGTGCAGCGCCTGCTGAAGGCCGCCGACCTCGACGTCGACCTCCAGTTCGTCAACTACCGGTAGTGCCCTAACCCGGCCGCGACCTCGTGTCAACACGTCAGGCGGCCACGAGCCTCCTGAAAGAATGGGGGCACCCGCGGCGAGACCGAGTGCTCGCCCGGACTGGGGCGGATACACAGTGATCGAGATCGCGGAGATGACGCGTGCGCTGCGGCGCGCGCTGAGCCGCGGCGAACTGGCGGCGTGGTTCCAGCCTCAGATCGACCTGAGAACGAACCGGCTGGTCGCCGCCGAGGCGCTCTGCCGTTGGCACCACCCGACGTGGGGCACGGTGGGCCCCAATGAGTTCATCCCGGTCGCCGAAGAGGACGGCACCATCCACGACATCGGCCGGTACATGACCACGCAGGCCATGGGAGCGATGACCGAGTGGGGCATCGATCTCTCGGTCAACGTCTCCCCAGCCCAGTTGGAAGGCGCCGGTTTCACCACCTGGATGGAACGGATGATCCACCGCATCCGGCGCCCTGCGCGGCACCTGACGCTCGAGATCACCGAGGGTCGTCGCATCGGCGACGCCCCCGCCCTCGTGGCACGGCTGGACCGGTTGCGCGGGCTCGGCATAGGCATCGCGATCGATGACTTCGGTGCCGGGCAGGCGTCGCTCACCCAGGCCAAGCGGCTGCACGCCACGGAGCTGAAGATCGACCGGGCTCTCATCATCGACGACTCCCCGGAGGCCTCCGAAGTGGTCTCGGATGCCGTGACACGTGCTCATGAGGCCGGCATCCGCGTCGTCGCCGAAGGCGTCGAGACCGCCGAGCAGCTCGCCAAGGTGACCCGGCTGGGGTGCGACCGCGCGCAGGGTTACCTGCTGAGCCGCCCTATCCGCCGCACTGAGATGGCCCGCTTGGTGGCCAGCGCCTAGAGACAGGCATCCCGAGCCGCGGAGAGCCCTGCCGACGAGGCCGCGGGTCGGTCAGTGCGCGACATGCTGCGCGAGGCGGTCCAGGAGCGCCTCGAGCGAGACCTCGAACTCCTCGTCGCTGCGATCCTCGCTGAGCAGGGCGCGCAGGCGGAAAACTTCCGGCGCATCCTCGAGGGTGCGGGTGCCGTCCTGCTCGGGGATGGAAGCGCCCTCTTCGTCCAGAGGTTCGCCGACGGGGCCGGTCGCTGCTCCTCGGACAGCCGCCTCCAGCAGCAGCTGCCCGAGGAGGAAGCTGCTGAAGGACCGGTAGGCGTCGACGGCCTGCTGGTCGGTGAAGCCGTGCCCGATCAGCGCCGCAAGGAACGCATTGACCACCTCGATGCTCCGCAACGGCGGCCGCAGCCACGGCGCTGCAGGATGCCGCGACGCGATCAACGGGAAGACCTTCGGGTGCTTGATCGCGATCTGCCGCACCTGGTGGGCGGTGGTCTGCAGATAGCCCTGCCAATGCTCAGCGAGCTGGGCGTCCAGACTCGACAGCAGGTCACCCATGAGCAGGGCGACGACCCCCTCGAGGAGATCCTCCTTGCCGTGCACGTGACGGTACAGCGACATCGCCTCGACACCGAGCTCCTGCGCCAGCGACCGCATCGACAGGCTCTGCGCGCCGGAGACATCGATCTGCCGCAACGCCGTCTCGATGATCAGCTCGCGACTGAGCTTCGGCGCCGCGGTCTTCGCCGGCTGCGTGCTCCTGCTCTTGGCCACTGACCTATCCTTCCCTACCTGCGGTCGCCGGTTGAGGGGTTTACGTGAGATGCTTCTCGCTACGCTTACACCGTAAGCACAGACTCGCCCCGTCTGTGACCCGCCTGCCCCGAGAGGCCCCCCAGCATGCCCGCTGTCCCCGCCCGCGCTGCGTGCGCCGTTCACGCCTCCGAGAGTGGGCGGTTCCTGTCATGACCTCCACCGTAGACAACGACTGGTTCCACCGGGCCCCCTGCGGACTTCTTGCCACGACGTTCGAAGGCTCCATCGTCGAGGCGAACGACATCCTGCTCACCTGGACGGGCCGCACCCGCCAGGAGCTCTCCGGCGCAGGACTGACTGCGCTCCTCGATCCGGCCAGCACGCTCACCTACGAGACCAGCTACCGTCAGGTCCTCCTTCGCAACGGCTCGGTGCAACAGGTGACGCTCACACTCCGCACGCCTGCGGATGCCGCCGTGCCGGTGCTCGTCAACGCGGTTCGTGATGACGAAGCCGGACTCATTCGGTTCGCGCTCTTCGACGCCACCGAACGCGTCCGCTACGAGCAGGACCTCCTCGCCGCCAGGAGAACCGCGGAGCAGTCCGAACAACGCGTCCGGATCCTGCAGGAGGTGTCCACGATGTTCGACGTGAGCGCCACCGACCGAGACGTCGCCCAGTCCTTCGCGGCCGTCGCGCGGGACGCGTTCACAGCGACGGAGACCGCGGTCCTGCTCGCCCAGGACGACGGGCACCTCGTCCTCAGCGGCGGCACGAACCCGCTCGAGGGCAAAGTCGCGCCCGTGCACGCGCTGAGGGAGACCACCGAGGTGACGGTGGTGCACAACGACGACGCCGGGTATCCGGAACTCAGTGCTGCGATGCGGAGCAACGGTCTCGCCGCACTCAGCGTGATGCCGCTCGTCGCCGACGGGCAGCGCCTGGGGATCCTGGTCTGCTTCTACAACCGGCGCACCGACTTCGATGCGCACTTCTTCGAGCTCCAGCAGGCGCTGGGGCGACAGGCCTCGCAGACGCTGCTCCGGGTTCGTCTGCAGCGCACCCTCGCGCGGCTGGCCCTGCACGACCAGCTCACCGGTGCGGCCAACCGGCAGCTTCTCCAACTCACCCTCGACGAGGCGATCGGGGCGGCCGACGTCTCCGGCGAGCCCCTCGCCGTGCTCTTCCTGGACGTCGACGACTTCAAGGGCATCAACGACGCCTTCGGCCACGCCGCGGGCGACATGGTGCTCGTCGAACTCGCCACGCGCCTGCGAGGCGGCGTCCGCGCCGGAGACATGGTCGGGCGCATCGGGGGCGACGAGTTCGTCGCCATCTGCGCCGGCGCGGACGCCGACGCCGCCGAAGCCATCGCGCAGCGCATCCTCACCGTCTGCCGACTGCCCATCCCCGTGCCGGACGGGATCATCTCGGCGTCGGTCAGCGTCGGCGTATCCCTCTACCGTCCGGGAATCGACCCGCCCACCGCCGCCCAGCAGCTGCTCGTGCGCGCCGACGCCGCGATGTACGACTCCAAGCGGGCGGGCAAGGACCGCGTCACGATGAACGCGGGCTGACTCACTCGCAGATACTCGTGTGGCGGTGGACACCATGTCGGCGCCACGCACGACTCCGGCCCGGGCTGCGAAGATCCCCGGGCCGGAGCGGCCGTGCGTACGAACGGCGTGAGCGGTTACAGGCCCAGGCCGGTCAGAAGACGGTTCAGCAGCGCACCGATGCCCTGCAGCGGGCCGTCGCGGTCCAGGAGCCCGGCGACCGCGCACAGCAGGTTGCCGAGCAGGTTGCCGGCGCCCGGAACGGCGGTGATGTCGAGCTGCACCTCGTTCAGGTCGACGACGAGGCCGAGGAGGTCGAGGTGCAGCGGTCCGAGATCCAGGTCGAGGATCGTGCACGCGTCGTTCGCCTGCAGGTTGTCGATCGTCGTGGTGAACGGGGTGGCGGCGATCGGAACACCGTCAAGGGTTCCCGAGATCGTTCCGGTCAGCTGTAGCACGCCATCCACGGTGCGGACGGTCAGGTCACTGATCTCACCGACGAAGCCGTCACCTGTCACCGGCAACGACGTCGGAACAGCGGGAGCCTGGTGAACGACCGCGGCGGACGCGGTCGTCGGGGGTGCGGCGCTGGCCGCCATGGCAGGCAGCACTCCCAGTGTGGTTGAAAGGGCGAGGGCGACTCCGGCGCTGGCGATCTTCGTCTTGCGCAACATGGCTTGCACTTCCTTTCGTTGGGCTCGTGGCCGGGGCGCCGCGAGCTCAGGAATGTTCAAGCTAGGTCGCATCGTCTCGCCGAGCTTCTCGGTTCCCTTCGTCGCGTCCCGCGGGTATCATCCGGGTCCTTCAGCGCGCCGCGACCCGACCCCGGCGACCCGATTTCCGGGGAATTCGTCGCGTCGGCACAGGCAGGCGGCCGACTGAACCGGGTGCCCTTGACGATTGTGTTCGCCGCCCGCGAAACCGGCGTAATAGAAAGGCGCTTCGCCGTCGCTTCGCCGGAAAGGCTCCCCTCGGACGCCGGGTCACGCGTGCGCGGCGGTGGGCGCGAGGGCGTCCGCGATCTCGGCCGCCCACGTGTCGATGACGTCCCACTCGCGGAAGTCTCCCTGCGGCAGGATGTCGCGGATCGCCGGCATCCAGGCGATGATGCGATCGGCGCCGCGGACCTTGTCGTGATCGTAGGCGCCGCGGAAGACCTGGGTCCCCCGCGGGTGCAGACGGTCTTCATAGTCGGCGAACTGCTTGGGCTCGGCACCCTTCAGCACGTCTTCGCCGTCCTTGTCGACCTCCTCGGTGCCGAGCGGCCCGCTGCTGAAGAGCCACACCGGGTGCGCGGCGAGCTCAGCCGCGTTGCGTTTCACGAACCGCCGCGCGTCCTTCCTCCAGTTGAACTCGTACGTCGCCGACCCGACCACGTACGCGTCGTAGCCGGTGGCATCGTGCACGTCTCGGCATCGGCTGACGTCGACAGCGAGACCCCGCTTGCGCAAGCAGTCACCGATCCGCTGCGCGATGCCCTCGGTTGCGCCGTACTTGCTCGAGTACGCCACCAGTACCCTCATTGCGCTCATCTCCTTCATCCCGGCGCTGCGATGCACCGTTCGACGTGCTCCCGGCCCTGATCAGATCAGCCGGTCAGAGCGACGTGCTCTGCGGTGCCCTGGGTGGCTGGGCAGGCGCCGGCTGGCCGGGCGAGCGCAGTCCGCGCTGCCCCACGCCGAGGAGCACGGCTCCGGCGACGATGCCGGTCAGTCCTGCCACCAAGAGGATGCCGCCGAGCACGAGCAGCGCCGTGGCCGCCGGGGCGATGAGGTCGCTGCGTGCGCCGACGCTCATCTCCACGTCGATCCCGCGGGCGCCGTCGGGGTTCATGACGACGATCCCCCACTCGCCCGGCGTGAGCGTCCAGCGCACCTCCTGCGGCCCCGAGCCGCTCGCCGACGACACCCAGATGTCGAGGTCGCCCGGTTCCTCCGACGGCGCCGAGCCGTCGTGCTCGCGGTAGCGCACGTCCGAGCGGAAGTCGAGCCGGCGCACCTCGCTGTGCGCGACGTCCGCGAGGTATCGATCGATGTCGTCCTGGGCGGCGATCCCGACGAAGACCGGCCCGTCCGCCGATTCGACGGTCATCCGCAGCACGGCGACATCGAACGGGAGGTCCGGCACGTCGCTGTCGACCGTGACCGCGTCTCGTGCGGGCGAGGTGAGCGCGTAGGAATCCGTCGACATCTCGATCGGGCCGGCGGAGATGAATCCGTCACGGCCCTGCAGCCCCTGGACCCCGGCGGCCGTCACTCCGACGAGAAGGACGGCACCGCCGCCTGCCGCGACGAGGAGGCCGATGATGAGCAGCACGATCCCGACGATCGTGGCGGTCGCACCGGGCCGCCGCGGCGGGGTGGCGACGCTGGGTATGGTCGATCCGGTCATGTTCCCAGAGTGCGCGGCGGCGGTGGGATGCCACGGGGCGAAGGTCCCATGGCGGCGCGGCGGATCCCGGCGCGACCGCCCTACACTCGGGGCCATGCGCTTTCTCCGGGCACTGCTGTCAGCCGTCGTCGCGACGCTGCCGGTGCTGGCCATCCTGCTGATCCCCGATCTCGTCCGGGGCGACGCGGGGGGCGTCCCGCTCGTCGGCATCGGCAGCACGCTCCTCAACGCGGCGTTCATCGCCGCGATCATCCTGGTCCCGAAGGTCAATGGATGGCTCGACCCGGAGGCGCCCGACTGGACCACGGCGACCGCCATGGCGGCCGTCGGTGCCGTGTGGCGCAACCGCATCTGGCTCGCGCTGCTGGCCGTGCTGGCGCTGCTCGCGGTCTACGCCGCCGGGCAGACCGTCGCGTACTTCGTCGGCCAGGCGAACCCCGCCGTCACGGACGGCGCGCTGGACTACAGCACGTTCCTCGCGCAGGAGATGACCGTCTACCTGCTCGGGTTCGTGCTGTCGCTGACGACCTACCTGCTCATCATGCGGGCGCTGACTCGCCGGGCCGACTGAGACGCCGACGCAGCGGGACACGTAAAAGGCCCCGGGTGCTGGGGACACCCGGGGCCTGTCGTCGTCTGCTCTCGCTCACCAACCCCCCGGTTAGCGGCGCCCGACGACGGGATGGGAAGGATTCTTGGGGAGGGCCTTCCCTGAGATGCTGGGGACATCTCTCTTATATGTTAACCCGTCCGGCAAGTGGTCCGATGTCCCCTCTTCGGGGGACATCAGCCGTCGGCCGCGACATACCCCCGCAGCCACCGGTCGAGCGCCTGGTAAGCCGCGGCCCGGGGACCGGGTCTGGAGAGGAACACGTCGTGGATGGCTCCCTCGATCCGCGCGATCGTCACGATACCCCCGATGCGGGTCGCGGCGCGAGCGATGTCGTCGACGACCAGCACCGAATCCGTCGACGTCATCGACTCCCGCCACGACAGCGGCACGGTGGAGTGCGTCGAGAGCAGCACCATCGCCGGGCATCCCACGTCCACTCCCGCCGCGATGCGACGATGCCCGTCCATGACGGCCGAGAGCCAGCCCGGTGCGGTCGGGAACCCCCGGTCCGGCCGCCACCGCGCCCGCACCTCGTCAGCCGGCAGCGAGCCGATCTCCTGCTGCGCGCGGGTGTAGAACCCCAGGTCGACGGCGGGCTGCGCGCCGCGCGGGTCGAGGCGGGCGCGGATGTCGACCAGCGGCGCCAGCGCCTGGCGACCGAGCGCGCCCAGCTGCAGCTCGAGCCACGGGCTGTTGAGCACGACGGCGTCGGCCCGTCCCGGGTGCCGCGCCGCCCACAGAGTCAGCGTGAGGCCGCCCGTCGAGTGGCCGAGCAGCACGAGGCGGCGCCGAGGCGCGGCATCCGCTCCCGTGCCGTGCCCCATCGCCTCCAGCGCCGCGGCGATGTCGAGGTCGTAGTCCTCGAGGGAGTCGATGTAGCCCGGCGCCTCCCCGTCTCGCAGGCTGCGTCCGTAGCGCCGCAGGTCGAGCGCGTAGAAGCGCCCTCCCCGCGTGGTCCAGAAGTGCGCGAGCTCCCGCTGGAAGAAGTAGTCCGACCACCCGTGCACGTAGAGCACGTCGACGCCGCGCAGCGGCGCGAACAGCGTGGTGAGACTGTTCGGAAGGCAGCGCACGAGCGTCGCGAGCAGCTCGCCGTCGACGCCAGAGGCATCCAGCGGCAGCGTCAGCTGCTCGAACGGCTTCCCGAGGACGTCGGGGCTCCACGCGGCGGACGGCCCGGCCATGGCCTCAGCCTAGGGGGCGGCGGTCACTCCCCGCGGGAGATCGTCACCATCTCGTCGCGCGGCACGACCTTGACGCGGGCACGCTCGTGCGGCGCGCCGAGCGCCATCTCGTGCTCGTCCAGGCGGTGCCAGCCCTCGAGGTCGGTCCACTTCACGCCGCGTGAGGCCAGCAGCTCGGGGATCGCCTCCTCGGACGGGTCGGCCGGCTGCCACCAGGTGCCCTGATCGTTGATCAGATGGCGGATGGTCTCCATGGCGTCGGACTTCGTGTGACCGATGAGACCCACCGGCCCGCGCTTGATCCAGCCGGTGGCGTACACGCCGTTCACGCGCTGGTTCGAGTCCTTGCTGAGCACCTGGCCCTCGCGGTTGGGGATCACGCCGTGCTTCTTGTCGAACGGCACGCCCGGCAGGGGCGAGCCGAAGTACCCGACAGCGCGATAGATGGCCTGGATCGGCACCTCGCGCAGCTCGCCCGTGCCGACGACGCCGCCCTCACCGTCGGGCCGCGTGCGCTCGTAGACGAGGGCGGCGACGCGGCCCTCGGCATCCGTCTTCACCTCGATCGGCTTGGCGTAGAAGTGCAGATGCAGGCGACGGGATGCCGTGCCGCCGGCGTTGTTCACCGAATCGCGCTTGCGCCACGACTGCAGCACGCGGTCGATGACCATGACCTGCTTGTTGCTGGCGATGGCTGCGCGCGACGCCTCGTCGTAGTCGAAGTCCTCGTCGTAGACCACCATGTCGACGTCGCGCAGTTCGCCGAGCTCTCGCAGCTCCAGCGGGGTGAACTTCACGTTCGCCGGGCCGCGCCGGCCGAAGACGTGGACGTCGGTGACCGGCGAGGCCTTGAGGCCTTCGTACACGTTGTCGGGGATCTCGGTCGGCAGGAGGTCGTCCGCGTGCTTGGCGAGCATGCGCGAGATGTCGAGCGCCACGTTGCCGTTGCCGATGACGGCGACGGATGCCGCATCCAGCGGCCACTCCCGCGGCACGTCGGGGTGCCCGTCGAACCAGCTCACGAAGTCCGCGGCGCCGTACGAGCCGAGGGCGTCCATGCCGGGGATGTCGAGGTCGGTGTCGCGGATCGCGCCGGTGGCGAAGATGACCGCGTTGTAATGGCGCTTGAGGTCTTCGAGGGTGATGTCCTCGCCGAAGCGGACGTTGCCGAAGATGCGGATGTCGCCGCTGTCGAGCACCTCGCGCAGGGCCGTGATGATGCCCTTGATGCGCGGGTGGTCGGGCGCGACACCGTAGCGGACCAGGCCGTAGGGCGCCGGGAGCTGCTCGAACAGGTCGATCGACACGTCGAACTTGCGCTCGGCCTTCAGCAGGATGTCAGCGGCGTAGATGCCCGCCGGGCCTGCGCCGACGATCGCCAGCCGGAGCTTGGTCATGGTGGTCCTTTCGGGGAGGAGCGGCTTCGCGTGCGGCCTTCGCCTGAGCGTGTCGAAGGGCTCGGGGCCCGACCCCTCGACGTGCTCAGGGACCGGGGATGCTAACTGGAGCGATCCGCGACGGCCTGGGCGAATCGGGTCAGGGCTTCGCGCACCGCGCCGTCGGGCAGCGGCGCGAGGGCGTCGATGGCCTGCTGCGACCACGCGTGCGCGAGGTCCAGTGTCGCGTCGGTCGCCTCGTGCTCGCGCAGCTGCGCGAGCGGCTCGTCCAGGAGCGACGGGTCGGCGCCGTCGGCGATGCGGGCGACGCCCCCGTCGATGCGCTCGCGCAGTGCGACCGAGCCGGCATCCGTCCGCTGTCCGAGCACCAGATAGGGCATGGTCGGCACGCCGGCACGCAGGTCGGTGCCGGGGACCTTGCCGGTCTCATCGGGGTCGGCGGAGAGGTCGATGACGTCGTCCAGCAGCTGGAAGGCGACGCCGGCCTTCTCGCCGAACGTCATCATCGGCTGCTCGAACTCCTCGGGGCCGTTGGAGAAGATGATGCCCGACTGGGCTGCGGCGGCGATGAGCGAGCCGGTCTTGTCGGACAGCACCTGAAGATAGAACTCGACGCGATCGTCGGTCTCGGCCGGCCCGACGGTCTCGTGCATCTGCCCGAGGACGAGCCGCTCGAACGTGTCGGCCTGCAGCCGGATGGCGCGGTCGCCGTGACGAGCCATGATCTGGCTCGCGCGGGAGAAGAGCAGGTCGCCGGTGAGGATGGCCACGCTGTTGCCCCACACCGCGTGCGCGCTCGGCACGCCACGGCGCTTGTCCGCGGCATCCATCACGTCGTCGTGGTACAGCGAGCCCAGGTGGGTCATCTCCAACGCGGTGGCCGACTCGATCACTTCGTCGGTGGCCCCGTCGCCGAGCTGGGCGGTCAGCAGGGCGAGCATCGGGCGCACCCGCTTGCCGCCGGCGTCGTAGAGGTAGCGGCTCGTCGCATCGGCGAGCGCGTCGGTGACGCGGAGCTCCCGCTCGAGGGCGCTGTCGACGCGCTTCAGGCCCGCCTCCACCGTCTTGAGCAGGGTGCGCGAGCGCGCGCCCGCGAAGACGCGGTCGGTCAGGCCCAGCTTGCCCGCGATGCGCGAGCCCGGCGCGGTCGGTGTCACACGCCCAGCCTACCGGGGGTGCGTTCGGGCTCGGCTCGCGCGGGCCTCCGCCCGCTCACCGGCTCCGCGGCTTGGTGGCGCGATGCAGCGCCACGATGCCCATCGACAGGTTGCGGTACGCGACGCCGGTCCAGCCGGCCTCGCGGATCCACGCCGAGAGGGTCCTCTGATCGGGCCAGTCGCGGATCGACTCGTTGAGGTAGTCGTACGCGTCGGCGTTCGAGCTGACGGTCTTGGCGACCACCGGCAGCACCCGGTCGTTGTAGAAGCGGTAGAGGCCGTTGAACGCCTTCGACGGCGGGTGCGAGAACTCGCAGATCACGAGGCGCCCCCCGGGCCTGGTCACCCGCAGCAGCTCGCGCAGCGCCTTCTTCGGCTCGTTCACGTTGCGCAGCCCGAACGACATCGTCACGGCGTCGAACTCGTCGTCGCCGAAGGGCAGGTCGGTCGCGTCCGCCTGGACGAACGAGAGGTTCCGGATGCCACCGTGCCGACGCCGGCCCTCGGCGATCATGCCCGGGGAGAAGTCCGCCGCGACGACGTCGGCGCCGCGGCCGGCCAGCGCGACGCTGGATGCCCCGGTGCCGGCGGCAAGATCGAGGATCCGCTCCCCCTGCCGCGGTGCGACCGCCCGCGTGGTCGCGGCGCGCCACAGACGGTCGTTGCCCATGCTGAGCACGGTGTTGGTGCGGTCGTACCCCGCGGCGACCTGGTCGAACATGCCGCTCACGCGCGACGGGTCCTTGTGGAGGTCGGCGCGGTTCGGCTCGTGATCGGACGGGTCGGATGCCACGGGTCCGAGTCTATGCCGCGTGCTCGGGTGGCAGCGGGACGGCGCCTCGACGGCCGGCGCGGGCGCCGACGCGCCGTCGCCGTCAGGATGCGCGGCCGAAGGCGGCGAGGCGTCCGAGCCAGTGCGCCGCGGTCGCATCGTCGAACGGCGCCTCGTCCGCGCGGACGCGCCGCTCGAGGTCGAGTGCCACCGCCTCCAGCCGCTCGACGACGTCAGCGGGGTAGCCGTACGTGGTGCGGTGCTCGTCCCATTCGTCACGGTCCTCGATGTAGACGTCGCCGGGCTGCCGCAGCACCCCCTCGCGGTCGATGTACGGCGCGTCGGGCATGCGACGCACGACGTCGAGGTCCATGTCGATGCCCGTCGGCTCACCGGCGCTCCACCGCACGTCCCACGCGAGGTCGATGTACACGCGCGTGCGGTGCGGTGCCGCGTTGTGCGTGAAGGCGTACTCGCCGCTGGGCGGGACGAGCGTCACGTTGTCGTTCTCGGCGACCATGTCGCGCCCCGGACGCGAGCTGCGGTCGCCCGCGTGCTGCCCGAACCACTCCCCCCAGCGGTCGCTGCCGAGGTACACGCACTCGTGCAGCCAGTGGGGCGAGCCGTCCCACTTGCGCCAGCGGAACCACAACCGCGTCCCGGGATCCGGGCGCTCTGCGGGGCCTGCGGCGGGGGGCCGTGCGGCGGGGGGCGGTGCGGCGTCCTCGGTCACCTCGCGAGTCTAGGCTGGAGGGGTGACATCTTCGCACCGCCCGCTGGCGCTGGTGGTCGAGACGCGCGAGATCGACCCGGTCGACGACCTCCTCGCCTACACGTCGCCCTCTGCGCCCCTCGCCTGGCTTCGTCGGGGCGACGGCATCGTCGGGATCGGCGACCTGGGCGGCTACGAGAGCGGGCCGGCCGACGCGCGGGACGCGTCGCGATCCGAGAGCCCCGCCGACACCTGGCGGGCCATCGCGGCCGCCGCGCACGTGGACGACCCGCTGCGCCTGCCCGGCACGGGGCTCGTCGCCTTCGGAACCCTCGTCTTCGACGAGCGCTCGAGCGGAACCAGCCGGCTGATCGTCCCGGAGGCGATCGTCGGCCGTCATCGCGGCCGGTCCTGGATCACCCGGATCCGCCGCGACGACGCGTCGCCGCACGACCCCCTGCCCGTGGAGCCCACCGCCTACGGCCCGTACTGGTCGGCGACCCTCGGCCCCGGCACGCTCGATCCCGAGGGCTACCAGGCCACCGTGCGCCGGGCGGTCGAGGCGATCCGCACGGGCGGCCTCGAGAAGGTGGTGCTCGCCCGCGACCTCGTCGGCACCATTCCCGGCGGCACCGATCTGCGGCGCCTCGTCCGCGCCCTCGCCGACGACTATCCCGACACGTGGACGTTCGCCGTCGACGGCCTGATCGGCGCGAGCCCCGAGACGCTCGTGACCGCGTCACGCGGAGTGGTCACGGCCCGGGTGCTCGCCGGGACGATTCCGCGCGGCACGGACGCGCACCGCGACACCGAGGCATCCGCTTCGCTCTCGCACAGCGCGAAGGACCTCGAAGAGCATCGCTACGCGGTGCAGAGCGTGCTGGACACGCTCGGCCCCCACGTCCGCGACCTGCGCGCGGATCCCGAGCCGTTCACGCTGAAGCTGCCCAACCTGTGGCACCTGGCCACGGACGTCGCGGGCGACCTCGCCGACCACGCCTCGTCGCTCGACCTCGTGGCGGCGCTCCACCCCACCGCCGCGGTGGCGGGGACGCCGACGGATGCCGCGGTGGAGCTCATCCGCCGGCTCGAGCCGTTCGACCGCAGGCGCTATGCCGGCCCCGTCGGGTGGATCGACGGGGAGGGCAACGGCGAGTGGGCGATCGCGCTGCGCTGCGCGCAGATCGGCCCGCGCTCGGACGCCCCCGCGCAGGGCGGCACGATCCCCGTCGTCGCCCACGCCGGCGCCGGGATCGTCGCCCAGAGCGACCCGGACGCCGAGCTGCTCGAGACGCGGGTCAAGTTCCGTCCGATCGTCGACGCGCTGGCATGACGGGGCCGCCCCTCCCGAAGGGGCCGGAGCGAGAAGCCGCGCTTCACCGCGCGATGAGCCGTCGCAGCGGATCGAGCCCCATCGGACCCAGCGCCAGCGCGTCGCGATGGAAGTCCCGGAGCGAGAAGGCGGCGCCGAGCTGCTCCTGTCGAGCCGCGCGAGCCTCAGCCCACAGTCGCGCCCCCACCTTGAACGCGAGGGCCTGACCCGGCCAGCCGAGGTAGCGGTCCACCTCGAATCCGGCCAGCGCCGGTTCCACGAGCGCGAGGTCGATCAGCATGCGTCGCGCCAGCGCGGGCGTCCACTCCCGATCGGCCACCAGCGCATTCGGAGGAACCGGGCGCCCGGTATGGAGCCCGATGTCGGCGACGATCCGGACCGCTCTCCAGATCTGCCCGAGGAGAAGGCCCAGTCGCTCGGCGTCATCCCGGATGAGCCCCAGCTCGTCGGCCAGCTGCTCGGCGTAGTGGGCCCAGCCCTCGGCGTAGCCGTGCACGTGGCAGAGATGGCGCTGCCACGGATGCAGGTCCGGATACGACGCCGTCAGCACGAACTGCAGATGGTGCCCCGGGACGCCCTCGTGGTGGACGCTCGTGACCTCCTGCCAGCTCGACACGACGGGCACGCCGCTCGGGATCGTCCACACCACGCGCCCGGGAGTCGAGCCGTCCGGGGCGCCCGGGGTGTAGTACACGACGCCGGAGGCGGCCTCCGAGACCAGGCACTCCACCTCCCGCACCGCGGCCGGCAGATCGAACGCCGGTGCGATCGCATCGATGGTCTCGTCGACGCGGGCGGCGAGCCAGGCCCGGATCGCCGCCGTGCCCTCCAGCCGGCGGCGAGGGTCGCCGTCGAGCAGGGCGGCCGCGGCCCGCACCGGATCGTCGCCGGTGCCCCCGAGCCGGAGGGCCAGCGAACGGGCCTCGGCGACGAGGCGCTCCAGCTCCGACCAGCCGTAGGCATAGGTCTCGGCGACGTCGATGCGCGCCCCGAGCATCCCGGCGGCGAGATCGGGATAGAGCCGCTCGCCGACGCCGTCCTCCACCGGCGCCGCGGGGCGCAGCTCGTCCCGGAGCAGGGTCACGAGCTCGCCGAGCGCGGCCCCGGTCTCGTCGGCAGCGCTGCGCACGCGCGCGGCGGCTGCGGCATCCGTGCCCTCGGCAATCGGAACGGCGCCGAACCAGTCTCGGTCGATCCATATCTGCACCTGGTCCGCGAGGGTGTCGAGCTGGCGGACCGGCGCGACCCCCGGGCCGGCGAAGCGCGCTGCCTCGTCGCGTGACCACCGCAGCGCGGCGATGTACCGGCGCACGGCGAGCGGGGCAGCCTCGAGCCGGCGCAGCAGGGCCTCGCCCGCGGCATCCGGTGTCACCGTCAGGCCTTCCACTGCGTAGCGCACGAGGTGCACCGGGGTGGCCAGGCCCGCGACGAGCCGCGGGGTGAAGCCCGAGTCGAAGAGCAGTCGCTCGCGTTCGAGCCGCTCGCGCAGCGCCGCGCGCAGCACCTCGTCGCCGGCGGGCGCCGCGTCGAGGGCCGCCAGCGTCTCGCGCTGGAGCTCGTGCCTGCGCTGCAGCCACTCGGGACCGAGGTCGGGCAGCGCCGGACCCTCGAGCCCGACCGCGAGGGCGGCGTCGGGCTCGTGGCCGGCGAGCTCCCGGACGTAGGCGTCGGCGATGGCGCGCACGGGGTCGGTGTCTGTCACCGCACCAGGCTATGCGCCGTCCGCCGCGACTCCGCGCCGCGCGCCCGCGCCGCCCTGGGGCGCGATGCCGTCGTGCCGCTCAGCTCGCGGCGAGCCGCTTCTTCTCCTCCTCGACGTCGAACGTGGCCGTCGGCCACTGCGGGTCGATGTCCTCGAGGGCCTCCAGCAGCAGGTGCTGCACGGCCAGCCGCGCGTACCACTTGCGGTCCGCCGGCACCACGTACCAGGGCGCGTGGTCGGTCGACGTCCGCTCGAAGACCGTCTGGTAGGCGGCCATGTACTTGGGCCACAGCGCCCGCTCGTCGACGTCGCCCGGGTTGTACTTCCAGTGCTTGTCGGGCCGCTCGAGGCGCTCCATGAGCCGGTCCCGCTGCTCGTCGTGCGAGATGTGCAGCATCACCTTGACGATGCGGGTGCCGCTGTCGGCGATCCGCTTCTCGAACTCGTTGATCGCGCCGTACCGGCGCTCGATCTCGTCCAGCGGCGCCAGCGATCGCACGCGGCCGATCAGGACGTCCTCGTAGTGCGAGCGGTCGAACACCCCGATCATTCCCGATTCCGGCAGCCGCTTCTCGATCCGCCAGAGGAAGTCGTGCTCGAGCTCTTCGGGCGTGGGCTTCTTGAACGCGGCGAGGTCGACGCCCTGGGGGTCGACGGAGCCGACCACGTGGCGGATGACGCCGCCCTTCCCGGCGGAGTCCATCGCCTGCAGCACCAGCAGGACGGCCGCGTCCGTCGCGTCGACGCGGCTGCGGGCGTACAGGCGCTCCTGGTACTCGTCGAGCTCGGCCGCTCCGGCGGCGAGATCCTCGGCGGCTTGATCCTTGTCTTCGCCGTACCCGGGCGTGGCGCGGGTGTCGACGTCGGCGAGGACGAAGCCCTCCCCCACCTTGAGGAGATCGGCGACGTCGCCGCTCCAGTGCTTCTGACTCGACGCGATCATGGAGCCATCATGGCGTGCCGGAGCCTGCGACGGCCAGGATCGGCCGACGGGCGACGCCGAGGCTCAGCGGTCGAGGGGGACCTCGATGAGCTGGCGCCCGCCGACGGGCGAGGTGAGCGCCTGATCGAGTGCGGAGCGGGTCGTGACCCGCCGGTAGTCCCAGCCGTACGCCGCGGCGAGCTCCTCGAGGCGCACCGCGTGCGGCGTGAAGAGGACGCGATCCATCACCTCGCGGCCGGCGACCGACGCGACCTCCAGTCCGTCGAAGATCGTGCCGCCGCCGTCGTTGCCCACGATGACCTGGATCCGCGGCTCCTGCTCCTGCGGCGGCAGCAGCAGCGCCCCGACGTCGTGCAGGAGGGCGAGGTCGCCGAGCAGCACCCGGGTGACGCCGGGTCCGCCGCCGGCCTGGCTCGCCACCGCGATCCCCGTCGCCGTCGCGACCGTCCCGTCGATCCCGGCGAGCCCGCGGTTCGCATGCACCGGGACCTTCTTGCCCGGCAGCACCTGATCGGCCACTCGCACGAGACGCGACGAGCCGAAGACCAGGCGGTCGTGGGGCCAGGTGGCGCGCCACACCGCGTCGACGAGCCCGGCACGGTCGATCGGAGCCCGGATGACCGACAGCTCGGCGGCGATGGCCCCGAGGCGCTCGCCGGGCACCGCCGACGACAGGCCGTCGGCATCGGGCGCGGGCGGAGTGAGATCGACGGATGCCTCGCGCGAGGCGTGCATCCACGCGCCGAGCCACGCGCGATCGGAGTCGCCGGTCGCCACGGCGATGCGATCCGCGGCGAGGGTCGAGCCGTTGAGGTTGAGCGGCTCGCCGGGCCCGCGGACCGCGACGACCTCGATGTCGGGGTCGGAGAGCAGCGCGGCCGCCTCGCGGCTGAGTGTGGGGTGGCCGAGGACGACCGCCCGCTCCACGCGCCCGCCGAGCTCGGGGTCGCGCAGCAGCGCCCGGTAGCCATGCACGAGGTGCCGTCCGTAGCGCGCGCCGCTCACGATCTCGGCGATGAGCGGCCAGCCCCCGACGTGGGCGAGCTCTTCGGCGTCGGGGCCGGCGTCTGCGCCCGCGATCACCACCGTGCGGGGTCCGCGCTCCAGCACGTGGGGCGCGTCCTCGGGCTCGGTGGGGACGTCGGACTCGCCGATCCCGCCGCCGCCCTGGTAGAGCGCGCCGGATGCCTCGTCCTCCGGGTCGGCCGCCACCGGCGGGCCGTCCGGGTGCCCCACGACCGTCGCCTGGAGCTCTGCCGCCGGGACGCCCAGCCAGGCCGGGAGGACGCCCGCGAGCGGCTCGCGGTAGGGAAGGTTCAGGTGGACCGGACCGGGCGACCGGGTCCCGGCGCCGAGTGCGGCCGCGACGGCCTCCTCGGCGACGGCGCGCAGCATCGCGCTCTGCTCGGTGTCGCCGTCGGGATCGGTCGCCTCGGGAACGGGGACGTCGGCTTCGAACCGGACCGTCGGAGCGAACATCCCCGGCTGACGGGTGGTCTGGTTCGCGCCGACACCGCGCAGCTCCGGCGGGCGGTCGGCGGTGAGGAGCAGCAGCGGCACCCCGGCGTGGTGGGCCTCGAGCGCCGCCGGCAGCAGGTTCGACACGGCCGTGCCCGACGTGCACACGACGGCCGCCGGCATCCGGGTCTCCCGTGCGATGCCGAGGGCGGTGAATCCTGCGACGCGCTCGTCGATCCGCACGTGAAGCGCGATCGAGCCGCGTCGCTCCAGCTCGGCGGCGACGAGGGCGAGTGCCTGCGAGCGCGACCCGGGGCTGAGCACGACGTGACGGACGCCGAGCTCCACGAGCCGGCACAGCAGCGCGGCGGCGGCGTCCGTCGCGGGCGCACCGCCGGAGGGTGCGCCGGCGGCGCTGTGGACTGTGCTCACGTCAGCCGATGATCCCGCGCTGACCGCGGGCGTCGTCGTCGCCGTCCGCGGGGCGGATCGGCGGCTTCGCGGGCGGGATGCCGGGGGCGGCCGTGCCTCCCGCCGCCGCGGTGCCCGGCGCGGGCGCCTCGTCGGATGCCGAGGGGGCGGCCGGCGGGTTGAAACGCGGGTCGTCGTCCTCGGCGTCGAGCTGGGCGAGCTCCTCCTCGAGACGGCGGATGCGCTCGTCCTGGTCGCTGATGGTGCCGATGCGGCCGAGGAACTCGGGGTCGTCGTCGGGTGCCCGGCGGGCGGCGGCGGACGAGCCGCGCGCGCGGCCGACGATGAGCCAGAGGATGCCGCCGAGGACCGGCAGCAGCACGACGATGAGGAGCCAGACGGGCTTGCTGACGCCGCGGTGCCGGGTCGGGGGCTGCACTGCGCAATCGACGATGGTGAAGACCCAGAACGCGGTCGCCACCAGGGCCAGAATCAGCAGCACCCGAGGCATATCCCCATCCTAGGCGGGCATGGCCCGGCGCGGGCGGTTCGCGATCCGTCCGTGACTTAACCGTCGCCCGAGCCCCGGTCGCGGCGAAACGTAGGATGGACGGGTGAAAGCGCGCTCGGCCATCGTCTACTCGGCGCTGCGGCTGCTGGCGTTCCTCGTGCCGTTCGGCATCCTCATGCTGTTCCCGGTCATGCAGACGTACTACTGGCTCGCAGCGATCTTCGCCGCCCTCATCGGGCTGAGCCTGTCGCTGCTGTTCCTGCGCAAGCCGCTCGAGGACGCGACGTCGGGGCTCGCCGCACGCCGCACCGAGGCGCGCACCGCTGTGAGCGACGAGGACGCCGAGGATGCCGCGGCCGATGCCGCAGCGTCGCCCTCCGCGCCCGCGGCTCCCGCCCCGCACGAGGCGGAGCGGCCGGACTCCCGGTCCTGACTCGCTTCCCGCCGGGCGACGGAGGGGTCAGCCGATGAAGGCCCACATCAGGAACGCGCCGTAGGCCACCGAGGTGAGCGACGTCAGTCCCAGCGCGACGACGAGCTCCCGCGGGACCCGGTAGGTCCACACGATGAGGATCGCGGGCAGCGCCGCGAGCAGCGCGAGCAGCGTCAGCCACGCGATCGGGTAGCCGATCCACGCGAGGAATGCCGCGATCGCGAAGGGCACGAGGACGAACATCGAGAAGAGCCACCGCGTCGCGGTGCGCCCGATGAGCACCGTGAGGGTGCGCTTGCCGGCGGCGCGGTCCTGGTCGATGTCGCGCAGGTTGTTCGCCAGCAGCACGGCGCAGGCGATGAGGCCCGCGCCGACCGCTCCGAACCACGCCTCCTGGGGCAGCGCGAGCGCCTGCACCCAGGTGGTGCCGAGCGTGGCGACCAGGCCGAAGAACACGAACACGAAGACCTCGCCGAGGCCGTAGTACCCGTAGGGCCGCTTGCCGCCGGTGTAGAGCCACGCGGCGACGATGCACACCGCGCCGACGGCGATGAGCCACCACTGCTGCGTGCGGATCGTGATGGCGAGACCGGCGATCGCGGCGATCGCGAAGAACGCCAGCGCCACCAGCAGCACGGTGCGCGGCTTCGCCTTGCGGCTCGCCGTGAGGCGCACGGGTCCGACGCGGTGATCGTCGGTGCCGCGGATGCCGTCGCTGTAGTCGTTGGCGTAGTTGACGCCGATCTGCAGCGACACCGACACGATGAGGCAGAACAGGGCGATGACCCAGTGGAAGACATCCGTGACGAGGATCGCCGCGCCCGTGCCGATGAGGATCGGCGTCACGGCGAGCGGCAGGGTGCGCAGGCGCGCCGCGCCGATCCAGTCGGCCGCGGTCGCCGGCTCCACGCGGTCGGGGGCGCGCGACACGTGCGCCTTCTGCGGGTTGCCGCGCGGGTGCTGCTTCTTCCGACCGGCGGTGCTGCGCTTCTTGCTGGGGGTTCCTGCCACGAATGCACATCATAGGCGCCCCCGGCCCGGGCCCCTGTGCGCCACCCCCTCGCATGGGCGCGGCGCAGCACGCAGGATGGGGCCATGCTGAGCATCGGATCGACCGTCCTGACCGTGGAGGACATCGGACGCGCGGGCGACTTCTGGCGGGCCGCGCTCGGATACGTGAACCGCCGGGAGCCGAGCGACGACTGGGTGGTGCTCGACCCGCCCGGCAAGGAGCACTGGGCGGCACCGGGGGCGAGTCTCGCGCTGTCGGTGACGGGCTACCCACAGCACTATCCCCCGCGCATCCACCTCGACCTGTACGCCGAGGATCAGGCGGCGGAGGTCGAGCGGCTGGTCGGCCTCGGGGCGCGCGAGGTCGACTGGGACGACTACCCGGAGGACGCGGACTGGATCGTCCTCGAAGACACCGAGGGCAACCGGTTCTGCGTCGTGCAGACCGGCCCCTACCCGCCGTCGGCCGGGCCCGGCGCCACCCGGTCGTGACGGGCGGCCGGTCGGCCGTCAGTGCAGCGCGAGGACGGCGCGCCGGATGGCCTCGCGGTCGGGCTTGCCCGACGGCAGCAGGGCCAGCTCGTCGACCAGCACGAGGCGCGACGGCCGAGCGTGCGGGCCGATCTCGGCCTGCACCGCGGCGCGGGCCTCCTCGAGCTGAACGGCTTCGCTGCGACGGAGCGCCTCGCCGCGCGAGGCCACGACGACGGATGCCTCGCCCCAGCGGTCGTCCGGAACCCCGACCACGACCGCACCGGCAAGGCCCGGGATTCCGCGGACGATCCGCTCCACGCGGTCGAGCGACACGTTGACGCCGCCGGACACGATGACGTTGTCGATGCGGCCGCGCACGCGCAGCACGCCGTCCTCGAGCAGCCCGGCGTCGCCGGTGCGGTACCACCGGGTGCCGTCGCGTTCGCGGAGGAAGGCCGCGGCCGTCAGCTCCTGCGCACCGAGGTAGCCGTCGGCGAGCGTGGGGCCTGACACCTGGACCTCGCCGCGCTCGATCCGCAGGCCGACGCCGCGCAGCGGCACGCCGTCGTAGACGCAGCCGCCGCTGGTCTCGGTGGACCCGTAGGTGCGCACGATGCGTGCCCCGATCGCGTCGGCGCGTTCGAGGGTCGCGGCCGGCAGCGCCTGGCCTCCGATGAGGATGGTCTCGAACGAGCGCAGCGCGGCGAGCACCGCGGGGTCGTGCTCGGCGGCGTCGAGCAGCTTGGACAACTGCGCCGGCACGAGGGACGTGTAAGTGGGGACTCGTTCGCCCCGATCGGTCGACACCATCATGAGCGCCGTTGCCGCGAACGCCTGCGGTGTGAACGCGCCCGACAGGATCGCCGGCTCTCGATCGGCGACCAGCGACCGCACCAGCACCTGCAGCCCCGCGACGTATCCCGCAGGCAGCGCCAGCAGCCACGCGCCGTCGCCGATGCGGTCGGCCGTCGCGAGCGCGCTCGCCGTGAGGGCATCGCGGCTGAGCACCACGCTCTTGGGCACGCCGGTGGAGCCGGACGTGGTCACCACAACGGCGGTCCCCGGTCTGACCTCGCCCGGAAGACCGCTCACGAGTCCCAGCCCCAGCGCGGGACCCGCGCCGTGGAGGGCACCGCGCAGGCCCCGCAGGATCTCGCGCGGATCGTCACCGAGGACGGGTACCAGCTTCATGGCGTGCAGCAACTCCTCACGCGCGAGCCCGACGGGGCCGACGCCGCGCGGGTCCGGCCCCGCTCGGGGCGATGCTGAGGAGTTCCGGTCATCGCCGCGCTCAGAAGTGCCAGGGGTAAGGCGACCAGTCCGGGTCGCGCTTCTGCAGGAACGCGTCGCGCCCCTCCACCGCCTCGTCGGTGCCGTACGCCAGGCGGGTCGCCTCGCCGGCGAACACCTGCTGGCCCACCATGCCGTCGTCGACGGCGTTGAACGCGAACTTGAGCATGCGGATGGCCGTCGGCGACTTCGTGAGGATCGTCCGCGCCATCGCGACGGCCTCGCGCTCGAGATCGTCGTGCGACACGACGCGGTTGACGGCGCCCATCTCGTACGCGCGCTGCGCCGAGTACTCCTCGGCGAGGAAGAACACCTCCCGGGCGAACTTCTGCCCGATCTGCCGCGCGAAGTACGCCGAGCCGTAGCCGGCGTCGAACGACCCGACGTCGGCGTCGGTCTGCTTGAACCGGCCGTGCTCGGCCGACGCGATCGACAGGTCGCACACGACGTGCAGGGAATGACCGCCGCCCGCAGCCCACCCGGGGATCACGGCGACGACCACCTTCGGCATGAAGCGGATGAGCCGCTGCACCTCGAGGATGTGCAGGCGTCCGGCCCGTGCGGAGTCGATGCTCGCCGAGCCGCCCCCGGTCCCCGAGCCTGTCGAGGGTCCGGCCGCTTCGCCGGCCTCGGCGGGCGTCTCGTACTTGTAGCCGTCGCGGCCGCGGATGCGCTGGTCGCCGCCCGAGCAGAACGCCCAGCCGCCGTCCTTGGGACTGGGGCCGTTGCCCGTGAGCAGCACGACGCCGATGCGCGGGTCGTGGCGGGCGAGGTCCAGCGCGCGGTACAGCTCGTCGACGGTGTGCGGGCGGAACGCGTTGCGCACCTCGGGCCGGTCGAACGCGATCCGGGCGATCCGGCCGTCCTTCGAGACGTGGGAGGTGATGTCGGTGTAGCCGCCCTCGGGGGCGCCGGGCGCCGGCATCCACTCGTCTTCGTCGAACAGTTGCGAAACGCTCACCCGGCCAGCCTACGGCGGGCCGCAACCGGGCGTCATCTGCCGTCGGGCATCCGCGCCGCGGCCTAGCCTGGATCGGTGACCTCGACTCTTCGTGCTGCGGCAGCTGCCGCAGCATCCGCCGCCCTCCTGTTCGCCCTCGCCGCCTGCGCATCGCCCGCCCCCGAGCAGGCCCCGACGCCCACGGAGACCAAGACGGTGGCCGTGCTCGACGAGGCCTGCGCCGAGGACGCGGGCGTGACGGTCGTCGTCGACGCCTCGTCGCTGGAGGACGGCGACAGCAAGACCTGGTGCGTCGGCACCGACGAGACGCTCGCCGCGGCCGATGCGCTCACGCTCGTGGGGGTCGAGACCGAGGGCACCGAGGAGTACGGCGACCAGGTCGTGTGCCGTGTCAACGGCGTTCCCGCCGAGAGCACCGCGCTCACCGCGGAGGACGGCTCCGAGTACTTCGAGACCTGCGCGTCGATGCCCGCGGCGTTCGCGTACTGGGCGCTGTGGGTCAAGCCCTCGGGCGACGAGTGGGGCTACGCGCAGGAGGGCCTCTCGACGCTGCAGCTCGAGCCCGGCGAATCGGTCGCACTCCTCTTCACGGTGAACGGCGAGCCGGCCGC
This sequence comes from Microbacterium sp. NPDC056736, assembly GCF_042790415.1. Taxonomy (NCBI): domain Bacteria; kingdom Bacillati; phylum Actinomycetota; class Actinomycetes; order Micrococcales; family Microbacteriaceae; genus Microbacterium; species Microbacterium sp. NPDC056736. The sequence continues at coordinate 102,077 of NZ_JBHTZE010000006.1, forward strand.
TCCGGCGACGTGACATGACCTTCCGGCCCGGTCCCCTGCGGGCGGCGGCGGCCCTCGCCGCCGTGTTCGTGGCGGCCCGGGTGGTGTACCGCGTGCTGTTCCACGGCGCCGACGGCGACGGCGTCGTGCTGCTGGCCCTGCCCGAGATCCGGCTGCCCGCGCCGTTCGCGCACGTCGTGCTGCTCGGCCCGGTGACGGCGGACGGGCTGTGGGATGCCGCCGCCGGCGCGCTTCCGATCGCGCTGGCGATCCTCGCCTTCGGCGTCCTGAACGCCGTCGTCGACCTCACCCGCGTGTTCGCGCGCCTCTCGCGTCGCGGCCCGCTGCGGGGCATCGCCCGCGCCCTCGCGATCGCGGGGGCCACGCTGCCGTCGCTCGCGGACGGCGCCCGAGCGGTGGGGTTCGCCCAGCGTCTCCGCGGCGAGCGCGGGGGTGCACGGATGCTGCTTCCCCTCCTCGAGCGCACGCTCGAGCGGGCCGGAAGCGTCGCGGCCGCGCTCGAACTGCGCGGCTTCGCGGGGCGCGGACTCGACGGCGACTGCCTCGCCCCCGTCGAGGCGCACGACGTCGAGATCGGATTCGGCGAGCCGGCCACGGCCCCTGGCTACGCGGCCGGCGCGTCGCGCGCAGGCTCGGGCCGCGTGGGCGCAGCCTGGGGCCGCGGCATCCGTCTTCCGACCGAACTCGTCCTCGAAGCCGGCACCCTCACGCTCCTGGCGGGACCGACAGGCTCGGGCAAGACCACGCTGCTGCGAGCGATCGCCGGCCTGCACTCGCACACCGACGGCGGCTGGATCTCCGGGTCGCTGGGCGTCGTCGGGCACGAACGTGTCCCGGTGCCGCCGCGCGACCTCGCGCAGCGCGTGGGCGTGGTTCTGCAGCATCCGCGCGAGGCGTTCGCGACCGAGCTCGTTCGCGACGAGATCGGCCTCTCGCTCGAGCTGCGCGGCGTGGCGCCCGTGATCGCCGCCGCGCGCGTGGCCGAGGTCGCCGAACGGGTCGGGGTCGCGAGCCTGCTCGACCGCCCCACCCGCGGACTCTCGGCGGGTGAGGCGACGCTCGTCGCGATCGCGGCCGCGATCGTGGAGCACCCGATCCTGCTCCTCGTCGACGAACCCCTCGCCGATCTCGACGCCGACGCCCGCCGGCGGATCGCCCGGCTGCTCGACGCGCTCGCGCACGACGCCGGCATGAGCGTGGTCGTCGCCGAGCACCGCGTCGAGTCCCTGTCGGGGATCGCCGATCTGGTACTGCGCGTGCGGAAGGGCGAGGTCGAGCCGGTCGGGCGAGGCGAGGTAGAGCGGGGCGACGGGGCTGTCGAGCGAGTCGACGGCGCCGAGGGCGAACGGGGCGGGATCGAGCGGCTCGACGGGCATGTCGACCGGGTCGACCACGACGTCCATCCGGTGGGGCCGGCATCGGCCGGGTCGGCCTCTGCGCCGCCGACGTCGGGTTCGGGGCGCTCCATAGGCGTTCGGGGCGCACCGGATGCGCCCCGAACGTACGGAGTGCGCCCCGAACCCGAGGAAGCGCCGGCGACCCTGGGTTGCGCCGGGCAGGAGCCGGTGTTGCGCGCGCGAGGCATCACCGTGCGCCACCGCGACGCGATCGCCGTGACGGGGGCGGATCTCGACCTCTACCCCGGCGAGATCGTCGCGCTCGTCGGACCCAACGGCGCCGGCAAGTCGAGCCTGCTCGCCGCGCTCGCACTCCCCGAGCGCGGGGACCATGTCTCGACGCGCGGCCGCGTGGCGCTCGTTCCGGATGCCTCCGACGACCTCTTCGTCAGCGATTCCGTCCTCGCCGAATGCGTGCGCGCCGACCGCCGCGCCGTGAAGAGGGCGCCCCACGCTTCGCGGGATCCGCGCCGGCACACGCGCCGCCTGTCCGCCGGCCGGAACGAGGAGAGCCGCCGGAACGAGGACGCCATCGGTCCCATCGATCCTCTGTCCGGCAGATCTCCTGTTCTCGTCGGCCACGGCGGCTCGTCGACTGCCGACAGGTTCGCCGGCTTCCTCGGCCTCGAGCCCCGCGACGCCGAGTTCGCGGCGCGACTCGCTCGGCATCCGCGCGACCTCTCCGCCGGAGAGCGGCGCTGCCTGGCGCTGGCCATCCAGCTCGCCGCCCGGCCCCTCGTGCTCATGGTCGACGAGCCGACCCGGGGACTCGACCCCGCCGCGCGCGAGATGGTGTGGGCCGCCCTCGCATCGGTCGCCGCCGCGGGCGCCGCCGTGCTCGTCGCATCGCACGAGCCGGGCTTCACCGCGCGCGCCGACCGCACCCTCGCGATGCGCGCGGGCGTCCTCGCCGGCGAGCACATCGACGCGGCGACCGCACCGACGTCGGAGCCTGCCTCGCACGCCATGGACGCGTCACCGGACGCCGCCTTCGAGAAGGCGTCCGGGCTCGCAACAGAGGCCGACGCGATGCCGGATCAGGAAGCCGCGACGACACCGGACGCCTACCGCGCCACTCCCGCGCGGACCGGCGACACGAGCGCGCCCCCTACGACCCCGGCCACCGCCGGAACGCCGCCGACGGCACCGCGCGGGGCTGCGGCATCCGTCCCCCTTCGGCCCCTCCCCCGGCAGCACAGCGGGCTCCGTCGGCTGCCGCTGATCGCGCTCGCGGCGGCGAACCTCGTCGCCCTCGGCGCGTTCTGCTGGCCGCTCGTCGCCACCGCGGTGCCCGAGCAGGCGCACGCCGCCGTGCCGGTCGCGGCGCTCGCGCTCGTGCCGCTGGCCGCGCTGGTCGTCGTGGCGACGCTCGACGGCACGGTGCGATCGGCGCATCTGCTCGCTCTCCTCGGCACGCTCGCCGCGATCGGCGCGGCCGTGCGCATCGCGGGCACCGGCGTCGGCGGAGTTGAGGCGGTGTTCATCCTGCTGATCCTCGCGGGCCGCGCCTACGGCGCACGGTTCGGGATGCTCCTCGGCATGGCGACGATCGCCCTGTCGACGCTGATCACGGGGACCTTCGGCCCGTGGACGCCCTTCCAGCTGTTCGCGTGCGCGTGGGTCGGTGCGGTCGCGGGGCTCCTCCCCCGACGGTCGACCTCGACACGGCGCGGGCCCCGGCGCTCGATCCAGCATCCGGGCTCCGCGGAGATCGCGATGCTCTGCGTCTACGGCGTGGTGGCCTCCTACGTGTTCGGCCTGCTGATGAACCTGTGGTTCTGGCCCTTCGCCGTCGGGTACGGCACCGGCATCTCCTACGACGGCGAGGCGCCACTGGACGTGAACCTCGCCAGCTTCCTCGTGTACTCGCTCGTCACCTCGACCCTCAGCTGGGACACGCTCCGCGCGATCACGACGGCCGTCGGGCTGGTCGTCGTGGGGCGACCGATCCTCGCCGCCTTGCGCCGCACCAAGCCGCTCGCGTCGCGGACACCCGCCACTCGCGTACCGCGAGAGCGCGCCCCTGCCCTATCGTGAAGCGGCGTGGGTGCACATCACGCCACCCCCGGGCATCACGGTCCAGCTCACGACGGAATGACGCGACGGATGCTGCGGGCCGCGGCATCCGCTCTCCTTCGCGTCTCGGGTCAGACCGAGAAGTACTTCGCCTCGGGGTGGTGGAAGACGAAGGCGTCGGTGGACTGCTCGGGGTGCAGCTGCAGCTCCTCGCTGAGCTCGACGCCCATGCGCTCGGGGCGCAGGAGCTCGACGACCTTGCGGCGGTCCTCCATGTCGGGGCACGCGGGGTAGCCGAGGGAGAAGCGCGCACCGCGGTACTCGAGCTTGAACAGCCCGGCCGTCTCGGCCGGATCCTCGTGCGAGAAGCCGAGCTCGGAGCGGATGCGGGCGTGCCAGAACTCGGCGAGCGCTTCGGTCAGCTGCATCACGAGGCCGTTGAGCTCGTAGTAGTCGCGATACTTGTCCTCGGCGAAGAGCTTGGCGGTCACGGAGTCGATGTTGGCGCCGGCCGTCACCAGCTGTACCGGCATCACGTCGAACGCGCCCGATTCGCGCGATCGCACGAAGTCGGCCAGGCACAGGTGGCGGTCGCGGCGCTGGCGGGGGAAGTGGAAGCGCAGCCGGTCGGAGCCGAGCTCGCCGCCCGAACCTCCGTCGGGCGCGAGCAGGCCGGGCACGCCGAGCACGCCGGACGGGTCGTCGCCGTGATGCAGCACCACGACGTCGTTGCCGTCCGACACGACGGGGAAGTATCCGTAGGCGACCGACGCGTCGAGCATGCCCTCTGCGAGGATGCGGTCGAGCCAGTACCGCAGGCGCGGGCGGCCCTCGGTGTCGACGAGCTGCTCGTACGAGGCGCCGTCCTCGCCGCGGCCGGGCTTGAGGCCCCACTGGCCCATGAACGTCGCGCGCTCGTCGAGGAACGCGGCGTAGTCCTGCAGGGCGATGCCGCGGACGATGCGCGTGCCCCAGAACGGCGGCGCGGGGACGGGATTGTCGGATGCCACGTCCGAGCGCGTCGGCATGGCCTCGGGCTCCGTGAGGGTGAGCTTGGACCCGGCGGCGTGTCGTCGCTTCTTCAGCGCCGGCAGCCCGACCGTGGCCGGGTCGGCGCCGCGCGCGATCCTCACGAGCGGCTCCATGAGGGCGAGTCCCTCGAACGCGTCGCGGGCGTAGCGCACCTCGCCGTCGAACAGCGACGCGAGGTCGTCCTCGACGTAGGCGCGCGTCAATGCGGCGCCGCCGAGGATCACCGGCCACTTCTTCGCGAGGCCGCGGGACTGCAGCTCCTCGAGGTTCTCCTTCATCACGACGGTGGACTTCACGAGCAGGCCCGACATGCCGATGACGTCGGCGTCGTGCTCCTCGGCGGCGGCGATGATGTCGGCGATCGGCTGCTTGATGCCGAGGTTGATCACGTCGTACCCGTTGTTGGTGAGGATGATGTCGACGAGGTTCTTGCCGATGTCGTGCACGTCGCCGCGGACCGTCGCCAGGACGATGCGGCCCTTGCCCGAGGCATCCGTCTTCTCCATGTGCGGCTCGAGCAGCGCCACGGCCGTCTTCATGACCTCGGCCGACTGCAGCACGAAGGGCAGCTGCATCTCGCCGGCGCCGAATCGCTCGCCGACGACCTTCATGCCCTCGAGCAGGTGGTCGTTGATGATCTGCAGCGGAGCCAGCCCGCCCTCGCGGGCGAGGTCGAGGTCGGCCTCGAGCCCCTTGCCCTCGCCGTCGATGATGCGACGCTCGAGCCGCTCGCCGACGGGCAGCGCCGCGAGTTCGGCGGCCCGCTGGTTGCGCAGGGCCGCCGTGTCGACGCCGGCGAAGAGGTCGAGCATGCGCGCGAGCGGGTCGTACGTGACGTTGCCGTCGGCGTCGTGCTCGCGTCGGTCCCAGACCAGGTCGAGGGCGACCTTGCGCTGCTCCTCCGAGATCGACGCCAGCGGCACGATCTTCGCCGCGTCGATGATGCCCGACGTGAGGCCGGCCTCCACCGCCTCGTGCAGGAACGCGGAGTTGAGCACGCTGCGCGCGGCCGGGTTGAGGCCGAACGACACGTTCGAGACGCCGAGGGTCGTGTTGATGCCCGGGTACTTCGCGGAGATCTGCCGGATCGCCTCGATGGTCTCGATCGCGTCGCGGCGCGTCTCCTCCTGGCCGGTGGCGATCGGGAACGTCAGGCAGTCGACGATGATGTCGCTCACCCGCATGCCCCACTCGCCGACCAGCTCGTCGACGAGGCGCGACGCGATCGCCACCTTGCCCTCGGTCGTGCGGGCCTGGCCGTGCTCGTCGATCGTGAGGGCGACGACGGCGGCGCCGTGCTCCTTCACGAGCGGCATGATGCGGCCGAAGCGTGACGTGGGGCCGTCGCCGTCCTCGTAGTTCACCGAGTTCACGACGGGGCGGCCGCCGATGAGCTCGAGTCCCGCGGCGATGACGGCGGGCTCGGTGGAGTCGACGACGAGCGGCAGGGTCGAGGCGCTCGCCAGGCGCGACACGACCTCGCGCATGTCGGCGGCTCCGTCGCGTCCGACGTAGTCGGTGCAGACGTCGAGCAGGTGCGCGCCGACGCGGATCTGCTCGCGGGCGATCTCGACGCAGTCGTCCCACCGCTCCTCGAGCATCGCCTCGCGGAACGCCTTGGAGCCGTTCGCGTTGGTGCGCTCGCCGATGGCGAGGTACGAGGCATCCTGCTGGAACGACACATGCTGGTACAGCGACGCGACACCCGGCTCGATCGCGGGATGCCGCTCCCCCGCGCCGCGCAGCGGGCGCAGGCGCTCGACGACCGCGGCGAGATGCTCGGGCGTCGTGCCGCAGCATCCGCCGACGAGGCCCAGCCCGAACTCGCGCACGAACTGCTCGTGCGCCGTCGCGAGCTCGGCCGGCGTGAGCGGGTAGTGCGCGCCGTTCGCGCCGAGCACGGGAAGCCCCGCGTTCGGCATGCACGCGACCGGCACCGTCGCGTGCTTCGACAGGTGCCGCAGATGCTCGCTCATCTCGGTCGGGCCGGTGGCGCAGTTGAGGCCGATGGCGTCGACGCCCAGCGGCTCGATGGCCGTCAGCGCCGCCCCGATCTCGGACCCCATGAGCATGGTGCCGGTGGTCTCGACGGTCACCTCGACGAAGATCGGCAGTCGGATGCCGCGGCTCACGATCGCCTGACGGCAGCCGTTGATGGCGGCCTTGGTCTGCAGCAGGTCCTGGCTCGTCTCGACGAGGAAGGCGTCTGCGCCGCCGTCGATGAGTCCCTCCGCCTGCAGCGCGAACGTCTGCTTGAGGTTGTCGTAGGAGGTGTGGCCGAGGCTCGGGAGCTTGGTGCCGGGTCCCATCGACCCGAGCACCCACCGCACCCGCCCGTCGGCGGCCTCCGCCGCCTCGACCCGCTCGCGCGCGATGCGCGCCCCCCGCTCGGCGAGCTCGGCGATGCGGTCGTCGATGCCGTAGTCGCCGAGGTTCGACCAGTTCGCGCCGAACGTGTTCGTCTCGACGGCGTCGACCCCCACCTCGAGGTACGCGTCGTGGATGGCCGCGACGACGTCGGGCCGGGTGACGTTGAGGATCTCGTTGCAGCCCTCGAGCCCTGCGAAGTCGCCCTCGATCGACAGGTCGTACCGCTGCAGCATCGTGCCCATCGCCCCGTCGGCGATGACGACCCGCTCCCGCACGCCGTCCAGCAGCTGCTGCGACCGCTCGGGCCTGGGCACGCCCTCGATGTCGAGGGCGAAGCGCGGGGCAGACGGTGCGGCGGTCACCCCCGCGATCTTAGCCGCGGCGCCTCGTGCGACTGCGGTTCATGACGGATGCCGCGACGCGGCGAGCGCGGTCGGTGCGCGGCATCCGTCCCCGCCGATATCGCGCGTTCTCGTCGAGAGACCACGTCGTCGTCGCCCGGAACGTGGTCGCTCGGCGAGATCACGGTTTCTCGGCGGGAAGGAGGTCAGCCGTTCTTGGCGTCGCGCCAGCGCAGCCAGCGCTTCACCAGGTCGTAGTCCCAGTCCGGGCCGTGGAACGCGAGCGTGAAGAGGCGCACCCCGGCGGCGTGGAGCTCGTCGGCGAATCCCTCGCCGCGCTGGTGCAGCTCGTTCGAGATCACGAGATCCGACGTGTCGCGCTGCTCGCGCTCGGCCCACCGCTCGATGACCTCGAGCTTGCGCGGCAGCTCGTCGGGGCGCACGAAGCTGTGCCAGATGTCGGCGTGACGGGCGACCAGGCGCAGCGTCTTCTGCTCGCCCTTGCCGCCGATCATGACCGGGATCTCTCGCGTGGGCGCCGGGTTCAGCTTCTGCCAGCGCGCCTCGATACGCTCCAGGCCCGCCGCGAGGTCGTCCAGACGCGAGCCGGCGGTGCCGAACTCGTAGCCGTACTCCTCGTGGTCGCGGGCGAACCAGCCCGATCCCGTCGCGAAGATGAAGCGGCCCACGCCGTCCTTGGCCGAGATGTGGTCGACCGTGCGGGCCATGTCGGCCTGTAGGTCGGGGTTGCGGTAGCTGTTGCAGTTCACCAGGGCGCCGAACTCGACGCGCTCCGTCTGCTCGGCCCACGCGGCGAGCATGGTCCAGGACTCGAAGTGCAGGCCGTCGGGGTCCCCCGACAGCGGGAAGAAGTGGTCCCAGTTGAACAGGATGTCCACCCCCATCTCCTCCAGACGCAGGACGGCGTCGCGGAACGCGGAGTACGGGGCGTGCTGGGGCTGCAGCTGCACGCCGAGGCGCACAGGAGTATCGAGGAGGGGCATGGGAAAAAGACTAGGGCCGCCGCGAGGGGGCGGTCCCCGTTCCGGCGGCTCCTCAGCGCCGTGCCCGCGCCGCCTTGAGGAAGGAGTCGATGCTGTCCCACGCGGCGATCGCGACGACGCCGAACGCGAACCCGGTCGTGACGACGGTCGTGACGGTGCCGGAGGAATCGGAAGGGATCACCGCGTCGAGAAACTCCGGGTTGACCAGCTGCTGCTGCGACAGCAGCCACAGCGCGCCGCCTGCCACGGTGAGGTTGAGGAACAGGTTCACCGTCGCCGACCCGATGTCCCACCGGCCCTTGGCGTACACCGAGATCGCCAGGAGCGCCTCGAGCACCATGACCGCGAAGAGGCCGCCGATCCACCAGGGCCACAGGCTCGGGGCGAGGAACGACATCCACCCGGTCTCGGGCGTGTACACGAACCCGACGAAGTGGTCCCACAGGATCGCGCCGGCAGCGATCGCGAGGAACACCAGCGATGCCACCAGGTCGCTGAGACCGGTGCCCCGCTCCCGGGGCTCGGGCAGGTCGTCGGGCGTCCAGCGGCTCACGAGCCCGACGTCGGCGCTGTGGGTGGACCGCTCGACGATGAAGAAGACCAGCGTCGTCCAGAAGCCGATGTGGACCATCACGCTGAGCACGACGCTGACCACCGAGCCGATGATCTCGCCGAACTCCGCCCCCGACAGCGTCTGGCCCAGCGCCACGCCGAAGGCAGCGCACACCGGAACGATCGCCCACAGCAGCTTCGTGAGGCGCCACCACGTGAGGTAGTACCGCGGACCCACCAGCCACAGCGGCCGGTCGGTGTACTGCGCGGCGAGCTTGTCGGGGTCGCCGAGCTCGACGAGCACCGCGCGCTCGGCGTCCGGGCGGGGCTCCCCCTGCTCCACGCGCGCCTCGACCTGGTCGTCGATCGATGCCCGCAGCTCGGCGGCGAGGTCGGCGCGCTGGCCCTCGGGCACCGTGCGCATGGCGGCGTCGACGTAGCGGTCGGTGAGGGTGACGGGGGTGGTGTGCATGTCAGTGCTCCTCGGGGAGTGCGTCGATCGCGGCGGCGATCGCGTGGAAGTCGTCGATGAGGGCCGCCGCCAGCCGGGAGCCGGTGGCGCTGGTGCGGTAGAACTTGCGGGGCCGGGCCTCGTCGGTGTTCCACTCGCTCGTGAGGTACCCCTGCTTCTCGAGCCGCCGAAGCAGCGGGTACAGCGTGTTGGTGTCGGTGGCGAACCCGCGCTCGCCGAGCTGCTCGAGGAGCCCGTAGCCGTAGCCCGGCTGCTCGAGGAGCCGAAGGCACGCGAGCACGACTGTGCCGCGCCGCAGCTCCTGCAGATGGGTCTCGAGGACCTCGGATTCGCTCATACCCGACACGATACTGTGTGTCACACAGTATCGTCAACCGCACATTGTTCTGACGGGACTGCCCCGCGCGCGGACGAGGAGAACGGGCAGGATGGGGGCGTGAGCACTCCCGCACCCCTCCCCCCGCTCTCCGAGATCATCGCCGGCGCCCGCGTCGTGGCCCTGCCGCTCGTGACGCGGTTCCGCGGCGTCGACGTGCGGGAGGCCCTCGTCTTCGAGGGGCCCGAGGGCTGGAGCGAGTTCTCACCCTTCCTCGAGTACGGCGACGACGAGGCCGCGACGTGGCTCGCCGCCGCGATCGAGGATGCCTGGATGCCACGACCGCAAGCCCGCCGGGATTCCGTCGGCGTGAATGCGACGGTGCCGGCGGTGGACGCGGCATCCGTCCCCGCCGTTCTCGCACGGTTCGACGGCTGCCGGACCGCGAAGGTCAAGGTCGCCGAGCCCGGCCAGCGCCTGGCCGACGACGTCGCCCGCGTGCGCGCCGTGCGCGAGGAGATGGGGCCGGAGGGCCGCGTGCGGATCGACGCCAACGGCGCCTGGAACGTCGACGAGGCCGAGCGTGCCCTCCATGCGCTCGCCGAGTTCGACCTCGAGTACGCCGAGCAGCCCTGCGCGACCGTCGACGAGCTCGCGGAGCTGCGCCGGCGCGTGAAGTACATGGGCATCCCGATCGCCGCCGACGAGAGCGTGCGCAAGGCGGCCGACCCGCTCGCGGTCGCCCGCGCGGGCGCCGCGGACCTCCTCGTGATCAAGGCGCAGCCGCTCGGCGGCGTGCGGCGCGCGCTCGAGATCGTCGCCGAGGCGGGGCTGCCGGCGGTCGTGTCGAGCGCCCTCGACACGTCGGTGGGCCTGTCGATGGGCGTCGCCCTCGCGGCGGCGCTCCCCGACCTCGAGTACGACTGCGGGCTCGGCACGGCGTCGCTCTTGGCGGCCGACATCGCCGACCCGCCGCTCACCCCGCGCGACGGGGTTCTGCACGTCGGCCGCGTGAGGCCCGACCCGTCGCTGCTGGCCGCGCACGCGGCATCCGCCGACCGCACGCAGTGGTGGCTCGACCGCCTCGCGCGGTGCCACGCGATCCTCGCCGCAGCGGCCTGACCGCGGTCAGGCCGGATCGACCAGCGCGGTCGCGAGCCCCGCGGTGCGGTCGTTCACGAGCCGGTGCGTCTCGGCGGCGTCGAGGCCGGTCATGACGGCGTACGCCGACGCGTCCTCCCAGGTCTGCATGATGAGGCCCGCGAACTCGGCGGCCGGGAGCCGCAGCCGGAACCCGTACGACTGGGCGAGGCTCTCGATGAACGAGCCGACGCGCTCTGCCATGCCCTGCTGCCAGGCCACGTAGGTCTCGGCCAGCCGCGGGTCGCGCATGGCGCGGGTGCGGATCTCGCTGGTCAGCAGGATGCCCTGCTTGCGGTCGAACGCCACGTCCAGCAGCTGGCGCACCAGCGCGCCGGCCTCGAGGTTCTCCCCGCGGGACTGCAGCTCGGTGACGCGCTCGGCCACGGCATCGATCTTCTCGCCGGCGACGCGCTCGGTGAGGGCGAGCATCAGCTCGTCCTTCGTCTCGAAGTTCGAGTAGAAGGCGCCGCGGGTGAAGCCGGCGCGCTCGCAGATGGCTTCGACGGATGCCGCGTCCAGGCCGAGCTCGGCGAACACCTCGGCGGCGGCATCCAGCAGCTTCTGCCGCGTCGCCTCACGCCTCTTCGAGGTGCCGGACGCCTCGACCACGGGGGTGTCGCTCATCGGTCCTCTCCTCTTTCACCAGTCTCACACGGACTGTTCAGCTTCGGGCGCGCAACCCGCCTTACGATACACTCATGTATCCGATACAGCGCTGTATCGACAGATCCCGATCTTCCCACCCGTGAACCGGAGGCGCTGTGTCGACTCTTCTCTATGCGCTCGGACGCTGGGCATACCGCCACCCGTGGCGCGTGCTCGTCTCGTGGGTGCTGCTGCTGGCACTGGCCGGCGGCGGCGCACTGGTGTTCATGAAGGGGACCGACAACTCCTTCTCGATCCCCGGCACCGAGGCGCAGGAGGGCATCCAGCTGCTCGATCGCAGCTTCCCGCAGGCCAGCGGCACCAGCGCGCAGCTGGTGATCGTCGCCGCAGACGGTGACCGGGTCGATCAGGAGCCGTACGCCGCGGCGATCGACGACACCGTCGCGCACCTGGAGGACCTCGACGGCGTGATCGCCGTCACCGACCCGTTCGACGAGATGGTCACCGGGATGGTGTCGGACGACGAGTCGGCCGCGATCATCCGCCTGCAGTTCGACGGCCAGGCCACCGACGTCTCGGACGAGACGAAGGCCGGCCTGGAGGACGTCGCCGACGATCTGCGCTCGGCGCTGCCGGAGGGCTCGCAGGTCGCGATGGGCGGCGACCTGTTCTCGACCTCGGTCCCCGCGCTCTCGCTCATCGAGGCCGTCGGCGTGCTCATCGCGCTGTTCGTGCTGATCGTGACGTTCCGCTCGTTCGCGGTGGCGTGGTTCCCGCTGGTGTCGGCGCTGATCGGCGTCGGCCTCGCGATCGCGCTCATCTACGTGTCGACGGCGTTCGCGTCGATCTCGTCGACCACCCCGATGCTCGCCATCATGCTGGGTCTGGCGGTCGGCATCGACTACGCGCTGTTCATCGTGGCCAGGCACCAGGACCAGGTGCGCGCCGGCATCGAGCCGGAGGAGTCGGCGGCCCGCGCGACCGGTACGGCGGGCTCGGCGGTCGTCTTCGCCGGCGTGACCGTGCTGATCGCTCTCATCGGCCTCGGCTTCGCCGGCATCCCGTTCCTCACGACCATGGGCGTCGCGGCCGCCGTCGCCGTCGCCATCGCGGTGGTCGTCGCGATCACGCTGACCCCCGCACTGCTCGGCTTCGCCAAGAGCCGAGTGGCCGGCTGGGGGCACGGCCGGAAGCGCCGGGGGATGCCGCTCCCCGGCCGCTCACGGCCGGTCGGCGCCGCCGCCACCCCTGCCGCCGACGAAGCGGCGCAGGCTCCGGGGCGCCAGGCAGACGGCGCCTCGCCCGCGTCCCCCGCGGTGGCCGTGAAGAAGCCCAATCGCTGGGTGATGCTGGTGACCACGCACCCGCTGATCACGACGATCGCCGTCGTGGTGACCCTCGGGATCATGGCGATCCCCGCCGCGAGCCTCGGCCTCGCGCTGCCCAATGCCGGCGTGCAGCCGGAGTCGAGCCAGGCGCGGCAGGCGTACGACCTCACGGCCGAGCACTTCGGCCCCGGTGCGAACGGTCCCCTCATCATGACGGGCACGATCGTGACCTCGACCGACCCGCTCGGACTCATGGAGGACCTGGCCGCCGAGATCGAGCAGGTCCCCGGCGTCGAGGAGGTCGCGCTGGCGACGCCGAACGAGACGGCCGACACCGGGCTCATCCAGATCGTGCCCGAGACGGCGCCCGACGACCCCGCGACCGCCGACCTCGTCCGCGCGCTGCGCGACCTCGCTCCAGAGCTCGAGGACGAATACGGCGTCGACCTCCTCGTGACCGGCTTCACCGCCGTGGGCATCGACATCTCCGATCGCCTGGGCGCCGCCCTGCTGCCGTTCGGCGTCTTCGTCGTCGGCCTGTCGCTGGTGCTGCTGATGATCGTGTTCCGGTCGATCTGGGTGCCGATCAAGGCGGCGCTGGGCTACCTGCTGTCGGTCGCCGCGTCGTTCGGGGTCGTCGCCGCCGTGTTCGAGTGGGGCTGGGGCGCCGACCTCCTGCACGTCACCCGCACGGGCCCGGTCATCAGCTTCATGCCGATCATCCTGATGGGCGTGCTGTTCGGCCTGGCGATGGACTACCAGGTGTTCCTGGTCAGCCGCATGCGCGAGGACTACGTGCACGCACGCCGCGGCGCCGGCGGTCACGCCTCGCACAGCCGTCGCGACATCGCCATCGGGGCCGTGCGGTCCGGCTTCACGGCCTCGGCCCGCGTCGTCACCGCCGCGGCGATCATCATGTTCGCCGTGTTCGCGGCCTTCGTGCCCGAGGGCGACTCGTCGATCAAGCCGATCGCGTTGGGGCTGGCGGTCGGCATCGCCGTCGACGCCTTCCTCGTGCGCATGACGCTCGTGCCGGCGGTGATGACGCTGCTGGGCGACAACGCGTGGTGGATGCCACGGTGGCTCGAGCGGATCCTCCCCCACTTCGACATCGAGGGCGAGGCCGTCGAGCGGGAGCTCGCGCTCGCGTCGTGGCCGGAGCCCCACACGACGGCGGTCGTCGTCGGCGAGTCCGTCGGCGTCCGTGCCGACGCGGGTGGAACGGCCGGCGAGGTGGTCCTGTTCGAGGATGCCGCGTTCCGCGTGGAGCCCGGCGGTACCCTGATCGCCACCGGCGACCCGCGCGCCGCGCGCGCGTTCGCCCTCACGATCGCCGGCCGCTTGGCCCCCACCGACGGGCGCCTCCGTGTCGCGGGACACCTGCTGCCCGAGCGCGCGGCATGGGTGCGCGCGCACGTGGGCCTCGCCCTCCTCGGCGACGGCGACGAGCGCGTGCCCGCGCTGCGACGCGCTCTCGCCGGCAGGGCGAGCCTCGTCGTCATCGACGGGGTCGACACCCTGGACGCCGCCGAGCGCGACCAGGCCGCGGCGCTCCTGCGCGACGCGACGCAGTCGCTTCTCGATGACGCCCGCCTCACCCTCGTCCTGACCGCGCGCACCGAGAGCGCCGCACTCGCGCTCCTCGCGGACGCGCACCGGCCCGACGTCGCAGCGATCGCGCTGCGGGCGGGCAGCACACAGACCACTCGCTCCGCAGAGGTGAACGCATGACGCTTCCCATCGAACGCTCCCGCACGCGCCGGCCCGTCACCTGGCTGACGCTCATCGGCGTGCTGCTGCTCCCCGTCGTCATCGGCGGCATCCTCGTCGCAGCCCTCTACAACCCGGTCGAGCGCCTCGACGCCCTCACCGCGGCCGTCGTGAACGAGGACGAGCCGGTCACGATCGACGGACAGATGGTGCCGCTCGGCCGCCAGCTGACTGCCGGGCTCGTCGAGGGCTCGGACGAGCTCGACAGCAACCTCACCTGGAGGATCTCCAACGCCGAGGATGCCGAGGAAGGGCTCGCCGACGGCACCTACGCCGCCGTCATCACCATCCCCGAGAACTTCTCCGCCGCGGCGACGTCGACGCAGCCCGGCGAGACGCCCGAGCGGGCCACGATCGAGGTGACGACGCCGCCGGACAGCCTGATCGTGGACGACGCCATCACGGCGCAGGTCGCCACCGCCGCCGCGGGCACGATGGGCGCGCAGCTGTCGACCGTGTACCTCGAGAACGTGTTCCTCGGATTCACCACGCTCGGCGAGCAGCTCGGCAGCGCGGCGGACGGCGCGACACAGCTCGCCGACGGCGCCACGCAGGCCGCGGACGGCGCCGCCGAGCTGCCGGGCGGGATCACGGCGCTCGCCGACGGCACCGCACAGCTCTCGGACGGTGCGACGCAGCTCGCCGGCGGCGCCGGTCAGCTCGCGGGGGGCGCGAGCTCGCTGCAGTCCGGCCTCTCGACCATCGCGGGCAAGACGCGCGATGCCGCGGGCGGCGCGCAGCAGCTCGCCGACGGCGTGACCGGCGGCGCGACCGAGCTCGAGCAGACCGGGCTCGTCCCCGACGAGCTGTACGCGGGAGCCGACATGACCGCGACGCTCGCCGGCGACACGGAGGCGGCCGCCGCGAAGACGCTCGAACTCGCGAACAGGTGCTTCGCCGTCAGCAGCGACCCGCAGCTCTGCGTGGACCTCGTCACCCAGGCGACGATCACGCAGAAGACCGCCGAAGGTGCCGAGCAGGCGGCCCAGGGGACGGCGGGCGGGCTGCGCGCCTTCGACACCGGCGCCACCACCGAGTTCGCCGCCCAGTTCCGCGAGATCGCCGCGAACGTGTCCACACTGAGCGGCGGCCTCTCGCAGCTCGCGGGCGGCATCGACCAGTCCGCCGCCGGCGCGGGTGAGCTCGCGAGCGGCGCCGTCGGCATCCAGACCGGCGCGAACGGACTCGCCGCCGGCGCGTCGCAGCTCGCCTCCGGCGCCGACCAGGCAGCCGACGGCGCCACCAGCCTCGCCGACGGCGTGGCTCAGCTCGCGGACGGCACCGGAGAGCTCGCGAGCGGGCTGGCGACGGCATCCGATTCCATCCCCACCTACAGCGATGCCGAGGCGACGGATCTCGCCTCTGTCGTGGCTGACCCGGTCGAGGCGGAAGGTGTGGGCACCTCGCTGTTCGGCGCGTCGGCCGTTCCGCTGCTGGCGACGCTGGCGCTGTGGTTCGGCGGCCTGGGCACGTTCATCGCACTGCAGGCGGTGTCACGCCGCGCACTGACCTCGCGGGCGCCGTCGGCGCTGCTGGCGCTGCGCTCGTTCGCACCGGCCGCCGGCATCGGCGCGCTGCAGGGATTCCTCGTCGGCGGCGTGGTCCAGCTCGCGGCGTCGTACTCGTGGGCGGAGTGGACGGTCTTCACGCTGGTCTGCGTCGTCGCGGGCATCGCGTTCGCCGCGGTGAACCAGGGCTTGGTTGCGGTGTTCGGCGGTGCCGGCCGGTGGGTCTCGGCGCTCGTGGGCACGTTGGCGATCGCGACCGGAGTGGTCTCCACGGTGCCCGGCGTCCTCGCCGGCGTCGCCGCGCTGATGCCCACGACGCCCGCGTACCAGGGCATGGTCGCGGCGCTCACGTCGGCGTCGGGGCTGGGCGCGGCGATCGTCGGGCTGGTCGTGTGGACGCTGCTCGGGCTGGGGGCGACGATCCTCGTCGTCGCTCGCCGCCGCAGCACCTCGGCGCAGGATCTGCTCAAGGCCGTGCCCGCCGCGGCCTGACCCGCGCGCACGAAGGCCCGCGACCCCAAGGTCGCGTGCCTTCGTCATGTCAGGGGTGCGTCAGCGCCGATTCGCCGGGCGGGTCCTCGGGCCCGCGCTCCTGCCACTGTCGCCGACCTGCTGCGCGGAGCCAGCCGGGTTGACATCAAGACGCCGGGAGGCGAGGGGCACGATCAGGGAGTCAGCTCAGGCCGGAATAGGCGTGGAGGCCCTTGAAGAACATGTTCACGATGGTGAAGTTGAAGATCACGGCCGTGAAGCCGATGATCGACAGCCACGCGGAGCGCGCCCCGCGCCAGCCGCGCGTCGCTCGGGCGTGGATGTAGCCGGCGTACAGCACCCAGATGACGAAGGTCCACACTTCCTTGGTGTCGAAGCCCCAGTAGCGGCCCCACGCGTCGTTGGCCCAGATGGAGCCGGCGATCAGGGTGAACGTCCAGAAGATGAAGCCGAGGATCGCGAACCGGTACGCCAGCGACTCCAGGGCGTCGGCGCTCGGAAGCGTGCGGAGGAACCCGGGGCCGGTCTTGACCGTCCCGCTCTCGCCGGCGCCGTCGCGCGCCGCACGGCCGGCGGCAGCCACCTTGCGCTCGCGGCGACCCTGCATGAGCTGCAGCACCGAGAGCCCGAAGGCGAGGGCGAACAGCGCTGTGGCCAGCGACGCGACGAAGACGTGGATGACGAGCCACACCGACTTCAGCGGATCCATGAGCGGGACGATGTCGGTGTAGAACCAGATCGCCGTGCCGCCCAGCAGAACGACCGTGAGGCCCGTGATGAACGTCCCGAGGAACCGCAGGTCGTAGCGGAACAGCACCCCGAGGTACACCGCGACGATGAGGAGCGTGCCGGTGAGGGCGAACTCGTACATGTTCGACCACGGCACGCGGCCCGCCGCGATCCCGCGGGTGACGTCTCCGCCGAGGTGGAACAGGAAGCCGAGCACGGTCAGGGAGGTGCCGATGCGCGCCCACACGAGGCGCTGGCGGCGGCCGACGGGGGCGTTGAGCGCCGCCTCCGACGCGACCTCCTGATCGCGGAGCCGCTGGACGGGACCCGAGCGGTCCGCACCGGCGCCGCCGGCGGCGACGAGCTGACGCTCGCGCACGCTGCGGGCTGCGGCATCCCTCGAGTCGACGGCGACCGCACCGCGGCGGGCGAGGTCGACGGCGTACGCGATGAAGGCCAGTGCGTAGACCGCGATGGCCGTCCAGACCAGGAGCACCGAGACCGAGTCGAGCGAGAACGAGGAGGCTTCGGGCATGGGCTCAGTCTACTTCGGGGGTTGATTCAGGCCTCGGGCTCCGGTCGGGCGCGGACGAGGCGGCGGGGGCGGCCAGCGACGCGAGATGCTGCTGGGCGAGCTGGGCGACCGCTGCGTCGAGGGTCGGATCCTCGCCGCGGGCGAGGCCGGCGTACTCCAGCCGGACCGTGTGGCCCTCGGTCGTGGCCTTGACCCACATGCGACGGCGGGGGACGAAGAGGGCGGCGAGCAGTCCAGCGGTCGCGAGCGTCGCGAACACGAGCACCCACGTCGCCGACGCGTCCCGGTGGATCGACAGCGACACGTAGCGCTTGACGGACTCCTTGAAGTCGGCGGCGCCCTCCCCGGACTCGTCGTCGAACGAGATCGAGCCCAGCCCGTCGGGCAGGTCCACCGTCTCGCCGGGCATGAGCGCCAGCGCCTGCGTACCCGAGTCGCCGCCGGCGAGCTGCGTCATCTCGCTCGGATCCAGCGTGTACACCGACCGGGGGACGCCGTCGTTGATGCCGAGATCGCCCGAGTACACCCAGAACGTGAGCATCGGGTACTCGAGGTCGCCGTACACCGACGTGAACGCGCCGTTGGTGAGCTCCTGCGCGGTCGGATAGAAGAACCCGACCAGGCCGACCTGCTCGCGCAGTCCGTCGGGCACCTTCACGACGCCCTGCGAGGTCATGTTGTTGTCCTGCGGCAGGAAGGGCACCGGCTCGGAGAACACGACCTCGCCGTCGGTGTCGCGGATCGTGATCGTCGGGGCGTAGCCGTTGCCCATGAGGTAGATGCGGTCGCCGGCGATCTCGAGCGGATGGTTCACCCGCACCTCGCCCCGCGCGGCGTCGGCGTCGGGGAACTGCGTCGTCAGGTGCGCGACGAAGTCCCCGGCCTGCCCCGCGCCCTGCTGCCCCGGAGCCACGTACGACAGCGAGAACTCGTCGAGCGTCAGCGCATACGGCTCGAGCGCGTCCTCGTCGACGAAGCGCCCGGGGTTGAAGGACGTGTAGTCGAGCATCGTGTTGACCCACGTGCGGCCTTCGATGATGACCGTCTGCCCGGTGTAGGTGAAGCCGCCGCCGATGCCGACCGCGAGCAGGACGCCGACCAGCGCGCCGTGGAAGACGAGGTTGCCCGTCTCGCGCAGGTAGCCGCGCTCGGCCGACACCGACGTCGTCCCGGCCGCGTCGTACCGCTGGACCCGGTAGCCGGCCTTGCGCAGCTGCTGCCGCGCGGCGTCGATCGCGGTCGACGCGCCGGCGTCGGCCTCCTCGGCGCCCGCGAACTCCAGGACCTCGGAGCGGTGCGCGTCCAGCCGCGACAGTCGCGCGGGGGTGCGAGGCGGCTGGGCCCGCATGGCCTTGTAGTGGTGCTTCGTGCGCGGGATGACGCACCCGACGAGCGAGATGAACAGCAGGATGTAGATCGCCGAGAACCAGGGCGACGTGTAGACGTCGAAGAGGCTCAGGTTGTCGAGCACGGGCGCGAGGTCGGGGTTGTCGACGAAGTACTGGCGGACGCCGTTCGGGTCGGCGCTGCGCTGCGGCACCAGCGACCCCGGCACGGCCGCGATCGCGAGGAGCAGCAGCAGCACCAGTGCCGTGCGCATCGACGTGAGCTGCCGCCATCCCCAGCGGAGCCAGCCGACCACGCCCAGTGCGGGCTGCTCGACGTCCGAGGCCGCCGCCGGCGCGTCGCCGTCGGCGTGGTCCGAGGGACGCAGGGTCCCTTCGACGGGCTCGGCAGGCGATGACGGGCCCGCCGGCGACTCAGAGCGGGGCCGGGACACTCGCGAACACCCCCTGCAGCTGAGCCATGATCGCCGTCCAGACACCCGTCACCATCAGCAGGCCGAGCACGACCAGCAGTGCGCCGCCGACGAGGTTGACCACGCGGATGTGACGCCGCACGAACGACACCGATCTGGTCGCCCACCCGAAGCCGAGAGTGAGGAGCAGGAACGGGATGCCGAGGCCCAGCGAGTACGCGACGCCGAGGAGCGCGGCGCGCGCGGCGGAACCCGAGTCGAACGCCATCGTGAGGATGACGGCGAGCGTCGGGCCGATGCACGGCGCCCAGCCGATCCCGAGCGCGACACCCAGCAGCGGGGCCCCGATGAGCCCGAGGTTGCCGCGCACCTGCGGGCGCGCGATCCGCTGCGCGACCCCGAGCCAGCCGATGAAGACCAGGCCCATGGCGATGATGCCGACGCCCAGGATGCGCGTGATGACCTCGGCGTACTCGACCAGGAAGCGGCCGAGCGTCCCGCCGAGCATCGCGATGCTGACGAACACCACGGTGAAGCCCGCGATGAACAGGACGACGCCGAGCACGAGCCGGCCGCGGCCGGGTCCTTCCACGGCGTCCGGCGCCGGCGCGCCGGCCGCCGCAGCGCCGGTCCCGGTTCCCGTCGCCGAGGCCGTCGAGGCTCCCACCGTCACCGCGGCGGGACGCGGGCTCACCGCGCCGCCGATGAAGCCGAGGTAGCCCGGCACGAGCGGCAGCACGCACGGCGAGAGGAACGAGATCGCCCCGGCGAGGATGGCGATCGGGATGGCGACGAGGAGCGACCCGTCGGCCACCAGCGCGCCGATGCTCACGTCTCCTCCAGCGTCTCGCGCACCAGGGTCTCGAGGATCGACGCGTCGTCGATCTGTCCGACCAGGCGTGCCGCGACGCGGCCGTCCTTGTCGAGCACGAGCGTGACCGGGACGGCGTTCAGCGGCGTCTCGCCCGCGAACGCGAGCTTGATCGAGCCGTCCTCGGTGGCCAGCGCGCTCGGGTATTCGACGCCGTACGTCGAGGCGAACGCCCGCGACGCCTCCGCGCCGTCGTACAGGTTCACCCCGAGGAACGACACGTCCTGGCCCTCGAACGCGGCATCGGCGGCGGCGAGCTCGGGGGCCTCGACGCGGCACGGCGCGCAGCCGGCGTACCAGAAGTTCACGACGAGCACCTGGCCGGCGTAGTCGGCGCTGGATGCGGTGCCGCCGGTGTCGAGGACGGCCTCGAAGTCGACCGGGTCGGTGCGCTCCGCGGCCGGGATCTCGACCACGCGGAAGCCGTCGGCGGCGACGAAGCCCTTGTTGTCACCCGAGCGGTACTGCTCGGCCAGCGGGTCCTCCGAACACGCCGCCAGCCCGGCGATCAGCCCGATGGCCAGGAGCGCGGATGCCGCAGCCCGCGCCCTCGCTCCGCGACGCGTCGTCCGCGGCCGGTGCCCGGTGGTCATACCGCCCCCACATCCACGGCGCCGGCCGTCGACGCCGGCTCCGCGTAGGCGGTCTCGGTCCACTTCCCGTCGACCATCTCGAAGCTCGTCACGCTCGACAGCGCACAGCGTCGCGCGCGAGGGTCGTGGCGCAGCGGGAGGCCCGCCACGGCGAGGTGGGTGATCCAGATGGGCAGCTGGTGCGAGACGACCACGACATCGCCCCCGTCGGCCGAGTCCCATGCGTGGGTCATCGCCGAGTTCATGCGGCCGACGACGTCGGCGTACGGCTCTCCCCAGCTGGGCAGCGCGGGCTTGCTCAGGTGCCGCCAGTTCCACGGATTGAGGAGGGCCATCATCATGCGCTTGCCCTCGAAGACGTTGGTGGGCTCGATCACACGCTCGTCGAGCACCGGCTCGAGCCCGAACAGTTCGGTGAACGCCTCGGCCGACTCCTGCGTGCGCTGCAGCGGCGAGGAGACGAGTGCCGAGACGGGGCGTTCGAGCGACTGCAGGTACTCGGCCGCCTGGCGGGCCATCCGACGCCCGTCCGCGCTCAGCCCGAATCCCGGAAGTCGACCGTAGAGCACGCGTCGGGGGTTGTGGACCTCCCCGTGACGCACGAGATGGAGGCGGTCGGCGGGCACCGCACCAGTCTACGTGCGCCGGTTCTGTGGGGCGGCTGAGCGTCAGTCCAGGTCCGGCTCGGCGCTTCCCGCGCGCTCGCCGAGGAGCGCACGGATGCGCACGACGAGGAACCAGCCGACGGCGAGCACCGTGACGCCGATGACGACGTATTGGAGGAGGTCGGCGTACCGCTCGACGATGTGCCACGACTCTCCGAGGAAGTAGCCCGACAGCACGAAGATCGAGTTCCACAGCAGGCTGCCGGCCGCGGTCAGCAGCGTGAAGCGCCACACCGGCATCCTCGTGATCCCCGCCGGGATCGAGATGAGGCTGCGGAAGATCGGGATCATCCGCCCGAAGAACACCGCCTTGCCGCCGTGCCGGCCGAACCAGGCCACGGTGCGGTCGATGTCCTCGGGATGCAGCAGCGGCACCTTCGCGGCGATCGCTCGCAGGCGCCCCAGCCCCAGCCACACCCCCAGTCCGTACAGGAGGAGCGCGCCGATCACGGAGCCCGCCGTGGTCCACACGAGCGCCTCCACGAGCGAGAAGGAGCCTCGGCTGGCGGCGAGCCCGGCCATCGGCAGGATGACCTCGCTCGGAAGCGGCGGGAAGAGGTTCTCCAGCGCGATGGCGACGCCGGCTCCGATCGGTCCGATGATCTCCATGAGCGACACGGCCCAGTCGGAGAGCGCGGTGAGCCACGAACCGTCGGTCGTCGCTGCGGTCGTCGTCGCGGTCGTCATTCGTCGGATCCCGTCCGTCGGTGGCATCTGGTGGCGGCGGCCGCGGCCCGTCCGGGCGCGACTCCTCCACGTTACGGAAGGAACATGGGCGAAACCCGGGGGCTGGCCCCCCGATCGCCGTGGGGGATGCCTGAGCCGCCGTCAGACGCCGGCTTCGGGCACTCCCGCGGCGGTCACGGTGAAGGCCAGCACGAGGGAGAGCACGATGAGCGCCGCACCGGCCAGCGGCACCCAGAATGCGAGGCGGCGCTTGACCATGAGCACGATGGACACGATCGCGGTCGCCGCGAAGGCCACCCACGGCAGGATCATGCCCATGAGCCAGCCCAGCGTGATCAGATCGGTGCTGCAGTCGCGGACGCCGCACGGGTCCGACGCCATCACGAGGAACATCCCCATGAAGGACGCGAGGCCGGCCAGCACGGCGTCGCCGACCAGGAGGATGACGGTGATGACCACGTCGAGGGTCCTCACGGGCGGTTTCGCCGGTAAGGGGGCGGCGTAGGGCCCGCCGGGATACGCGCCTGTCATGCCGGACCTCCAGCCGTCTCGCGAACGCCTCGCATGGATCGGAGGATAGCTCCTGCGCGGGCGGGCGGGCGACCCAGGCGGTCGGCAGCGCATCGCACCCCGGCGACCCGGCGTCAGCGGGGCGGAGCGCCGCCCCAGGACGCGACCAGGTCCGCGGTGGCGTCGTCTCCGGCCGTCCGCGCGCTCTCGACGCACGCTGCCGCCGCCTGAGCGAACACCTCGTCGAATCGCGCCGGGGCGCCCGATCGTGCGGACGCGACCGCCGCCTCCACCATCGCCAGGCTCCAGATGTTCGATCGGATCTCGCCCGAAGGAGCCGGCCCGCCCTCGAGCGCGTCGAGGAATTCGGCGAGGGCGGCGTCCAAGCCCTCGGGCTCGTCCGCCGGCTGCCGCATCCGCACCGGTCCATCGCCGTCCTGCGCGCGCACCGACGTCTCGCCGTCCCAGTCCACCGAGCCTCCGGCCGCGCTCGCCCGCCAGGCGCCGTTCCACGACGTCGTGAGCCCGTCCGCGCACCAGCTGCCGGAGTAGCCGAACCTCGCACCGTCCTCGAAACGGAAGACCGCGTGGGCCGCCGCCCCGCCGCGGTACCAGCTCCAGGGCGGCGAGAACTCGTCGCAGAAGACGGACTCCGGTTCGCTGCCGAGCACGAAGCGCGCCTGATCGAACGTGTGGATGGCCATGTCGACGAGCAGCGGCGATTCCATCTCGTCGCGGAAGCCGCCGAAACGCGGGTTCTGGAAGAACGCCGCGTCCAGCTGGGCGGCGCCGCCGTATGCCGCCACGGCGTCTCTGAACGCCCGCAGCCCCGGCGAGTGCCGCCGGGACTGGCTCGTCGCCAGCAGCGTGCCGCACTGCTCGCTGATGGCGGCGAGCGCCAGCGCGTCGGCCACCCGCGGCGTCACCGGCTTCTCGCTGAGCACCGGGACCCCGGCACGCAGGGCGGCCTCGCTGACCGCGCGGTGGGCGTCGGGGACGGTGACGTTGAGAAGCAGGTCCGGCCGGTCCCCCGTCGCCAACGCCTGCTCGACGGTCGCGACGCACGGGACGTCCCAGCCGCGCTCCCGTGCGGCCTGCTGCGCCGACGCGACCGACAGGTCCACCACCGCACCGACCCGCAGATCCGGCCGTCGGGCGACCGTGTCCATCCACGCGCGGCCCATCGCACCCGCGCCGACCAGGACGACCTGCCTCATCGAAGCTCCTCCCCGTCCCACGAGCGGGGCGTCGCGAACTCTCCGGTGCGGTGCATGGTCAGGCGCGGAACCTCGCGCGGCCTGTCCTGGAACGCCCAGCCGGCCGCGTTGCCGAGCACGCGCTGGATCTCGGGCTGGTGGTAGACGGGGTAGTCCTGGTCACCGGGCGAGAAGTAGAAGATGCGTCCGCGGCCGCGCGAGAACGTCATCCCCGAGCGGAACACCTCTCCCCCGGAGAAGCTCGAGACGAACACCAGCTCGTCGGGCGCCGGCACATCGAAGAACTCGCCGTACATCTCCTGCGCCGGAATGACGATCGGATGCGGCACGCCGGCCGCGATCGGATGCGTCGGCGCGACCGTCCAGACCAGCTCGCGGTCCTCGCCTTGGCGCCAGCGGAGGCTGCAGGTGGTGCCCATGAGGCGGATGAAGATCTTCGAGAAGTGCCCCGAGTGCAGCACCACGAGCCCCATGCCGCCCAGCACGGCGCGATGCACCCGTTCCACGACCGCGTCGTCCACGGCGTCGTGCCGCGCATGCCCCCACCAGAAGAGCACATCGGTGTCGGCCAACCGCTCCTCGGTGAGCCCGTGCTCGGGCTGGTCGAGCGTCGCCGTGTCCACAACGGCGTCGGCGCCGAGGACGGCCCGCAGGCCCGCGGCGATCGTCGCGTGCATGCTGTCGGGGTACAGGCGCTGCGTCGCCTCGTCGTGCTTCTCGTGGTGGTTCTCGCCCCACACCAGGACCTTCATCGGACGCGACTGCGTCATTCCGTCTCCTCCGGCTCGATACCGTCCACATGCCACACCGTCGGCGGAGCGCGGCCGGGGACGACACGCCGATTGACGCCTCAACGCTCGCTTCGCTCGCATTGACCCGGAGCACCGAGATCTCGATACGCTCGTTCCTCGCTACTCGATCTTGACCCGCAGCGCCTCAACGCTCGCTTCGCTCGCATTGACCCGCTGCGGGTCAACGTAGACTTGTCGACCGTGACTGAACGCGTCCTCGTCAACCAGCTGCAGGGTCTCTCCGACGGCCCCGTCTCCGTCTCCGGGTGGGTCGAGACCGTCCGCGACCAGAAGAAGGTGCAGTTCGTCATCCTTCGCGATGAGACGGGCGCGGTGCAGCTGGTGAATCCGGCGACGCGCCCGGCGGAGGACGGCTCGGAGCAGGATGCCGCGGCCCTCGCCCTCACCGAGACGATCTCGAACCTCGCGACGGGCACGTTCCTGACCGTCCGCGGCGAGCTGAAGCACGACGAGCGCGTCAAGCTCGGCGGCGTCGAGGTCAAGATCGGGAGCCTCGACATCGCGGCGGCCGCGCTGCCCGAGACCCCCATCGCCGCCGACAGCGGCATGGACAAGCGCATGGACTGGCGATTCCTCGACCTCCGTCAGCGCCGCAACAACCTGATCTTCCGCGTGCAGACGACCCTCGAGCACGCCTTCCGCACCTACTGGGTCGAGCGCGACTACATCGAGGTGCACTCGCCGAAGCTCATGGCCTCGGCATCCGAGTCCAATGCGGAGCTCTTCTCGCTGGAGTACTTCGGCGAGCAGACGGCGTACCTCGCGCAGTCCCCGCAGTTCTTCAAGCAGATGGCCCAGGTCGCCGGATTCGGCAAGATCTTCGAGATCGCGCCCGCCTTCCGCGCGGACCCCTCGTTCACCTCGCGCCACGCCACCGAGTTCACCTCGATCGACGCCGAGATCAGCTGGATCGACTCCCACGAGGACGTCGCCCGCATGCAGGAGGAGCTGCTGCAGGCAGGCTTCCAGGCCGTCAAGGACAAGCACGGCGCCGAGATCGAGGAGCTCTTCGGCGTCGAGGTGCAGGTGCCCGCGATCCCGTTCCCGCGCATCCCGCTCGCCGAAGCCCGCGAGATCGTCAAGAGCCGTGGCTACGAGATCCCGCGCACCGACGGCGACCTCGACCCCGAAGGCGAGCGGCAGATCTCCGCGCACGTCGAAGAGACGTACGGCCACCAGTTCGTCTTCATCACCGACTACCACCCCGAGATCCGCGCGTTCTACCACATGCGCGACGAGGAGACCGGGCTGACGAAGTCGTACGACCTCCTGTTCAAGGGCGTCGAGATCACGACCGGCGCGCAGCGCGAGCACCGCGTCGACGTGCTCATCGAGCAGGCGCAGGAGAAGGGCCTCGAGCCCGAGCACCTGGACTTCTACTTCGACTTCTTCCGTTACGGCGCCCCGCCCCACGGCGGGTTCGGCATGGGTCTCGCCCGCGTGATGATGCTGCTGCTGGGCGAGTCGTCCATTCGCGAGGTCACCTACCTCTTCCGGGGCCCTACCCGCCTCGCTCCCTGAGGCGGATGCCGCGGCTCAGCCGGCGAGCGCCGCGCGCAGGCGGTCGGGCGACACGCGCCAGTGGCCGTGCAGCTCGCCGTCGATGAGCACGACCGGGATCTTCTCCCACCACTGCGCGTGAAGCGCCGGGTCGTCGGCGATCGACAGCTCCTGGATGTCGACGGCGTCCTCGGGCAGCTCGGCGACGACGGTCTCGACCACCTCGCGGGCCACGTCGCACAGATGGCAGTCGGGCTTGCCGATGAGGGTGACGGTGGTCATGCCGGCCGCTCAGCGCTCGACGGGAAAGCCCGAGGCGACCCAGTCGTTGGTTCCGCCGTCGACGTTCGTGGCGTCGTAGCCGCGAGCCTCGAGAGCCTCCACGACCCGGCCGGAGCGGCCGCCCACCGCGCAGATGACGTCGAACGCGCCGTCGGGGAGCTCGTCGAGCCGGCCGCCGATGGCCGACATCGGGATGTTGATCGCGCCGGGCACGTGGCCGGCGGCGAACTCGTCGACCTCGCGGACGTCGATCAGCGGAACGCCGGTGCGCTCGCGCAGCTGCTGGACGGTGATGGACTTCATGATGCCTCTCGGGACGCGGATTCCGGATACACGAAGCGCCCCCTTCCGACGGTTGCTGGGCTTGTCGAAGCGCAGCGCCGTGGGGGCGCTTGGTGCGGATGCCGCTTACTTCTTGTTGCGGCGCTGGTGGCGAGTCTTGCGAAGCAGCTTGCGGTGCTTCTTCTTCGCCATGCGCTTGCGGCGCTTCTTGATGACAGAACCCACGGAGAACCTCACTATGTCGGGGTCTGGGCGCGGCGTGTGCGCACCCGGGAACGGGCAGATACGGAAAATGCCTCGGAACAGTCTAGCCGACGTCGGCGATCGGCCGTTGCAGGGCCTCGGTCACCGCCGTCTCGGGCACGCGATAGCTGCGACCGAACCGGACGGCCGGCAGTTCGCCCGAGTGGACGAGGCGGTAGACCGTCATCTTGGACACCCGCATCAACTCGGCGACCTCGGCCACCGTGAGGAAGCGCACATCAGGCAGTTCCGCCATGTCGATCCCCTTCCCCAGAAGTACTGCGATCACTTTAGACCGCCGCGGACCGGCGTGTAAACCGGGGCTGCTGTGAACTGCTGTGACGGATGGGGCTGGTGAGCGCCGTCATGCATCGGAGCGCTGGCGGGCGCGACGATCCCGCGCCTCGCGCGCGACCTGCCGCTCCATCTTCCGGGCATCGCGCAGCGCCTTCTCGGCCGCCCGCACCGCCCGCTGCGCCTCCCGGTACCGCTTGTCGTCGACGAGATCCGCATCGTCGGGAGCGAACCAGGACTCGCGGGGCGGGCGCTGCCCCTCCCCGATCGCCTGGATGTAGCCGCCTACGCCGTCGAGCCCGCGCGCGAG
Source organism: Microbacterium sp. NPDC056736 (assembly GCF_042790415.1). Classification (NCBI taxonomy): domain Bacteria; kingdom Bacillati; phylum Actinomycetota; class Actinomycetes; order Micrococcales; family Microbacteriaceae; genus Microbacterium; species Microbacterium sp. NPDC056736. The sequence continues at coordinate 129,713 of NZ_JBHTZE010000006.1, forward strand.
CGCGAACGAGAACGGATCGGACTCGTCCAGGAACGCCCCGGCCTCGATCGCCGCGCGCAACTCGGGGTACGCGTCGGCCGTGATCAGGGCTCGGAACAGCGCGTCCTCCTTGCGGGCGATCTCGTCGTCGCGAAGTCCCTGCTCGCGCTCCACCCGCGCGTAGGCGGCCAGCACCGTCCCCGCCCAATGCGCGGTGCCCGTGACGAGCAGCATCACGGCGAGGCGCTCTTCGTACGACAGCGGGGTATCGGCGAGCGCGCTGAGGCCGGCATCCATCCACGCGGCGCTGTTCGGCGTCGCCGGCACGCCCGAGATCGGGATCTCGAGCACCCAGGGGTGGGCGAGATAGTGCTGCAGCTGCTCGCGGTACAGCGCCTCGAGCCGTTCCCGCCAGCCCCCCGCGGTCCGCGTCGCCTCCGAGGGTGCACCGGTGGCCTCCTCCTGCATGAGCAGCATGAGGTCGTCCTTGGCGCTGACGTAGCGGTACAGCGACATGGGCGTGAATCCGAGGCGGGACGCGACCGCAGCCATCGACACGGCGCCGAGACCGTCGGCGTCGGCGATCTCCACCGCCGCCTCGACGATGCGCTCCACGCTCATCTCGCGCTTCGGCCCCCGCTGCGGACTCGCGGCGATGCCCCACGCCAGGGCGATGCCGCGCGGGAGCTCGGGCTCGACTGCGTCCGTCATGCGGTCAGTCTAAGACTGTTTATGTTGCACACCTCATGATCGTGTGATACACAGTTAGTCGCATAAACAGTTTACGACGTACTCGAAGGGAACCTCATGCACTCCCCTGCCGCTCCGCCGGTCATCGTCGCCGACGGGCTCCGCAAGACGTTCGGCCGCGAGCGCGTCCTCGACGGCGTCAGCTTCGCCGTGGGCCGGGGCGAGGTCTTCGCCCTCCTGGGTCCGAACGGCGCCGGCAAGACCACCACCATCAATGTGCTGACGACGCTCGTCCGCCCCGATGCCGGCACGGCCGGCGTCGCCGGCTTCGACGTGACCCGCGAGCCCGAGCAGGTGAAGCGGCGCATCAGCCTGACCGGCCAATCCGCCGCGGTCGACGACGCCCTCACCGGCACCGAGAACCTGGTCATGCTCGGCCGCCTGTCGGGCCTGAACCGCCGCGCTGCCCGTGCCCGCGCCGCCGAGCTCCTGGAGCGATTCGGATTGACGGATGCCGCGACCCGCCGCGTCGGCGCCTACTCCGGTGGCATGCGACGGCGGCTGGACCTGGCGCTCAGCTTCGTCGTCGCGCCCGAGGTGCTCTTCCTCGACGAGCCCACGACGGGACTGGACACCCGCAGCCGTCGCGAGCTGTGGGACGTCATCCGCTCCCTCGCCGAGGCGGGCACCACGGTCTTCCTCACCACCCAGTACCTCGAGGAGGCCGATCAGCTGGCCGACCGCGTCGCCGTGCTCGACGGCGGTCGGGTCGTCGCCGGTGGCACCGCCGCAGCGCTCAAGTCCCGCATCGGCGGCGACACCGTCGAGGTGCACGACCCGCAGGGCGCCCTCGTGCGCGAAGTCCCCACGGACGGCTCCGTCTCGGGCCTGCGCCGGGCCCTGGACGTGCTCGACGAATCCGGCGCCGAGGGCATCGTGACCCTCCGGCGGCCGAGCCTCGACGACGTCTTCCTCGCCCTCACCTCGCCCGACGGGCGCGGCGCACCGGGCGTCCGGCACTCCGACACCGCCAAGGAGCTCGCATGACCGCCCTCGCCCCCGTCCCCGCCCTCCGCCCGCGCATCTCCGGCCTGACCGCCGAGAGCGTCTTCGTGGGCCGGAGCCTGCTGCACTCGCTGCGGGACGGCGAGTCGCTCGTCATGGCGATCATGCTGCCGGTGCTGCTCATGGTGCTCTTCACCTACGTCTTCGGCGGCGCGATCGATCCGACGGGCGGCTACGTGGACTACGTGGTGCCGGGCATCATCCTGCTGTGCGCCGGCTTCGGCGCGGCGTCGACGGCGGTGTATGTCGCCAACGACATGAAGGCCGGGATCATCGACCGGTTCCGCACCATGCCCCTCCGGGCGAGCGCCGTGCTCACCGGCCACGTGGTCGCCAGCCTGCTGCGCAACCTGCTGGCCACCGGCGTCGTCATCGGCGTCGCGCTCCTCGTCGGCTTCCGTCCCACGGCCGGCGCGTGGGGCTGGGCGGGTGCGATCGCCCTCATCGCGCTGTACATCCTCGCGATCACCTACCTGTTCGCCGCGATCGGCCTGGCGGCAGGCAGCCCAGAGGCCGCGAACGGCTACGGGTTCATCATCCTGTTCGTGCCGTACCTCTCGAGCGCCTTCGTGCCGGTCACGACCATGCCGGAGTGGCTCCAGTGGGTTGCCGAGAACCAGCCCGTGACGCCCATCATCGAAGCGCTGCGCAGTCTGCTGCTGGGCACGCCGATGGACGACAACGCCTGGTGGGCCGTGGGCTGGTGCCTGGCGATCCTCATCGTCTCGTTCGCCTGGGGAGCCTGGCTGTTCCGGCGCAAGGCGGGACGGCGCTGACCGGCGCTGCGCCGGGCGGCGGCCTCAGGGTTCGTCGCAGGTCACCGACCGGGCAGGCGCTTGAGCGCGTTCTCCAGGGCGTGCTTGGCCGACGCCGCTGCGCGGCCGACGACCTCCGCCGCGTGAGCGGCGCTGTCCGGCAGCGCAGCGGCGGCGCCGTCGTCGGGCACGGCGGCGCCGTTGTCGTCGAGGAAGGGGACGAGCCAGTCATCGACCTCGTCGAGCGGGGCGGCGGACAGACTGTAGTAGCGGTGCTGGCCCTCTTCGCGCACCGACACCAGGTGCGCGTCGCGCAGCACCTTGAGGTGCTTCGAGACGGTCGGCTGGCTGGCTCCGAGCTTTGTGACGATGTGCGAGACGCTGGTGCCCCGGTCTCCGGCGGATGAGCGGTCGAGGAGGAGTCGCAGGATGTCGCGACGCGTTCTGTCCGCGATCACGTCGAAGATGTCCGCCATAGGCTCAGAGTAGTCGGGACCCCAGCGGAGTACCATGATGGCGCCCCGCGCCCGTCGACATGGGGTCGCACTGCACGAGGAGACCACATGACGGATGGCAGGCGAGGCGCCGCCGTCACCCCTGCGGCCCGGCTTCGCAGCGCCGGCCGCGGTGTCAAGGAGTACTTCCGCGAACTGACCCAGCGCTCCCCGGCACGGTTCGCCATCATCATCTTCCTGTCGCTGATCCTCGTCTTCACGGGCCTCTTCTCGTTGCCGATCGCCTCCGCGACCGGCGAGGTGACGCCCTTCGCCGACGCGTTCTTCACGGCCGTCTCGACGATCTGCGTCACAGGCCTGGCCACCGTCGACATGGCGACGCACTGGTCGCCGTTCGGCCACGTGCTGGTGTTCGTGGGCGTGCAGATCGGCGCGCTGGGCGTGCTGACGATGGCATCGATCCTGGGCCTGGTGATCTCGCGCCGTCTCGGGCTGCGCGCGAAGCTGATGGCCGCGAGCGACTCGAACCCGCTGCGCACCCACGGCGGTCCGGTCAACGAGGGCCAGACGGTGCAGCTCGGGCAGATCGGCAGCCTGCTGGCCACCGTGGCGCTGTCCACCCTCGTCATCGAGGCGATCATCGCCGTCCTCCTCTTCCCCGGCCTCATCCTCGCGGGCGTGCCGTGGAACGCGGCACTGTGGGAGGCGCCGTTCTACGCGGCGATGGCGTTCACCAACACGGGCTTCACGCCCAACGCCGAGGGCCTGGAGCCGTTCCGTCACGACTACTTCTTCCTGACGGCGCTGATGGCGGGCGTCTTCCTCGGCTCGATCGGCTTCCCGGTCATCTACACGCTCCGCCGCGAGCTCTGGCACGTGCGCCGCTGGTCGCTGCACGCCAAGCTGACGCTCATCACGACGGTGCTGCTGTTCTTCCTGGGCGGAGCCGTCTTCCTCGTGCTCGAGTACGACAACCTGCTGACCCTGGGCACCGAGGACGCCTGGGACACCACGTTCCAGGCGTTCTTCCTCTCCGCCATGACCAGATCCGGCGGGTTCGCGATCCTCGACATCGGCGAGCTCAACCAGTCCAGCCTGCTGGTCGGCTGCATGCTCATGTTCGTCGGCGGCGGCTCGGCGTCCACGGCAGGCGGGATCAAGGTCACCACGCTCGCGGTGATCGCGCTCGCCGTCGTCTCGGAGGCCAAGGGACGCGCCTCCAACCAGGTGTTCGGCCGGCGCATACCCAGCGACGTGCTCCGGGTGGCGCTGTCGGTCGTGGCGTGGGGATCGACGATCGTCGCGCTCTCGACCATCATCATCACGCAGATCACGAAGGCCGATCTCGGAGACGTGCTCTTCGACGTCATCTCCGGCTTCGCCACCGTCGGGCTGTCGACGGGGCTCACCGCGGAGTTGCCGGATCCGGCCGTGTATGTGCTGGCGATCACGATCGTCATGGGACGCGTTGGTACAGTGACTCTCGCAGCGGCGGTGGCCGCGGCATCCCGTTCGCAGTTGTACTCGCTGCCTGTCGAAAGGCCGATCGTTGGTTGAGCGGATCAGGGGCGACGCGCCCGTCCTCGTGATCGGACTCGGTCGCTTCGGCGCCGCCTGCGCCGGAGAGCTCGACCGCCTCGATCGGGAGGTGCTCGCGATCGACGAGAGCCTGGACCTCGTGCAGAAGTGGTCCGAGCGTGTGACGCACACCGTGCAGGCCGACGCCCGCAACATCGATGCGCTCAAGCAGATCGGCGCCCAGGAGTTCCAGGTCGCCGTCGTCGCCGTGGGCTCATTGATCGAGGCCTCGGTGCTCATCACGGCCAATCTCGTCGACCTGAAGGTGCCGCAGATCTGGGCGAAGGCGGTGTCGCAGTCGCACGGCAAGATCCTCGCCCGCGTCGGCGCGAACCACGTCATCTACCCCGAGCGCGAGGCCGGCGAGCGCGTCGCGCACCTCGTGAGCGGCCGCATGCTCGACTTCATCCGCTTCGACGACGACTTCGCGCTGGCCAAGCTCTACCCGCCGAAGTTCATCCGCGGCGTCGGACTGAACGAGTCGGGCGTGCGCACGAAGTACAACGTGACGGTCGTCGGCGTGAAGAGCCCGGGCAAGCCGTTCCGCTACGCGGAGGCCAACACCGTGGTCACCAACCACGACCTGATCATCGTGTCGGGCACGAACTCCGACATCGAGAGGTTCGCCGCGCTCGAGCGCTGATCCACGGCGGTCCCGCACTCAACCGCGCGACCTCTCCGCATCGCGCTCACGCGCCGGCGGCGAGCTCCTTCGCGCGGGCGAGTGCGGCATCGGTCGCGTCCGCGAACACCTCGTCCAGGCGCGCCTCCTGCAGGACGGCGATCGCGCGCTCGGTCGTGCCCTTGGGGCTCGTCACGCGCCGGCGCAGCTCGGCCGGATCGTCGGCGGATGCCTCGAGCAGGGCAGCCGCACCGATGAAGGTCTGCTCCGCCATCACCCGGGCTTCGGCCTTGGCGAAGCCCTTGCCGATCGCGGCCTTGGTGAACTCCTCCACCAGCAGGAAGAAGTACGCCGGGCCCGACCCCGAGATCGTCGACAGGGCGTCGATCCGGGACTCCGGGACCTCGACGACGGTTCCGACGGTCTCGAACAGCCGGCGTGCGACGTCGAGGGCGGCGGCGTCCGCGCGGGGCCCAGCCGCGAGCCCCGTCACCGCGCGGCCGACCACCGCCGGGGTGTTCGGCATCGATCGCAGCACCGCGATCCCGGTGCCGAGGATCTGCTCGAACGTCTCGATGGTGACCCCGGCGGCGAGGCTCACCACGATCGTCCCCGGGCGCACGGCCGGCGCGATCTCACGCAGCAGGTCGGGCACCATGGCCGGCTTCACGCCCACGAGGATGACGTCGGCGGCGGCCGCGGCATCCGCGTTCCCCGTCGCGTCATCCTCCAGCGCGACGCTCGTCACCGCCTCGAGCCCGTCCAGCTCGGCGGCCTTCGCGCGCGAGCGGTTCGTCGCGGTGACGCCCGCCCCGGCGAGCCCCGAGCGCGAGAGACCGCGGGCGATGGCACCGCCCATCGAGCCGGCGCCGAGGATCGCGATGGGAGGGAGTGCCGGAGTGTCGGATGCCATGGCGTCATCCTACGAGCGCAGGCCCGTGGGCGGGCGGGCACGAAGATCACTGTTGACTTATATAAGTTCGCGCGCAATGATGGAGCCGTGCACGCGCTCGACGTCCTCGGCGATCCGGTCCGCCGGCGCATCCTCGAACTCCTCGCGGAGGGCGAACTCAGCGCCGGCCGGATCGGCGAAGAGGTCCAGCGCGAGTTCGGCATCTCGCAGCCGGCCGTCTCGCAGCACCTCCGCGTGCTGCGAGAGGCGGGATTTACGACCGTCCGCCCCGACGGCACGCGGCGCCTCTATGCGATCGACCCCGCGCCGCTGGAGGACGCGGCGGCGTGGTTCGACCCGTTCCGTCGCTTCTGGCAGCCGCACCTGGACGCGCTGGCGACGGAACTGGCGCGTGGTCGCAGAGAGCGGCGCCGCGCCGCCGCAGGGACGGACGCCGCGGAGCCGGATGCCGAACCCGGGCAGTCCGAGAAGGCAGACGAGTCAGGAACAGACGAGAAGGAGGACTGACATGGTCGACGTACAGGCGCAGGTCGCCGCAGTGACGCGAGAGGTCGCGAGCGAGGAGATCGACGGGTTCCCGTCGCGGGTGCAGACGCTCGCGCAGACGTACCCCTCCCCCATCGATGACGTGTGGGACGCGGTCACGACGGCACCCCGCATCGCCCGGTGGTTCCTCCCGGTCTCGGGCGACCTCGCGCTCGGGGGCCGGTACCAGCTCGAGGGGAACGCCGGCGGCGTCGTGCAGGAGTGCGCTCCGCCCTCGGGCGGCCGGGCACACTTCAAGGCGACGTGGGAGTTCGGCGGTGGCGTGACGTGGCTGACGGTGCGGCTGACGGCGGAAGGGGCGGATGCCACCCGCCTCGAGCTCGAGCATGTCGCCCGCACCGAGGACGTCCCCGAGGGGTTCTGGGAGATGTACGGCCCCGGCGCGACCGGCGTCGGCTGGGACGGCGGGATGCTGGGCCTGGCCCTGCACCTGGCCGGAGCCGGCGACGGCCCGACCCCGGAGCACGCGGAGGCCTGGGCGGTCACGGACGAGGGGCAGGCGTTCTACCGTGCGGCGGCGGACGGCTGGGCCACGGCGCACGCCGCCGACGGCGCGGACCCCGAGACGGCCCGTCGCGCCGCCGACAGCACGTTCGCGTTCTACACCGGGCAGAGTGCCGGCGGCGACGGAATGGCGTGAGCCCGGCACGCGCTCGTGCGCCGGCGGGCGCGTGTCGTGGCATCCGCACGCGGAAGTCGATTGCGCGCGGCGCGGGCCGGTCTATTCTCATGAGTGCGGGGACGCAGAGGCCCCCGCAGAACGTGGGAGGCACCCGACATGACCCTCTTCGACGGCATCACCGCACGCCGCGTCGAGACGCCCGATCTGACCGTCAACGTGCTCGAACGCGCCGGCGACGATCCTGCGACGCCTCCCGAGCGGACGGTGGTCTTCGTCCACGGAAACGTGTCGTCCTCGCTGTTCTGGCAGCAGACCATGCTGGATCTGCCGACCGATCTCCGCGCCGTCGCGATCGACCTCCGCGGCTACGGCAGCACCGAGCACGCTCCGATCGACGCGACCCGCGGCGTCCGCGATTTCAGCGACGACGTCCGTGCGACGCTCGAGGAGCTGGAGATCCCGACCGCGCACTTCGTGGGCTGGTCGATGGGGGCCGGGGTCATCATGCAGTACGCCCTCGACCACCCGGTGCTGAGCCTCACCCTGGAAGCGCCGATCTCGCCCTACGGGTTCGGCGGCACGCGCCGGGACGGCAGCCGTCTGACCGACGACGACGCCGGCTGCGGCGGCGGCACCGTCAACCCCGACTTCGTGCAGCGGTTGATCGATCACGACACCGGCGACGAGGCGCCGACGTCGCCGCGCAGCGTGTTCCGGTCGGGATACGTCGCGCCGGGCTTTGCGACCGAGCATGAGGACGTGTGGGTGGAGTCGATGCTCACCACGTCCACCGCCACCGGCAACTACCCGGGCGATTCGGTCTCCAGCGAGAGCTGGCCCGGATTCGCCGCGGGCGGGATCGGCGTGCTCAACACGATGACGCCGGGCCACTTCGATGTGTCGGGGATCGTCGACCTCGACCCGAAGCCGCCCGTGCTGTGGATCCACGGCCGTCTCGACCCGATCGTGTCGGACTCGTCGTTCTACGACTACAACAACCTGGGCAAGCTGGGGATCGTCCCCGGCTGGCCGGGCGACGAGATCGCACCGCCGCAGCCGATGGTGTCGCAGACCCGCGACGTGCTGGCGCGGTACGCCGACGGCGGCGGGGAGGTCACCGAGCTCGACCTCGAGGACGTCGGCCACACGCCGCACCTCGAGCGTCCGGCGGAGTTCCGGCACGCGCTGCTCGAGGTGATCGGATACGTCGGGCACCCGAGCGACCCGGCCCCGCCGACCGAGGCCATCATCCTGCGCTCGTCCGACTGACGCGAGGGGCGCCGGCCACGCAGCCCCTCGGCTCGCCTGACACGGAGCGCGGCGCGACGCAAGGGGTTCGGGGCGCGGCGCACGGCGTCCGTAGACTCGTCGCATGAGTGCTTCCGGCGGCGGCAAGGCCATCATGGCCGCATTCCTGGCCAACATGGGCATCGCCGTGGCGAAGTTCATCGCGTGGTTCCTCTCGGGATCCGCGTCGATGCTCGCCGAGGCCATCCACTCCGTCGCCGACTCGGGCAACCAGCTGCTGCTCCTGCTCGGCGGCCGGCAGGCCAAGCGCCGCGCGGATCGGGAGCATCCGTTCGGCTACGGACGCGAGCGCTACGTCTACGCGTTCGTCGTCTCGATCATCCTGTTCTCGGTCGGCGGCCTCTTCGCCATCTACGAGGGCGTCGACAAGCTGAGGCATCCGCACGCCCTCGACGAGCGCTGGTGGTGGCTGCCCATCGTCGTGCTCGTCGTCGCCATCGGCCTCGAATCGTTCTCGCTGCGCACGGCCATCGTCGAGAGCAACCACGTCCGCGCCGAGGGGCAGTCGTGGGTCTCGTTCGTCCGCCACGCGAAGGCGCCCGAGCTCCCCGTCGTGCTGCTCGAAGACATCGGGGCGCTCACCGGCCTGGTGTTCGCCCTCTTCGGCGTGGGGCTCACCGTCATCACCGGCAACACCGTGTTCGACGCCATCGGCACGCTCATGATCGGCACGCTGCTGATCCTCATCGCGATCGTTCTCGGCATCGAGACGAAGAGCCTCCTGGTCGGCGAAGGGGCGACGGATGCCGACCACCGGCGCATCGTCGACGCCATCGAGGCCGGACCCGAGGTGCAGCGGATCATCCACATCAAGACCCTGTACCTCGGCCCCGACGAGCTGCTGGTGGCGGCGAAGCTCGGCTTCCCCTCAGACGCGCCACTGGCGCAGGTCGCGTCGCACATCGACCGGGTCGAGCAGCGGGTCCGGGCGGCCGTGCCCACGGCGCGCGTGATCTACTTCGAGCCCGACATCTACCGCCCCGATGACAGTGCGGCCCCGCCGACGTCCCAGTTCGTGATCAAGTCCGCCGACTGATCCGCCGCCCCCTCCGGCCGGCATCCCGGCCGCAGCGCGGCTCGACGCCGCCCGGGGCCGCCCGTCCTTCATCCCCATGCGAGGAGCACCCATGCCGATCGAGTACTGCGTCTTCACCGAACCCCAGCAGGGAGCGAGCTACGACGACCAGCTCGCGTTCGCGCAGGCGGCCGAGAGGCTCGGTTTCGACGGGTTCTTCCGCTCCGACCACTACCTCCATATGGGAGACGGCGACGGACTGCCCGGTCCCACCGACGCGTGGACCACGCTGGCCGGCCTCGCCCGCGAGACCTCGCGCATCCGGCTCGGCACGCTCGTCTCGTCGGTGACCTACCGCGTGCCCGGCCTGCTCGCGATCCAGGTGGCGCAGGTCGACGCGATGTCGGGCGGACGCGCCGAGCTCGGCCTCGGCACCGGCTGGTTCGCCCGCGAGCACGAGGCGTACGGCATCCCGTTCCCCGCCAAGCGGTTCGACATCCTCGAGGAGCAGCTCGAGCTCGTCACCGGCCTCTGGTCCACCCCTGTCGGCGAGACCTACAGCTTCGACGGAGCGCACTACCGGCTGACGGATGCCCCCGCGCTGCCGAAGCCGGTCCAGCAGCGGGTGCCGGTGATCGTGGGCGGCGGCGGCCCGCGGCGCACCCCCGAGCTCGCAGCCCGCTTCGCAACCGAGTTCAACATCGGCTTCCGCTCGGAGGCGGAGTCGGCGGAGAAGTTCGCCGGCGTGCGCGCGGCGTGCGAGCGGATCGGACGCGACCCCGCGTCGCTGAAGCTCTCGGTCGCGCTGCCCACGCTCGCCGGGGCATCCACCGCCGACCTCGACCGGCGCGCCGCCCGTATCGAGCGGACCGTCGACGAGCTGCGCGGCGACGTGAACATCGTCGGCGACCGCGACGAGATCGTCGCGAAGGTCGAGCGGCTCGTGGCGCTGGGGGCCCAGCGCGTGTACTTCCAGCTCATGGACCTGCAGGACATCTCGCACGTCGAGTATCTCGGCGAGGTGCTGCCGCACCTTCCGCGCTGACGCTAGCGGCGCGCGTCGAAGAAGGCGCGCAGGAGAGCGGATGCCTCGTCCTCGCGCACACCCGCCACGACCTCGGCGCGGTAGGGCAGGCGCCGGTCGCGGACCACGTCGTACATCGATCCGGCCGCCCCGGCCTTCTCGTCCCACGCGCCGAACACCAGTCGCGAGATGCGGGACTGCAGCACTGCGCCGGCGCACATGACGCAGGGCTCGAGCGTCACGACGAGCGTGCAGCCCTCGAGGTTCCAGGATCCGCGCGCGGCGGCGGCTGCACGCAGCGCGACGACCTCCGCGTGCGCGGTGGGGTCGTGGTCGAGCTCGCGCAGGTTGCGGCCCTCGGCGATGACCGCGCCGGAGGCATCCGTCACCACCGCCCCCACCGGCACGTCGCCCGATTCCCCCGCCTGGGCGGCCAGCGCGAGGGCGCGCTGCATCGCCGCGAGATCGGCGGTGTCGGGGTGCACACGACGAGCGTAGCCGCGCGGGCCCACATCGGCCCGGCGCCCACGGCGGGACGCACTACCCTTGGGCGTATGCGCCTGCACGTCGCCGACCACCCCCTCATCACCCACAAGCTCACGGTGCTGCGCGACCAGCGCACGTCGTCGCCGGTGTTCCGTCAGCTCACCGAGGAACTTGTGACGCTGCTCGCCTACGAAGCGACCCGCAACGTGCGGGTCGAGCAGATCGAGATCCAGACGCCGGTCACCACGACCACCGGCGTCAAGATCGGCGACCCGCGTCCGCTCGTCGTACCGATCCTGCGTGCGGGGCTCGGGATGCTCGAGGGCATGGTCAAGCTCATCCCGACCGCCGAGGTCGGCTTCCTCGGCATGGTGCGCAACGAGGAGACCCTCGAGCCGTCCACGTACGCCGAGCGCCTGCCCGACGACCTCAGCGACCGCCAGTGCTTCGTGCTCGACCCCATGCTCGCGACCGGGGGCTCCCTGGGCGCGGCGATCGAGTTCCTGTTCCGCCGCGGCGCACAGGACGTCACGGCGATCTGCCTCCTCGGCGCCCCCGAGGGCGTCGCGGCGATCGAGAAGCAGGTCGACGGACGCGACGTCACCCTGGTGCTCGGCGCCCTCGATGAGCGGCTCAACGAGAAGGGCTACATCGTGCCCGGCCTCGGCGACGCCGGCGACCGCCTCTACGGCACCGTCTGACCCTCCGGCGCACGCAGCTCGACTCTCGGGAGGGCGGTCGCGCCCGTCACCGCACCGCCGTCGACGACCGCGACCGGCGTGAACGGGCGCCCGTTGAACCGCGTCGCGGTGACGGTGGTGTACGCGCCCATCGTCGGGCTGACGAGGAGGTCGCCCGGCTGCAGGTCGGGCAGCAGCACCTCGCGCGCGATGACATCCGACGAGTCGCACGTGGGGCCGGCGAGGGTGGCCCACCGGTGATCCTGCGGCCTCCGGCGGCGGCCGTCGTGGCCGGCGCCGCCGAGATCGCGCTCCGCGAAGACGAGCGGGTGCACGTCCTCGGTGAGCACGTTCGAGTACGACCCGTAGAGCCCGTCGTCGAGGTAGTACCACCGCCCGTCGGCGCGCTCGGCGACGCCCACGACGCTCGTGATGAGGCTCATCGCCTCGGCCACCATGACGCGACCCGGTTCGGCGATGATGTCGAGCCGCCGCGCGTGCGGGGCGAGGACCGGCCTCAGCGCGGCGGCGACCTCGTCGATCCCGGACGCCTCGCTGTCGTACGACGCCGGCAGCCCGCCCCCGATGTCGAGCGTGTCGAACTGCACGTTCAGTCGTCGCTCGAGGATCCCCATGAGCTCGAGGGTGTCGGCGGCCGCCGCGGCGAAGCGCGGCGGGTCGTCGAGCTGGCTGCCGACGTGATAGCTGAAGCCCGCGACCCGCACCCCCGACGCCAGCGCGCTCTCGACGAGCCGCGCGGCCTCGAACGGCCCGACGCCGAACTTGCTGGACAGGTCGCTCTTGGCGTGAGGGCTGCGGTAGGCCAGGCGCACCAGCAGCCGGGTGTCGGCCGGGGTGCCGTGGAACTTGGCGATCTCGGCCTCGTTGTCGACCACGAACGTGCGGACGCCGGCTGCGAGCGCCTCGGCGATCTCGGCCGGCTTCTTGATCGGGTGCGTGTGGATGATCCGCGTCGCCTCTACGCCGCGTCGGGTGAGCAGCCGCAGCTCCTCCCCGGTCGCGACATCGAACCCGCACCCGGCGCCGTCGAGGACGTCGAGCACCGCCTCGTGCGCGAGGGCCTTCACCGCGTAGTGGAAGCCGACGAACGGCAGCGCGGCGCGCAGACGCCCGTACTGCGCCTCGACGCGCGCCGGGTCCAGCAGCAGCACGGGAGTGCCGTGCACGGCGATGGCGGCGCGTGCAGCGACGGTGGACAGGAGAGCGGATGCCTCGGCCCGGCGACGGTCCTCGTAGGGGCGGGTGGTGCGCGGCTCGCGCCGCAGCGCGCCGAGGTTCATGACGCCACCGCCCTCGCGTGCCGGCCGTCGCGCAGACCGGACCTGGCGGTCACGGTGAAGGCGCCGGCGGCGATGGAGTAGAAGACGACGTCGGCGGCGATCTTGCCGGCGAGCATTCCCCACAGCGGGTCGGGGATCAGCCACACGCCGAGCAGGAGCGCGGCGGGACGGATCACGAAGGTGTCGAGCAGTTCCGCCGCACCGAACTCGGCGAGCAGCAGCATCGCGGTGCGCGCCACGGCACGCCGCCGCGTCGCCGACACCCGCGCCTGCTCGCTGTAGATGGTGACGGCGAGCACCAGGTAGAACCCGAGGATCTCGCCGCCGAGCGCGGCCAGCGCGATGAGGGGCGCGGCGTCCGTCCACATGGCGGCGAGGAGTCCGCCGAACACCATCGCGGCGGTGCCCGCCAGTTCGGCAGGGAGGTAGCGGACGATCCAGAAGACCAGCCCGCGGCGCCGGGCTGCGGCATCCGTCCGGCTGTCCTCCGTCGCCGACCCGGTCCCGGCGAGCCGGTGCTCGATGGTGCTCATGTCGTCCTCCTCGGTGTGGAGGAGGAGGGGGCGCCGGGGGTGATACCGCACGAATACGGCGCGGCATCCGCCCCTCGCCGAACGGATGCCGCGCCTCTGCGTCTATGCGACGCATGCCCCACCCAATCACGTGGGAGAAAGACCCCCAACGGGGTTGACATCGGCGAGCCGTTTGCTTACGGGAGGCGTGGCCGCGCCGGCCCGGTGCGTCAGTCTCCGAGCGGCTCCTGCGGGTTGCGGCGGCCCGTCTCGCGCTCCCAGAACTCCAGCTGCTGGGTCAGCGCCTTGGCGAGCTCGAACACCTGGTCGGGCGGGATGCGGATCCGGCTCACCACGCGGGCGGGCACGACGGTGTGGCGCTGCCCGGTCTCGGCGTCCACCTGCTCCCTCGGCGGCTGGGCGAGCGTGAGGAAATCCATCACGAACACGGTGGGCGTATGCCACACGTTCGCGAAGTCGGCGTAGGCGCCGCCGATCAGTTCCGGCGGGAGATCGATCTCGAACTGCTGGGATGCGTCGTCGGCCATGCGGGCTCCTCTTCGGGCGTCGGGTCTCGCGGCGTGGGACCGGGGCAGGACGCGCCGGTGCTGTCTGTGCGACGTGTGCGCGAGTCTACGCGGCGCTCAGCCCCTGCCGACCAGTCGCGCGAAGCCGCTGAGACGGGCCACCGCCTCCGGCGTGTACGGGAGGTCGTCCAGCAGCCCGGGGGAGTACACGACGTAGGCGGTGTGCATGGCGCGCGAGATCGCGACGTTCAGCCGGTTGCGCAGGAGCAGGAACTCCAGGCCCCGCGGAGCGTCCCGCCCGCTCGATGCGGCCAATGACACGATCGCGACCGCTGCCTCCTTGCCCTGGAACTTGTCGACCGTGCCGACGGGGACGTCGGGGAAGCCGGCGGCGGCGAGCGCGGCCTCGACCGCGACCTGCTGCGCGTTGTACGGCGTGACCACGATGATGTCGCCCTGCTCGAGCGGGCGCGGCGGCAGGGCCACCGACGTCCCGTCGGCGTCCGCGGTCGCGGCGTCCGTCCAGTCGCGGCCCACCAGGTCCGATACGAGGCGAGCCACCTCGGCGGCCTCCTCGAGGGACTGCGTGGCGTTTCCTCGATGGCGCAGCGGAACAGGAACGAGGCCCGGACGGATGCCGTCGATGCGGCGCAGCGCGGTCGACGGGTGCGCCTCGAGCTCGCCCCGGTACGACAGCGTCGAGACGGGCGCGGCCACCTCGGGCCGCATGCGCCGGGTCTGAGCGAGGAAGTAGCCGTACTCGGGCGGCACGACGTCGGCGCCGTCCATGACCCAGCCCAGGGCCGACGTGTCGACGGGCGCGGGGTGCGTGCCCTGGCTCACCTGCGGCAGCTGCTGGGGGTCGCCCAGCAGCAGCAGGCGGGGGGCCGCCAGCGACACCGCGATGGTGGACGCGAGCGAGAACTGCCCCGCTTCGTCGACGACGAGCAGGTCGAGGCTCCCGCGCGGCACGCGCCCCTCGTGGCTGAAGTCCCACGCCGTGCCGCCGATCACGTATCCGGATGCCTCGTGCTCGGCCGTGAAGGCCGCGACGCCGTTCTTCGGGAGCACCGTGAACGAGTGGGCCGACGACGCGTCCTTCGGCGCCTTGCCGACCTGGACGGCCGGGACGCCCGCGGCGATCACGCGGTCGAGGAGCTGCTCGATCGTCGCATGGCCCTGGGCGACGACGCCCACCCGGTAGCCGTGCTCGCGGACGAGGCGCGCGATCACGTGGGACCCCACGTAGGTCTTGCCGGTGCCGGGGGGTCCCTGCACCGCGAGGTAGCTGCGGTCGAGGTCGCGGACCGCCCGTGTGATCGCGTCGACGATGTCACCGCCCGCCGCGGGCAGCAGGCCCGACAGGGTGCGCGGCGGACGACGGCAGAGGATGTCGGTGGCGGGGCCCGGGGGAAGTTCCGGTGCGGCGGCGATGACGGCATCCGCCCACGCGTCGATCGCCGCCTGCTGGTTTCCTGCCGCCGGCGGCGCCTGAGGGGTCAGCGCCAGGGGCAGGTCGGTCCAGGTCACGCCGTCGACGGCCGTCTCTTCGACGACCGCGCCGTCGTCGAGCACCTCGAGGACGGTCACCGAGCGGTACGAATGGATCCACCGGGGCGACGGCTCGAACGGGTAGGGCGCCGGCAGCTCGTACAGCGCGAAGGGGTTCGTGCCCTCGCTCAGCCGCGTTCCCGGCGCGAGATCGCCGCGCAGTTCGACGATGCGGCGCTCCCCGCCGCGGCCGCTCTCGGCGAAGTGCCAGTCCTCGCGCACGCGGCTGCGCGCGGGATCGATCGTGACGACGTCGCGCGTCTCGTCCCAGAGCGACACCGGCTCGCGCAGCCGGAGGAAGTGCGTCGCCCAGAACGACTTCGCCTCGCGGGGGTAGTAGTCGATCGCGGCGGCCCCGAGGCGCAGCGATCGCGCGGGGACCGAGTCCTCCGGGTGGCGGTGCGCGAGGACCTCGAGCGTGGTCGCCCGGAGCGACGGCTCGTACGCGCGCTCATCGGGCTCGGGATTGGGCGAGGGCACCAGGGCGGCCTCGCGGGCGCGGTCGACCAGCCAATCGCGCAGACGGCGCGTCGACACGCAGTCGTAGCGGTTGTAGTCCGCGAGATCGTCGAGCACGAGCCGGGCCCCGGCGTCGTCGCCGTCGTCCTGCAGCGCCCGCGCCTGGACGTACCGCACGATCGAGTCGTCGCCCTTCTGGACGTCGCTCGTGCGCACCTCGTCGCCCATGTAGAGCGGTTCGAGCTTCTTGATCGAATACGAGCGCGATCCGACCCGCAGCGCCCGGCGCACGATCGGGTAGAGGTCGACGAACACGCCGTCGCGCAGGAGCCGGTCGACGTCGGCCTCACGCACGCCGTGCCGCGCGGCCATCGCCAGCAGGTGCGTGGGCTCGTAGGGGGCGTAGTGGTAGATGTGCATGCCGGGGTGCTGCTGCCGGCGCAGGTTGACGATGTCGAGGAACGTCTCGAGAGCGCGCTTCTCGTCGGCGAACGAGTGCGCCCACAGCGCCGTGTACTGCTCGCGGCTGTCGACCCATCCGAACAGGTAGTCGATCCCCCACTGCGTGGGCTCCCCCGGCAGCGACGGCTCGGTGTGCAGCGGATCGCCCTCGAAGTCGAAGAAGAGGTCGCCGTGGTCGGGACGCGGCAGCGCCCCGAGCGCCTTGGGCGCCACGACCTCGAACACGGGGACGGGCGGCGGCTCGGGCACCGCAGCCGGCACCTCGAGGACCGCGGCCAGCGTCACCGTCCCCTGCGCCGCGACGCCGCCGTCGGACGCGACGATGCTCTCGGCCGCCGGCGCCTGCGGTCGGGCCGGCTTCGGCGCTGTGAGCGGCGGCGTGCCGGCCGGGCTCTCGAGCTGCAGCCGCGCCTGCGTGCGCAGGGAGGCGAAGACGTCCGGATTCATCCCGACGGGGCCCACTGCGGCGTGGGCGAGCTGCTCGATGGTCGAGATCCCCGCGGCGCGAAGGCGCTCGCGCTGCACCGGGCGCATCCCCGCCACGAGGAGCAGATCGCGGGATGCCACCACCTCGGCGTCGCACGTCGCGCAGCGCCCGCAGGCGACGACGGCGAGGTCGCCCCGCGGGTCTCCCCACGGGACCGGCTCGCCCGCCGCCCCGAGGTCGAGCCGGCGGTCGGCGATGAGCGCCGCAAGACGCTCGCGCCGCAGCGAGAAGACCGGGAGCAGGTCGTCGACCTCGTGCTCGCTGACGCTGCCGTCGCCGAGCAGCAGCTGCACCCGGTCGGAGCGCGGAACGGCGAGCCGGTCGAGCTGGTCGACGTATGCCGCCAACTGCATGAGGGCGGTCACCCGCGCGTGGCGCGCGAGCTTCGTGTCCTGCACGAGCCACGGCCTCGTCGCCCCCGCGCCCGACGACGGGTCGCGCACGAGGAAATCGGCGAAGCCGACGAACGAGTCGGTGGCGAAGGCGGCCTGGTAGACCACCTCGGCGTCGGAGTCCAGTGCCGCGTTGGTCAGGGCGACGGCCTCCGCGAGGGCAGCGGCGTCGGACGAGCGCGTCTCGGGGATCTGGACGACCCGATCGCCGTAGCGCCCGACGTAGTCGGC
This sequence comes from Microbacterium sp. NPDC056736, assembly GCF_042790415.1. Lineage (NCBI taxonomy): Bacteria > Bacillati > Actinomycetota > Actinomycetes > Micrococcales > Microbacteriaceae > Microbacterium > Microbacterium sp. NPDC056736. The sequence continues at coordinate 147,373 of NZ_JBHTZE010000006.1, forward strand.
GAGCACGCGCTGCTCGTGCACCGTGCCGAGGCGCCCGGCCCGCTCGAGCGTCAGATCTTCGGGCTCTTCCACGGCGGCGATGCGCCCGAGCCGCGCGTCGATCGCCCGCAGCCACGCGAACTCGCACTCCGCGGCGGCCTTGAGATCGCTCGCGCTCCAGACGATCCGGCCTTCGTCCTCGATGTATCGCATGCCCCGCCCTTCCCCATCGACCCTAGCCGCGGCATCCGACACCCCCGGCACGACCCCCGGACGGCCCGCGGGGGCACCTGACAGACTGGTGCGCATGAGCCTGCCCTTCGAGAGCGCATACCGGCACGGATTCGCCCGCGTCGCGGCCTGCACCATCCCGATCTCGATCGCCGATCCGCAGTCCAACGCCGAGGCGGTGCTGGCATCGGCCCGGGAGTGCGACGCTGAGGCGGTCGCCGTCGCGGTCTTCCCCGAGCTCTGCCTGACCGGCTACAGCATCGAGGACCTCGTCATGCAGGACGCCGTGCTCGACGCCGTCGTGGCGGCGATCGAACGGCTGGTCGAGGCATCCGTCGATCTGCTCCCGATGCTCGTGGTCGGCGCGCCGCTGCGCCATCGCAGCCGGCTGTACAACTGCGCCGTCGTGATCCACCGCGGCGAGCTGCTGGGCGTCGCGCCCAAGTCGTACCTGCCGACCTACCGCGAGTTCTACGAGCGGCGCTGGTACGCCGCCGGCGACGACCAGGGCGGGCAGGACATCCGGGTGGGTGCTCTCGAGGCGCCGTTCGGCCCGGACCTGCTGTTCGAGGCGCTGGACGTGCCGGGGCTCGTGGTGCACGCGGAGGTGTGCGAGGACGTCTGGGTCCCGATCCCGCCGTCCTCGGCCGCGGCGCTCGCGGGCGCGACCGTGCTGCTCAACCTCAGCGGCAGCCCCATCACCATCGCGCGCGCCGAGGACCGCAAGGACCTCTGCAAGTCGCAGTCGCTGCGGTGCCTCGCCGCATACGCGTACGCCGCCGCGGGCGACGGCGAGTCCACGAACGACGTCTCGTGGGACGGCCAGACGATGATCTACGAGGGCGGCAACCTCCTCGCCGAGACGGAGCGCTTCCTCGACGGTCCCCGCAAGTCCGTCGCCGACGTCGACCTCGACCGGCTGCGGCAGGACCGGCTGCGACAGGGCACCTTCGACGACAACCGCAGGACGACGGGGGCGGATGCCGCGTTCCGCACCGTGCACTTCGAGCTCGACCCGCCGCAGGCCGACGTCGGCCTGCGGCGCGTGCTCGACCGCTTCCCGTTCGTGCCCGACGACCCGGAGCGCCTCGCGCTGGACTGCTACGAGGCCTTCAACATCCAGGTGTCCGGACTGGTGCAGCGCATGCGGGCGATCGGCGGCCCCAAGCCGGTGATCGGGGTCTCGGGGGGCCTGGACTCGACGCACGCGCTGCTCGTGGTGGCCCGCGCCATGGATGTGATGGGCCGCCCGCGCAGCGAGATCCTGGCGTACACGATGCCCGGCTTCGCCACCAGCGAGCACACAAAGTCCAACGCCATCGCGCTGGCCGAGGCGGTGGGCGCCTCGATCGAGACGATCGACATCCGCCCGCTCGCGATCGAGATGCTCGAGCGACTGGATCACCCGTTCGCCGACGGCGAGCCGGTGCACGACATCACCTTCGAGAACGTGCAGGCGGGCCTTCGCACCGACTACCTGTTCCGGCTGGCGAACCACCACGGCGGCATGGTCATCGGCACGTCCGACCTGTCGGAGCTCGCCCTCGGCTGGGCGACCTACGGCGTCGGCGACCACATGAGCCATTACGCCGTGAACGCCGGCGTGCCCAAGACCCTCATCCAGCACGTGATCCGCTGGGTGATCTCGCACCGCGGCGACGAGGGCGGCTCGGCCGATCTGAGCGATCGCGCGCGCGAGGTGCTGCAGTCGGTCCTCGACACCGAGATCTCGCCCGAGCTCGTCCCGGCCGGACAGGACGGCAGGATGCAGTCCACCGAGGATCGCATCGGTCCGTACGCACTCCACGACTTCGCGCTGTACCACGTGCTGCGCTTCGGGTTCCGGCCGTCGAAGATCGCGTTCCTCGCGGCCGCCGCGTGGGGCGACAAGGACGCCGGCGCCTGGCCGCCCGGCTTCCCCGACGAGGACCGCTACGCCTACGACCTGCCCACGGTCGCGAAGTGGCTGCAGGTGTTCCTGAAGCGCTACTTCGCCTTCGCGCAGTTCAAGCGCTCGGCGATCCCGAACGGACCGAAGGTGTCGCCGGCCGGCTCGCTGTCTCCTCGCGGGGACTGGCGGGCCCCGTCCGACGGCAACGCCCGCGCCTGGCTCGCGGAGCTGAAGGCGGCGCTTCCCGAGCTCGTCGAGGAGTGACGACGGATGCCGCGGGTCAGCTCGCCGGAGCGTGGGTGTACGCGAGCGTGATGATCCAGCTGTCGCGCGAGAGGTCGGCCAGCTGGTAGAAGACCTTGCGATCTGGGATCCAGCCCTTCGAGAGCGGGCTGTCCAGGCGCACGTGGTCCGCGGCGACGCGCGCGCCGCGCCCGTCCGCGTCGCGCACCGCCTGGACCCGCGTCCAGTGGGCGAGGAGCTTGCGCAGGTCGTCCTCTTCGAACAGGTGCGAGTGCCGCTTCATCAGGTGCAGCTCCGCGTCGTCCGGGTGTGCGTCGCGCAGGTCGAGCCCCAGGGCGGTGTCGGCGTCGCTGACGGCCACGACCGTGGCGGCGCGGAAGCTGACGTTCCGGATCTTCAGGGGCACCTCGGCGCCGTCCACCTCCGCGATGAGCTGGGTGTGGAACCCGAACGTTCGGGGAGCCTCCCGCTCGACGCGCACGCTCTCCGGCTCGACACCGAGACGCGTCGCGACGAGCTCCTTCGCGAGGAGGCGTTTGCGGTCATGCTCGGGCAGCTTGGGATCCCAGCCGAGCCGGGCCGTGATCCCCGTCGGAGTCTCCAGAAGCACCGATTCCATGATCCACACCCCATCCCCGCGGGCCGTCCGCACCTCCATCCTGGCGAAGCACCGAGCGGGGTGGTAGACCGCCACGCGGGCGTCGCGCAGGGGGCGCCGTCCGCGTGAGGGCGTCCGCGCGTCAACCCCCTGCCGCGCACCCGGTCCGTGTCGCAGGATGGCACCATGAGCGGGCGGGCGGCTGAGACCGAGGCGTGACGGCGGGCACAGCTCACCTATGGACGGTTTCGCGGCGGTCGACTTCGAGTTCGCGCGGCAGGTGCTCCAGCGGGGGATCGCCGCGCTCTTCGTCGTCGCCTTCGTCTCGTCGCTGAACCAGTTCCGGCCGCTGCTCGGCGAGCGCGGGCTGCTCCCGGCGCCCGAGCTGCTGGACTGGGCCAGTTCGTCGGCCCGGGCAGGGCGCCTGCTCCGCCCGACGCTGTTCCGGTACGTGCGGTACACCGATCGCCGGCTCGTGGCGCTCTGCGCGGCCGGCATCGTCGTCGCGGCCGCGCTGGCGGCCGGCATCCCGCAGCTGGGCCCGCCGTGGGTGCCGATGGCGTGCTTCCTCGCGCTGTGGCTGGGATACATGTCGATCACGAGCATCGGCCAGACCTTCTACGGCTTCGGCTGGGAGATGCTGCTGCTCGAAGCGGGGTTCCTCGCGGCGTTCCTCGGCTCGGACGACCAGCCCCCGCCGACGGCGGTGATCGTCCTGTTCTGGTGGCTGGTGTTCCGTCTCGAGTTCGGCGCCGGCATGATCAAGATCCGCGGCGGCCGCGAGTGGCGCGACCTCACGGCGCTGATGTACCACCACGAGACGCAGCCGATGCCGGGCCCGCTGAGCCGTCAGGCGCACCTGCTCCCCCGCTGGTTCCATCGCGGCGAGGTGGTGGGGAACCACTTCGCACAGCTCGTCGTGCCGTGGTTCCTGTTCGCTCCGCTTCTCGGCACCGTCGTGCCCGGCCCGGTGCCGGCCGTCATCGGCGCGGTCGCGGCCGCCGTCGTGATCGCGACGCAGGCGTGGCTGGTCGTCACGGGCAACTTCGCCTGGCTCAACTGGATGACGATCGTGATCGCGTTCTCGGCGATCGGGCTGCCGGGGATCGGGAGCGACGCCCGCCCCGCGGCATCCGACCCGCCCTGGATCCTCGACGGGATGCCGCCGTACTGGGTCGTCGTCACCGGCGCGGTCGGCGCGCTCTACGCGGTGCTCAGCTGGTGGCCGCTTCGGAACCTCTTCGCGCGACGGCAGCTGATGAACGCGTCGTTCAACCGCTGGCAGCTCGCCAACGCGTACGGCGCCTTCGGGACGGTGACGAAGGAGCGCATCGAGATCGTCGTGGAGGGCACGATGGACGACGACCCGGATGTCGCGACGTGGCACGAGTACGGCTTCAAGGGCAAGCCCGGAAACGTCCGCCGGATCCCCCGCCAGTACGCGCCGTACCACCTGCGCCTGGACTGGCTGATGTGGTTCCTTCCGCTCGGACGGTCGCTGGATGACTGGTTCACGGCGTTCCTGGTGCGATTGCTGGAAGCGGATGCCCCGACCCTGCGCCTTCTCGCGGACGACCCGTTCGCGGGCGAGCGGCCGCGGTGGGTGCGGGCGGTCTCCTACCGCTATCGCTTCACCGGCCGGGAGGAGTTCCGGCGGACACGAGCACGGTGGACGCGCGACCGCCGGCGGCCCGTCCTCGGGCCGGTCTCGCTGCGGGGGTGACGCGGCGGGCGTGCGGTGGTCAGGGCACGGGGTCGCCGCCGCCGCCGCTGCGGTCGGCGGCCCGGCTGCGCCGCGCCGTCAGATCGACGATCGCGACGAGGAACGCGATCCCGAGGAAGACGCCCACCGACAGCATCCCGAATGCGTAGGCGTCGTGGTATACCACGAGCTCGTCGGCGGTGCCCGACTCGCGGTAGATCGCGGAGTAGAACAGCGACAGCCCCACCGCGGTGCCCACCGCGGCGCCGATGCGCTGCCCCAGCTGGCCGACCGAGCCTGCGAGCCCGCCCCGTTTGACCGGGATGTCCGCGAGGGTGAGCGCCTGGTTCGGCGCGATGACCAGACCCCCGCCAGCCCCGCCGACGGTCATCATGGCCGCCGCGAGGTAGGGCGTCCACGCCGGATCGCTGTACAAGGCGATGAGCACGAGGCCCCCGGCGCACAGCAGGACGCCGACCAGCCCCCACACCACGACGACGCGACCGTGGGCGCTGACGAGGTTGCCGCCGATCCACGAGGTGGCGGCGCTGGCCAGCGCGAAGCCGATCGACACCATCCCGGCGAACACCGGCTCGAGGCCGAGGCCGATCTGGAGGTAGAGCGTGGTGAGCAGGAACAGCGCGGGCAGCGCGGTGAAGTAGGCGGTCTGCAGAAGCGTGCCGTTGCGGTACGACGCGATGCGGAAGAGTCCGAGCGGGATGAGGGGATTCCGACCGCGGGCGGCGTAGCGGCGCTCCCACGCGATGAACGCCGAGGCGAACAGCGCGAAGCCGACGAGCAGCCACCACCGCGCCGGGTCGTCGGTCGGCGCCCCCGTGGTGAACAGGAAGGGCCACATCAGCGACACGATGCTCGCGCCGAACAGCAGCACGCCGATGGGGTCGAGCTGTACGGGGCGCTGCGACGGGGTGCGCGTCTCGGGGAGCAGCCACAGGGCGAGACCGATCGCGGCCAGGCACAGCGGCACGTTCATCCAGAAGATCAGCCGCCAGCCGTCGGTCGGGCCGCCCAGCGCGATGAGCAGACCGCCCAGCGTCGGGCCGAACGCCGTCGCCAGCCCGATCGTGGCCCCGAAGAGGCCGAACGCGCGGGCGCGCTCCTTGCCCTGGAAGAGCTCCTGCGCCATGCCGAGCACCTGCGGCATCTGGATGCCGGCGGCCACGCCCTGCAGCAGCCGCGCGACGAGCAGCACCTCGGCCGTCGGCGCGAGCGCGCACAGCACGCTCGACGCCGTGTATAGCGAGAGGCCGACGACGAAGAGGGTGCGCCGCGAGCGCTGGTCGCCGAGGCGCCCCATCGGGACGAGCACCAGTCCGAACGTCAGCACGAAGCCCGACACGATGAGCTGCAGCTCGGTCGATCCGGCGTCGAGCACCTCCCCGATGGAGGGCAGCGCGACGTTGACCTTCGTCATGTCGAGGATCGTGATCGCCGCGACCGACACGCAGACCCAGAACGCCCGCCACCGTGCCCCGGCGGAGAGCGGGATCACCGCGGTGTGGGCCGGCGCGGGCCGGGCCGGCGCGGGACGGCCGGCACCGGGCGAGTCCGTGCTCGCCGTCTCCGAGACTGTGCTCGAGGACTTCGGCGGTCGCGACTCTTGCCCAGGCATCGTGCCCAGGCTAACCCCCTCCCGCCCGGGCTCGGGTCGATCGGGTCGAGTCCCGGGGGCTTGCAGGACGGGAAGCGGGAGATGATGGAGGGGTGAGACTCCTCGTCGCCGCCCTCTCCTCCGAACTCGTCGCCTTCCCCGACGACCTCCCCGGATTCCACCGGCTCGTCACCGGTCCCGGCAAGCTCCAGGCGACCTACGCCCTGACGCGCGCGCTCGATGCGACGGCCTATGACGAGGTCGTGGTGGTCGGCACCGCGGGCGCCATCGACGCGCGGCTCGAGGCATCCGTCTACGAGATTGCCGCGGCGCTGCAGCACGACGTCACCGACATCGACGGGATCGTCGGCCAGCACGTGTCGCTGCCTTCGCTGGTGGAGCTGGGCGCCGAGGGCGTCACCATCGCGACCGGCGATCACTTCGTGGACGACGCGGAGGCCGTCGAGGTGATCCGCCCGCTGGGCGCGGGCCTGGTGGACATGGAGACGTACGCGTACATCTGGGTGGCGCAGCGGTTCGAGGTGCCGATCCGCGTGCTGAAGGCGGTGTCCGACCGCGCCCAGGACGGCGCCATCACCGACTGGCACGCCGCGGTCGCCGCGTGCAGCCACCAGCTCCGTGAGCGCATCCGCGCCGACTACGGCGTCTGAGCCGCCCTGCACGCGGCATCAGACGCCGAGTCGGAGCCGTCGATCAACGACGGACTCAGGGGACCATCCACTGCGTCTTCGGCCAGGTGATCGCAGCGAGATTCGCCTGGCCCGACAGGGACGGGTGGAAGTAGTCGCGCGTGGAGAGGTCGGACCGGGCGAACGCGTAGTCCGCCACGGCGAATCCGTCGAACCGGCACTTCGCCGTCGCCGCGCACGCGTCCGAGAGCGCCTGGTTGTATTCGTTCACCCGCTGCTGCACCGCCGCCCGGCGCTGCACGTCGGCGGCCGCGGTGCTGGACGGGTTGGCCAGCATCGATCGGCACGTCTGCAGCAGGCCCCACGCGAGCCGCGCCGAGAGGCTCGATCTGTTGAGCTCGTACAGCCGCTGCAGGCTGGGAATGCTCGCGACGAAGATCTCCGGCGACCCGGGGCTCGCCGCCAAGGTGGTCAGCGCCGCGGTGACGTTCGCCGCGAAGGCGGCCGTGGGCGTCATCGCGTCGACCGTCCGGGTGCACGCGTCGTTCGCGCCGACCTCGATGGTCACGTACTGCACCGTCTGGGTGGCGGCCGCCTGGGCCTGGGCCGGGAGCGACGCGGAGGCGGCCCCGGAGGTCGAGAGGTTGTACGCGGCGAGCCCGGTCGCGCCGAGCGCGCGAAGCCGGAGGAAGTGGGAGTTCACCGTTGTGCTGGAGCCGGTCGACCAGCTGTTCGCGGGGCACGACGTGAGGCTCGAGCACGTCATCGCGGCCTGCGAGATCGAGTCGCCCAGCGCCGCCATGCGGACGACCTGGGCGGTGGCGGGCGCGGCGCCGGCGGCGGGGGCCGAGGCGAGCGTGCCGGCGAGCAGGAGCGCGGATGCCGCGAACGCGGCGACGGCGCGGCGCGCCCGGGTGCTGGAACGCATGATTCCTCCGTACGTCGACGTGACGGATGGGTGCGGCACGGCGCCGCGGCGGGATGCCGGCGGGTCGAACCGGATCGCGGATTCCCCCAGGAATCCGACGGCGTCGGGTCACTGCCGCGAACGATACTCCTCGGCCCGGGTCTGCGACAGGGCGAAGCGGACGCCCCTGCCCGAGCCGTCAGACGGACGCGACCGCGTCCTGCGTGATGACGCTCGGCCCTTCCGGCGTCGCCTCGACCGCGAGCTGTGCGGGCAACTGCTCCTTCATCGCGGCGACGTGGCTGATGACGCCGACCGTGCGACCGCCCTGGCGCAGCTCATCGAGGGTGCGCATGGCGAGATCCAGGGTCTCCTCGTCGAGCGACCCGAACCCCTCGTCGACGAAGAGCGTGTCGAGACGGATGCCGCCGGCACGCGCCGTCACCACCTCGGCGAGCCCCAGCGCGAGAGCGAGGGAGGCCAGGAACGTCTCGCCGCCGGAGAGGGACTGGGCGGGACGCGCCTGCCCCGTGTAGGCGTCCATGACCTCCAGGCCGAGGCCCGACGCCGCACCTCTGGCCGCGCGGGCGTCGGTGTGCTGCAGGCGGTAGCGCCCGGAGGACATGTCGGCGAGGCGCACGTTGGCGGCGGTGACGATCTCTTCCAGCTCGGCGGCGAGGACGAACGTCTCGAGGTCCATCTTCATCGTGTTGGGTGCCCGACCGGCGACCGTGTCGGCCAGCCGCGTGACGGCCTCCGCATCGGCGGCCTTCGCGGCGATCCCCGCGTACGAGTCGTCGATCTGCAGCGCGAGGTCCCGCAGCGCCTCGACGAGCGCATGAGCATCGCGTTCGGCACGCAGCGCCGCCGTGCGCGCCGCGTCCGCGGCGTCCAGCGCGGCCTTCGAGCCGACGGTGTCGGCAGGCCCCTCGGGGGCGCCCGCGAGCTCCAGCTCGAGGTCGAGCAGCCGGGCGCGGGTCGCCGCGAGCTGCGCGTCGTGCGTCGCGATGCGCTCCGCCAGCGCTTCGGCCTCACGCGGCTCCAGCAGTGCCCGCCTCGCCTCCTCGGCGTCGGCGAACGCGGAGGCGCCGATCCTGTCGTCGGCATCGGCGAGGCTCTCCGCCGCCGACGCGGCCGCGCGGGCGGCCTCGGCACGCGCGTCGTGCGCGCGCCGGGCGGCATCCCGGACTCTCTTCGCCGCGGCGACGCGGTCGGCCACGCTGACGTGGTCGCCGCGGGCGTCGTCGACGGCCCGCCGGGTGGCCTCGACCGTCGCGGCGAGCGCGGCCGCGCGCGTCCGCGCGGCCGCGAGCAGGTCGGCCAGCGCGGCACGGGATGCCTCGGCCTCGGCGTCCAGTGCCGCCAGCTGGGCGTGCTGCGTCATCACCTCGTCGCGGCGCTGCACCGCGCGCTCGGCCCCGGCCAGCTCATCGGCCGCCCCGCGGAGCGCATCGCGCAGCGTCTGGGCGCCCTCGCCGCCGGCGCGGGCCGCGGCGTCGCCGTGGCGCTCGCGCGCGGTGCGCGCGGCCTCCGACGCGGTCCGCTCGCGCGCGAGCGCCGCATCGCGCTCACGCTCGGCCTCGGCGACCATCTCGTCGGTGACGGGCTCGTCGGCGGGACCGGCCGGTGCCGGGTGGGAGGTCGCCCCGCACACGGCGCACGGCTCCCCGTCGACGAGGACCGCCGCGAGCTCGCCGGCGTAGCCGTCCAGGCGGCTCTGCAGCAGCGCGGCGACGCGCGCGGCAGCCGCCGCGGCCGCGGCGGCCTGGTCGCGGTGCGCCGCCTCGCTGTCGCGCCGGACGACGGCGAGGCGCTCGGCCTCCTCCGCGGCGGCCAGGCGCTGCACCAGCTCGTCGTGGCGGGTGCGGGCGGGATCACGGCGAGCGGCGCGCTCGCGCAGCGGCTCGAGCTCGCTCTCGAGCCGCGCGAGTTCCGCCGGCACCTGGGCCCGCTGCGCGTCGAGCGCGGCGACGTCGCCCTCGAGCCGCGACGTCTCGGCCTCGGCGGCCGCCAGCTGCGCCTGCTCGTCGGCGAGCGCGGTCTCGTGCGCCAGCGCCGCCGTCCATACGGCGAGCTCGCCGGTGACGCGCTCGACGACGGCCTCGAGGTCGGCCGCGGCGTCCTCGCCGACGCGCTCGGCGATGCGCAGCCACGCCGTGTCGGCCTCGGCCGCCGCCGCCGCGGTCGCCGCGGCGGTGCGCTCGGCCCGCTCTGCGGCCTCGAGCGGCGCGCGGAGCGACTCGGCCGACCGGGCACGATCGAGCCGGTCGCGGTCGGACGCGATCCGGCTGCCGTCGGCCTCCAGCGTCGCCAGCCGCTCGCGTGCACGCGCCAGCTCGGCCTGCGCCTTCGACAGCGCGACGAGCTCCGCGTGCGCGGCCTCGGCCGCCGAGCGGGCGGCGTCGGCGGCCGTCCGCTCGTGGGTGAGGGTGTCGAGGCGGTACGCCGCACGCTGCCGGCCGAGCTCGACGGCGTCGCGGCGGGCGCCGAGGTCCGGCGTCGCGGCGACGTCAGGGCCGGCGTCGGCGCCCTCGGTGTGCTCGGGGTCGTCGGCCTGCGCCGCGATGAGCCGCTCGGCCTGGGCGAGCAGGGTCCGCGCCCGCTCGGCGAGCGCATCGACCTCGCGCTGCGCGGCCTTGCTGCGTTCCCCGAGCTCGCGCGCGTACTCCTCGTAGCGGCGCGAGCCGAAGAGCGCGCGCAGCAGCGACTGCCGCTCCGCCCCGGGGGCGAGGAGGAAGCGCGAGAACCGATTCTGGGCGAGCAGGATGACCTGCTGGAACTGCTGAGCGCTGAGCCCGAGCACCTCGTCCAGCAGCAGGCCGACGTCGCGCGGCCTGGCCGCCCGGCCGATCCAGGTGCCGTCCACGAGCTCCTCGAGCTCGGCCCGGGTCGGCTCCGCCGTGAGGCCGCCGCCCCGGCGCGACGGCCGCTGGTACTCGGGGGCGCGGGTGACGCGCCACCGCCGCTCTCCGACGGTGAACTCGAGCCGCACCTCGGTGGGGTCGTCGGGCTCGCAGTGGTCGCTGCGCAGCCGCTTGTCGCCGGACTCGTAGCGCGGCACGCTGCCGTACAGGGCGAAGCAGACGCCGTCGAGGATGCTCGACTTGCCGGCCCCCGTGCGCCCCGCGATGAGGAAGATGCCGTCACGATCGAACGCGTCGAAGTCGACGCTCTGACGCTCGCGGAACGGCCCGAACCCGGTGAGCTCGAGGCGATGCAGCCTCATGCGCCGGCCTCCACCCGCGTGCGCTCCTCGAGGAGGTCCCTCACGAGGTCGGCCTCGCGCGCGGACGCCCCCTCGCCCTCGCGCACGTGCGCGAGGAACGCGTCGACGAGTTCGGCGTCGTTGCGTGCGGCGCGCACCCGCTGCGCATACGTGCGGACCTCGCCGGACCGGGGCGCCGCGGGGGCGTGCCGGACCTCGGCGCAGAAGGGGAAGCGCGCGAGCAGGCGGCGCATGGGGTCGCGCTGCGGGAGGGCGTCGGTGTACTCGGCACGGACCCAGTGGCCGGCGTGCGCTGCGAACCGCTCGTCGGCGAGGAGCTCGTCGAGTGTGGCGCTGACGGTCGCGAGGGCCCGCGGCACCGGGAGGGGGAGCCACTGGACGTCGGCGAGTCCGTCGGCGTCGAGCTCGACGAGCCAGCACCCGCGGGGCTTGTCGCCCTCGTCGAAGCTGTAGTGCAGCGGCGCGCCGGCGTAGCGCACGCCGCGCGCGAGCTGCTGGCGACCGTGGATGTGACCGAGCGCCATGTAGTCGACACCGTCGAAGGCCGACAGCGGGACCACGTCGAGACCGCCCTGCTGGATGTCGCGCTCCAGGTGGGGCGTCGGCGCGACCCCCGCCGCGAAGCAGTGTGCGACGGCGACCGACCGGCCGCCCCGGCCGCGGGCATCGGCGCGCACCAGGTCCATCGCGCGGGTGACCACGTCGGCCTGGGTGCGCACCCCCGGCCATACGGTGCGCAGGAGCACGGGCTCGAGGTAGGGGATGCCGTAGATGTGGACGGGGCCGTGCTCGTCGCTCACCGTCACCGGCGTGCCGACGGCGGCCGGATCGGTGACGACGTGGATGCCGTCGCGCAGCAGCGCCGACTGGAACCCCAGCCGAGCGGCGGAGTCGTGGTTGCCGCTGGTGACGACGACCGTCGCTCCCGCGTCCGCGATCGCGCGCAGCGTGTCGGTCAGAAGGGTGTAGGCCGGGGCGGCGGGTGCGGCCGAGTCGAACACGTCCCCCGCGACGATCACGGCGTCGACGGCATGCTCGCGCACCTGCCCGACCAGCGCTTCGAGCACGCCGCGCAGCGCGTCGAGCGTCGAGTGGCCGTGGAACGACCGCCCGATGTGCCAGTCCGAGGTGTGCAGGATGCGCATGCCCACACGGTACGTTCGCCTGCCGACATCGCCGGTGAGGCAGGCCGGGCATCCGGGGATCGCGCGGGCCTGCACGGTCCGCGCCGGGCGCCGGGCGTACCCTCGACGCATGTCCTTGCCCGGGGTCTGCGTCGTCTATCTGCTGCGGCGCGGGCCTGGGGGCACGGAGGTGCTGCTCGGCGACAAGCGGACCGGTCTCGGCCAGGGGAAGGTCGTCGGGATCGGCGGCAAGCTCGACCACGGAGAATCGGCCGAGGAGGCCGCGGTCCGCGAGGTCGAGGAGGAGATCGGCGTGCGGATCGAGGCATCCGCTCTGCATCTCGCGGGCACGATCGACTACCACTTCCCCACGCGGCCCGCCTGGTCGCAGCGGTCCACGGTCTTCGTGTGCCGCAGGTTCCAGGGCGTGCCCGTCGAGACGGCGGAGATCACGCCTCGCTGGTACGCGCTGGACGCGGTGCCGTACCCGCGGATGTGGGACGACGCCTCGCGATGGCTGCCCGGCGTGCTGCGCGGCGGCACCGTCGACGCCCGCTTCACGTTCGGGTCCGATCTGTCCACCGTCGTGCTCACCGCGGTGTGAACACGCGAGCGGCGCACTCCCGCTCCGGGGTCGCGACGTCTTATCGTTGAGCATGGCGCTGACCGCAGACACCGCTCCACGATCGACCGTCGTGGCACTCGTCGGCGCCGACAGCGACGAGCTGCTGACCGGCTTGGCCGATGTGCCGGCCCTGGTCGCGCTGTCGCTGCGCGAGGCCGAGCCGGCCGTCGCGGCGCACCTCGTCGCGTCGGTGTCGATGCCCTACGTCGTGCACGACGCAGATCCCCTCGAGCACGTGGCATCGGCGTGGGTCGAGCTCTACGAGGAGCGCTCGACGCTCGGGTCGCTCGAGACGGAGGTGGGGGCGCTGCTCGACCTCTTCGCCTCCGGCGAGGCGGTCATGCCGGACTACTACGTGGTCGCCGGCCCCGAGGCGATCGAGGGGACGTGGCGGCACTGGTGGCTGGGCGCGCTCGCGCATCGTGCCCCGTCGCGGGTGCTGCCGGTCGAGGCATCGGGGGCGGCCCTGCGGGCGCGGCTGCGCAGCCTGCCCGCGTCACGGCCGTGGCCCGATCCGTCGGCATGGCTCCCCCGCGTCCAGTTCGACATCCCCGATCGGGTGGGACTGCGGGACCAGAGCGGCGCCGCCTGATCGATGGCGACAGTGGAGGAGTTCGCCCACGCCGGCGCGTCGATCGTCGCCGAGCGGCGTGGCAGCGGCACGCCGCTGTACGTCCTGGTGCACGGGATCGGAATGGGGCGCAGCGTCTTCGACGATCTGGCACACCACCTCCGGGACGGCGAGGTGATCATGCTCGACCTGCCGGGGTACGGGGAGGCTCCCGAGCCCCGCCGCGTGCTCACCATCGAGCGCACCGCCGACCTGGTCGCGGCGTATCTGCGCGCGCGGGTGGGCCGGCCCGCGGTCGTCATCGGCCACTCGATGGGAGCCCAGATCGCGCTCGAGGTCGCAGTCCGGCACCCCCGCGTGGCCGAGCGCATCGTCCTGGTGGGACCGACCGTCGACCCCGCGGCCCGCAGCGCCCCGCGCCAGCTCTGGCGCCTGCTGCGCGACATCGCGATCGAGAGCCCGCGGGTGATCGCGCGTGGCGCGCGCGAGTACGTGCGCGCCGGACCGCACCTGCGCGCGAAGTTCCGCGCCATGCTCGTGCATCGCCCGGAGGACGTCCTCGCCCGCGCCGGCGTGCCGGCGCTGGTGCTGCGCGGCGAGCACGACCTCGTCGCTCCGCCGCAGTGGTGCCGGAGGATCGCCGACACCCTCCCCGACGGCCGGCTGCGCGAGGTGCCCGGGCACGGTCACGAGACGATGATCCGGGATGCCTCCTCCGCCGCCCGCCTCATCCGCGAGTTCGCCCGGGAGGGGTGATCCGCAGTGGCGGGACTGCCTGCTGGCGGTGGATTCCTGCCATGTGCGGCCGACCCGGCAATGTCCGACCCCCGGCGTAGGTTCACTCTGTCGGAACCAACGGAGGAAACCATGTTCGCTGTCTATGCCGCCGAGCACCAATACCGTCACGACACCTGGGCGCGGGAACGCGACCGCGCGCTGCTCGCCTCGATCCGTGAGCGGACCTCCGCGCGGGCGCCGCACCCCGCGACGCGGGCCGTCGTGCCCGCGCCGGCCCGCGCGCAGCGCGCGCCGTGGGCACGCCCGATCGGCCTGCACAACGGCGCCGAGTGCACCCCTGCGTGCGCACCCGCCTGATCATCCGCGGCCGGCCGCGCGTGTCAGCCGTGTGAGCGGCCGCGCTCAGCGCGGGCCTGGCGCGGCGGTGCCGGCGGCCTGGCTCGCAGCGCGGTCCCGCGCGACGGCGTCGCCGACGACCTGACCGCCGCTGCGGAGGATCGCGCGACGCCAGGGCAGGGTGCCCTCGATCTCGATCTGGATGGAGATCGACAGGATCGTCCGGATGAGGACGATGAGACCCAGGATCGCCGCCTCCTCGAGCGAGGGCTTGGACGTGATCGTCCGGATGAGATCCGCGGCGACCAGCACCTCGAGCCCGAGGAGGATGGCGCCGCCCAGGGTCGTCCGCAGCACGGTGAACGCGGTGCGCCCGCCCTCGTGCCGGCCGAGGGACCTCATGCTCAGCACGAGCGCGATGACGAAGCCGACGATCATCGCGCCGGCCCCGATCGCCTCGAAGCCGACGGCGACGACGGTGAACACGTCCTCCATGGGCACGCGCTCAGCCTAGGGCCGAGCGGTCCGTCGCCGCCGCCGGATCGCGGAACTCAGCGCGAGTCTTCGCGCCCCGATTGGGCGGGGGTGTCCGCATCGCCGGTGGACACCTGCCGCGCCAGCTCCTCGACGTCGTGCTCGGGCAGGTCGATGCCGGACTGCGTGAGCCGCTGCCGCAGCACCTCCGCGATGCGCTCGAGCGGCTCGGCACCGACGTCGGAGCGCGTCTGCGCGACGATCCCGGAGACCTTCTCGACGTCGGAGGCGTTGTTCTGCGCCATCGCGGGCAGCCGCTGCTCCTGCTCCGCACCGAGCGCTCCCGGCGTGCGCTGGGCCTCGCTGACCGTGAGCGTGTCACGGCCGCCGTCGTGGCCGCGATGATCCCCGCCGTCGATGACGCCGATGCCGACCGCCTCATGACTCGGCTCGCCGCTCAGCGCGCCATCCGACGGCACGGTCGCGGCTGCGCCCTGCGCCGGCTCGGCGGTGGCCGCTGCCTGCTCGGCCGACCCCGCGTCGGCTGCATCCGCACGGCCGGTGTCGCCGCTCTGATCCGGCGCACTCGTCGGGGGCGGGGGCGCCGCGGCGCCCGCGCCGCCCTGCTCGGGCGCCTCGGTCCAGGTGCCGGCGGGCTTGGAGTCGGGGGCGGGCTCGCCCAGGGCGGGCGGCGCCTCCGGCTGCTCGTCACGCGTCGGCTCGTGGGGCGCCGGGGTCCCTTCCGCCCCCGCGGCGTCGCCGCGATCGGGCTGGTTCACACCGGGCTGCTCGTACTCATTGCCTGTCGTGCTCATCTCAGGGCTCCTCTCCACGCTGTGCATCGGACGCGAGATCGGGGTCGGCGCCCTGGCGGGCCGCCTCGCCCTCGACGGGATCGTCCGGCGCGAGGGCGGCGTCCGTCAGCAGGTCGCCCTCAGAAACTGCGGCGCTGCGCTCCCGCGACTCGACGTCGTCCACCTGATCCCAGCCGCCTTGCGGGTCCGCGTCGATGACGCCTTCGGGAAGGTCCTGATCCGACCGATCGCGCTCCATGTCGCGCTCCTCTCGTCCTTCCCCAGCATCCCCCGCCCGCCGCGGGGCGTCATGGGGTTGACAAGATGGGCGGGCGTCGGGACGCGCGTCAGGAGCGGGACTGCAGCATCCCGCGGTGCGCCGGGTTCTCCTCGAACCAGTCGGCGACGTACCAGCAGACGGGCACGATCTTCCGGTCGCCCGTCTGCTCGAGCTCCTGCACGGCCCGGCCGACGAGCTCGCCGGCATAGCCGTGGCCCCGGAACGTCGGCACGGTGTAGGCGCGTGTCATGGCCACCGTGCGTCCGTCGTCGCGGTAGTCCAGCACGCTGACCAGATCCTCGCCCCGGTGCAGCGTGTAGCGCGAGGAGTCGGTCTCTTTGGTGAAGCGGAGCTCGGTCACCCGCACAGGCTACGCCCGCGGGCTCGGGCGGGGCGGCTGACCGGGCGATATCGCGGCATTCCTTGAGCAGGCGTCCTGCCGGCCTTCAGGGACGGCGCCGCCCGGGAGCCTGCCCGGCGCTCGCGTCAGACTGAGCAATCTGTCACATTCCTTCATGATCGAGCCTCGACATCCGTGCGATTTGACGTTTTCCGACAAACTCCGTCATAATCGGCCACATGACTGACAACGCGCTGTATCTGTCCGCCCGGGAGGCGAACAGGACTGCCGGCATGATGATGGCCGGCCGCATTGTCATGTGTTGTCGAATGTGCCACTAGCACGGTGACCCCCGTCGGACTCCTCCTCCGCTTCTGAAAACGGATCGCACGGAGTCCCCCGAAGCACCGGTTTCGTGCGTCGATCACGCGCACCCGGATCCGCTTCGCACATCGCCCAGCGTCGGGCAACAGGCCATCACCCGGCCGACGGCCCTCGCCTCCGACGACATGGGCCGCAGCACACACCAACCCGGCTCCGCCCCCGGGTTCCTCCCGCAAGGACCATCATCATGTCGAACACCGCTCTCCTCGACCGCCCCGCCACCGCTCCCGTCCGCCACCTCCGCGCCGTCGACCGCCCGGTCGGCGTCCAGCCGCCCGCGCCGGAGCCGGCCCAGCCGGCCGCGCGTGCCCTGCCCGCCGGCACCGCGCCCCGCGGCTTCGCCCTCTACGTCGGAATCGACGAAGCGAAGGCCGCTGCGTCGGGAGTGAGCCTCGGCGTGCTCGTCGACGCACTGCGACGCACCCTGGCCGACCTCGCGCCTTCCGCCGAGACGTACGCCACCGTGGCCCTCGCACCCGTCGGCTCCGGTGGCCGCGACGTGGACGTCGTGCGGCTGGCCCTGCACGAGCCGTCCGCCGTGGCGCGCACGAAGCAGGACGAGCCCGAGGACGAGGAGATCGCCGCCGGCGGCGTCGTCGTCGACATCTCGCGCAAGCGCGTGCTCATCGACGGCGAGTCGGCCGCGTTCACCTTCAAGGAGTTCGAGCTGCTGCAGTACCTCGTGCTCCGCGAGGGCCGCACCATCGAGCGCACCGAGCTCGTCACCTCGCTCTGGCAGGGGACCTCCGACGAGGACGCCCCGGGCGAGCGCACGATCGACGTGCACGTGCGCCGCCTCCGCGCGAAGCTCGGGCGCTACGAGGACATCGTGCGCACCGTCCGCGGGGTGGGCTACCGCTTCGACCGTCACGCCGACGTCGTCATCCGCTACGGTCACGGCACGCCTTCGCCCGACCGCTTCTGAATCGCGCTCCGACAGCGTGTCGGAGGCGGGGGCGTAGGGTGGGCGGCATGGCCACGTCGCTCTCGCGCACTCCCCGGACGAGGGATGCCGGGCGCTCCGCGACGCGCGCCGAGCCTCGCGATCCGCGCCCCGATCACGGGCGGCCGCTCGAGACGGAGTACCGCCCCCGTCAGCCTCTCGACCTGCGTCGCACAGTGCTCTTCCAGCGGCGCGGGGCTGCTGACCCGACGATGACGGTCTCCGGCGCCGTCATCTGGCGGGCGAGCCGGACTCCGGCCGGCGTCGCGACCCTCGCGATCCGCGAGACCCACCCCGGCGTCGTCCGAGGAGCGGCGTGGGGCCCCGGCCGGGAGTGGGCGCTTGCTCAGCTGCCGGCGCTGTGCGGCGCCGACGACGACCTCACCGGCTTCGACGCGGCGCGGCATCCGCTGATCGCCGGCGCCCACCACCGCAACCCGGGCCTGCGGCTCTCCCGCACGGGGCTCGTCTTCGACGCGCTGGCCGGCGCGATCTTCGAGCAGAAGGTGACCGGCATGCAGGCGTTCGGCGCGTGGCGCCGCATCGTGACGTGGTGCGGCGAGCGCGCGCCCGGGCCGACGCCTATGCCGATGTTCGCACCCCCCACCATCGACGGCTGGCAGCACGTCCCGTCCTGGGTCTGGCACCGCGCGGGGCTCGAGCCGCCGCAGTCGAAGACCGTGGTGCGCGCCGCCCGCCGCGGCGATGCGCTCGTGCGCGCCGTGCTGAGCGCAGAGGACGGCGAGGCCGTCGACCGTGTGCTCCTCAGCCAGGCCGGAATCGGCCCGTGGACCTCCGCCGAGACGCGCATCCGGGCGCTCGGCGACCCCGATGCCGTGAGCGTCGGCGACTTCCACGTCGCGCACGAGGTCGGCTACGCGCTGACCGGGCACCGCGTCGACGATGACGGGATGCTGCAGCTGCTGGCCGCCTGGCCTGGCCACCGCCAGCGCGTGATCCGCCTCATCGGCGCGAGCGGCGTGCGCGAACCGCGACGCGGTCCGCGGCTGCACCCGGAGGACCACCGCGACCGCTGACCGACGCAGGACGGCGTCGGCCCGGCACGCAGGCGCGTCGCCCGGAGACCCTCTTGCCGATGTCGGAGGCCCGGACGACACTGGGACGCGCCACGCGGCCGGGCGCGGCATCCACCATCCGTCTTCAGGAGTTCGACATGCCCAGCCTCAACCCGTATCTCTCGTTCAAGAACCAGGCCCGCGAGGCGATGACGTTCTATCAGAGCGTCTTCGGGGGCGAGCTCGACATCTCGACCTTCGGTCAGTTCGAGGGCATGGTGCAGGACCCGGCAGAGGCCGACCTGGTCATGCATTCCCAACTCACCACCCCGGACGGCTTCGTGCTCATGGCCGCCGACACCCCGACCGGCATGACGTGGCAGCAGCCGGCCGGCGTGTCGGTGTCGGTGAGCGGCGACGATGAGGCGCCGCTGCAGGGGTTCTGGCACAAGCTGGCCGACGGGGGCACCGTGACGATGCCGTTCGACACGCCGCCGTGGGGCGGGCGGTTCGGCATGCTCACCGACCGCTTCGGGATCGACTGGATGGTGGCGGTCAACGCTCCTCAGCAGTGAGCGCCCGCCGCCGTCGCGTCAGGCGTATTCGCTGTCGTCGACCGGTGACGGAGCCGGCCCGAGCGCGTCCAGCTCGGTCCACACCTCGTCGGGGATCGGCGTGGCGGCGAGCTCGTCGAGCTGCGCGAGCCGGCGAGCCGACGAGATGCCGACGATCGTCGAGTCGACCAGCGGCGAGCGCAGCGAGAAGTGCAGCGCGACCGCGGGAAGAGCCACGCCGTGCGCCGCGCACACCTGCTCGAGGCGGGCCACCCAGTCCTGCAGAGCAGGCGGTGCCGGGCGGTAGCCGTACATCGCCCCCTCCCGGGCGCCGGTCGCGAGGATCCCGGCGCCGAACGGCGCCGCGTTGAACACCGTCATGCCTCGCTCCCGCGCGTCGGCGAACACCGGTGCGGCCGACTGGTCCACGACCGTGAACCGGTTGTGGATCAGCACCGCGTCGAAGACCCCGGTGCCCACGTAGCGGGCCATCATGGGGGCGGGCCCCGCGGCGACGCCGATCGCGTCGACGCGACCGGACTCCCGCAGCTCGATGAGGCCCTCCACGGCCCCGCCGCGTGCCATCGCCTCGTCGAAGGTCACGGTGTACGGGTCGTGCAGGTGCAGGAGCGGCAGGCGGTCCACGCCCAGGCGCGCCGTCGTCTCGTCGAACGACTGCAGCACCCGCTCGCGATCGAAGGCTCCCGTCTCGGGATCGCAGTCGACCTTGGAGATGACCCGGGTGGCGGCATCCGGGCCGGTCCGCGCGATGGCGAGCCCGAGCACCGCCTCGCTCCGGCCTCCGGCGTAGTTGTTGGACGTGTCGACGAAGGCGTGCGTGCCTGCGAAGAGCTGCTCGGCGAACGCGACGGCGGCCTCCTCTTCGGGCGAGCCGGGCGCGGTGTCGCGTCCGAGGCCCGAGGTGCCGAGGGTGAGCGGGCTGACATTGAGGGTCATGGCATCCGTTCCGTGTGGGGGCGTTCTGTCCAACCTACCGAGGCGCGATCGGCGTGGGCCGCAGGCCCGGCCGCGCTCTAGGCTTTCGGCATGGCGACGACGCGCAAGGGCTGGACCCGCGGACACTCCGGATGGGCGCTCGGCACCGCCCTCATGTTCACCCTCGGGATCATGTTCGGGCTGATCTGGGGGAACGTGCTGCTGGGCGTCCTGCTCGCCGCGGCCGTGTCGATCGGGTGGCTGATGGCCTACGAGTCGTGGCGGGGTCGCAGCGTCGGTCTGGAGGATCGCGACGACGACGGGGCGCGCCTCTGACCCGGACGCAGCGTCGGCTCTACCCCTCGCTGCCCGCCCGTCGTATCGTGTGCGCCAGGAGGTGGTCCGCATGCAAGCGAGCGTCGGGGACCGCGTGGTCATCCATGGCCGCGTCGTCGGAGCGGTGGAGCGCGCCGGCGAGGTGATAGAGGTGCGAGGCAGCCAGGAGAACCCGCTGCTGGTGGTTCGCTACGACGACGGGCACGAGGCGATCCTGTCGCCCGGCAGCGACTGCGAAATCCGTCACGTGTCCTGATCGGGCGCGCGAGCACCGCCGGCCGCTGGGGCGCACCCTATCAACACCGAGCCTGAGCACAGTCAGGCTAGCCTCACCTGCATGGACAACCGAACTTCGTTCAGGCTCGAGCCCACCGGACTCGAGCTGCGCTTCCGCCGCGCCACGTTGGCTGCCCGCGAATGGCTCACCCCCTCGTACGTGCGCGTCCGGCTGCAGGGCCCGGAGCTGACGGGCTTCCGGTCGCTCGGCGCCGACGACCACCTCCGCCTCTTCTTCCCCGAGGGCGCCCCGGAGACCGTCGATGATCTTCGCGCCGCGCCGAACCGGGAGTACACGCCGCTCGCGTGGGGCGAGGACTGGCTCGAGATCGAGTTCGCCATCCACGGCGACCCCGCCGACGGGACCGCGGGGGTCGCCGCGGCGTGGGCGGCGACCGCCCCCGTGGGTGCCGTCGCCGGTGTCGGCGGCCCGCGAGGCTCGAAGGTGCTGACCGGCCGTCCCGACGCGTGGCTCCTCGCCGGCGACGAGACCGCCGTGCCCGCGATGCGCCGCTTCGCTCAGGCGATGGACGCCGACGCCGTCGGCAGCATCCACGTGGAGGTGACGGATGCCGCGCACGCGCTGCCCATCGATGCTCCGGCCGGCGTCCGCGTCGAGCAGGTGCACCGCGGCACCGGTCCCGCCGGCGTCGCTCTCGCCGCCCGGCTCGACGCGCTGACGGCCGAGGACCGGCCGACGGGGTCGGTGTTCGGCTTCGTCGCGGCGGAGCAGTCGATCGTCAAGCCCGGGCGCGCGCTGCTGCTGGACCGGTGGAGCCTCGCGCCGGAGCAGATGATCGTGAAGGGCTACTGGAAGCGCGCCGAGATGGAGTACCACGCCCCGCACTGACCCGGCGGGCTACCCCAGGAGCTCGGGCCGCTGGAACTCCTCGCCCCGCAGCTGCTCGGCGAGGAACGCGAACACCGTCTCGTACCAGATCACGGCGTGCTGCGGCTTCAGGACCCAGTGGTTCTCGTCGGGGAAGTACAGGAAGCGGTGCGGCATGCGGCCGTCCTCGTCCGCGTGGTGCTCGGCCAGGTCGGACCACAGGCGCAGGCTCTCGCCGAGCGGCACGCGGTAGTCCTTGTCTCCGTGGACGACCAGGAGGGGTGTGCGGATGTCGCGCACGAACCGGTGCGGCGAGTTCTGCACCATCGCCTCGCTCGTGAAGATCCGCTGCCAGTACTCGGAGTTGTCGGTCGTGCCGGCGAACTGGTCGAGCGCCCACAGGCTCGCGTGCGTGACGATCGCCCGGAAGCGGTCGGTGTGGCCGGCCACCCAGTTCGCCATGTAGCCCCCGAAGGAACCGCCCATCGCGGCGGTGCGGGTCTGGTCGATGTCGTCGCGGGACTCCACCGCCGCCGTGATCGACAGCAGGTCGGTGTAGGGCTTGCCGCCCCAGCTGTTCCAGCCGCGCGCGATGAAGTCCAGGCCGTAACCCGTCGACAGCGCCGGATCGGGCAGCAGCACGGCGTAGCCGCGGGCGACGGCGAGCAGCGGCGCCCAGCGCCAGCTCCACGCGTTCCAGCTGTTGAGCGGGCCGCCGTGGATCCACAGCAGCAGTGGCGCCGGGGCATCCGCGGACGCGCCGTCGGGCAGCAGCAGCCAGCCTCGCACGCGCGCGCCGTCCTCGGCCGTGGTCTCGACCTCGGTGATCGACCCGGGTGCGACGGGCGCCGCGGCCGGTGTCGCGAGGGGGGTCACGTCGCCGTCCCGCGCGATGCGCACGGGGTGGGGCGGCACCACCCACGACGAGCGAAGGGCGACGAGGTCGCCGGTGCGGCCGTCGACGGCGACGTTCGAGTACGCGAAGTCGTCGGCGGTGAGCTTCTGGGCCGAGCCGCCGTCGAGAGGGAGACGCCACACCGGTCCGCGGCCGTCGTCATCGGCGGTCGCGATGAGGGCGGCGTCGCCGGCGTCGAAGGCCAGCGACGAAGCCCAGCGATCCCAGTCGGCGACCACGCGACGAGCGCCGGTGCCGTCGATGCCTGCGGTCCAGACCTCGTAGTCGGTGGGGGCGTCGGGCGTCGACTTCACCGTGCGGAGGTACGCGATCCGGCTGCCGTCATGGCTCACCGCGGGCATCTCGTAGTCGACGCCGATCTCGTCGAACAGCGTGCGCCGCTCCCCCGTCGCCGTGTCGATCGCCACGATGACGCGGCGTCCCGCCCGCTGCTCGCGGTGCTCGAGCGAGACGATCAGCGTGGCGCCGTCCGGGGTGAGCGCGGCCTCCGCGTGGTCGGCGGAGCGGCCCGGCCGCGGCGTGAGATCGCGCGGGCGGGGCAGCGTGGCGGGGTAAGGCGTGCCGGCGGAGCTCGCCGGGGCAGCCCTGCCGTCGCCGGCCGCGGCATCCGCCTGCTCCTCCTCCTCGGCGGCGGACTCGGCCACCGCGGCGGCGATCGTGTCTTCGAGGGCGTCCGTGTCGACGGCGAGCAGGTGCGGTTCGGCGGGTCCGAGATCGTGGTCCCAGAAGCGCACCGGGTACGCGTCGTGCAGGATCGCCGAGACCTTCTTCTCCTTGCGCCGGGCGCGCAGCGCCGCCTCGCTCTCGAGCGTGTCCCCGCCCGGCAGGAGCGATGCCGAGAGGACGACCACGTCGGACGCCTCGGCCGTCGCCGCGATGCCGTCGACGCCGCCCGCGAGCCGCGTGACCGGCCGGGCTTCGCCGCCCGCGGCCGGAAGCAGCCACAGCTGACCCGACTCGTCGTCGGCGTCGCCTTCGGAGTCGGGCCGCGCCGACACGAAGAGGATGTCGCCGCTCGCGGTGAACGCGGCGCCCGCCTCGCCCTTGGCAGATCTGGTCAGCCTGCGGGGCGTCCCTCCGCCCGTCGCGGGCACCGCCCACAGGGCCCGCTCGTAGCCGGTGCCGTCCTTCTTCAGCGCGGCCACCGTGAGCACGGCGGTCGCGCCGTCGGGCGAGAGAGCGATGCCCTCGACCCTCGGCAGTGCGATGTAGTCGGTCAGCGAAGCGAACGCAGTGGAGCCGGTGGGGGTCGCCATGCCCTCCACGCTAACCGAGGGCCGGCCGCCGCCTCACGACCACTGCGTGAGCTTGTCGGGGTTGCGCATGATGTAGACGTCCGTGATGCGGCCGTCGCGCACCCGGAGCGTGAAGTGTGCGCTCGGCTCGTCGCGGAGCGTCGCCAGGAATCCGAGGCCGTCGGGCGTCTGGACCGCGTGGAGGACGGCGTCCGGCTCGAGACGCGGCAGCCCGAGGAGGAACCGCGCCACGCGATCGGCGCTTGCGACGGGCCGCAGCGCCGCCGAGGCGCGCCCGCCGCCGTCGGAGCGCAGCACCACGCCGGGATCGAGCACCGAGACGAGCGCGTCGAGGTCGCCGGTGGTGGTCGCGGCGGCGAAGGCCCGCGCGACGGCATCGTGCTCCGCGCGCGAGGCGTCTCCGGCGCGCCGCTCCTGCACCCTCCGCCGTGCGTGCAGGGCCAGCCGGCGGACCGCGGCGCTGCTCCTGCCGAGCGTCGCGGCGATCTCGTCGAACGGCACGCCGAAGACGTCGTGCAGCACGAACGCCACCCGCTCGGCGGGCGTGAGGGACTCGAGGACGACCAGCAGCGCCAGTGAGACCGAGTCGTCGAGCGCGACGCGGTCGGCCGGATCGACGGGGACGGATGCCGCGACCGGCGAGTCCTCCGGCACCGGCTCGGGAAGCCACTCCCCCACGTAGCGCTCACGCCGGGCGCGCGCCGACCCCAGCATGTCGAGGCAGACGCGGCCCGCGACGCGCGTCAGCCACGCTCCGGGGTTGCGGATCGCGGCGCGATCCTCCTCGGACAGCCGCAGCCAGCGCACGTACGTCTCCTGCACCGCGTCCTCGGCGTCGGCGACCGTGCCCAGCATCCGGTAGCACACGGCGAGCAGGTTCCCCCGCTCGCCGTCGACGTCGATGGGCGGCATCCGTCCTCCTCACGCGGGTCTGCGGCGCGACATGTCACATTCTGTCGTGCTGCGTCGTCGAAGAGGCGAGAGGTTCCCGTCGACCGCGCGGGACGAGAGGAGACATGTCATGAGGATCGCAGTCGCCGGAGGCACCGGGGCCGTGGGCGTCCACGTCGTCGACGCGCTGAGGAGCGACGGCCACGAGCCCGTCGTGCTCAGCCGCAGCAGGGGGACGGATCTCACCACCGGCTCGGGGCTCACCGCCGCGCTCGAGGGCGTCGAGGCGATCGTGGACGTCGCGAACGTGTCCGCGCTGTCGGCCGAGGCGGCGACCCGGTTCTTCCACGCCGCCACCGGCAGCCTTCTCGACGCGGCGCAGCGGCTGGGCATCGCACGGCTGGTCGTGCTGTCGATCGTCGGGATCGACCGCATGCCGCACGACTACTACGCCGGCAAGCTGGCGCAGGAGCGACTGGTCGAAGCGGGGGACGTGCCCTGGACGATCCTGCGGGCCACGCAGTTCCACGAGTTCGCCGCGCAGCTCTACGACCGCGCGACGCTGGGCCCGCTTCATGTGGCGCCGCGGGCGCGGGTGCAGCCGATCGCCGCCCGGGAGGTGGGAGCCCGCCTGGCGCAGCTCGCGACCGGCCCTGCGCGCGGCCGCGTGGCCGACCTCGCCGGGCCGCGGGAGGAGCGACTCGACGAGATGGTGAAGGCCTATGCCCGCCGGGCCGGACATCGAGGATGGGTCCCCTCGGTCTCCCTCCCCGGCGCGCAGATGAAGGCCATGCGGGCGGGCCTCGGCCTGCCGGGCCCAGGAGCGGACCGCGGCACCCTGAGCTTCGCCGACTGGCTGGAGGACTCGGCCGACCTCGCGCGCCGCTGACACGGCGTCACGACGTCGCTGCGGCTGCGGCGCGGCGGGCTCGGGGCGGCGGGCTCGGGGCCTCGCGGCATCGGCCGCCGTCGGTCACGATGGGGAGTCCAGACGACCCGCACCCGAGGGGGATCCGTGAGACTCGCGATTGCCGGCGGCACCGGCATGACCGGCGCGCACATCGCCGCGGTCGCGCGCGAGCGGGGTCACCGGGTCGTCGCGCTGTCACGCAGTGCCGGGATCGAGCTGCTGAGCGGCGCGGGGCTCGGTCCGGCCCTCGAAGGGGTGGACGCGGTGATCGACGTCACGAACGTGGTGACGGCGAGGCCGGACGTCTCGGTGATGTTCTTCGCGGGGGTGACGAAGACCCTGCTCTCGGCGGAGCGCGCGGCCGGCGTGCCGCATCACCTCGCGCTGACGATCGTGGGGGCCGAGGCGGCGCCGGACGGCTACTACGCCGGAAAGCTCGCGCAGGAACGGCTCGTCTCGCGCGGCGCGGTGCCGTGGACGATCCTGCGCACGACGCAGTTCCACGAGTACGCGGCGATGATGTTCCACCGCACGCACGCCGGCGCCCACGTCGCCCCGACCGGACGCGTGCAGCCGATCGCGGTGCGCGAGGTGGCGCGACACCTCGTCGACCTCGCCGAGCACGATCCCGCAGGTCGAGCCACCGACCTCGGCGGTCCTCGCGAGGAGAGCCTGGCCGACATGGTGCACCGGTACGCGCACGCGATCGGCTACCGCGGCCCGCTGCCCGAGCTGCACACCCCCGGCGCCCTGGGGCGCGCGCTCCGCTCCGGTGCGCTGCTCCCCGGCCCCGACGCGCTGCACGGCACGCAGACGTACACCGAGTGGCTGGACGCCCTTCCTGACGCCTGAGAGGGTGAGCCGGCTTACATCTCCTCGTGCGTGAGGGGGTCGCCGTCCCACAGCCGACCGCGCTCCAGACCGCTGATCGCGGCGAGCTGGTCGTCGGTGAGGGCGAAGTCGAAGATGTCGGCGTTCTCCCGCTGCCGGTCGGGGTCGACCGACTTCGGGATGGGCGTGCTGCCGATCTGCGTGTGCCACCGCAGGACGACCTGCGTGGGCGTCACGTCGTGCACGGTGGCCAGCTCCTGCACCAGCTGCTCGGTGAGCAGCTCACTGCGGCGCGCGAGCGGGCTCCAGCTCTCGGTGCGGATGCCGTGCGTGGCGTGGAAGGCGCGCAGCGCCTCCTGCGGGAAGTACGGATGCAGCTCCACCTGGTTCACGGCGGGGACGACCCCCGTCTCCTCGATGAGCTCGGTGAGCATCTCCTCCGTGAAGTTCGAGACGCCGATCGAGCGCACCAGCCCCTGCGTGCGGGCGTCGATCAGGCCGCGCCACGTGTCGACGTACCGGCCGACGCTCGGGTTCGGCCAGTGGATGAGATGCAGGTCGATGCGGTCCAGCCCCAGGGCGTCCAGCGACCCCTTGATGCTGTCGACGGCCTCCTGCCGCCCGTGGTGCCGGCCGGGGATCTTCGACGCGACGAGGATCTTGTCGCGCGCGACGCCGCTGCGGCGGACCGCCTCGCCGACCTCGCGCTCGTTCTCGTAGTTGACCGCGGTGTCCAGCAGCCGGTAGCCGGCTTCGATCGCGGCGACCATGGCCGCGATCCCCTCCTCGCCCCGCAGGTTGTAGGTGCCGAGGCCGAGTTCGGGGAACCAGGCTCCGTCGTTCAGGATCACGGTGGGGATCGCGCTCATGCTTCCATCCTGGCGTGGATCCCGCACGGCGGGGCGGCCGGGCCGGGTGTCGTCACGGGAGCTGATCCGTGCCGATCTCCCCCTCGCGCGCCGCGCGCTCGTCGGCTTCCGCGCTGTCGACCTGGTCGTCGTCGATGTCGGAGTCCAGCGGGCGATCGTCGTCGTCCGGGCGCAGCAGCGGGTCGAGGATGGTGTCGTCGTCGCGGTCGTCGTCCATGGGACCGTCGTAGGGCTGGCTGGTCATGGTGCCCTCCTTCCACTGCCCCGACCGTACGACCGGGTCGCCCTGGGGTTGGAGGGGCTTGCGCCGCGGCATCCGCTCGCGGTAGCGGGCCGGGCGGCGAACCTCGTGGTGCCGGCGGCTCGCGCATGGATATCTTCTTTAGTGATCACTGGACGATCACGGATGCCGCGCTGCGGCGATCGCCGACACGAAGGGACCCGCGACGATGGCGTGGAGGATGCCGCACGAGGGCGACCCGCACGAGCGCACCTGGATGGCCTTCCCGAACGAGGGCCCCACCCTGGGCGACGATCCCACCGAGCAGGAGCGCTTCTACGCGGCATGGAGCGACGTGGCCAACGCCGTCGCCGGCTTCGAGCCGGTCACGATGCTCGCGGATCCCTCCAAGGCCGAGCGCGCGCGGCGCATGCTGGACTCCGCGATCGAGATCGTCGAGACCCCGGTCGACGAGTTCTGGTTCCGCGACCACGGCCCCACCTTCGTCGTCGACGACGAGCGCCCGGGCGTGCTCGGAGCGGTGGACTGGGTGTTCAACGGGTGGGGAGCCCCGGCGTGGGCGTCGTGGGCGAGGGCCGCCGAGCACGCCCGCTTCACGGCCGGGCTGGTGGGGGCCGACCTCGTCAGTTCGCTGCTGGTGAACGAGGGCGGCGGCATCCACGTCGACGGCGAGGGCACCGTGCTCGTCACCGAGACCGTGCAGCTGGACCCTCGCCGCAACCCCTTCGCCGACAAGGCCCGCGTCGAGGCGGAGCTTCGCCGCACCATCGGCGCCACGACGGTGGTGTGGCTCCCCCGCGGCCTCACCCGCGACTATGACGCGTTCGGCACGAAGGGGCACGTCGACATCGTGGCCACGATCCCGACGCCCGGCCGCGTGCTCCTGCATGTGCAGCAGAACCCCGAGCACCCGGACTTCGGGGTGTCGCGCGAACTGCACGCGTTCCTGTCGGAGCAGACGGATGCCGCAGGCCGCACATTCGAGATCATCGATCTGCCCGCCCCCGCGACCCTCCGCGACGACGAGGGCTTCGTCGACTACAGCTACGTCAACCACCTCGTCGTCAACGGCGGTGTGATCGCCTGCGGCTTCGGCGAAGAGCGCGCCGACGCCCAGGCGCGCGAGATCCTCGGGGCGGCGTATCCCGGTCGGCGCGTCGTGACGGTCGACGCCCGCCAGATCTTCGCCGGCGGTGGCGGCATTCACTGCATCACCCAGCAGCAGCCGAAGGTCGTGGCCCCATGAGCCCCAGGTGTGACACGTGATGTACCCCGTGGTCGAGAAGACGATCGCCGAGCTCCGCGAGGCCCTCGAGTCCGGCGCCGTGACGAGCGTGGAGCTCGTCGACGCCTACCTCGCCCGCATCGACGCGTACGACGCCACGGGCACCGAGACCGCCCTCAACGCCGTGGTCGTGCGCAACCCCGACGCGCGGGCCGAGGCGGCGGCATCCGATCTCCGTCGCGCCGAAGGCCGCGCGCTGGGTCCGCTCGACGGCATCCCGTACACCGCCAAGGACTCGTTCATGGCGAAGGGTCTCACCGTGGCGGCGGGGTCGCCCGCGTTCCAGGATCTCGTCGCCCAGCGGGACGCCTTCTCGATCGAGCGCCTCCGCGGCGCCGGCTGCATCCTGCTCGGGCTCACCAACATGCCCCCGATGGCGAACGGAGGCATGCAGCGGGGCGTGTACGGGCGCGCCGAGAGCCCCTACAGCGCCGACTACCTCACCTCGGCGTTCGGCTCGGGGTCGTCCAACGGCTCGGGCACCGCGACGGCGGCCTCGTTCGCGGCCTTCGGCCTCGGCGAGGAGACCTGGTCGAGCGGCCGCGCGCCCGCCTCGTACAACGCGCTGTGCGCCTACACGCCCTCGCGCGGCATCATCTCGGTGCGCGGCAACTGGCCGCTCGTGCCCACCATGGACGTCGTCGTCCCGCACACCCGCACGATGCGCGACCTGCTCGAAGTCCTCGACGTCCTGGTCGCCGACGACCCAGAGACCCGGGGCGACTTCTGGCGGGCGCAGCCCTGGATCCAGATCCCGGATGCCTCGGCCGCACGCCCCGCGTCCTACCCCGCGTTGGCGGCGCCCGACGCAGATGCGGCGCGGGCCGCCCTGGCCGGGCGCCGGTTCGGCGTGCCGCGCATGTACATCGGCGCCGACCCCGAGGCGGGGACCGCCGGGGGCATCGGCGGCCCCACCGGAACCCCCATCGAGACGCGCCCGTCGGTGCTGTCGCTGTGGGAGCAGGCGCGCCGCGACCTCGAGGCCGCCGGCGCGGAGGTCGTGGAGGTCGACTTCCCCACGGTCACGAACTACGAGGGCGACCGCCCCGGCGCGCCGACCATCAGAACCCGCGGCCTCGTGCCCGAGGAGTTCCTCCGGCGCGAGATCGTCGACCTCTCGGCCTGGGCATGGGACGACTTCCTCCGAGCCAACGGCGATCCGGCGCTGGACCGGCTCGATGACGTCGACGGCGCCGCCATCTTCCCCCACCCCGAGGGTGCGCTTCCCGACCGCTACACCGGTTTCGACGACGACATCGCCACGTACCCGGCACAGGTGCGAGAGCATCCGTACGCGTCGTTCTCCGACATCCCCGAGATCGAGCGCGGCATCCGCGGTCTCGAGGAGACCCGCCGCCTCGACCTCGAGGAGTGGATGTCGCAGCATGGCCTGGACGCCGTGCTCTTCCCGGCCGTCGCCGACGTCGGCCGCGCGGACATGGACGTGAACGTGGCATCCGCCGATCTCGGCTGGCGCAACGGGGTGTGGGTCGCCAACGGGAACCTCGCGATCCGCCACCTCGGCATCCCGACGGTGACCGTGCCGATGGGCACGATGGCGGACATCGGCATGCCCATCGGGCTGACGATCGCCGGGCGCGCGTACGACGACGCCGCCTTGCTGGCGTGGGCGTCCGCGTTCGAGGTTCTGCGCGTGCGCCGGACAGTGCCGCCGCGCACGCCCGAGCTCTGAGCTGCCTCCGGGGAGGCGTCGCGCGGTCAGCGCAGGCCCGAGCGCAGATCCTCTCCGGCCTCGCCGATCGCGTCGAGCGTGCGGTCCGGTCCCCCGGCCCCGTCGTCCTCGCCGCGCGGGCCGGGGGCCGACGTACCGTCGTCGGTGGCCAGCGACGGCGGGGCCGCGGCGTACGCGGCGGACAGGTCGCGGTACGGCTTGGAGAAGAAGGCGAGCAGCACGACCAGGAGCAGCAGCAGGCTCGCGCCGACGAACGCGAGCGCGATGCCGCGGGCCTCGCCGTCGCCGAGGAGCCAGCCGAACCTCTCCTGCCCCTGCGGCGACTCCATGTACGGGATGAGCCAGAACTGCGCGACCGGCCCGATGATGAATGCCGACACGGGCGCCGCGGCGGACTCCACGCTCGCCGCGAACCCGAACACGCGCCCCTGCTTGTCATACGGCACGACGCGCTGCACGATGGTCTGCTCCGAGGCCTCGGCGATCGGCATCAGGCTCATGAAGATGAGGATCCCGAGGGCGTACAGCCACCACCACTCGCGGATCGCGAAGGTCATGCCGAGCAGCGCGATGCCGATGTTCACGAGCAGCAGCGTGCGGACCGGGTTCCTGCCCAGACCGAACTTGGCCACCAGCGCACCGCCGATGATGAAGCCGAAGCTCGTCACGCCCAGCACGATCCCCCACAGCTCGACGGAGAACAGCGTCAGACCGTACGGGTCCATCAGAGCCATGAAGACGCCGCCCACGAGATTGTTGAAGGTGGCGAACAGGATCAGGGCCAGCAGACCCGGGACGGCCATCACCGCCGGGATGACGCCGCGGAAGCCGAAGCTCTTCGGCGCCTCGCCCTCGACGTGCGCCACGCCTCGCTCGGGGATCGGCACGAAGAGCAGGTGAACGAGCGCCACGCCGGTCGCCGCGATCGCGATCGCGATGGTCCACCCCATGCCGAGGAGTCCGATCGACAGGCCGGAGAACACGCTGGTCACCATGAACGCGATGCCCTGCACGGCGCCCACCAGGCCGTTGGCCCGGTCCCGTCGCTCCGCCGGCACGAGCAGCGTCACGGTCGTGGACAGCGCGATGTTGCGGAGGTTCTCCACCACGCCACCGAGGAGGATCACGCCCGAGAACACCCAGAACCACGGCCCCTGCCAGTCCAGCAGCGTGCTCTCGGGGAACGCGAGGAACAGGGCGCCGGCGACCAGGTAGGCGGCCGTCGTGACGACGCTCGACAGGAGCATCACGGCCTTCTTCTTCATGCGGTCGACGATCACGCCGAAGACCACGCCGAACACGGCGACCAGGAGCATGTACGAGCCGCCGATGATCGCGGTCGCCAGCACCGACCGGGTCTCGAGGTACACCCAGAACGTCAGGGCGAACCAGAGATAGCTCGTCGTGACGTTGGCCACCGCGGTGTTGACGAGCACCTGGTAGAACGCGCGCAGCGTGCGCTCACCCGGCGTGTGCTGCGCCATCTCGTCGGAGCGCGCGGCACGCCCCGGGGTCGGCTGGCTCATGGGTCCTCCGGCGTGTTCGCGGTGGGGGCTGGGGGTGGGCGATACAGTGAATGTGGACACCGTTCACATGGAATGTTCACACCGTACACACCCGAGCGGGGCGGCGCAATGATCACACCGCGCACCTATCATCACGGCGACCTCCGACGTGCGCTCATCGCGGAGGGGCTGCAGCTCGCCCGCACCGGCGGCCCGGGCGCCGTGACGCTCCGGGAGGCGACGCGCGCGGCGGGCGTGTCGCCGAACGCCGCGTACCGGCATTTCCGCGACCGCGACGCCCTCGTGCGAGCCGTCGCCGCCGAAGCGCAGCTCGCCCTCGCCCGCGCCATCGCCGACCGCGTCGCGCTCGCGCCCGCCGACCTCGCGCCGGCCGACCGCGCGATCGAGCGCCTCCGCCGCGTCGGTCTCGCCTACATCGACTTCGCCCGCGCCGAGAACGGGTGGTTCGAGACCGCCTTCTTCACGCAGGACACGCACGCCAACGACGGCATCGTCACGCTGGACGACGAGATCGTGGCGCCGTTCCGGCTCTTGATGCAGACGCTCGACGAGATGGTCGACTCCGGCGCGCTGTCGGCCGATCGCCGCCCCTACGCCGAGTGGGCCTGCTGGTCGTCCGTGCACGGATTCGCCGAGATCGCCGTGCACGGTCCGGTCCGGTGGCAGCCGCCGGGCGTGATCGACGCCCTCGCCGCGAACGTCGTCGAGGCGGCGATCACCGGCGTCCGGGGCGCACCCGCGGGCACGGCACCGGCCCACCCCACCGCTTCACCCTCCTAGACTTTCGCGCATGGCGGCCACTCGCGAGGCGATCCCGACCGCGCGGCACTCGCTGGTGCGCCGAGGGCTGTGGTGGGCGGCGGACTACGCCTACGCGGCGCGACGGCAGCTCGCGGTGCTGTCGCTCCCGTGGGCCATCGGGCGTCCCCGCCCCGCTCCGGCCGCGTGGAGCCGGGACGACCCGGAGCTGCCGGAGGTGTATCTGCTGCCCGGCGTCTACGAGCACTGGACGTTCCTGCGCCCCCTCGGCGACGCCCTCGCCCGCGCGGGGCACCGGGTGCGGGTGGTGCACGGCCTCGGCGTCAACCGACGCGGCGTCCCCCACACGGCCGAGATCCTGGGCCGGATCCTGAGCGACACGCCGCCTCCTCCCGCGGGCCGGGTGCTCGTGGCGCACAGCAAGGGCGGGCTCATCGGCAAGCACCTGCTCGTCTCGTCGGGCGCGGCGGCGCGTGCGGCGGTCGAGGCCGCCACCGGCGGCGACCCCGCGGCGGCGGCCGCCGCGACCACCGAGGACGGCCGCCCCCTCGGCGTGCTGGGTCTCGTGGCCGTGGCGACCCCCTTCGGCGGGTCGCGGCTGGCGGGTCTCTTCGTGATCCCGAGCATCCGCGCCTTCCGCCCCGACGACGAGACCATCGTGACCCTCGGGCGCGACGCGTCGGTGAACGGCCGTATCGTCTCGGTCTTCGGGCCCTGGGATCCGCACATCCCCGAGGGCAGCGCGCTGGACGGCGCGACGAACATCGTCGTGCCGACGGCCGGCCACTTCCGCGTCCTCGGCGCCGCCGCGACGACGCGCGCGGTGCTCGACGGCATCGCGCTCCTCAGCCGCGGAGGTGTCTCCGAGGAGTAGATCCGGGGTGCGATCGCCGGTGTCCTCCGCCGTTCACGCGATCGATCGGTGCGGCCACCACGCGGGAAGCAGCGCGGTGTACACACGCAGGAAGTCCTCGACCCGCGGATCCGGATGCCGCAGCCAGCCGCCGATGACCCCGACCGTGCCGTCGGCGAGGAACCGGGCGGCCGCGTCCGACACCGTCGCGGCGGGCATGTCCTTCACCGGCAGGTCGAGCTCGATGCGACCGCGCGCGAGCAGCGTCTCGGTGGTGCCTCGGAAATGGCGGCTGAGCATGGCGTGCAGGGCTCCGCCGCCGCCGGCCAGCTCGCGGCGGTAGATGTCGGCGTGCCGCAGGATGTGGCGGAGCACACCCTCGGTCACCGTCGCGAGGGCGGTCGCGGCATCGGACCGGTCCTCCATCAGCTCACGCCGGAGAGCGTCGAGCTCGGCCATGAGCGCCTCCTCGACGAGCCTCTCCGGCGAGTCGGCGTGCTCGTAGAACGTCGAGCGGTGCACGCGCGCGGCTGCGGCGATGCGGGTGACCGTCAGCTGCGAGATGGGCTCTCCCGCGGCGAGGTCCAGCGCCGCGGCGAAGAGGCGATCGCGGCTGCGTCGCTTGCGGGGATCCATCAGGCCTCCGGGAATGTTTTCCGACAGGTGTAGGTTAGGGCATGTATAGCCGACACATGTCGGAAAGTGACAGGCGCCACGCGATGACGCCACCAACGGAGGTAATCATGGCTACGTACGATGTCGCGGAGCGGTCCGCCATCGTCACGGGCGCCGGGTCCGGCATCGGCCGGGCGGTCGCCCTCACCCTCGCGGCGAACGGAGCGGCCGTCCTCGTCGCCGACGTGCGACAGGAAGCCGCCGACGCCGTCGTCGCGGAGATCGCCCAGGCCGGCGGCACCGCCGCGGCGTTCGTGGGCGACGTCGCGGACCCGGCCGCCGGACAGGCAGCGGTGGACGCCGCCCAGGCGATGGCCCCGCTGCGGATCGCCGTGAACAACGCGGGAATCGGCGGCGCGGCAGCGCCGATGGGCGAGTACCCGATCGACTCGTGGCAGATGGTCATCGATATCAACCTGAATGCGGTGTTCTACGGCACGCGGGCGCAGGCCCCCGCCATCGCCGCGAACGGCGGCGGGTCGATCGTGAACATCTCATCGGTGCTCGGCTCGGTGGGCATCCCGATGTCGTCGGCGTACGTCACCGCCAAGCACGGCGTCGTCGGACTCACCAAGAACGCCGCGCTGGAGTACGGCGCCCAGGGCGTGCGCGTCAACGCCGTCGGGCCCGGCTTCATCCACACGCCGCTCGTCGACGCCAACCTCGACGCCGACGCGCAGGCGGCCCTCGCGGCCAAGCACGCGCTCGGTCGCCTCGGGGACCCGCAGGAGGTCGCGCACCTCGTCGCGTTCCTGTCGTCGGATGCCGCGACCTTCGTCAGCGGGAGCTACCACCTCGTCGACGGCGGGTACGCCGCGCAGTAGCGGGCATCCCCGCGGAGCGACCCGCGCGACCCGGACGCGCGGGCCGCTTCGCACACCCCGGCGGGCCGGGGGTCGATGCTCAGGAGCGCTCCGGAGCCTCAGTGCCGGCGCGTCAGCTCCCCGGCGCGTCGGCCGGCGCCTCGACCACCGTCGCCGATGCCCGCCACGCGGCCAGCACCTCGATGTGACGGAGCAGGAAGGCCCGCTCGTCCAGACGCTTGCGACGCAGCCACCCCGTCACCTCGTCGTTGCACTTGCTCGCGTTGCACGAGCGGCACGCCGGCACGACGTTCTCGAACGTGTACCGGCCGCCGCGCGAGATCGGCAGCACGCAGTCCTTCTGGAACGGGCCCACTGCCGTGCCGCAGTAGGCGCACGCGCCCCACGCCTCCAGGAGCGCCTGCCACTCCTGGACGCTCAGGTCGTTGTCGGCCGCGGCGACGCGACGGGCACGCCGGCGCGCCGCTCGAGCCCTCCGGGACTGACTCACCGCCACGCCGCAACGCTACCGAGCCCCGACGGACGATCGCGTCGGCACACCGTCGAGCAGCGGGATGCGCCACGTCCGGGTGGCCCGGAAGCGCACCGACGGACGGGAGGCCGGACTCACAACGCACACGATCCGGCCGTGAGCAACACGAAACCGTGCCGCCGACCGGCGCGAGTACGGTAGTGGCGTGACTGCTCCCGTCGATGCCACCGCCACGTCCGCCTGGGCCGAGCTCAGCTCCCTCCGCGACTCGTTCGCCCCCGACCTGCGCGAGTGGTTCGCGATCGATCCCCGCCGCGCGGAGCGTCTCAGCTTCGAGCTGGCCGACCTCCACGTCGACCTGTCGAAGAACCTCGTCACCGACGAGATCCTCGCCGCCCTCGTGCGCCTGGCGGAGCAGACGGGGGTGGCCGAGCGCTACGCCGCGATGATCGCCGGTGAGCACATCAACACCACCGAGGACCGCGCGGTGCTCCACACGGCGCTGCGGCGCCCCGCGGGCGCGCAGCCGGCCCTCGTCGTGGACGGGCAGGACATCGACGCCGACGTCCAGTCCGTGCTGACGGCGATGACCGCCTTCGCCGACCGGGTGCGCTCCGGCCAGTGGAACGGCGTGACCGGCAAGAAGGTCACGCACATCGTCAACATCGGCATCGGCGGATCGGACCTCGGTCCCGTCATGATCTCGGCCGCGCTCGAGCCGTACGCGACGGCCGGGATCCAGGCCCGCTTCGTGTCGAACATCGACCCCTTCGACCTCGCGAGCAAGACGAAGGACCTCGACCCCGAGACGACGCTCTTCATCGTCGCGTCGAAGACGTTCACCACGCTCGAGACGCTGACGAACGCGCGCCTCGCCCGGGACTGGCTGTGGGCCGGGCTCCAGGGTTCCGGGGCGATCGACGGCACCGAGGAGCAGAAGACGGATGCCGTCGCCCACCACTTCGTCGCGGTCTCGACCGCGCTCGACAAGGTCGCCGCCTTCGGCATCGACCCGGTGAACGCGTTCGGCTTCTGGGACTGGGTGGGCGGCCGCTACTCGGTGGACTCCGCCATCGGGCTGTCGCTCATGATCGAGCTCGGACCCGACGTGTTCCGCGAGCTCCTGGCCGGCTTCCACGCCGTCGACGAGCACGTCCGCACGACCCCCCTCGAGCGCAACGTGCCCGTGCTGATGGGCCTCCTCAACGTCTGGTACTCGAACTTCCTGGGCGCGCAGTCGCACGCGGTCCTTCCCTATGCCCAGCAGCTCAGCCGCTTCGCCGCCTACCTGCAGCAGCTCACGATGGAGTCCAACGGCAAGTCGGTCCGCTGGGACGGCTCCCCCGTCACCACCGACACCGGCGAGGTGTTCTGGGGCGAGCCGGGCACGAACGGGCAGCACGCGTTCTACCAGCTCATCCACCAGGGCACACGGCTGATCCCCGCCGACTTCATCGCCTTCGCGAACCCCGCGTACCCGCTCGAGGACGGCGGCCGGGACGTGCACGGGCTGTTCCTGTCGAACTTCCTGGCGCAGACGAAGGCGCTCGCGTTCGGCAAGACCGCAGCGGAGGTGGAGGCAGAGGGCACGACAGGCGCGCTCGTGGCGGCCCGCACCTTCGCCGGCAACAAGCCGACCACGTCGATCTTCGCGCCCGCGCTGACCCCCGCCGTGCTCGGTCAGCTCGTCGCGCTGTACGAGCACATCACCTTCACCCAGGGCGTCATCTGGGGCGTCAACTCGTTCGACCAGTGGGGCGTCGAGCTCGGCAAGCAGCTCGCTCTGCAGATCGCGCCCGCGATCGAGGGCGACGAGTCGGCGATCGCGGCTCAGGATGCCTCGACCCGCGCCCTGCTCGCGTACTACGCCGCCCACCGAACGGTCTAGCGAAAAGCGTCGGAGGGGCGGATGCCGGGAGGATCGGCATCCGCCCCTCTTGTCTGATCCCCTGGCGAGAGGTGGATTTCCGGCGTCCGGATCAGCACTTCTGCGGGAAAGCGCTCTGAGGTTCCGTTCAGCAAACGGCCGGGAGTCGTCCAGACGGGATGAGGCAGACTCGGGGACTTGTGTGTCCGACCCGAGGGCGCACGGGCGCCGGTACCCGCGGCGCGATACCCGAGAGATTCGTTACGTTCCCCATGCATACACACCAGTCGCCTGCTCCCTCCCGTCGCTCCCTCCGCCGCCGTCACCGACTCTTCGGCCCGGCCGTCGCCACCGGCACCGCCTTCGGCATCATCCTGACCGCGGGCCTCACGCTCGCCTCCCCCGCCCTCGCGGCCGCCGCCCCGCTGGCCGCCACCGCGATCGCCACCGCCGCCGCGCCGGATGCCGCCGCGGAGACCCTCCGCGACATCCGCGTCGAAGCCCAGGGCACGCTCCTGGCCGCTCGCGTCGCGCAGACCGAGGCCGATGCCCTCACGGCCGACATCGAGGCCTCGGGTCTCGACATCGGCGTCGAGGACACCACGATCGAGACGTCGGCGCTGCACGATGCCGCCGAGCGCCTCTCGAAGCTCGACGTCGTGCCCATGCTGCTCATCCCCGGTCTCGCCGCCGACGCCACGGCCGTCACCGCCGAGGTGCAGGAGCGCGTCGCCGACCTGCGCGGGCACCTCGACGCGGCCAAGGAGAAGAAGGCGGCCGAAGAGGCAGCCGCAGCCGCCGCCGCTGCTGCCGCCGCCGAGGCGCAGCGCCAGGCGGAGGCAGCCGCTGCCGCCGCGGCCGCGCTGGCCGCCGCCAACACCGTCGACGGCGCGAAGGCCACGGCCCGCCAGATGGCGGCGTCGCAGTACGGCTGGGGCGACGGCGAGTTCTCGTGCCTCGACTCGCTGTGGGACAAGGAGTCCGACTGGAACTATCAGGCCTACAACGGCTCGAGCGGCGCGACGGGCATCCCCCAGTCGCTCCCGGGCGACAAGATGGCCAGCTTCGGCTCCGACTGGCAGACCAACGCGACGACGCAGATCGCGTGGGGCCTGGATTACATCAAGCGCGCCTACGGCACACCGTGCGCCGCGTGGGGACACAGCCAGGCCACGGACTGGTACTGACCGGCGCGCGCTGATCGGCGCGCTCGGATGACGGATGCCGCACCCCGGCCGCAGTCGCGGGGTGCGGCATCCTCGTCTTGAGGCTCAGTCGCGACGGGCCGAGCCGGCTCCGTAGAGCTCTGCCACCTGCTGCGAGCTGAGCCAGCCGTCGAACGTGTCCGATCGCGGCCAGCCCTCCGGAGAGTCCTGCCAGGACTCCTGCCGTCCGAACGGGAGGAGATCGATGAGCGGGAAGGTATGGCTCAGCTGCTCGGTGCCGCGGCCGTCGGTGTGCCACGTGCGGTACACCGTGTCGCCGTCGCGGAGGAAGACGTTCACCGCGAACCCGCCGCCGGCCGGCGCATCCATGTCGGCGCCGAACGGGCTGTCCGCCGTCGAGAACCACTCCATCCGGTTCCCCGTCCTCTCCTTGTAGGCCAGCGCCTCGTCGATCGGCCCCGTCGTGACGATCACGAAGCGCGCATCGTACGGCTCGAGGAACTCCAGCCGGGTGAACTGCGAGGTGTACCCGGTGCAGCCGGGGCAGTGCCATTCCTTCCCCTCGAACCACATGTGGTGGTACGTGATCAGCTGCGTCCTGCCGTCGAAGACGTCGACGAGCCGCACCGGCCCGTCCTTCCCGACGAGCATGTAGTCCGGCAGCTCCACCATCGGCAGGCGCCGCCGCTGCGCGGCGATGGCGTCGAGCTCACGAGTGGCTGCCTTCTCGCGGACACGGAGCTCGGCGAGTTCTCGGCGCCACGACTCGGCGTCGACGACGGGCGGAAGAGCGTGGTCGGTCGTGCTCGGCATCGGGACCTCCCAGTGTGCGGATGCGTATGTTCACACTGTACACATCCCGACGCCGTGGTCAAGGGCCGCGTCGCTCGGCTCGGCGCGGATGCGCGGCCCGCACTCTCAGCGAATTCATCACAAGAAGATAACGGCGAAAGCTTCCCTCTGTTACCTCGTCGTTATAGAGTGCTTGCACGGTAGTTGTTTTGCTGTGGCAGCTGCCGGCATGTGATTGCAGGACACTCTTGGTGCAAGGGACAAGGGCCGGTCGGTAGCCTCTCCGACCGGCCCTCACCCTGTGCGGACACTTCCTCCCACCCCTGGCCGCGATCCATCACGAAAACATAACGACGAATGCTTGCCACCGTTACCTGGTCGTTATAGAGTGCTTGCACGGTAACTGTTTTGCTGTGGCAGCTGCCGACATGTGATTGCAGGACACTCTTGGTGCAAGGGACAAGGGCCGGTCGGTAGCCTCTCCGACCGGCCCTTACTCTTGCCGCGACCCGGATCAATGCGACGAAGGAGCGTTGATGCGGGTCACACTCCGCCGCCTCCGCCGCCGCCCCCGCCGCCGCCGGCGGACCCGCCGCCGGACGAACCGCCGGAGGACGACGAAGACGCGGCCGAGGCGGAGAGGGTCGAGATGC
Organism: Microbacterium sp. NPDC056736; assembly: GCF_042790415.1. Classification (NCBI taxonomy): domain Bacteria; kingdom Bacillati; phylum Actinomycetota; class Actinomycetes; order Micrococcales; family Microbacteriaceae; genus Microbacterium; species Microbacterium sp. NPDC056736. The sequence goes on from NZ_JBHTZE010000006.1 coordinate 187,447, forward strand.
CCGCCGAGAACGCCGCGGCGTTGAAGCCCGAGGTGCCCGCGTACCAGGTCGGCGAGTTGCCCTCGCCGTAGAGGACCGCGAGCTCCTTCGACCACTCCTTCTCCTGCCCGAACACGACCGCGTACGGCAGGAGGGTCTCGTAGAGCTTGAGCTTCACACGCGGATCGGAGATGTCGACCGCAACCCGCTCCGCGCCCTGCGGCGACTGCAGCATGCGGATGCGGTCGGCCTCTGCCCACTCGATGAACTGCTTCAGCCCCCCGAGGTGGTCGCGCGCCTCGGCCCCGGCGGCGGTGAGCGGCCTGCGCGCGACCATCGCCCCGACGATGATCGCGACGAACGCGGCGGCGATGATCAGCATGATCGGCCACAACGGATTCACGAAGGCGGCGAGTGCGCCGAGGCCGAACAGGAGCACCAGCACCGCCGAGCCGATCGCGATGACGATCGGCCACACCCGGGCCTTGAGCGGCACCGCACGTCGCAGGCCGCGCGTCCCGAGCTCCGAGGCGGCCGCCTTGAGCACCTTCTGTGCGGTGGTGGAGAACCGGGTGTCGGTGCGGCCGAACTCGAACTCCTCCCCCGGCACGCCACTGGGGAAGAGGCCGGGCAGCAGCATCCGTCCATCCCCGTCCGCGAGCGCGGGGTTCACCAGCACGGCCTTCAGCCGCGTGCCGCCGAACCACTTCGGGGGACCCTCCTCGATGCGGATGCTGCCGACCACCGCCTGCTCGAGCACCTCGGCCGGGATCGCCTTGGTCGTGCGGCCCAGCAGCACGGCGCTCTCGAGCGCGTCGATCCCGCGCGGCGGCGTGTACTCGGCGATGATCACGGGTCGCCCCGGATCGTCGCGCAGGTGACGGACGCGCGCGACCGCCGCGAGCGCGAGCGCGCTCCCGAGGCCCACCAGCGCGACGCCGGCCTGCAGCCAGCCCCACGGCGACGCGAAGTACGAGGAATCGAACTCGGTGAACGTGTCGGGTTCGAACCCGATCGCGATCGTCATGGTCTGGTACGGCTGAAGACCCTCGACGGATGCCACGACCGCGCCTGCGTCGTCGCGGATGGGGCACGTCTGGTCGTCGCCCTGCTGCCCGAAGTAGCACGCCTGTGCGCCGGTGCGCGCGGCGGCGAGCTCGTCGGGCATCGTCACGCGCGCCGTCACGCGACCGAACGGCTGCGGCCACGCGGTGCCGTTGACGTCCCAGTAGAACTCGTCCGCGCCGGTGTCGGCGAAGTACCGCGTGACGTTCTCGAGCGTGTAGGTGAAGACGTACGTCTGGGCCCCGTGCACGTAGCCGTCGGCTCGGGACGTCATGATGTAGAACCCGTCCTCGGACTCCGTCTCCGCCGCCCGCTCGGCGCCGCTCTCGTCGGTGATCGACACGAGCTGCGGGTTCAGTGGTGCCCCTTGATACGAGTCCGGGATGATGCGGCGCATCCCCCGGTTCTGGTCGATGTCGGGGAACCGGGCGACGAAGGTCTCGACGACGGTGAGCGTGCTGGTGCCGTCGCCTGTGCGGCCGAGCTGGTACTCGACGTCGAGGCTGTCGAACGAGAAGTCGTCGACGCCGGCGTGCGCCGGTACCGGCATGGCGAGCGCGAGCAGCAGACCGGCGAACACGGCGAGCGCGAGGCCGGCGATCCCGAGTCGCCGTGCGCGCGAAGGCACGGCAGCAGAAGTCCCCATGGGGCCAGCCTAGGGTCGACCCGAGGCTCTAATCTGGACGCTATGACCGATCGCCGCCTCGCCATCGACGCCTGGGAGAGTCTCTTCCGCGCGCAGCATGAGGTGTTCGGCGACATCAACGACGACTTCCACGACGACAGCCTGAGCCAGGCCGAGTACGACGTCCTGCTCACGGTCACCCGAGCCGCCGACATGACCGCGCGCCTGCGCGACGTGACGGCGAACATGCTCATCAGCCAGCCCAGCGTCTCGCGGCTGGTCGACCGCATGGTGACGCGCGGCCTGCTGACGAAGTGCGCGGATCCCGACGACGGCCGCGGAGCGCTCGTCACCGCGACGGATGCCGGTGCATCGCTGTTCCGCCGGATCGCGAGCGCGCACGGACGTGCGATCGCCGAGCGGATGTCGCTGCTCTCGGACGATGAGCTGGCTCAGCTGCGCGACCTCACGGCCAAGCTGCGCAAGAAGCAGCCCAGCTGCTGAGCCGCGGGCCGGTCCGTCACGGTGTGCGACGGCGGAGCGTGAGGGACGCCAGGATGAGCGAACCGACGGCGAACGCGACCACGACGAGCAGTGGCGCGAACACGTCCCATCCCTCGTCTCCGGCCGTCACCGCGTTGATCGTGTCGATCGCATAGCTCAGCGGCAGCACCTTCGAGATCTGGTACAGCGCGTCGGGCATGTCCTCGCGCGGCATGAACAGTCCGCCGAGGATGATCTGCGGGAACACGATCAGCGGCATGAACTGCACCGCCTGGAACTCCGTCCGCGCGAACGCGCTCGCGAACAGTCCGAGCGCGCTGCCCAGGATCGCGTCGACGACGGCCACGAGGCCGAGTTGCCAGAGCGGTCCGTCGACGTCGAGCCCGCACACCCACACCGCGAAGGTGACGGTGACGATCGCCTGCAGGGTCGCCATCAGCCCGAAGGCGAGGCCGTACCCCAGGATGAAGTCGGTCTTGCGGATCGGGGTCGTCATCAGGCGCTCGAGCGTGCCCGACCTGCGCTCACGGAGGGTCGTGATCGAGGTGATGAGGAACATGACGATGAACGGGAAGAGCGCCAGGATGGGCCCCCCGAACTGGTCGAAGACGCCGTCCAGATCGCTGAACAGCCACGCGAACAGCCCGACCAGCAGGCTCGGGGCGACGAGCATCAGCGCGATCGAGCGCGGGTCGTGGCTCAGCTGCCGCAGCACGCGGCCGGCGGTCGCGACGGTCAGGGTGCCGTTCACGGCGCACCCCCGTCCTTCGCGCGTCGCCCGGGCGCGTCCGCGTTCCGGCGTGCCTCACGGCGGGTCAGGGCGTGGCCTTCGTGGGCGTCGGCCGGGGTGTCCTGCGCCCGCCGCAGTGCGTCGTGCTGGACGAGCGCGAGGAACGCGGCATCCGGATCCGTCTCTCCGGTGTCGGCGAGCAGACCGCCGGGGGTCGTGTCGGCGATGATGCGCCCTGCCCTCATCAGCACCAGCCGGTCGCACCGCAGCGCTTCGTCCATGACGTGACTCGACACGATGAGCGTCGCCCCTGCGTCGGCGAGTGCGCGGAAGACGTCCCAGAGCTCGGCGCGCAGCAGCGGGTCCAGGCCCACCGTCGGCTCGTCCAGCACGAGGAGCTCCGGCGCGCCGAGCATCGCCACACCGAGCGAGACCCGCGTCTCCTGGCCGCCGCTGAGGGAGTCGATGGTCTGGTCGCGCTGGTCGGCGAGCCCGACCTGCTCGATGACGCGGTCGACGTCCGAGCGGTGGGCGCCGACGAGCCGGGCGAAGTACCGCATGTTCTGCCGGATGGTGAGGTCGCCGTAGACCGACGCCGCCTGCGTGTCGTACGACACCCGCCGGCGCAGCGCCGCCGATCCGGCCGGCTCCCCCAGCACGGTGACGGTGCCGCCCTCGACCTTCTGCACGCCCACGATCGCGCGCATCAGTGTGGTCTTGCCGCAGCCGGACGGTCCCAGAAGGCCCGTGATCTCTCCACGCGGAACTTCGAGATGAAGGTCCCTGAAGACCTCGGTGGTGCCGCGCCTCACGTGCAGCCCGCGCACCGTGACGGCATCCGCTGCAGGCATATTCATCACGTGTGAACAGTGACCCCGCGGCGCCACGCCGTCAAGAGGTCCGGAGACGCAGGCCCGGAGTCCGGGCACCGCGTCCGGGGACGGGCAGCCGTAGGGTGGGCGCCATGCACACACGCAACCAGGCCAGGCTGCAGGTGGTGGCCGGTCCGATGTTCGCCGGCAAGTCCGAGGAGCTGCTGCGGCGGGTCCGCCGCGCGCGCATCGCCGGGCTGTCGGTCGAGGTGCTCAGCCATGCGCTCGACGATCGGCGCGGCGAGGGTCAGGTCAGCTCCCATTCGGGACTCAGCGTGGCGTCGAGGCCGGTCGCCGACGTCGCCGGGCTCGTGTCCGCCGTGCGCGGCAGGGACCTGGATCTCGTCGCCGTCGACGAGGCGCAGTTCTTCGGTCCCGAGCTCGTCGGCGCCGTGGACGGGCTGGTCGCCGACGGCGTGGACGTCGTGGTGTCGGGCCTGTGCGTCACGTTCGACGGGGAGCCCTTCGAGCCCCTCCCGTCGCTGATGGCGATCGCCGAGGACGTGATCAAGCTGACCGCGGTGTGCGCCGTGTGCGGGGAGGACGCCGCATTCCATCAGCGGATCTCGGCAGCGGATGCCGGTGACGCCAGGATCCCGACCCTCGCGCAGATCGGCGGCATCGAGTCCTATCAGGCCCGCTGCCGCCGGCATTTCACCGGCCGCGGGAGCCGGTGAACGAGGGCCGCAGTGCCAGGATGAGGCATGACCTTTGGGCTGGCGCGCGATGTGATGCGCCCGACCGACTCGCCGCGCGCCGACCGCGTCACCTATGTCGAGCTCTTCTTCGACCTCGTCTTCGTGTTCGCCCTGACGCAGCTGTCGAGCTATCTCGCCGAGCAGCAGAATCCGGCGGGCCTGCTCGAGGGCGTGATCATGGTGTGCGCCCTGTGGTGGGCGTGGGTCTCGACCACGTGGGTCACGAACTGGCTCGACCCCGTCGCGCTGCCCGTGCGCGGCGTCGTGATCGGCCTCGCCTTCGTGGCCCTGGTGATGAGCGTGGCGATCGCGGAGGCGTTCGGCGAGCGGGCGTGGGCATTCGCCCTCGCCTACGTCGTGCTGCAGATCGGCCGCACGGCGTTCATCGTGTGGGCGACGCGTCGCCATGACCGCCAGGTGTCGCACGACTTCACGCTGGTGCTGGTCTGGACGGCTGTGGCCGCGGGCCTGTGGATCGCCGGGGCACTGCTGCCGCTGTGGTGGCAGCTGCCGCTCTGGGCGGCCGCCCTCGCCGTGGAGCTCCTCGGCACCATCCTCGGCTTCCCCGTCCCCGGACGCGGCCGCGTGCTCATCGGCGCCTGGGACCTCTCCGGGCCCCATATCGCCGAGCGCACGGCCCTGTTCGTCCTCATCGCCCTGGGCGAGGGGCTCCTGGTCACCGGGTTCGCCTTCGTGGCGAAGGAGTCATCGGCCGAGTCCATCATCGCCATGGCGGCGGCGTTCGCCGCCGCGGCCGCCATCTGGTGGATCTACTTCGATCACGGCGAGCGCTTGGGCTCGGAGGCGATCGAGGCGGCCGACGAGCCCGGCCGCCTCGCGCGGACGGCGTATACCTGGATCCACCTCGCCATCATCGGCGGGATCGTCGCGCTGAGCGTGGGCGACAAGGAGGCCCTCGCCCATCCGCGGGCAGCCGGCTTCGCGCCCACGGTCGCCGTGCTGCTGGGCCCGCTGCTGTTCCTGATCGGCTGCGTCCTCTTCCGGCGCGTGCTCGAGCAGCGGTGGGCGCGTGCCCAGCTCGCGGGCATCGCGGCGCTGCTGGTCGTCGGCGCGGTGGCGCTGGCCTCGGGCGGGATCGGTGCGCTGTGGCTCACCGTCGCCGCCTCCGTCGTGCTCGCCGGAGTCGCCGCGGGCGAGACGCTCGATCGCGTCCGCCGCGGCCGCCGCAGCGGAGGCTGAGCGGGCCCGGACCGGCTGCTGCGGCCTCGCTCCCGGGCCGTGCGGAAAGACGGGATGCCCCGTCCCCGGCGTGGGGACGAGGCATCCGTCGATCGTGCGCGGCTCAGCCGGTCACTGCTCGATGGGCTGCGGCGCGTCCGAGGTGGACTCGTGCGCCTGGATGGTGGGCGACGACCCCTCGGTCGTCACCTCGACCTTGCGCGGCTTCGCCTTCTCGCTGACGGGGATCGTGACGCTCAGCACGCCGTTGTTGTAGCTGGCGGAGATGCTGTCGGTGTCGATCCCCTGGCCGAGGTTGAGCTGCCGCAGGAAGCTCGCGGCCTCGCGCTCACGGGTGATCCACTTGACGTCTTCGCCGCTGTGGAGGGTGCGCTCGGCGCGGATGGTCAGGAGCTGGCCGTCCACGTCGATGTCGACGGATCCCGGGTCGATGCCCGGCAGATCGGCGGTCAGGACGTAGTGGTCGCCATCGCGGTACAGGTCCATCGGCATGCGGCGCGGGCCGCGTCGCGTGTCGAAGAGACTCGACGCCAGACGATCGAGATCACGGAACGGGTCATACGTAGCCATGGTTGTCTCCTCTCGTTCTTGGAGTTGAGTCGAGTCGACTCAACTAATCACAGATTAGCACTCGAGGGGTGCGAGTGCTAGGTCCGCTGTTCGCCGTGAACGAACGCGTCAGCACTCGATGACGTTGACCGCGAGCCCGCCCTCGCTCGTCTCCTTGTACTTGTGCGACATGTCGATCCCCGTCTGCCGCATCGTCTCGACCACCGCATCGAGCGAGACGTAGTGCGAGCCGTCGCCGCGCAGCGCGAGCCGCGCCGCAGTGACGGCGGTGGACGCCGCGATCGCGTTGCGCTCGATGCACGGAATCTGCACCAGCCCGCCGACCGGGTCGCAGGTGAGGCCGAGATGGTGCTCCATCGCGATCTCGGCCGCGTTCTCGATCTGGCGGTTGGTGCCGCCCATCACGGCGGTGAGCCCGCCGGCGGCCATCGCGCACGCCGACCCGACCTCCGCCTGGCAGCCGCCCTCGGCCCCCGAGATCGACGCGTTCGCCTTGAAGAGAGAGCCGAGCGCCGTCGCGGTGAGGAGATACCGACGGATGCCGCGGCGACGGTTCGCCTCGGCGACCTCGCGCTCGTCCCACCCGGCGACCGCCTCGGGCGCGGCGGCATGCCCGTGGTAGCCGAGGAGGGCGCTGCCGACGAGCTCGCTGTACGGGGTGACCGCGTTGCCGGCGCCGAGCCCCGAATCGGCGAGGAAGCGCCACCAGTACATCGCCACGGCGGGCACGATCCCCGCGGCGCCGTTCGTGGGCGCGGTCACCACGCGGCCACCGGCGGCGTTCTCCTCGTTGACCGCGAGCGCGAAGGCACCGAGCCACTCCCCCGGGAGTTCGCGGCGACCGTCCGCTTCCGCCGTCTCGAGCTGTGCGCGGATGGCAGCGGCACGCCGCTTCACGCCCAGCATGCCCGGCAGCACGCCGTCGGCGCGCAGACCGGCCTCGACGCAGGCGGCCATCGCATCCCAGATGGCGTCCAGCCCCTCGGCGACCTGCTCCTCGCTGCGAAGCGCCGTCTCGTTGAGGCGGGCGGCCTCGGCGATCGTGAGGCCCCGCTCATCGCACAGCGCCAGCAGCTGCTCGGCGCTGTCGAAATCCATCGGGTACACAGACGCCGACGCAGTGGCGCCCGCGCCGGTCGACGGGTCACCCTCGCGGCGGATGAATCCGCCTCCGACCGAGTAGTACGTCTCGCGGGCGATGAGGCCGGCACCGGACACCGGCTCGATCTCGACCGTCGCGGCGGACGCGCCGGTCTCGCGGATGCCGGGACCGCTCAGCGCGCGTGCCGGGCCGTCGTCAGCGGATGCCCACGCCTCCAGCGTCATCGCGTTCGGGTGCGCGGGCAGCCTGGTCCGCGGCGCGAAGACGACGTCGTCGCGCCGGAACGGCACGGCGTGGACGCCCGCGACGGCGAGCGTCTCGCCGTCGGGCCATCCGCTCCACGCCGCACGGACGGCATCCGGATCCACCGTCTCGGGTTCGTGTCCCTGCAGGCCTGCGACCACCGCGTCCGGCGTGCCGTGGCCGATGCCGGTCGCGCCGAGCGAGCCGTAGAGCGTGCAGGTGACCCGCCGCACGCGGGGCAGCGCACCGGAGGCGCGCAGCCGCACGGCGAAGTCGTGGGCCGCCCGCATGGGGCCGACCGTGTGGGAGCTCGAGGGTCCTACGCCGATGGAGAACAGCTCGAACGCCGAGACGTAGGCGCTCATCGCCACCAGGCTAAAGCACGCCCCGTGCGATCTGCAGGGCGTTACCGAGTCGATAGGAGCACGATGCGCGCATCACGGCGATTCCGCGAGGCAGTCTGTCGACTCACGCCGAAGGCCGGAACGAGACGAGCCCCACCGTGTTGCCCTCGGAGTCCTTCACGAAGGCCTGCCACTCGTCGTGCCCGGCGGGCCCGAGCGTGTCGTCGGTGTGCGTGAAGATGACGTGCGGGGGCGAGACCACGTCCGCGCGACCCCCGAGCCGCTCGAGTGCCCTGTCGACGTCGTCGACGCGGAGGTAGAGGAGAGACGGTGGGGCCGCGCGATCGAGCAGGAGTCGCACCCCGTCGAGGTCGAAGAAGAGGAGCCCGGGCGGATCGAAGACAGCGGTTGCAGGCGCTTCGAGCAGTGCGGAGTAGAAGGCCGCAGCACGCTCGAGATCCTCGGCGTGCTGCGCGACCTGCACGAGTCTCATGGCGTCATTGTGGCCCGCCCGTACGCGACGTGCCAGGCCGCACGCAACCCCCCTCGCGCCGGAGCGAATCGGGGAGTATTCAGGAGGGAATCGACCTCTGGAGGTGGACCATGCTGTTCGTCATCTATCTGATCCTGCTCATCGGCGGGATGGTGCTGTTGGGGATCTCGTTCTCGCTGCCGATCCTCTCGGCACCGGCGTTCGTGCTCGGCGTGCTGATCGTCTGCGGCGCGGTCGCGGTGCCGATCACGGCAGGGATCTTCGAGCAGCGGAGGTAGCGCGCGCCGTCTCCGCCGGGGCGCGTCGACGTACGCTGGGTTTCTTCCGCGAAGGGGGCTGCGATGTCCGTCCACGATGAGCACGTACCCGCACACCGGGTGCCCGGGCCCGGCGAGCCGGACATCCCGGAGATCGAACTCGACGAGACCATCGCTCCTCGGCCCGAGGAGGAGGCCGCCGACCTGCTGCGGGCGGAGCCGGACGTGGCGGATCACCGCGACAGCGCGCACGATGACCGAACACAGTCGTGACCGTGGGGTCCTGATGGTGACGCCCGGCTTACTCCGGCGCGTACTTGAACGACAGCTGGATCCGGGTGCGGAACAGCAGCGCGCCGTCGTCGCCGACCACGACGTCCTGTTTCGTGACCTCCGCCACGCGCAGGTCGTGGAGCGACCCGGACGCTGTGGTGATCGCTTCTCGGGCCGCCTCCTCCCACGAGGACGCACTCGTGCCGACGACATCGATCACTCGATACACGCTCATCTCGACCTCCATCGCTCGATGCGGACAGGTCCATGATGATGGCGCACACGCCCAGAGGGAAGGGGCCCCAGGATCAGCGCGACGTCGTTTCCGGCTGCGGGCCGGGATCGTCCCCATCATGAGGTCGACGGGGAGACGATCGCGCCGCCTTCGTTGCGCCTCGCCGGGCCTTCGTAGGCGCGCGCCTATCGTGATGTCATGTGGAGAGTCCTGGCGCTGACGACATCGCTGCTCCTGCTGACCGGATGCGCCGCCGTTCCCGCGGATCCCCAAGGCACATTGGATCGCGTGTCGGGCGGCACCCTGAACGTCGGCGTGTCCCCCAACGGGGACTTCACCTCCGTCACCGGAGACGCGGTGGCCGGCTCAGAGGCTGCGCTTGTCGAGTCGTTCGCCGAGACGGTCGACGCGGAGATCGAGTGGACGGTCGGCTCCGAAGAGGCACTGGTGCGGGCGCTGGAGCGGGAGGATGTCGATCTCGTGATCGGCGGGCTGACTGATGCCACGCCGTGGGCGGACAAAGCGGGCGTGACGAGGCCGTACGGCGAGTTCACCGACGAGGACGGGAAGAGGCACAAGCTCGTGATGCTGGTCCCGATGGGCGAGAACGCGTTCCTCACCAGCCTCGAGACCTTCCTCACGCACGAGGCTGCGAGGTTGCGATGAGCATCAGCTTCGGCAGGACCAAGCTGCCTGAGAAGCAGGTCCAGGTCCTGCATCGGGCCATCCGGCTCGAGTGGATCACGATCGGCTTTCTCGCCGTCAGTGTCATCCTCGTGTTCCTCGTGCTCGGCAACTCGCAGGCGATGAAGGCCGCCTGGCTCGAAGACCTGCTGTCATTCATCCCTCCGATCGCTTTCCTCATCGCGGTACGGATCAACCGGAGGCCACCCACTCCCGACCATCCCTACGGCTTTCACCGGTCGGTGGGGGTCGGGCACCTCGTGGCCGCGGTGGCGCTCACAGGGATGGGAACCTTCCTCATCATCGATTCGGGTACGGGGCTCCTCCGCGGCGAGCACCCGACGATCGGAACCGTCGTGCTGTTCGGCCAGGTGATCTGGCTCGGGTGGCTGATGATCGGCGTCATGGCCGTCATCGCCGTGCCACCCGTCATCATCGGGCGGGCAAAGCTGAAGCTCGCACGCGAGCTGCACAACAAGGTGCTCTACGCCGACGCCGACATGAACAAGGCCGACTGGATGACAGCGGCCGGTTCCATCGTGGGCGTCGCCGGCGTCGGCATCGGGCTCTGGTGGCTCGACTACGTCGCCGCACTCTTCATCTCCGGGAGCATCCTCCACGACGGCTTCCGCAATCTGCGCGCCGCGACCCTCGACCTGATGGATGAGCGCGCGACCACCTTCGACGACAAGAAGCCGCACCCCGTCGGCCGAGAGGTGGAGAAGTACCTTCGCGGACTGCCGTGGGTCGCCGAAGCGGGGTGCCGTACGCGCGACGAGGGGCACGTGTTCCACATCGAGGCGTTCGTCGTCCCGCGCGAGGGTCAGCCGCCTTCGATGGATCACCTCGAGAGCGCCCGGCTCGCGTGCATCGAGATCGACTGGAAAGTCCAGGACATCGTGCTCGTGCTCGTCCCCGAACTCCCGGATGTCGTGCAGCCGGAACCGGCCGTCTGACCCGGTCCCGCCACTCGACCGCATGGCAGCGGGGTCATGTGCGGCATCGCCGCCTTTGCGATGCCGTACGACGACTCGCCGGGCCGCGCCACGCTGCCTTCCTGCGACGCGATGTTCACGATGGCCCCGCCGGACGGCATGAGGAACAAGAAGGGAGGCGAACTGCAGCAGAAACGAGAAGAGGGGCCCTGGCGCCGACCGTGGCAGTCGCAATGCTCAACGGCCTCGCACCTGGGCGCTCCGCACTGGGGAGGCTGCCTGGATTCGCCGGCTCGGCCCTCGACCGGCGATCGATACGTATGCGCGCTACCCGACGGACACGCGTGCGCTGCGGCCGTTGATCTCCCTCAACGGGTGCCCGAAGGAAGTAGCCGTGCCTTGGTCTGCGCGCGTGGCGCTGGCTACGCTCCTTGATCGTGATCTACCAGGACCCTCTTGCATATCTGCTCGGCATCGAAGGGTCCGCTCTGCTCGACGCATGGGCCGGTGACCACGATCAAGCCTTCGTCGAAGACCGGGTCGCCGAGATCCGCCGATTGCTCGCCGACGGGAAACTCCAGAATCGCGGGGTGCTCGCGGAGCGCGTGGCCGCTGACGTCGCCTATCAGCAGCAGGCATCTGATTACGACGCGAATGCGGGCGGTGGCCTCTTCGCGATCGACGAGCCGGTCATCACCGAATGGCTGGCGCACCGCGAGGGTGGCGTCGCCCTGGATGCCGCGTGCGGCACAGGCCGATTCGCGCGGATCCTCGCCGACCTCGGCCACACCATGATCGGCGTCGACGGGTCACAGGACATGCTCGAACTGGCCCGCGAGCGTGTCCCGGAGGGCGACCTCCACCTGGGATCAGTCGATCGACTGCCTCTCGCCGACCGATCGGTCGATGTGGTCGTGTGCGCGCTCGCGCTCGTCCACCTCAGCGATCTCGGCCCGGTGTTCGCCGAGTTCGCCCGCGTGCTGCGCCCGGGTGGCGCGCTCCTCATCTCAGACGTGCATCGCGAGCTCACCACGATCGGCTCGGGCATCAAGGGTCTGGGACCCGACGGCGAGCGCCGCCTAGCCCCGGCATTCCGGCATTCCCTCGGCGACTATCTTCGGGCCGCGCTCGCCGCGGGACTCGAGCTGCGCGCCGTCGAGGAGCCCGCCCTCCACTGGGATGATTCGCCGCTGCCGAGGCCGAGCGCCGAGATCGGCGACTGGCCGGCGTGGCCATGGTCCCTGTTGGCATACGTACCTGAGGCGGCGCGCGCGGTCTCCGGCCGTCCGCAGCTGCTCCTTCTGCACTTCGCTCAGCCTGCGTCTTGAGCCTGCGCCCTGCCCCCGGGAGAGTTGACCCTGGAATGACCGAGACCACGCCTCTGATTCAGCCGGGTGCACAGCTGGAGCGCCTGTACACCGGTATGGCGTGGGCCGAGGGACCGGTCTGGCTCCCGGATGCTGGAGCCGTGCGCTGGAGCGATATCCCGAACGACAGGATCCTGCAGTTCGACGCCGCGACCCGGCGCGTAGACGTGTATCGAGCCGGAGTCGAGTTCACGAACGGTCGGACCCTCGATCTCGAGGGTCGGGTCGTGCAGTGCTCGCACGGACTGCGCCGGATCGAGCGCGACGTCGACGGGGTCGTGACGCCGATCGTCGATCGGTGGGACGGTGTGCGCTTCAATTCGCCGAACGACGTGGTGGTCGCTTCGGACGGCGCGATCTGGTTCACCGATCCGCCCTACGGCATCCTTTCCGATCACGAAGGACACGCCGCGGCGCCCGAGTACGAAGGATGCTTCGTGTTCCGCTTCGACGAGCGGATGGGAGAGCTGCGGCCGGTGATCACCGATATGGTGCATCCGAACGGACTCGCGTTCTCACCGGATGAGACGGTCCTCTACGTGTCGGACACGGCAGGGGCCACGCAACCGGGCGTCCCCCGCCACATCCGCCGCTACCGCGTGCGCGACGGCGCATGCGATCAGGGAGAGACCTTCGCGCTGATCGAGGACGGAGTGTGCGACGGCCTGCGCGTCGACGCCCGCGGGCGCGTCTGGGCATCCAGCGCCACCGGCGTCGTCGTCTTCGATGCGGAGGGTGCCCGTGTCGGCGCGATCCCCCTTCCCGAGATCGTGTCCAACGTCTGCTTCGGCGGCGAGGACGGTACGACGCTTTACATCACCGCATCCACCAGCCTCTACCGCATCCACATCAACCTGTAACGCCGAGGACCGGGAGGTCCAGGATGCGGATCGTCGTGGTTGGGGGGCGACCTGGCACGTCGGGGATATCTGATCCCTGGGCTGGTCACAGACGGCGGTCGCCGGCCATGTCCAAGGACGAAGGGGACCGCAGCCTACGATCGCCGGGGTCGGCGATGGACCCTCGTGAGCGACCGCAGTCGGTAGCACGATGCATCGTGAACCGTCTCGGCCCGATCCGGACACTACTTGGTATGAGCGCAGACAACGAGATCATCAAACGGTCGACCGACATCCCTTCCGCCGCTGCCGAACCATTCGAGAGAAACGGGAAGGTGGTCGGGGCGTTCCCCGCCTGGCGGGTCGGCGCGGACGCGGCGCAATCGAATGCCTTCGAGGCCTACGCGGACTTCCCTCGAGCTTCGGGAGACGCCGTGGCAACCATCGACCGGCACGCGGTACGCACCGTGTCCGCCCTCGCAGGCGTGGCGCTCCTCGTCGTGGCGCTCGCCGCCTGCGCGACGCCACCCGAGGCTTCCGTCAGCACCCCGCCGACCGCATCCAGCCCACCTCCGCCGAGGGGGACTCCTTCTTCGTCGGCCGCCCCTTCTGACGATGGGGCGACCGCCCTGGTGCTTCCGGGAGCGTGCGCAGACATCTACTCCGACGCGATGTTCGCCCACCTGACAGCCACGGCGCCGCCGCTCAACGATCCCCTGCATACCACGCCGTCCACGGAGCTGGCGGCCGGCCGGGAGGTACTCGAAGAGGCCCCGACTCTCCGGTGCACCTGGGGCGGGGCATCCGAGTACGGACTCTCGACCAACGTCACCATGGTGGATTCGGGGCAATCGACATCAGTCGCGCAGGCCGCCGTCGAGTCCGGGATGACGTGCAAGCAGCACGCCGAGGGCACGATCTGCCGGACCCGGGAGGACGTCTTCGTCGACGGGGAACTCTACGCCACCGTGGGAGAGACGCACTACTTCCGGGATACCGGCTGGGTCGCCACGCACTGGACCAACTTCGCGCCGGACGGTTACACGGAAGACATCGTCGCCACGTTGTGGCCGTCACTCGCGCCGACCGAGTAATCAACCGCGCGGCGCCGACGCTCGATCGTCGGATCCTGACTCCGTTGCCGCCAACCCAGCGATGGACCGCAGAAACAAGAAGAGCGCCGGCGAACCGGCGCTCTTCTCGAGGTCACTGTCTCAACACAGTGCGCGCCCGAAGGGACTCGAACCCCTAACCTTCTGATCCGTAGTCAGATGCTCTATCCATTGAGCTACGGGCGCATGTCGTTCGCAGCAGCGCACAACGTCGTCAAGAATACCTCACGGCCACCCACGGCGCGAATCGGCGGGAGGATGCCGGATTCCCGGGCGTGTCCGCCCCTCGCCGGCCGTCGCGCTGACGTCAGGAGTCGAGCTCGCTGGCGTCGATGCCGGAGATGCGCGGAGAGGGAGTCGGGGTCGGGCCGGAGGGCGCGGCATCCGTCTTCGCATCCTGATGGCGCTTGTGGGAGGCCAGACGCGGGAGGTCGACCAGGCGGATCGACTGCATGCGCGCGGCCCGCATGCGGTCGTAGTCGGGGTCGAGCTCTGGTCGCATGCCCTCGACGCGCAGCCTTCGCTGGAGGTTGGCCTCGACGTCGCCCCAGGCGGCGTCGCGGGACTGCTCGATGAGCGTGCGCACCACGTGCGGGTCGTCGGCCATGCGACGCAGCGCGTGGGCGACGCCGGCGTACTGACGGCCCCTCCGGCGCAGGTTGCGGGTGTCGCGGTCGCGGTAGTCGTGCGTGCCGTCGGGGTCGGTGAACTTGCCCCAGGCCTTCTTGCGCTGGCTCCTCACGAGCGCGGCCGCCTGGTCCTGCTCGTCGGCCAGCGCGATCAGCGTCTCGTGGGCGAACGGCGTGAACGTCGCCACGTCGAACGGCGCGTCGTGTGCGATCGTCTCGACGAGGATCCGGTTGCGGATGGCCAGCCGAGCGGCGGCGGACGCGATGGACACCCCTTCGGCGATCGCCTCTGCGGTCTTGCCCATCGCACCTCCCTCGAAAAGGCTAGCGTCCGCCGGGCGTTCGCGAGTCCGGAAGAACGAGAGGCCGCGGGCGACGACGTCGACTCCCCTGCGCTGCCGCTCTAGCGGACCCGGGCCGGGGAATCAAGGCCCCCCTCTGAAAGCGGGGGTCCCACGTAGCGTCGGAGTCACATCCCTCTCGAGAGGAGTGACCGATGGGATTCATGGATGACGCCAAAGAGACGGCCGAGGCCGTCGGCGAAAAGGTCAAGCGTGGATTCGAAGACACGACAGATCGCATCGGCGACAAGGTCGACGAGATGAAGGCGGATGCCGAGGTTCGCAAAGCCGAGCGCGAGCGAGACTCGGTGAAGACGCGCAACGACATCAAGGAAGACCTGCGGGACAACTGACCCGCACCTGAAGAAGGCGGAGCCGCCCGGGGGGCCGGCTCCGCCTTCGTCATGTCACGGCAGAGATCAGTCGATCGCGGCGATGCGCCAGGACGCGGTGACGGATGCCGCCGGCTCGATCTCGATGAGACCGGCGTCGTAGTCGTACGACGAGGCGTTGAAGGCATCCGGTGCGCAGGTCATCGGCTCGACGGCGAGCCCGAGACGGCTCTGCGCCGGGTCGGGCTTGTCGGCGGTGTGCACCTGCACCCAGGGGCACGTGGCATCCCACGTCATCTGCACGCCGGAGCCGGCGGCATCCGTCACGCGAACCGTGGCGTAGCCGTCGGCATCGCGGATCAGTCCGGAGTACGCGTGGTCGATCTCGGCGGAGCCGATGACCCGCGGCGAGCGGAAGTCGAACCGCTCGGGGTCGTCGGCGTCCACCGCGACCAGGCCGGTGGGGATGAGGCGGTCGGGGGTGACTGCGAGCACCTGAGCGGCGGGCAGCTCGAGAGTCCAGCCGTCGACGCGACCGTCCCCGGCAACGAGGTACGGGTGCGGCCCGGTCCCCCAGGGCGCCGGCTGCTCGCTCTCGTTGTGGGCGGTGACCGACTGCGTGAGGCCGTCAGGACCCAGCGAGAACGTCGTCGTGATGACCAGGCGCCACGGGTAGAACGTCTGCGGCTGGATGACGGCGGCGAGCGTCACGTGGTCGGGCCCCTTGTCGACGGCCTCGAAGTCGAGCCACGTCGCCAGGCCGTGCAGCGCGTGCGAGCGCGCCGGCTCAGTGAGGGGCAGCTGGAAGTCGCGGCCGCCGAACGAGTAGGTGCCGTCGACCACGCGGTTGGGCCACGGTGCGAGGGTCGCACCTCGATGCGCCGGACGCACCTCGTCGGCCTCGAACGGCACGACGAGGTCGCGGCCCCGGTAGGTGAGCGAGCGCAGCGTCGCACCGACGCTCGCGACGACGGCCTCGTAGTCACCCGCACGCAGCGCGTGCTGGGTTCCGGAAGCGGGGGGACGTGCCATGTGGGCTCCTTGCGGAAGGGGGGCGGATGCCGCCAACCAGAGTAGCGGCGAGGTTCGGGGCGCTCGAACCCGGGGATTACGAAGGTCAGAGCCCCTGGGCGAGGCGGTAGTACGCCTGGTTCCAGCGCAGCTCGCGCTGGAAGCCGCGCACGGTGGTGTCCTCGTCGATGAGGACGAGCTCGGTGGCGGCGATGTCCGCGAAGTCGCGGAACACCTCGATGCCGACCGCGGTGGTCATCACGGTGTGGTGTGCGGCGCCGGCGGCGAGCCAGCAGGCGGCGCTGGTGGCGAAGTCCGGTGCCGGCTTCCACACCGCCCGGCCCACGGGGAGCTTGGGCAGGTCAGGGGCGTCGACGTTCTCGACGACGTTGGCGACGAGGCGGAACCGGTCGCGCATGTCGCTCATCGCGACGACGAGCGCGGGGCCGGGGTCGGCGGTGAAGACCAGGCGCACCGGGTCGTCCTTGCCGCCGATGCCGAGCGCGTGCACCTCGAGACGCGGCTTCGCGGTGGTCAGCGACGGCGAGACCTCGAGCATGTGCGCGCCGAGGATCTTCTCGTCTCCGGCGACGAGGTCGTAGGTGTAGTCCTCCATCAGACTCGCCCCGCCGGGGAGGCCCGCGCCCATGACGTTGGCGATCCGGACGAGGATCGCGGTCTTCCAGTCGCCCTCGGCCCCGAACCCGTACCCCTCGGCCATGAGCCGCTGCACCGCCAGGCCCGGCAGCTGCTTCAGCGCGCCGAGGTCCTCGAACGACGTGGTGAACGCGCCGAAGCCGCCCTCCTCGAGGAACGACCGCAGGCCGAGCTCGATGGCGGCGCCGTCGCGCAGCGACTGGTGGCGGTCGCCGTCGGGCCGCAGCTCGGCCGCGACGTCGTACTCATCGAGGTAGACCTGCACCAGCGCGTCGACATCCGCGTCGGTCTGGGCCTCCACCGCGGCGACGAGCTCGTTCACGCCCCACGTGTTCACCTGCACCCCGAACCGCAGCTCCGCCTCGGTCTTGTCGCCCTCGGTCACGGCGACGTAGCGCATGTTGTCGCCGAAGCGGGCGAGCTTGAGCGACCGCGACGCCGCCCAGCCCGCGGCGGCGCGCTGCCAGTCCTCCACCTGCTGCCGCACCGCCGGGTTGGAGACGTGACCCACGACCGTCTTGCGCGCCACGCCCAGGCGGGTCTGGATGTACCCGAACTCGCGGTCGCCGTGCGCGGCTTGGTTCAGATTCATGAAGTCGAAGTCGATGTCGGCCCACGGCAGCTCCACGTTCGCCTGCGTGTGCAGGTGCAGCAGCGGCTTGCGGAGTGCGTCGAGTCCCGCGATCCACATCTTCGCCGGGCTGAACGTGTGCATCCACGCCACGACGCCGATGACGTCGTCGCGGGCGTTGACGTCGAGGGCGAGGCGGCGGATCGAGTCCGAGTCCTTCAGAACCGGCTTCCACACGACCTTGACCGGGAGGCCGGCCAGACCCTCGGCCACGGCCTGGGACTGCTCGGCGACCTGGCGCAGGGTCTCTTCGCCATAGAGGTTCTGGCTGCCGGTGACGAACCAGACCTCGTAGGTGTCGAGCGAGGTGGACAGGGGCGTGCGGGTCATCGTTGTTCCTTCGGGTTTCAGAGAGCGGTGACCGCGGCGGCTTCGACGGCGAGGCCGGCTCGGTAGCGGTCGAGGTAGGCGGCGAACCCGGCGACGTCGGCGGGTTCCGGGTCGGCGGTCCCGACGGCGGCGTCGGCGAAGACCCGCTCGTCGAGATAGGACGACAGCGAGATGACGGATGCCTCGGCCGAGGCATCCGCGCTCGCCACCGCCCGCGCGTACGCGGCCAGCACGGCGATCCCCCACGCGCCGCCTTCGGAGGCGGTGTCGCCGACCGAGACGGGAGCGCCGAGCGCGCCCGCGAGGAAGCGCTGCGCGACGCCCGCGGTGCGGAACATGCCGCCGTGCGCGAACATGCGGTCGAGGCCGACCCCTTCGTCCTCGAGCACGCGCATGCCCAGCGCCAGCGTGCCGAAGACGCCGTAGAGGTGCGCGCGCATCGCATTCGCCAGCGTGAGTCGACTGTCGGGCGTGCGCACGAACAGCGGACGCCCCTCGGCGAGCCCGGCGATCGGCTCGCCGGCGAGGTGGTTGTAGGCCAGCAGCCCGCCGGCATCCGCTTCGCCTTCGAGCGCCTCGCGGAAGAGCGTCTCGTACACGGCGTCGTCGGCGAGCGGGCGACCGGACGCCTCGGCGAACCGCGCGAACATCCCCGCCCAGGCGGCGAGCTCGCTGGCGCCGTTGTTGCAGTGGACCATGGCCACCGCATCCCCGGAGGGGGTCGTCACGAGGTCGAGCTCGTGGTGCACGCGCTCGAGCGGCCGCTCGAGCACGACCATCGCGAAGATGCTCGTGCCCGCACTGACGTTGCCGGTCCGCGGGGCGACGGCGTTGGTCGCGACCATGCCGGTGCCGGCGTCGCCTTCGGGGGCGCAGAAGGGGATGCCGGGGCGCAGCGCTCCGGACGGGTCGAGCAGCGCCGCCCCTTCGGCCGTCAGCGCGCCGGCGGCTTCTCCGGCGACGCGGATCTCGGGCAGGAGCTCCGCGACCCCGGCCACCGGCAGACGACCGGCGGCGAGGTCGTCGTAGCGTGCGAGCAGCGCGGTGTCGTAGCCGGCGGTCCCGGCGCCGATCGGGAACATCCCCGAGGCGTCTCCGACGCCGAGCACCTTCTCGCCCGTCAGCTTCCAGTGGACGTAGCCGGCGAGAGTGGTGGCGAACCGCAGGGCGGGGACGTGCGCCTCGCCGTCGATGACCGCCTGGTGCAGGTGCGCGATCGACCACCTCAGCGGGATGTTCACGCCGAACGCCTCGGTGAGCTCCGCCGCTGCGGCGCCGGTGTTCGTGTTGCGCCACGTGCGGAACGGCACGAGAAGCGCCCCCGCCTCGTCGAAGGCGAGGTAGCCGTGCATCATCGCCGAGACGCCGATAGCCCCGAACGTCTCGGGCGCCACGCCGTGGCGCTGCCGGGCGTCGGAGACGAGCTCGGCGTACGCGTCCTGCAGCCCCGACCAGACCTCGTCGAGCGAATAGGTCCACAGGCCCGACTCGTAGGCGTTCTCCCACGCGTGCGAGCCCACGGCGAGCACGTTCGCCGGGTCGTCGGCATCCACGAGGCACGCCTTGATGCGGGTCGAGCCCAGTTCGATGCCGAGCGCCGTGCGCCCGGCCCGGATCGCGTCGGCGCTCACCGGCCGGCCTCTTCCGCACCGTCGTCGGCACCGCTGCGACGCTCGTCCGAACTCTGGCCGTAGACGTTCTGGTACCGGTCGTAGAGGCGGTCGATGGCCTCCTGCGGGATCGGGATGAGCGGGCCGGCCTCGCGGGCGTAGTGCACCGTGCGGGCGACGTCCTCGACCATGACGGCGGCCTTGACGGCGTCCTTCGCCGACACCCCGATCGTGAACGGTCCGTGGTTCTGCATCAGCACGGCGCGCGAGCGGTGTCCGGTGAGGGTCTCGACGATGCCGCGGCCGATGGAGTCGTCGCCGATGATGGCGAACGGCCCGACCGGGATGGGCCCACCGAACTCGTCGGCCATCGCGGTGATGACGCAGGGGATCTCCTCGCCGCGCGCGGCCCACGCCACCGCGAACGTCGAGTGGGTGTGCACGACTCCCCCGACCTCGGGCATGTGCCGGTAGACGTACGCGTGCGCGGCGGTGTCGCTCGACGGGCTGCGGTCGCTCCCCGGCGTTCCGGGGATGACGTCACCGTCGAGGTCGCAGAGGATCATGTTCTCCGGCGCGAGGTCGTCGTACGAGACGCCGGACGGCTTGATGACGAACAGGTCGGCTCCGGGCACGCGTCCCGACACGTTCCCGCCCGTCCACACGATCAGGCCGTATCGCACGAGCTCGGCGTGGAGCGACGCCACCTCGGCACGGACGGCGGCGATGGATGCCTCCACCTCGGCGGAGAACGAGGGCGGCGGCGTCGCCGGGTCGGGGCTGGTCACGGGGTCCTCCATCGGGTCTCGTGTCGAGAAGTCGGGCAGAGCATCGCCCGGGACGCCATGTTACCGGTAACACCGACGATTCGCACCGGTTGTTCGACGCCCGCGTTCAGCGGGGCGGCGCTGTGGACGCCCGGACGACCAGCCGCGGGGGCGCGACGGCCGGCGCCGGTGCGCCGAGCACCTCGGCGACGGCACGGCGGGCCTCGCCGGCGAGGTCGAGTCCGACGGTGGTGAGCGCGGGGCGATAGAACGCGGCATCCGGGTTGTCGTCGAATCCGGCGACGCTCACGTCGCCCGGGACGTCCAGCTGTGCGTGGCGCAGGCCCGCGATGAGCCCCAGGGCCATCTGGTCGTTGGCCACCGCGATGGCCGTCGGCCCCTCGGATGCCCTGACCGCTGCGGCCACCTCGCCCGCGATCGCCGCGCCCGCCGCGGCGGTCCAGTCACCGCTCCATCGCCGGCCGGGCTCGATCCCCGCCTCGGCCAGCGCCCGCAGCGCGCCGGCCTCGCGAGAACGGGCCTCGAGCCAGTCGTCGGGACCGGCGACGCGTGCGATGCGCCGGTGGCCGAGGGCGAGCAGGTGCGTCACGGCGAGCGCCGCCCCCGCCTCCTGCGGGGAGGCGCCCTGCCCGGAGTGCAGTGCCGCGACGGCGATCCCGGCGTGCGCGTCCACCAGCGCGGGCAGCGTCGCGGCGTGCGGGGCCAGGACGATGAGCCCGTCGACCCCCTGCCCGAGCAGGCGATCGGCCGCGTCGCGGACGGATGCCTCGTCCGAGGCATCCGCGTATGCCGTCGCGATCCACCGCCCGGCCTCGCGTGCGGCCGCCTCCAGCGCGGCGATGCCGACGGCCGGCCCGTACAGCGTCGCGTCGGACGCGATCACCCCGAGGGTGCGCGTGGTGCGCGTGCCGAGCGCCCGGGCGGCGTTGTTGACGCGGTACCCGAGATCGGCGATGGCGCGCAGGACGCGGTCCCGGGTCTCGGGCCGGATGTTCGGCTGCTCGTTGATGACCCGCGACACCGTCTGCGTCGAGACCCCCGCCGCGCGGGCGACGTCGCGCACGCCCACACGGCTGGACGACGGGGCACTCGCTCGCGGCTCGCTCATCGCGCTCACCCTATCCGCCTCGCCGCGCGGGCAGCCGCTGCCGCCGGTCGCGCGCCCAGCACCCTTTGCGACGGATGTTATCCCTCACTTCAACCGTTGCGCGAGGCTGTCCGGCCGGAGACGCATCTCAAGCGCGCCCGTCGCGTTATGGAACTGTTACCGCTAACATCTTGCCAACGACCGGAATGTGAGGGCTAACATCTCCAGCGTCGGAGTCGCACAGCAGCGACTCGCATCACAACGAGCCGGCAGCGATGCCGGACCAGAACGAGGAGGTTTTGGAATGAGCAGGAACAAGCTTCTCGCCGGGTTCGCGCTTCTGGGGGCCCTGGCCCTCACCGCGACCGGCTGCGCGAGCGGAGACGGCGACGGCGGCGACGCCGGGAGCGGGGGCGACGAGGTCATCACCGTCGGCTTCGCCCAGACCGGTTCGGAGTCGGGCTGGCGCTCGGCGAACACCGAGTCGATGAAGGAGGCCTTCTCGGCCGACAACGGCTTCGAGCTGGTCTTCAACGCGGCCGACAACGACACCGCCGCCCAGATCGCCGCCGTGCGCGATTTCATCAACCAGGGCGTCGACGCCATCGTCATCGCGCCGATCGTGGAGGACGGCTGGGACGACGTGCTGCAGGAGGCGGCGGATGCCGGCATCCCGGTTGTCCTCGAGGACCGCACCGTCTCGGCGCCCGACGACCTCTACGCGAGCTGGGTCGGCCTGGACTTCAAGAAGGAAGGCGTCATGGCCGGGGAGTGGGCGGCCGAGACGTTCGGCGACACCCCGACGAAGATGGTCGTGCTCGAGGGCACGACGGGATCGGCCCCCGCCAACGACCGCGCCGCGGGCTTCGACGAGGCCGTCGAAGGAACGGCGATCGAGAAGATCGACTCGCAGACGGGCGACTTCACGCGCGACGGCGGGAAGACCGTCATGGAGGGCTTCCTCCAGAAGTACGGCGCCGACGGCATCGACCTGGTCTACGCGCACAACGACGACATGGCGCTCGGCGCGATCGAGGCCATCGAGGCGGCGGGCGCAGAACCCGGCGTCGACATCCAGATCGTGTCGATCGATGCCGTCAAGGACGGCATGCAGGCGCTCGTCGACGGGAAGATCAACTTCATCGTCGAATGCAACCCCCTGCTCGGCGACCTGGCGGCGGGACTCGTCAAGGACGTGCTCGCCGGCGAGGAGGTCGAGAAGGAGGTCTACGTCGAAGACCAGACCTTCACCCAGGAGCAGGCCGCCGAGGTCATCGACAGCCGTCCCTACTGATCGCCGGCGCATCGATCCTGTACCAAGGTAGGTCGAGAGCACCCCGCCGGGCGGCCCACGGGCCCCCGGCGGCGTGCCGACGATGAAGCCCGGAAAGGCAGCTGAGTCACATGTCCGCGGACACCGCAGTCCCGCCGGTCGTCGAGATGACCGGGATCACCATCCGATTCCCCGGTGTGCTCGCACTGGACGGCGTCGATTTCTCGCTGCGCCCCGGCGAGGTCCACTCGCTCATGGGCGAGAACGGCGCAGGGAAGTCGACTCTCATCAAGGCCCTCACGGGGGTGTACCCGGTGGATGCCGGCGAGATCGTCGTCGGCGGGCGGCCGCGCCGATTCACCAGCCCGGCCGACGCGCAGGACGCCGGGATCTCCACGGTGTATCAGGAGGTCAACCTCTGCGCGAACCTCTCCGTGGGAGAGAACGTGATGCTCGGCCACGAGCCGCGCACGGCCACCGGCATCGACTGGAAGGCCGCACATCGGCGGGCAGCCGACCAGCTGGAGAGCCTGGGGCTGAACCTCGACACCCGCTCCGCGCTGTCGAGCCATTCCATCGCCATCCAGCAGCTGATCGCGATCGCGCGCGCCATGGTGCTCGACGCGAAGGTCCTCATCCTGGATGAGCCGACGTCGAGCCTGGACCGCGGCGAGGTGGAGCAGCTGTTCGACGTGGTGCGGGAGCTGCGCGCCAAGCGTGTCGCGATCCTCTTCGTCAGCCACTTCCTCGACCAGATCTACGAGATCTCCGATCGCATCACCGTCCTGCGCAACGGGCGCCTCGTCGGCGAGTACGCGGTCGACGAGCTTCCGCGGGGCGAACTGGTCAGCAGGATGATCGGCCGCGAGCTCGACGAGCTCGCCGCGCTCGCCTCGGTGGCCGATCGCTCCATCGATCGCTCGGCGACCCCGGTGCTGCGCGCGACCGGTGTCGGCAGACGCGGGTCGCTCGAACCGGTCGACATCGAGGTGTACGAGGGAGAGGTCGTCGGCGTCGCGGGCCTGCTCGGATCCGGGCGGACGGAGCTGGTCCGACTCCTCTACGGAGCCGACCGCGCCGAGAGCGGCCGGATCGAGGTGAACGGCCGCCCGGCGAAGCACGCCACCCCGCGGCACGCCATCGAGAATCGGATCGCGTTCTCGTCGGAGAACCGCCGCGCCGAAGGCATCATCTCCGACCTGACGGTGGCGGAGAACATCGTGCTCGGCATCCAGGCCCGCCGCGGCGCGATGCGACGGATCCCCCAGAGCGAGGCGGATGCCATCGTCGCGGAGTACATCGCGGCCCTCGGCGTGCGCCCGGCCGATCCCGACATGCCCGCGGGGAACCTCTCCGGCGGCAACCAGCAGAAGGTCCTGCTCGCCCGGTGGCTGGCCACGGCGCCGGAGCTGATCGTCCTGGACGAGCCCACGCGGGGCATCGACGTCGGCGCCAAGGCCGACATCCAGCGCAAGGTCGCCGAGCTGAGCGCCCGAGGACTCTCCGTCATCTTCATCTCGTCGGAGCTCGAAGAGGTGCTGCGGATCGCGCAGCGCATCGTCGTGATGCGCGACCGGCGCAAGATCGGGGAGCTCGACAGCCGCGAGGTGGATCTCGACGGACTCATCGACTACATCGCCCACCAGACCGAGGAGAGCGCCGCATGAGAGCGATCATGAAGCACCGGCTGTTCTGGCCGGCGGCCGCGCTGGTGATCCTGATCGCGATCAACGCGATCGCGCGGCCGCAGTTCATCCTGGTGACCGTCCGGGACGGCGAGCTGTACGGGGCGCTCATCGACATCCTGCGCAACAGTGCGCCGCTGATGCTCGTGGCCCTGGGCATGACGATCGTGATCGCCACGCGCGGCATCGACCTCTCCGTCGGCGCCATCATGGCGGTCTCCGGCGCGGTCGCGCTGACCATCATCGACGCCTCGCCGGACCCGGGCGATCTCGGCACGGTGCTCGTCGCCCTGCTGGTGTCCCTCGCGGTCGCGCTGGTGCTCGGCGTGTGGAACGGGTTCCTCGTCGCGGTCGTCGGCATCCAGCCGATCATCGCCACCCTCGTGCTGATGCTCGCCGGACGCGGGGTTGCCCTGCTGATCACGGAGGGATTCATCACGACGGTGAACAGCGAGCCGTACGAGTTCATCGCCACCGGCTACCTGCTCGCCCTGCCCTTCGCGTTCCTGATCTGGGTCGCGGCCGTCGCCGTGACAGGCCTCATGGAGCGGCGCACCGCGCTCGGCGTCCTGACGGAGGCGGTGGGCATCAATCCCGAGGCGAGCCGGCTGGCCGGCGTCCGCGCGCGCGGCATCGTGTTCGGCGCGTACGTGGTCAGCGGCCTGCTCGCCGGCATCGCCGGTGTCATCTACAGCTCCAACATCCGCGCAGCGGATGCGAACGCGGCAGGCCTCTTCATCGAGCTCTACGCGATCCTCGCGGTGGTGCTCGGCGGCACCTCTCTCATGGGAGGCAAGTTCACGATCGCCGGGACGGTCATCGGCGTGCTCACGATCCAGACCCTGGAGGCGACCATCCTGTTCCTCGGCGTGCCCTCCGCGCAGAGCCCCGTGTTCTTCGCCATCGTCGTCGTCGTCGTCGTCCTCGTGCAGTCCCCGCGCCTTCATCGCTGGGCACGGGGGGCGCTGCGCGCGGCGCGCGCACGCAACAGATCCGCGGCCGACGACCGGACGGGGGTCGCGTCATGACCCGGAGCCTCGAGATGACGGCGCGTCGCACGGCGACCCCGTCGCGCTACGCCACCTTCATGAGCCGGCACGCCTCGCTGATGCCGACCTTCGCCGCCGTCGCGATCCTCCTCGTGCTGCTCGTCGGCGCGCAGTCCCGCTTCCCGCGCTTCCTCAGCCCCGGGAACATCTCCGCGCTGCTCCTGGACAACGCCTATCTCGTGGTGCTGGCCGTCGGCCTGACCTTCGTGATCCTCACCGGCGGCATCGACCTGTCGGTGGGATCGGTCATGGCCTTCACCGGCATCCTGGGAGCCAGCCTGCTCTCGCAGGGGGTGCCGGCGGCGATCGCGGTGCCGATCATGCTCGTCGCGGGAGCCGCCATCGGCCTGCTGATCGGCGTCCTCGTGCAGTACTTCGACGTCCAGCCCTTCATCGCGTCGCTCGCGGGCCTGTTCCTCGCCCGCGGCCTGGCCTTCGTGGTGAGCCTCTCGTCCATCCGCGTGGAGGATCCGGCGGTCCTGTGGCTGCAGCGCACGCGCTTCAGCCTCGGCGGGTGGTACATCACGCCGACCGGGATCATCGCGCTCGCCACGGTCGCGGTCGCATTCGTGGTGCTGCTCTGGACGCGCTTCGGCCGCACCGTCTACGCGATCGGCGGGAACGAACAGTCCGCGCGACTCATGGGCCTGAGCGTCGCCCGCACGAAGATCGTGGTCTACGTGGTCAGCGGCGTCTGCGGCGGACTGGCCGGCCTGCTGCTCACGGCCTACTCCGGCGCCGGATACCCCCGCAACGGCATCGGCACCGAGCTCGACGCGATCGCGGCCGTGGTCATCGGAGGCACGCTGCTCACCGGCGGCACCGGCTATGTGCTCGGCTCGCTGATCGGCGTCTTGGTCTACGGCACGATCAAGAAGCTGATCTCGTTCATGGGCGCCGAGCAGGCGTGGACGCAGATCATCATCGGGGCGCTGCTGCTGGTGTTCATCGTGGTGCAGCGGGTGATCGTCGCACGCTCGCAGCGCCGAAGATAGGCGGTGACACCACGTCCGCGCACAGCGGTCGCGCCCCTCTCCGCCGGGATAATGGCCTGATGGAGATGGCGCGGCCGCTGCTGCAGCTCTCCGGGGCGACGGTGCGCTTCGGAGCGGATGCCGCGATCGACGGCGTCGACTTCCGGCTGTTCCCCGGCGAGGTCCATTCGCTGATGGGCGAGAACGGCGCCGGGAAGTCGACCCTCATCAAGGCGATCACGGGCGCCCTTCCGCTCGACGCCGGCGTGCTGACGCTGGGCGGCGAGGTGATGCGCTTCTCCTCGCCGCACGACGCCCAGCGCGCCGGGATCAGCACGGTCTACCAGGAGATCGACCTTCTCCCCAACGTGTCGGTGGCCGAGAACATCGCGCTCGGCCGGGAGCCGCGCAGAGCCGGGGCGATCGACTGGCGCCGCATGCGCCGCGAGGCCCACGATGCGCTGGCCGACCTCGGCCTCGACATCGACCCGGCGTCGCGGCTCGGCACGCACTCGCTCGCGGTGCAGCAGCTGGTCGCGATCGCGCGGGCGATCTCCGCCGACGTGCGCGTGCTCGTGCTGGACGAGCCGACGTCGAGCCTCGACCTGGACGAGGTCGCCGAGCTGTTCCGCGTCGTGCGCGATCTGAAGCAGCGCGGTGTCGCGATCCTGTTCGTGTCGCACTTCCTCGATCAGGTCTACGAGCTCTGCGATCGCGTCACGGTGCTGCGTGACGGCCGGTTCATCGGCGAGTACCTCACCCGGGAGCTGCTGCGCATCGACCTCGTGCAGGCCATGCTGGGCCGGAGCGCCGCCGCCCTCACCGCCGCGCCCCGCGCGGAGGGCGCGCTCGAGGAGCGGCATCCGTCCCTCACCGCGCGAGGCGTCTCGGCCGGCGCGGGCATCCGCGACGCGGACGTCGAACTGCACGAGGGCGACGTCCTCGGCGTGGCCGGACTCCTCGGCTCGGGGCGGACCGAGCTGGCGCGCGCGATCACCGGCATCGACCGGATCGACAGCGGCGTCATCCGCATCGAGGGGTCCGGCAAGGCTCCGACCGGCCCCCGCTCGGCGATGTCGCTCGGCGTGGTCTACTCCTCCGAGAACCGCCGGACGGAGGGCATCATCAGCGAACTGAGCGTGCTCGAGAACATCACGCTGGCCCTGCAGGCCGACCGCGGGATGATGCGTCGCATCCCGCCGGCGCGGCAGCGCGAGCTGGCGGCGAGCTGGGTCGAGGCGCTCGACATCCGGCCGCCGGATCTCGATCGCCCCGCCGGCACGCTGTCCGGGGGCAACCAGCAGAAGGTGCTGCTCGCCCGCCTGCTCGCCCTCTCGCCGCGCGTGCTCGTGCTCGACGAGCCGACACGCGGGATCGACGTCGGAGCGAAGGTCGAGATCCAGAACCTGGTCGGGGAGATGGCGGCCAACGGGCTCTCGGTGATGTTCATCTCGGCGGAGCTCGAAGAGGTGCTGCGCGTCGGGCACCGGGTCGCCATCCTGCGCGACGGGCGCATCGTCGACACGCTGCCGTCCGACTCACTGACCGTCGACTCCCTGCTCGCGCTCGTGGCCCGACCGGAAGAGCTCGATGACTGACCCGCGGGTGACGGCCGACGACGGATCCACGCGGGCCGCGAACATCTTCGACGTCGCCCGCCTCGCCGGCGTGTCGCACCAGACGGTGTCGCGCGTGATCAACGACCTGCCCAACGTGCGCCCGGCGACCCGAGCGCGCGTGGAGCAGGCCATCGCGCAGCTGCGCTACAGCCCCTCCCCCGCCGCCCGCGCCCTGGTCACCCGCCGGACGCGCACCATCGGCCTGGTCACGCCGGGCGTGCCGGACTACGGCCCCACGTCGATCGCGACCCACTTCAACTTCGCCGCCCGCGCCGCGCGGTACAGCGTCGACACGGTCAGCGCCGTGGATCCGGACCCCGCCGCGATCAAGGGCGTGGTGGAGGGGCTGCTGCGGCAGCGGGTCGATGCGATCGTGCTCATCGTCGTCGACATCGGGGTGCTCGAGGTGGTGCGCGGCCTGGATCTGAGCATTCCGCTCGTCGCGGCGACGGCCACCGCCCGGCGCAGCCCCCACATCGTCTCGATCGACCAGTACCGCGGGGCGAGGTCGGCCGTGCGCCATCTCGCGGAGCTGGGCCACACCCGCATCCTCCACCTCGCCGGCCCCACCCGCGCACCCGATGCGCTGGAGCGCATCCGCGGGTGGCGCGACGAGCTGGCCGAGCGTCGGCTTCAGATCGTCGAGCCCCGGCACGGCGACTGGTCGGCAGCCAGCGGGCATCGGGTGGGCCTGGACCTCGATATCACGGCGGGATCGGCCGTTTTCGTGGGGAACGACCACATGGCGATCGGGCTGATGTCGGCGCTGCGGGAGCGGGGGCTGCGCGTGCCCGAGGACGTGAGCGTCGTGGGCTTCGACGACGTGCCCGAAGCGGGCTATCTCTACCCGCCGCTGACCACCGTCCGGCAGGACTTCGGCACGCTCGGCGAGCTGATCATGCAGAAGGTGCTGATCGCGGTGGAGGAGCCCGACAGCGTCACCGAGGACACCCCGATCCCGACGCACCTCATCATCCGGGAGTCCACCCGGGCGCCGTCCGCATGAGCCCCACCGCCGCGGGCCGTGGCACGCTGGAGCCATGGGCGCACGATCTCGCACCGAGGGCCGGCCGACGCTCCGCGCCCGGCTGCTGACGGCGCTCTCGGGTGATCCCGACGGCACGCCGGCGTGGGTGCGCGCCCTCGCCGACGGCGACGATGCGGGCTGGTTCGCGGACGGCGGCGCGGTGTGGACCGTGCACGCGGGAACGGGGACGTTCGTCGCCGGCATCCGTGCCCTGCTCCTCCAGGCGCTGCATCCGGGAGCGATGGCGGGCGTCCACGACTTCTCGCGCTACCGGGACGACCCCATCGGGCGCCTGACCGGCACAGTGCGGTGGATCATCTGCGTCACCTACGGATCGACCGCGCAGGCGGCCCGCGAGACGGGCCGCGTCGCGCGGCTGCACGAGCGCGTGCAGGGCTCGTACGAGTCGGCGTCGGGCACGCGATCGTACTCGGCGGCGGACGCCGATCTCGTCGACTGGGTGCACCTCGCCTTCACCGAGGCGTTCCTCGGCGCGCACGAGCGCTGGGGCGGCCCGATCCCGGGCGGGCCGGACGCGTACGTCCGCGAGTGGGCGCAGGCCGGTCGGCTCATGGGGCTCGACGACCCGCCGCTCACCGAGGCCGATCTGCACGCCCGCATGGACGGCTACCTCGCGCGCGGCGAGCTGCGCCGGGACGAACGCGTGGACGACGTCGTGCGGTTCCTCAGACGCGCGCCCTTCACCGGCATGATGCGCATCGCGTACCGGGTGCTGTTCGCCGCAGCGGTGGCGAGCCTTCCCGTCCGGTACCGGCGCCTGCTCGGCCTGCGACGCACACCGCTGCCGGTCGTGACGGTGACGCGCCTCGTGCTGGCGGTCTCGGCGCGGGCGCTCGCCCGCGGTCCCCGCGCACAGGACTTCGCCCGCGACCGCCTGCGGCGTCTCGCCGGCGAGGAGTCGACGACTGCCGCCGCCCGGACCCCCGCTCCCTGACCGACTCGCTCGCATCCGCCCCGGTGGCACGCGGCGCATGGCACTCTGGGTGCATGCGTATCGCCCTCACCGGATCATCCGGAAAGCTCGGCTCGGTCGTCGCCCGCGAACTCCGCGCGGCGGGCTACGACGTCATCGGGATCGACGTCGTCGGCTCGCGCGGGCCCGACTTCGTGCAGGTCGATCTGACCGACTACGGCCAGGTCGTCGACGCCCTCGCCGGGGTGAACGACCGCCACGACGGATTCGACGCCGTCGTGCACCTGGGTGCGATCCCCGCCCCCGGCATCCGCTCGGATGTGGCGACGTTCCACAACAACATGAATGCGACGTTCAACGTGTTCTGGGCAGCCGTGCGGCTCGGCATCCGTCGCATCGTGTACGCGTCGAGCGAGACGGTGCTGGGTCTGCCCTTCGACGTGCCGCCGCCCTACATCCCGGTCGACGAGGAGTATCCGCCGCGCCCGGAGTCGGTGTACTCGCTCGTGAAGACCCTCGAAGAGCGCATGGCCGTCGAGCTCGTGCGCTGGCACCCGGACCTGTCGATCACCGGCCTGCGGTTCTCGAACGTGATGGTCCCCGAGGACTACGCGGAGTTCCCGTCGTACGACGACGACGCCCGCAAGCGCAAGTGGAACCTCTGGGGCTACATCGACGCGCGCGACGGGGCGCAGGCCGTGCAGCGCGCGCTCGAGGTGGCCCCGCCCGGGTTCGAGACCTACATCATCGCGGCCGCCGACACCGTGATGTCCCGCCCGAACGCCGAGCTCGTCGCCGAGGTGTTCCCCGGCGTGCAGACGCGCGAGTTCGCGGAGCACGACACGCTGCTCTCCATCGACAAGGCCCGCCGGCTGCTCGGCTACGAGCCCCGGCACTCCTGGCGGGACCACATCCCGGGATCATGACCGAGGGGCCCCGCGAAGCCGCTGAGCGCTACCGCTTCGAGAAGTGGCAGCGCGAGCACGGCCTCCTGCCCGACGAGGCCGAGGCGACGGATGCCGCAGATCAGCGGTCCGCGGCGACGCGAGCGTATTCGGCCGCCGACCGGGCGGCGGTCGTCGAGACCGCGATCCAGCAGGCGATCCGCCGGGGCGAGTTCGATGACCTGCCGGGCGCCGGCAAGCCGATCCCCGGGCTCGGCGAGAGCCATGACCCGGACTGGTGGATCCGCCGCAAGATCGAGACCGAGAAGCTCACGGGTCTCGGGCCCCCGGCGCTCACCCTGCGCGTGGAGAACGTCGAGCTGGACGACCGGCTCGACGAGCTGGCACGCGAGCAGGACGTGCGCGAGGCGGTCGAGGACTTCAACCGCCGCGTGATCGAAGCGCGCCGTCAGCTGCTCGGCGGTCCGCCTGTCGTCACCCCCACGCGCGACGTCGAGGCCGAGGTGGCCGCGTGGCGCGAGCGTCGCGACGCCCGCCTGGCGCGCTCCGAGGGCGGAACGGATGCCGCGCCCGTGCGCCGTCACCCGTGGTGGCGTCGGCGGGGTCGCGAGTAGCGCTCCCCCGCCGGGCGCGGCGCGTCAGCCGTTCGGGTTCGTGGCCATGCCGTCGAGCCAGAGGGTGTTCGACGGGTCCGAGTGCGTCGTGTCGGTGCCGACGTGCCTGTCGCTGATCTGCGGTCCCTTGGTGATCACGTGCACCAGGGCCATGGCGTGACCGCGACCCAGACCGTAGTCGGCCGCGAGCCACTCGACGATGGGCGTGGCCTTGGTCGTCTCGTCGAAGCCCTTCTCGCGGGCCTTCTCGATGAGCTGCCGCGGGGTGAGGCCCGTCTTCTTCTCGATGTTGTCGAGGTATGCCTGGAACGACATGCGTGCTGTCCTTTCAGCGTCCGGTCGGGATGTCGAGCACTCCGGGAGCATCCTGCCACTCCTGGATGATGCGATCGGAGGCGTGGATGCAGAGGATCCGCAGCCGTGTCTCACCGCAGTTCTTGAACCCGTGCCACTCCCCCGCGGGTGCGGTCGCGGTGTCGCCGGCCACGGCGTGACTGACCTTGCCGGCGATCATGAGACGCGCCTCGCCCTCGAGCACGACCCACGTCTCGGCATAGGGATGGCGGTGGATGTCGGGACCCTGGCCGGGCTCGTTGTCGACGAAGAAGTACGACACCGCCGCGCCGTGCTCGGCGCCGACGAACATGCGGTTGCGGCCGGCTCCGACGCGCAGGTCGGCGGCGCCGACCACGGCGGGAATCGTGGTGCTCATGGGGTGCTCCGTTCTGGTCAGCAGGTGCTTTCAGCATCGTCATCCGCAGCCGCGCCCCCTAGAGTTTCGATGTGGATCGAAAGTTCGTCGACTTCGTGCTCGCGCCGGACGATCTCACCGCCATCCGGTTCGGCGTCTCGCCGGGCCACGAGCTGTGCCATGCCGTGCGAGCGCTGCTGCGTCCCGACGAGCACCCTTTGCAGTGGGGCTGGCTGCGCACGACCCGCGGCGCGGTCCCGCGCGAGCACTTCGAGGTGCTCGCGCTCCTGATCAGGGAGGACGGGTACTTCCCCGACTTCCTCACGACGACGCCCTCCTGGGAGCTGACGCCCGATGCCGAGGCCGAGCGGCTCCGCGCCATCGACGACGAGCGGTTCCGCGTGGACATGACGAAGGTGCTGGTGCGCACGGACGGCGCGCGCAGGGTCGCGGTGCAGCACATGCTCGATCAGCCGGATCGCGCACGGGAGATGATCGCGCAGGCCTGGCTGGAGGTGTGGAATTCCGCCGTCGCGCCGGTGTGGCCCCAGCTGGAGCGCCTGCTGCGCGCCGATATCGCCGTGCGCTCGCGCCGGATCGCGGAGAGCGGCATCGGCGCGATGATCCAGACGCTCCACGATCGAGTCCAGTGGAGCGACGGCATGGTCCGCGTCACGATGCGCATCTGGAGCGAGGTGGTCGACTGCCGCGGCAGCGGACTCGTGCTCGTGCCGTCGGTGATGGGATCCACGGGCTGCAACGTGCTCACCGAGCCGCCCGCGCAGCCGACGCTCTTCTACCCCGCGCACGGGGTCACCGCGACCTGGGCGCGGGACGCGTCCGACGCGACGGCGGCCCTCGGCGCGCTGCTGGGACCTGCCCGCGCGCGGATCCTGCTCGAGGCGCACGAACCCCGGACGACCTCGCAGATCGCGCGGGACACCGCCGTGGCCCTCTCCACCGCTTCCCACCACCTCACCGTGCTGCGCGACGCGGGTCTCGTCGCGAGCTCGCGGGACGGCGCACGGGTGCTGCACCGACGCACCCCGCTCGGCGAGGCGATGGTCGGCGCGGCGCTCTGACCCGGTCGGTCTCGGTGGTTTGGGGCGCGTGCCGGGCGTTCGGGGCGCACGGCGTGCGCCCCGAACGTCCGCAGCGCGCCCCAAACCCGGAGAAGTGAGGCAGCGAGCCCGGTCAGGGGCCGCCCAGGTAGCCGACGGTAGGATGGCCGTGCCATTTCGATGTGCATCTACCTGCCCGCGCGACCTCCGCGCCGGGCAAGGCGGCACGATGCGCCGCCGCAGGCGGCTTCCGAGCCTGGAGAAAGATGCACACGACCCTCGTCGAGACCGATACGTCCGCCCGCGCGGCCGTGCGCCGTCCGAGCCTCATCCGCGAGGCCGGCTACGCCTATTTCCCGGTGGCCCTGGTCGCGCGCCT
This sequence comes from Microbacterium sp. NPDC056736, assembly GCF_042790415.1. Taxonomy (NCBI): domain Bacteria; kingdom Bacillati; phylum Actinomycetota; class Actinomycetes; order Micrococcales; family Microbacteriaceae; genus Microbacterium; species Microbacterium sp. NPDC056736. The sequence continues at coordinate 221,201 of NZ_JBHTZE010000006.1, forward strand.
CCCCTTCGCCATGATGGTGGTCGGCATCCTCACCCTCGTCGTGTCCGCGCGCGGGTCGCTGGCCCTCGGCGGCGTGACCAGCGCCATGACCGGTCTCGGCACCGCACTCGTCGGGCCGCTCCTCGGGGCCGCCGCCGACCGGTTCGGCCAGCGCCGGGTGCTGCTGGTCGCCGGGACGGTGAACAGCGTCCTGCTCGTCACGATGGCGGGGCTCGCCTTCACGCCCGTTCCGGATGCCGCGCTCCTCGCGGTCGCGTTCTTCATCGGCGCGTCGATGCCCCAGGTCGCACCGCTGTCGCGGAGCCGCCTCGTGGCGATCATCGGGAGGGTCTATCCGCGCGACCGGCGCACGACCGTCGTCAACGGCGCCATGGCGTACGAATCCGCGGCCGACGAGATCGTGTTCGTGTTCGGCCCGGTGATCGTGGGCCTGCTCGCGACGACCATGACGCCGGCCGCCCCGGTCATCGGCGCCGCGGTGCTCGCACTGGTGTTCGTGACCGCGTTCGCGCTGCACCCGACCGCGGCGGCGGGCCCGGCGCGCGGCGCCGCCGATCGCCCGGCGCAGGCTCCGGTCCGGGATCTCGTCCGCGTCCGGGTGCTCGCGCCCGTGGCGGGCGCCCTGGGAATGGGCCTCTTCTTCGGGGCGATGCTGACGTCCCTCACCGCCTTCATGGCCGAGCGCGGCGTGCCCGAGCAGGCCGGGCTCGTGTACGGCGCGATGGGGATCGGATCCGCGGCGCTCGCTCTGGGCGTCGCGCTCTTCCCCGCGCGGTTCTCGCTCTCCGCCCGCTGGCTGACGTTCGCGGCGGTCCTCGTCGCCGGCGCGCTCGCGCTGCCCCTCGTCGACTCGGTCACGGGGATGGCGCTGTGCCTCCTCGTCATCGGCGTGGGGATCGGGCCCACCCTCGTCACGCAGTACAGCCTCGCCGCCGCGTTCAGCCCGCTCGGCCGGTCGGCGACCGTCATGACGATGCTCGGCTCGGGTGTCGTGGTCGGCCAGTCCGCGGCATCCGCCGTCACCGGAATCGTCGCCGACACCCTCGGAGCCTCCGTCGCCCTCCTCGCGCCGGCCGTCGCCGCCGCCGTCGTGCTCGGCGCCGGCGTCGTGAACGCGGCCGCCGCGCGCCGGTGACGTCTTAGCGCGGCGACTCGGCGAGGATGCGCCGGATCTCGGCCATCGCCTGCTCGGACTGCGCCAGCAGCGCGCGGACTCGTTCGGCCGCATCGCCGGCCACCGCACCACCGCCGGCCGTGGCCGACTCCGCGAGCGCCGGGTGGGTCGTCGTCGCAGGCATCCCCGCGCTCGCCTCCGCACCGGCGTCGACCGCACCGGCCACCGCACCGGCGGCGACCCCCTTCGCCGCGTGCGTCGCCAGCGCAGGCTCCGCCGTGTCCGGCCCTGCGTCCGCCTCGACGAGCGCCTCGGCCTCCGCATCCGCGTCTGCGTTCTCGTTGGCCGCCTTGCGGGGCCCGAGGAAGAGGTTCGCGAGATAGCCCGTGAACGTGCCGAAGATCCCCACCCCGACGACGATGACCAGGGTCCCGATCAGGCGGCCGGCGTTGGTCACCGGGAACTGGTCGCCGTAGCCGACCGTGGAGATGGTCACGAGGGTGTACCAGAGCGCGTCCGAGGCGGATGTGATGTTGGCGCCCTCGGCGTTCTCCTCCACGGCGAGCACCGAGATGCTCCCGAACTGGAGCACCAGGACACCCATGAGGAGCAGGGTCATCAGCGCGCTGTTCGCGCGATCCTTGATGAGGGTGCTCCACACCGTCCGCGGCCCGAGTTCGCGCAGGAGGCGGAAGACGCGCAGCAGCCGGAACAGCCGAAGGATCTTGAACTGCGGGAACGGAAGGCTCGCGAGCAGGTCGGCCCAGCCGAATCCGCGGAAGAAGTAGCGGCCGGCGGACGGCGCCGTGGCGATCCGGTAGATGAAGTCGCCGAGGAAGATCGCGCTGAACACCGCGTTCATCACCGACAGCACCAGCTCGAGCGCCGAGTCGCCGGCCACGAGATACACCAGCAGCAGGTTCACGATCGACAGGATCGACAGCGCGCCGATGAAGATCTCGTACGCGGTGTTCTTCAGCTCGGCGCGTGCCGCCGCGCGTGCCTGCGCGCGGGCACGGGACCGCTCGCGGATCTGTGAGAGAGGCCGGGCCATGACGTCTCCTCGAATCGGGTCATTCCGGACGCGTTCCGGCTGAGTCTCATTGTCCTCTCTCCCGCCCGCGGGGAGCGACGATCACGCCCAGGCCCGTGCGGACAGCGTGGCAGGATCCGCACCTCGGCGGCCTAGTAGTCCTCGGGAGCCAGGTCGCCCTGTCCGCTCTCGCCGAGCTCGGCGAGCTCGGGCGACAGGTCCTGCGTCTCGGGCTGGAGGTCCTCCACGGGCATGTCGAAGCGCGGCACCTGGTCCTCGGCCGACGGCAGGTGGGCGGGGTCGTCCCCCGTGGCGGTCACCGGATCCTCGGAGACGTCGTCGGGCGCCTGCCCGCTCGTGCGCTCCCACTCCGCCTGAGCCGGGTCCAAGGTCGGATCCGGCGCGATCGACGTGTCCTGGTCGCGCAACGGCTGCGCTCCGGCGCCCCCGTCGGCGGCGCGGGGGATGTCGTCGGGAAGGTTGTCGGACATGACGGCTCCTCTCGTCTGGCGAAGAGCCACCGTACGAAGCTCCGCCCGCATCCGGCACGGGGTTGACTCCCGCGCCGGAGGGGAGGTACGCAGACGGATGCCTCAGCGGAGCCGGTAGACGCGGATGCAGACGTGGCCGGGGTCGGGGCGGGCGTATCCGACGAACTGCCCCTCCGTCAGCCACCGGTGCGCTTCGGCGCCCGTCTGGAAGACGAAGGCGGTCCGGTAGTAGAGATCGTCCTCGCCGACAGGCTCTCCCGCTCGCAGCCGGCGCTCGACGACTTCGCCGGCGTGCCAGTAGCCGCGGTTGACGACATCGATCGCGGCGCCGTCCTCGGCCTCGATGACATAGCGTGCGTCGAGCTGCGTGGTCGCTCCCCGTGTGACCCACCAGTCGGCGCCCACGGGGAGCACGCGCCCGGTCAGGCGCGGTCCGGTGATCTCGCCGCCGACGATCGGCGTGACGTTGAGATCCTCGGAGGCCGTGCGCCCGACCCTGATCGGGTCGGCGACCGCGACGCGGAGCTCGAAGACGAACTCGAGTCCCGGCTCGAACGCGGTCACGCGACGGCCGTCCGGGCGCGCGCGTCCACGGGTGTGACGGTACCGAGTGCAGCCTCGACCGCGCGAGCCGCGGCGAGCGCGACATGATCGCCGTTGCGCGGCCCGATGAGCTGCACGCCCGTCGGCAGGCCATCGTCATCGAGCCCCGTCGGCACCGCCACCGACGGCAGTCCGAGGAAGTTCACGGCCACCAGCAGCCGGTGGTCGCGCCACAGCTCGGTGGTCGCGGCGGGGCCGGAGAGGTCGAAGCCGACCTCGGGCATGCGCCGTGCCGAGACCGGACCGAGCACGATCGGGTGCTGCGACTGGAACTTCTCCCAGGCCGCCGCGATCACGGCCCGCCGGGCCCAGGCACCGCCATACTCCTCGGCGGAGCCCAGAACCTCGGTCTCTTGCGCGTTGTCGAGGAAGTACCGGGTCGAGCCGTCCGACAGCGGCATCGGGAGCGCGCCCGGCAGGAAGGCGCCGACCATCTCGTTCACCGAGATGCGGCGCCAGAGTCCGGCCGCCTCCTCGATGAGCGGCGGCTCGATCTCCTCGACCTCCCAGCCGGCCGCAGCGAGCGCGTCGGCCGCCCGGCCGACGGCGGCGGCGACCCGCGGATCGACGCCCCAGCCCAGCGGATCCCGCGCGACGGCGACGCGTCGCGGGCCGTCGTAGGAGGTGGGGTGCTCGACGGTCAGCGCCATCGGATCGCGGCCATCGGCGCCGTGCATGAGTGAGAACGCGATGTCGAGGTCGTCCACGCGGCGCGCGATCGGACCGTTCACGGCGAACAGCTGCAGCGAGAGCGACACCGGCTCGGTGATCTCAGCCATCGGCGCCGGAATCCGTCCGGCCGACGGCCGCAGCGCGCACACTCCTGCGGCATAGGCGGGGAGCCGGAGGGAGCCACCGTAGTCGTTGCCGAGGCCGAGCGGCGTCATGCCGGTCGCCACGGCCACTGCATCGCCGCCACTGGATCCACCGGGCACGCGGAAGGGGTCCCAGGGGTTCAGGGTGCGGCCGAAGAGGTCGTTGTCGGTGTCCCAGCGCAGTCCCCAGTCAGGCATGTTGCCGCGCCCGATCGGGATGGCGCCCGCCTCGAGCAGACGCCGGACCATGGTGGCGTCCTCTCCGGGAACGGCATCGGCCATGAAGGACCAGCCGCTCGTCGACGCCGACCATGTGAGGTCGATGTTCTCCTTCACCGTGAACGGCACGCCCGCGAGCGGGCCCACCGGGTCACCCGCGTCCAAGGCGGCGTCGACCTGGTCGGCGAGTGCGCGAGCCCGATCGTGGAACACGACGGTCAGCGCGTTCACGGTCGGGTTGACCCCCTCGATGCGCTCGAGGTGCGCGTCGATCACCGCCCTCGCGGTCGTGGCGCGCGAACGGACCGCCTCGGCGAGTTCGCCAAGGCCGAGCTGCCACAGCGGTCGATCTGTCATTTCTCTCCTCCGGGGGTGATGATGCGGGTGGTCCTGGTCGCCACCGTCGGCAGGGCGGACGTGCGCGCGGGCAGCCGTCGGCGCGGCACCCATCCGCTCCGCGGGATCGAGTCCAACAGCGTACGCGTGTACTCGGCGCTCGGGCGGTCGAGCACGTCGGCGATCGGGCCCTGCTCGATGACCGCACCCGACTTCATGACGACGACGTGATCGCATACGCGCCGCACGGTGGTGAGGTCGTGCGAGATCATCAGCAGCGCGACGCCGGTCTGGCGGCGGATCCCGTCGAGCAGCGTCAGGATCTCGACCCGGGTGGTGACATCCAGCGCCGACACGGCCTCGTCGAGCACGAGGATCTCGGGCTCAGCCGCGAGCGCACGGGCTATGGCCACCCGCTGCCGCTGTCCGCCCGACAGGGAACGGGGCCGCTGCCCGGCGAGGTCGGGTGCGAGCTTCACCGAGGCCAGCAGGCGGTCCACCTCGGCGTCGATGTCCGAACGCCGGTCGCGGCGTCGATGGACGGCGATCGCCTCGGCCAGGCACTGCCCCACCGTCTGGCGGGGATCGAGCGACTGGTAAGGGTCCTGGAACACCATCTGCGCGACACGCGCCCGCGCTCGGCGGTCGCCGGCCCGCCGCGCCGGTCGCGTCCAGTCCTCGCCCTTGACGACGACCTCGCCGGCATCGGCCGTCTCGAGGCCGCAGATGATGCGAGCCGTGGTGGACTTGCCGGACCCCGATTCCCCGACGATGCCGAGGGATCCGCCACGCGCGAGGGTGAAGCCGACCCCGTCGACGGCGACGAACTCCTCCCGACCGCCACGGGGCGAGCGGACCTGGAACGTCTTGCGCAGTCCGGCGACCGTCAGCACCTGATCCTCGGCCGACCCGCCGGCGGCGACCAGGGCGCCCGGCAGCGTCGCCGACAGCAGCCGCTTCGTGTACGGGTCGGCAGCATCCGTCCGCATCGTCGCCGCGCGCAGCGTCTCGATGGTGCGGCCGTGCTGCATCACCGCGACCCGGTCGCACACCGCACCCGCGAGTGCCAGATCGTGGGTGATGAACAGCAGCGCGAGGTCGCGGTGCCTGCGGAGGTCGGCGATCACGGCCATCACCTCCTCCTGCGTGGTTACGTCGAGCGCCGTCGTGATCTCGTCGGCGAGGAGGATCGGCGGGTCCATAGCGAGGGTGGCGGCGATCATGACACGCTGCAGCAGCCCGCCCGAGAGATCTCCCGGGCGCTGCCTCATGCGGCGGGCGGGGTCGGGGATGCCGACCTCGGCGAGCAGGTCCTGCGCCCGGCGGTCCGCGGCATCCGCCTTCTCCCCCGCCACCGCGACGAGCGCCTCCGTCATGAAGTCGCCGATGGTGCGCAGCGGGTTGAGGTGGGCGCGAGGCGTCTGGAAGACCATGCCGAGGCGGCGGGCGCGGATGTCGCGAAGCCGCCTGGCCGGCAGGGTCGAGATGTCCTCCCCGTCGATGCGGATGGCGCCGCCGACGGTGAAGCCCTCCGGGAGGAGACCCGCGGCGGCCCGGACCGACAGTGTCTTGCCCGAGCCGGACTCGCCGACGAGGCCCAGCGCCTCGCCCGCGCGAACGCCCAGCGTGCAGTCGTGCACGAGGGTGCGCGGCTGATCGCCGTCTCGGCCTGCGCCGGCGGCCGGTGCCGTCACCGAGACGTGGTCGAACTCCAGGACGTACGCGGTCATCGGCCGCTCCCTTCGGCCCAGGCCGTCACTCGGCCACCGACGATGTTGACCGCGAGCACCGTCACGACGACGAGCGCGGCGGGGAACATCGACTGTTCCGGGGCGCCGACGAGCAGCGACGGCTGCCCGGCGGCGATCATCACTCCCCAGTCCGACGACGGCGGCTGCGCGCCGAGCCCCAGGAACGAGATCGCGGCGAGGTCGAGCATCGCGTAGCCGAAGCCGACGGTCGACTGGGCGAGCACCGCGGGCAGGAGCGCCGGCACGAGGTGCCGGAAGCAGATCGCGAGGGAGCCGACGCCCTGGATGCGCAGCGCCGCCATGTAGGGCTTGGCGAGCTCCTGCCGCGCGGAGGCGCGTACGAGCCGCGCCACGATCGGGATATAGGCGATCGACAGCGCCACGATCGGCGCGATGAGCCCCTTGCCGAACATCGACACGGCCAGGACGGCGAGAACCAGGCCGGGGATCGCGAAGATCACCTCGATGAGCCGCGAGCTGACGCCGTCTACCCACCCTCCGAACCACGCCGACGCGATGGCGATCGCGGTGCCGAGGGCCGTGGCGGCGACCACCACGGCGATCGGTGCGAACACGCTGGGCCCGGCGCCCACGAGTACGCGCGACAAGATGTCGCGCCCGAGGTCGTCGGTTCCCATCCAGTGCGCCGACGACGGCGGACCGGATACGGGGCCTACGTAGAGCTGATTCGGGTCGTACGGCGCGAGCCACGCGCCGAACAGCGCCATGACGAGGATGCCGATCATCACGACCCCGGCCGCGATGGCCAGGGGATCACGCACGGCGAGGCGACGCGCGAACGTCGGGACGCGGCCTCCGGCAAGCTGGGCGACGCTCATGCGGTCCTCCTAGGCTTGACGGAGTCGGGGTCGATCAGCGCGATCGCGACATCGGCCACGGCGTTGAGCACGACGAACAGGATGACCAGCAGCAGCGAGACGACCTGCACGACCGGCAGGTCCTTGCGTGCCGCGGCCTCGGTGAACAGGGACCCCAGACCGCCCAGCCCGAACGCCTGCTCGGCGATCGCCGATGCGGCGAACAGACCCGCGACCGTCGCGCCCGAGATCGCGAGGATCTGTGGCGAGGCGTTGAGGAACACGTGGCGCCGGAAGATCTGCGCACGCGGGATGCCGCGCACCCTTGCCGTGTCGACGTGCTCGGAGTGCAGCTGACCCACGACGGCGCCGCGGGTGATGCGGCTGAGGTACGCGATGTAGAGCACAGCGAGCGAGATCGCCGGGAGCGTGAGGTGGTGCAGCGTGTCGATCACGCCGCCGTCACCGGCGCCGTACACCGGGAACCAGCCGAGCACGCGGCCGAACACCCAGATCAGCAGGATCGCGACGACGAACGTCGGCAGCGCGACCCCGAACGACGTTGCGACGAGCACGGCGCGATCGGTTCCCTTTCCGCGCGTGCCGGCCAGGATGCCGGAGCCGACGCCGAACACCGCGATGAGCACGAGCGTGTACAGCACGAGCATCAGCGTGATGCCGAAGCGCGGAGCGATCAGCTCGACCACCGGCGTCTTGTAGACGAAGGAGGTGCCGAGGTCTCCGGTGAGCACGCCGCCGACCCAGTACAGGTACTGGATCCAGATCGGCTGGTCGAGATGGTGCTCGGCCTTGATGGCGGCGATCATCTCGGGTGTGGGCCGCAGGCCGCCGGCGAGCGCGACGACCGGGTCGCCGGGCGTGAGCAGCACCGCCGAGAAGATGACGATGCTCGACAGGAACAGCGTCAGCAGGAGCCCGCCGAGCCTGCCGGCGAGCTGTCTGACCGTGCTGGCGTTCATCGTCATCCCCTCCCGTTCCCGTTGACGGCGGTCACTCGCCGCCGAGGCGCAGCGCCCAGGGGCTCGCGTAGGCGGCCACCGACGTCACGATCCCGGTGAGCTCGTTGCTCAGGAACGCCGTGTGGTACGAGCCTGCCAGGGTCACCTGCAGCTGATCAGGAGCGAAAACCTCCTGCGCCGCGATGTAGGCTTCCGCAGCCGCGACGGGGTCGGGTGTGGTGCGGGCGGCCTGGACCCCCGCGACCACCTCGGGCACGGCGTAGCCGCTCCAGTTGAAGATGCCCCCCTGGTCGGGCGGCAGCACGAACAGCTGCGGGTAGGTGAGCACTCCCGGAGTCTCGGTGTAGCCGCTCGTCGCCACGAAGTCGATGTTCTCGCGCGGCCCCGGATCGGGCAGGAAGATCGCGCCAAAGTCGGCCGCCTGCCGCTCGTCGATCTCGACGGTCAGGCCGATCTGCTCGGCGGCGCTCTGGACGATGGCGGCAGTCTGGGACAGCTCCTTGTTGCCTGCGGGGATCGCGATCCGCAGCGGCACGGAGGTGTCTTCGCCGGATTCCTCGACGAGCTTCTTCGCGCTATCGAGGTCCACGCGCGGCGCCTCGAGATCGTCGTACCCGTCCTGATAGTCCGCCGCCGCGGGCGAGCCCGACCACGAGAACGGTGCGACGAACGTGCTCTGGGGCTGGCCGAGCCCGTGCAGCACGGTGGCGATGTACTGCTCGCGGTCGATCGCGAGGCTGAGTGCCTGACGGATCATCGGGTTCGCTCCGGCACCGGACTCGCGGGTCGGGCCGAACGAGAACGACGCGGTGGACGGACCGATGACCAGGCGCCCGGTGTCGGAGGACGCGAACGCCTCACGGCTGCCCGGGGCGACGTTGAACGCGCCGTCGACCTCGCCTTCCAGGAGCGCGTTGGTGAGGGTGGTGCCGTCGGGGATGAACCGGAAGGTCAGCTGCTTCACGAGCGGGGCGCCGTCCCAGTACTCCTCGTTGGCGGTGAGCACGATCTCACGTCCCGGTGTCCAGCTCTCCAGCTCGAACGGGCCGGCGCACATCAGCTCGCCTCCCGAGGTGCCCAGCGCCGAGCCCTGGGCCTCGCTCACGGCCTTGCTGAGCACGGCCCCCGCGCCGCCCGAGAGGGCGTCCCGGAACGTGGAGTCGGGAGCGACGAAGCGGACCGTCACCTGGTTCTCGCCCGTGATCTCGATGCCGTCGGGCGCGACGAGGACGAAGGCCCCGTAGAACGCCGACGTGACGTCGGAGTGATGCCGTTCGAGGCTGTAGACGACGTCTTCGGGCGTCACGGGGGTGCCGTCCCAGAAGGTCACCCCAGGCCGGATGTCGATGACGAACGTGACGGGGTCGACCCAGTCCGCACTCTCGGCGATTCCGGCCTCGACCGTGAAGTCGGGCTGCACGCGCAACAGGCTGTCGCAGAGGTTGGGCTGCACGAAGTTGTAGTCGGCGCCCGGTACGAGCGAGCGCGGCTCGCCCTCGACGAGCGCCCAGGTGACCTCGTCGACCGCCGTCGTGGCCGCGGGAAGCGCGTCGACCAGCTCGATCGGGCCGGAGGTCGCGTCGCCGGTCGGCGACGCCTCGGTGTCGCGGGGGGTGCATCCCGCCAGCAGCACGAGCGCTGCGCCTGCTGCGGCGACCGCGGCGGCCTTGCCTCGGATTCTCATCTCGTTTCCTTTCGGGTCGGTCCCGCAGGACCACAGATCGCGACGTCGTCGGCGCGATCAAGGCGGTGGGGCATCAGCGCACCACGAAGACCCGGACGCACACCTGGCCGTCCTCGTCGCGCGCGAGCCCGATGAACTGGTGCTCGGCCAGCCAGCGGTGGGGTGCGGCATCCGTCTGGAACACCGGCGCAGTGCGGAAGTAGTACTCCTCCTCCGGCACGTTCTCGCCGGACTCCACCCGGGCCGTCACGTCGGCCGACGCACGGTAGTAGCCGCGGTTGAGGATGTCGATCACGGCGCCGTCGTCCGCTCGCAGCAGATAGCGGGCTTCCAGCTGCGCCGTGCCGGAGCGCTCGACTGCCCAGTCGCCCCCGCCCGGCAGAACCTCACCGCGCAGCAGCGGACCTGCCACCGTGCCGCCCGAGATCGGAGTGAACGTCAGCTCTTCGTCGGCGCTGCGCCCGATCCGCAGGTGCGGCTCGATGTCGACGCGGATCTCGAAGGCGAATTCCAGGACGGGGTCATTCATGAGCGGGCCTCCTCGGCATGCGCGTCGGGCAGAACGGACAGGATGATGCGCAACGGCTCCGCGCCGCCGAGCGTGATGCGCTGCCGGTTGACCGCGGTGCCGACCGCGCCCCACGGCTCCTCTCCCGTCCCCGGCTGCGGGATGAACTCGGGGAAGTCGCTCGAGTGCACGAGCAGGCGCAGTCGGTGCCCCGCCCGCACGCGATACCCGAGCTGGCCGAGATCGATGTCGACGGGCGCCGGGTCACCGGCATCCGTCACATGCACCTGACCACGGGCGATGCGCAGGGCACTGCCGGACGGTGCCACGTCAAGCAGCCGGGCGAAGACGTCCATGACGGGGCCGTCGGACGACACGGATGCCGCGACCCGCACCGGCCCCGCGAGGTCGACGTCGCGTTGGAAGACCTCTGTGGTGAACGACAGCACGTCGGCCCGCGCGCCGAGCGCGGACTCGTCGGGCGCATACAGCAGGAAGGCGAAGGCGTTCGGCACACTCGACGGCACGAGGTCGTCGGGGTCGTGGAGCCACTCGAGGTCGGCGGAGCCATCCGGCATGTCGGGCGACAGACCGCCTTCCGGCGTGGCGTACAGCGTGCGTGCCGATGCGCCCGAGGGCGGCCAGGTGTCGCTTCGACGCATCCCCGGCGTACCCGCGAGATTCCAGCTCACCCGCGGGATGTCGGATGCCTGGCCGTGGCCCCGCACGAACACCTCGAAGAAGTCGACCGCGGGCTGCAGCATCCGTTCCAGCTCCGAACGGATCTGCTCGTCACTGCGCTCCTCCGTGCGCGCGGAGGCGGGGTCGTCGAGGTAGTAGGACTCGTGGTCCATCGACTCGATCCGCAGGAAGTGGTTGAGCGCCCACGCCGGTCGCTGCTCGATCTCGGCGACGTCGGCCCAAGAGAGCGGCGCGCAGTTGTCCCACCAACCGATCGTGTGGAGGGTCGGCACCGGGCGGGCGTCGAACGGGCTCTGCAGGGGGAAGCGCGGCAGATGCACCGCACGTGGGTACCACTGGTCGTACGAGAGCGAGCGGGCGCCAAGCTGCGCGACGACCTCCTCGGCCTGCGCACTGAACGGCCGGCGCGAGGGGTCGAGGTCCCAGAAGTAGGCATCCTGCGAGTGGAAGTAGGTGAGGGGGTACAGGTAGGTGATCGCCCACTCGACGCGGCGGGTGCGCTCCCCCGGCACGACGCGCACGGGCTCACCGAGCATCGTGCCGGTCACGCGCGGCGCGATGGCCTTGAGCGCGGGATGCTGCGACACGACCGCCGCCCACTGCGTATAGCCGTAGTAGCTGTCGCCCCACATCGCGACGCGGCCGTTCGACCAGGGCTGCTGCACGATCCAGTCGATGGTGTCGTAGCCGTCGTCGACCTCGTTCACGAACAGGAGCGCGTCGCCCTCGGAGCGGAACTTGCCGCGCACGTCCTGCGCGACGACGCGGTAGCCGCGCGCCGTGAAGTACTCGGCGATCAGCGGGATGAACGTGTACTCGCCGCTCTTGTCATAGGGCAGCCGGATCAGAACGGTGTCACCGGGATTGTGGTCGGGGACGGCGGGTGCGCCCGGGAGGTACACGTCGGTCGCGAGCCGCACGCCGTCGCGCATGCGCACGCAGCTCTCGCGGGCGGCGGGGCTGACGGGCGCTGGTCCGACATGCACGATCTCCGGCACGGGTGACTCCTCTTCGAGCTGATGGAAGCAACGGTAGGGATTCAGGTGTTCTTAGTCAAGTCTGACTAGACAATAAATCGACTAGGATCGTGTCCGAGGCGAAATGGAGGTTCCGATGGCCCGACCGTCCGTCGCAGAGGAGCGCACGCGGCAGATCGTCGACGCGACGATCCGCACCATCGCCGCGCACGGCATCACCGGCGCGAGCCTCGAGCGCATCGCCGAGGAGGCGGGGATGTCTCGCGGTCACGTCCGCCACTTCGTCGGCAACCGCGAGGAGCTCCTGCGCGAGAGCGCCCGCCGGTTCTACTACGACGACACCGAGGGCGAGTCGATCCTCCCTGTCGGGACGCGCGACATCGCCGGCGCCCTCGACTTCCTGTTCAGCGCCGAGTTCGCCGCGCCGGGCAACGAGAACGCCGTCGTGCTCGGATTCGTGGAAGCCGCACGCTCGGACCCCGTGCTCGCGGGACTCCTCGTATCTGCCTACCAGGGCACGCATCAGGCCCTGGAAGTGCTGTTGACGGCGGAGTATCCCGGCGCCGAGGCGGGCGCCTGCGCATCTGTCGCTTACGGCGTCGTCGGCATCGCCCTGCACAACGTCTTCCTGAGCGACATCGCCTCGGCGGCCACGGGCACCGCGACCGCCCGCGCCGCCGCCGAACGGCTCATCGCGACACTGGGCTGACTCTGCGAGACCGCAGACGCTGTCGGCCGCGCCGCCTAGTCTCGTCTCATGCGCGGGTCTGCGGAGGCGGGGTCATGAGCGACGGCGCGAGGGGCGGTCGTTGGGTGCTGCACGTCGACCTCGATCAGTTCATCGCCGCCGTCGAAGTGCTGCGCAACCCCACCCTGGCGGGCAAGCCCGTGATCGTCGGCGGTCGCGGAGACCCCGCCGAGCGGGCGGTGGTGTCGACGGCGTCGTACGAGGCGCGGCAGTACGGGGTCGGATCCGGGATGCCGCTGCGCATCGCCGCCCGCAAGGTGCCGGACGCGGTCATCCTGCCCGTCGATGCCCCGGCCTACCTGGCAGCGTCCGACGAGGTGATGGCGACGCTCCGCGAACAGCCCGGCGCGGTGGTGCAGGTGCTCGGCTGGGATGAGGCGTTCATGGGGGTCACGACGACCGACCCCGAGGCCTATGCACGACGGGTGCAGGCGGCGGTGCTCGATCGCACCCGACTGCACTGCAGCGTCGGCATCGGCGACACCCTGGTGCGGGCCAAGAACGCGACCGACTTCGGCAAGCCGCGGGGCGTCTTCCGGCTCACGGCGGAGAACTGGCTCGAGGTCATGGGCGACAAGCCGACGGCCGCACTGTGGGGCGTCGGCTCGAAGGTGTCGAAGCGGCTCGCGCTCCTGGGCGTGACGACGGTCCGCCAGCTCGCCGTCGCGGACCCCGGCGCGCTGGCGGGCGAGTTCGGGCCGAAGATGGGCCCGTGGTACCGGCAGCTGGGTCGCGGTGACGGCTCAGCGGTGGTGGACGACACCCCCTGGGTGGCGCGCGGACACAGCAAGGAGACGACCTTCCAGGTCGATATCGTCGACCCGCAGGAGATCGAGGATGCCGCACGCCGGCTGCTGGATCAGGTGCTCGACGAGGTGGCCGGCGACGACCGACCCGTCGTCGGCCTCGGGCTCAAGGTGCGCTATGCGCCCTTCCTGACGAAGACGTTCACGAAGAAGATCCCCACCACGTCCGACCGGGCGGTCGTCGTGGAGCGGGCGCTCGAGCTCGTGGCGAAGATCGAGCCCGGGCGCCCTATCCGCCTGCTGGGTCTGCGGGCCGAGATGGCGATGCCCGACGACGCCCGCGAAGGCCGCACCCCGACGCGCAGCGGGTGGTGACGACGCCCGCGGCCGCGGCGTGAGGCCCTCTGGTGCCGACCCCGCCGAGGGTGCATCATTCGGGTATCCGCGCCACGGACGGGGAGAGACGATGACCGCGTCGCGCCTGACGTTCGACGACCTCGAGCTGCGCTTCGACCGCGAGCAGGAGGGGACCTACCGCGTCGTCGTGACCTCGAGCGACGGCCCCGCCACCACGGGCACCTTCTCGCGTCCCTTCACCGACGAGGAGCTTCACGCCTTCGTGCAGCGCGTCGGCCTCGTCCGCAGCCGAAGCGCGAACCCCGACCGGGACGAAGAGATGCGGGCGTTCGGGGCACGGCTCTTCGACGCCGTGATGACCGACCGCGTCGGCGCGCTCTACGAGGCGGCCCAGTCGCGGGCGGATGCGAAGGATGACCGAGGGATGCGGCTGACCCTGCGCCTCTCGGGCGCCCCCGAGCTCATGCGGCTTCCGTGGGAGCTGATGTACCGGCATCCGCGTTTCATCGCGCAGTCGGAGCGGACCCCTCTCGTGCGCACCCTCGATCTGCCGTCGGCGCACAAGCCTCCCCCGCTCACCGGACCGCTGCGGATCCTCGGGATCATCAGCCACCCCTCCGGCTACGCGCAGCTCGACTCCGAACGCGAGCGCCGCAACCTCGAGGAGGCGCTCGGGCCGCTGCTGCGGAGCGGCCGCGCAGAGCTGACCTGGCTGGAACGGGCGACGATCGCCGAGCTGGAGCAGCGGATCGCCCAGCCCGACGAGGTCCACGTGCTGCACTACATCGGGCACGGGGCGTACGACGAGAAGACCGACGCCGGCATCCTCGTGCTCGAGACGCCGCAGGGACGTGCGGACGACGTCAGCGGCCAGCGACTCGGAACGATGCTCCAGGATGAGCGGAGCCTTCGACTCGTCGTCCTCAATTCCTGCGAGGGCGCCCGCACCTCGATCGTCGACCCGTTCTCGGGAGTCGCGACGCGCCTGCTGGAGTTCGACATCCCCGCTGTCGTCGGCATGCAGTTCGAGATCACGGACGCGGCTGCCATCGCGTTCAGCCGGAGCCTTTACACGGGAATCGCCAACGGCGCATCGATCGACGCCGCGATCGGGCCGGCGCGCCGGGCGATCGACGCCGCCGCCAGCAGCTCCGAGATCGGCACACCCGTGCTGTTCCTCCGAAGCAAGGAGACGCGCCTGTTCGACGGCGCCGCCCCTGTCGGGAAGGAGACCGGACGCGACGTCCCGCCTGCACCCTCCCCGCCGGCCCCACGCCCGGACGGCGGCGGCGCCGGCTCCGGCGGCTCCGGCGGCGGCTCGCCTCCGCACGAGGTCACTCCCCCGGCGCCGTCGCCGCCGGTCGTCCGCCCGTCCCCTGACGGCGGCGGCACGAGCCAACCCGTACCGGGCGCGGTCCGTGCGCTCTGGGCCCTCATCGCCGTGCTGGCGGTGGCCGTGTTCGCGTTCTTCGCCTCGCTCGTCGCGCAGAACGTCTTCGGGGTGGACGTCCCGTGGATCCCGGGCACCGGCAGTTCGCAGGTCACGCCGTCGGACGACGCGCCGCCCGATCAGGCTCCCACGGAGGGCACGGTCCCCGACGTCGCCGGGTCGGCGGTCGACTTCGCCATGTCCGCGCTGCGTGACGCCGGGTTCGACAACGTGGCCGTCGAATACGTCGACTCGGCCCAGACCGGCAACACCGTGGTCGCGACCGACCCGCCGGCCGGCACGACCCTCGGCTTCGACCAGCTGGTCACGGTGCAGATCTCGAACGGCTTCGGCTGACGGACACTGCCAGAGCCTGTCACCGCCGTGCGCCGCCCCGTAGCGTGGATGCATGGCTGACATCCGTGCGGAGGTGAAGGAGTTCCTGAGCTCGCGCCGCGCGCGGCTGACGCCCGAGCAGGCGGGCCTGCCGGCCTACGGCGGCAACCGGCGGGTCGCGGGCCTTCGCCGCGAAGAGGTGGCGATGCTCGCCGGCGTCTCGGTCGACTACTACGTGCGCCTGGAGCGCGG
Source organism: Microbacterium sp. NPDC056736 (assembly GCF_042790415.1). NCBI lineage: Bacteria > Bacillati > Actinomycetota > Actinomycetes > Micrococcales > Microbacteriaceae > Microbacterium > Microbacterium sp. NPDC056736. The sequence goes on from NZ_JBHTZE010000006.1 coordinate 237,100, forward strand.
CAACCTCGCGGGTGCCTCGGAAGGCGTGCTGGACGCCGTGGCGCGCACCCTCCAGCTCGACGAGGCGGAGCGGCAGCACCTGTTCGATCTCGCGCGCGCCGCCGGGCCCGCCCGCAGGTCGGCCCGCCGCGCGCCGTCGGTCGTACGGCCCGCCGTGCGACAGGTGCTCGACGCGTTCACCGAGGCACCGGCGTGGGTGCGCAACGGCCGGCACGACATCCTCGCCGCCAATCTCCTGGCCCGCGCGCTGTACTCACCCGTCTTCGACGATCCACGCCGGCCGGTGAACACCACGCGCTTCGCGTACCTCAATCCGGCGGCCCGTGACTTCTGGCGCGACTACGACCAGATCACGCACGACTCCGCGGCGATGCTCCGCATGGAGGCCGGTCGCAGCCCGCACGACCCCGAACTCATCCGGCTGGTCGGGGAGCTCTCGACGCAGAGCGAGCTCTTCCGCGAGCGGTGGGCGTCCCGCGACGTGAAGTTCCACCGCAGCGGCCTCAAGCGGCTGCACCATCCGGTGGTCGGGGATCTCGATCTGAACTACGAATCCATGGAGCTCCCCAGCGAGCCCGGGCTGGTGCTGAACGTGTACACCGCCCCGGCCGACTCGCCCTCCGCGGACGCCCTGAAGCTCCTCGCGTCCTGGGCCGCCACGCAGGCCGCCGAATTCGCCGCAGCCGATGCGACCGCCGCCGGAGCGGATGCCCCCGGGAGCGTCAGAGGGGCATGACCACCAGCGTCGTGGCCGCGGCATCCGGTCCGGTGATCGGCCGGACGTACGCGACGCCGTAGCGGTCGTACTTCGCGTGGAGCGCGGCATCCAGCTCGGCGCTCACCGCGGGGTCGGCGAGCGAGAACGTCACGTCCTTCTCCACGCCGCCCGCCGCCACCCGCCCGACGCCCGCGCGCAGCGCGCGTCGGAACCACCCGTTCTCGGGGCCGTGGGCGGACCGCACGTAGAGCGCGTCGCCGACGGCTGCGTGCCAGATCGTCACCGGCGGCCGCAGCGACCCGTCCGGCCGGCGCGACGAGATGCGCAGCTCGGTGGCGCTGCCGATGCGGCGGAGATCCGCGGCATCCCACGCCGTCACGATGCGTCCTCGGCTGTCGGTGTCTGTGTGCCCGCGCTCATGTGTCTCGCTTCCGTTCCCCTCAGAGTCCGACCATAGCCATGCCGGCGTCGTCGTAGCGGTTGCCCGCGACGGCTGCGGCGAGCGCGTCGAGGGTCGAGATGTCGTCCGCCGACAGCGCGACGGCGGTCGCCCCGGCGTTCTCGTCGACGCGCTCGCGCCGGCGTGTGCCGGGGATCGGGACGATGGACGGATGCCGCGACAGCAGCCAGGCGAGAGCCACCTGGCCGGGCGTCGCCCCGCGCGCCGCGGCGACCCCGCGCACCCCGTCGACGACGGCCTGGTTGGCGCGGAGGTTGTCGGGCTGGAAGCGCGGTACCCGGCCGCGGATCTCGTCGGCGCCGAACGTCGCGTCCGTCCCGACGTCGCCGGTGAGGAAGCCCTTGCCGAGCGGGCTGAAGGGCACGAAGCCGATGCCGAGCTCGACGCACGCCGGCAGCACCTCGGCCTCGGGGTCGCGGGTCCACAGCGAGTACTCGCTCTGGACGGCGGTGACCGGGAACACCGCGTGCGCGCGCCGGATGGTCGCAGCGCCGGCTTCGGAGAGGCCGAAGTGCTTCACCTTGCCCGCTGCGACCAGCTCGCCGACCGCGCCGGCGACGTCCTCGATGGGCACGTCGGGGTCGACGCGGTGCTGGTAGAAGAGATCGATCGCCTCGACGCCGAGCCGCTGCAGCGATGCGTCGGCGACGCGGCGGATCTGCTCGGGCCGCGAGTCGGTGCCGACCATCCTGCCGTCGACGATGTCCCACCCGAACTTCGTCGCGACGACGACCTGCTCGCGGATGGGCGCGATCGCCTCACCGACCAGCACCTCGTTGTCGTAGGGTCCGTAGACCTCGGCGGTGTCGATGAAGGTGACGCCGTGATCCACTGCGTGGCGGAGGACCCCGATCATGTCGTCGCGGTCGCCGGGGTTCGGGCCGTAGCTCATCGACATGCCCATGGCGCCGATGCCGACCGCCGAGACCTCCAGGCCCTGGCCGAGCTTCCTGGTGTGCATGAATCCTCCTCGTGCCGCGGAGCGCTCGCCGGCGGCATCCTCCATCCCACTCCGTTCAGCCTGCCGCGGGGAGTCCCTCGCGTGACAGGTACCGCGAGAACCCCTCGCGCGGGCTCAGCGCAGGTCCGCGAGCGCCCGGTGCACGGACGCGACGGCGCTGGATCCCTCGCCGACCGCGGCGGCCACGCGCTTCATCGATCCGCGGCGGACGTCGCCGGCGGCGAACACGCGCGGAACGGACGTCTCGAACGGCAGCGGTTCGCGGCCGAGGCCCTGCCAGCGTTCGAGGGACTGCACCGACACGTCGGTGCCGGTGCGGAGGAATCCGTCGGCGTCGCGGTCGAGGTCCGCGAGCCACGACGTCGCCGGCTCGGCGCCGATGAAGCAGAACAGTCCCCTCGCCTCGACGTCGCCGATGGAGTCGATGCGCACGCGCTCGAGAGACGACGAGCCGTCGAGCCCGACGACCCGCGACCGGGTGTGCACGTCGACCCGTGGCTCCTCGAGGAGCCGGTCCACCAGGTACGACGACATGCGCGTGCCGAGGTCCGACCCCCGTACCACGAGGTGCACCGGGCAGCCGTTGGCGGCGAGGTAGAGCGACGCCTGGCCGGCGGAGTTCGCGCCGCCGACCACCACGACGGGCGACTCGAACACCTGGCGCAGCTCGAGCGGAGTCGCGGCGTAGTAGATGCCCGCGCCCTCGAACTCGCTCCAGCGGTCGAGGTCGAGCGTGCGATACGCCGCGCCCGACGTGACGATCGCAGTACGGGCGCGGATGACCCGGCCGTCGGTGAGGGTGATGTCGAGGTCGTCGCCCGCGGGGCGGAGGTCGACGGCCTCGCAGGGCGCGTACACGCGGACGCCGAACTTCAGCGCCTGGAGGGACGCCTGACCGATGAGGTCGCCGCCGCTCACGCCGAACGGGAACCCGAGGAAGTTCTCGATGCGCGAGGTCGCCGCCGCCTGGCCGCCGGGGGCGACGGCGTCCAGCAGCACGGTGCTGAGGCCCTCGGATGCCCCGTAGATGGCCGCGGCCAGGCCCGCCGGTCCGCCGCCGATCACCACCAGGTCGACGACCTCGTCGGCGCGGGCCTGATAGCTGAGCCCGAGGGTCTCGGCGACGGCGCCCGGAGTGGCCCGCGCCATCGGCTCGCCCTGGATGAAGGCCACCGGGAGGTCGTCGAGCGTGATGCCGTGCTCGCCGAGCGGTCCGAGGTCGCCGGGCGGCAGCTCGATCGCGGTATGGACGAGGTCCACGCGCTCGGCGAACCGGCGAAGCGTCATGAACTCTCGCGACGAGCGGGGGCCGACGAGCTTCAGCGTGAGGGCCGCCGGCCCGCGACGCAGCATCTCGCGCCGCGCCCACAGCGCGTGCAGCACGATGTCGCACAGCTCGTCGTCCTCGGCCATCAGCAGGCGCAGCCGGGCGCGGCTGACCCGCAGCATCCGTCCCGCGACCGACGCCCGCGCCGACAGGAACGCGCCCTGGCCGTTGAGCAGCCCCAGCTCGCCGACGAAGCTGCGCGGCCCCATCCGGCCGATCGGCGTCTCGTCGACCCACCCGAAGGAGACGCGCACGAGCTCGATCTCGCCGGAGTCGACGAGGATCAGGTCGTAGTCGAGGTCGCCCGCCTCGAACAGGTACTCGCCCTCGGCGACCTCCTGCGGCTCGCCGAACGCGAGCAGACGACTCCACTGCGCATCGGTGAGGGGCGGCTTCATCATCCGCTCGAGATCGGCCTGCGTCATGCTCGAACCACCCATGTAATGAACCCCTCGATCGTCAGTGGATCAGCGTGCGCCAGTCGGCCGGCACCCTGCCCGCCGGTCCGGGCGTCGGCTGGGTCAGCGGGCGAGCCTCGGGCGGGGCGAGCGGGGGCCCGTCGACGTAGTCCCCGGCGACATAGTCCCAGAACCAGCTCTCCCCCGGCTCGAAGCTGCGGACGTAGCGATGCCCGGTGGAACGGAAGTGCGCCGTCGCGTGCTGCGCCGGCGAGGTGTCGCAGCATCGGATCCCGCCGCACACCGCGCACCGCCGCAGGTGCACCCACCAGCCGCCGACGGCGTCGCAGTCGGCGCAGCCCTCGCCCGAGGGCGCACGGGTGGGGTCGATCTCGTCCAGGCTCATACGCCTTGCTCTCCTCACGCACGTTCCGTCGGTGCCGATGCTAACGCGCCCCAGCGGCGCCGCGCCCCTGCGAGAGAGATCGGCCCGCGAGGGCCGAGGACCTCCGCGGCTGTGCGAGTCTGACGTGATGGCAGAGGTCTTCCGCGACGCCCTCGGCATCCCCCACATCCGCGCGCGCGACGTCGGCGACCTGGCCGAGGCCCAGGGCGAGGTGACCGCGCGCGACCGCGGTTGGCAGATCGAGGTGGCGCGTCTGCGCGCGTCCGGCAGGATGTCCGAGCTGATCGGGGAGGCGGGGATCGCGTGGGACGTGTTCGCGCGGCGTGCGCGCCTGGACGACACCGCCCGCCGCGCGTACGCGCGGCTCGATCCCGACAGCGCCGAGTTCGTCCGCCGGTACGCCTCGGGCGTCCGGCGCGGGATGGCGACAACGGGCGGTGCGGCGGCCGAGTTCCGCAGCCTCGACGAGGCGTTCACCGACGCCCGCCCCCTCGAGCCGTGGGAGGACCACGATCCGCTCGGCGTGCTGCACGCCGCTCATGCGCTGTTCTCGCCGCTGCCGGTGCTGCTGTCGCGCGAGCACGTCGCGGCGACCCTCGGAGAGGAGTGGGTCGATGTCTTCGCCGGCTACGGAGACCTCGGCGAGGAGGCGGTGCCCACCTCGGGAAGCAATGCGTGGGCGCTCCACGGCGCGAGGACCGGCAGCGGGATGCCGCTCCTCGCCGGCGACCCGCACCGCACGTTCGAGCTGCCCGGCGTGTACCAGCAGGTGCGGCTCGCCTGCGACGAGTTCGACGTCGTCGGCCTCACGTTTCCCGGGGTGCCCGGCGTGCAGCACTTCGGCCACACCGGCGAGGCCGCGTGGGGCGTGACGAACGCGATGGCGCACAGCGTCGACGTGTTCCGGGAGCGGCTGCGCCCGACCGGGGACGGGTACGACGCCCTCGGCCCCCGGGGCTGGCGCCCCGCCGACGTGCGGCGCTCGCTGGTGCGGGTTCGCGGAGCCGAGGCGGTCGAGGTCGAGGCGATCGAGACCGAGCGCGGCACGGTGGTGTCGGAGCTGAGCCGACGCGACGGCGAGCTCATCGGCTGGAGCGTGCGCCTTCCCGCGCGGGCGGGCGCCGACGTGGGGGCCCGGGCGCTGCTGCCGCTGCTGCGCGCGCGCACCGCCGTCGACGTGATCGGCGCCTTCTCGTCGTGGGTCGACCCGGTGAACCGCGTCCTGGCGGCCGATCGCACCGGCGTCGTGCTCTCGGCCACCGTCGGCGCGACGCCCGATCGGCCGCCCGGCCGGCGCCGGCGGGCATTCGACGGCGCCACGGCGGATCCGGCCCCGAACCGGCCGGCCGTCCCGGCCGTGGAGGTGACCGACAGCGTCGTCGACGCCAACGAGCGCCCCTCCGATCCGCGCATCGACCTGGGCTGGGCCTACCCGCCGCCGCACCGCGCGTCGCGCATCCGCCACCTTCTCGCCGAGCGGCGGCCTCGCGCGGTCGCCGAGTTCGCCGCGGTCTGGGGCGACACCGCAGGAGGCTCCCTGATGGCCGGTCTCCTCGCCGCTGTCCGCCCGGACGACCTGTCGCCCGCCGCCGCGGCGGCGCTCGACGAGCTGCGCGCGTGGGACGGGCGGATGGATGCCTCCTCCGCCGACGCCGGCCGCTACGGCGCCTGGCGGTCCGGCGTCGCCCGCCGCGTCGCCGCGCATCCGGCGCTGGCCCCGCTCCGCGCACCGCACCCGTTCGGCCGCGTGTTCGACGCGTGGGTCGGCGCGGATGTCCAGGTGCCCGCTGCGCTGCCGCGTCTGCTGCGGCATCCGGCCCTCGCGCAGGAGGTGCCGTCGATCGTCACCGAGGCGTGGGAGGAGGCATCCGTCGCGCCCGCGTGGGGCGAGATGCACCGGCTGCTGCCGACGCATGCGCTCGCCGGCGTCCCGTACGTCATGGCTCCGGGGGCGGGGCTCGACATCCCGATGTCGGGAGACGGCGAGACGGTGCGGTGCACCGGCTCCACCTCGGGCGTCACCGAGCGCAGCTGGCGGGGCTCGGTCGCGCGCTGGGCGTGGGACCTGGCGGACCGGGAGCAGAGCCTGTGGAGCGTCCCGTTCGGCGCCTCGGGGCACCCGGGATCGCCGCACTTCGCCGACCAGCTGGACGACTGGGAGGGCGTCCGACCGGCGCGGGTGGTCACCAAGTGGGCGCGGCTCCGCCCCGATTCCGACGCCGGCGCACCAACGGTCGCAGGTGCCGGCGGAGCCGCCGGCTGACGGTCAGGACCCCGCGAAAGCCGGGAGGTCGAGCGCCCCCTCGCGGGCCGTCTCGATCGCCGCGTGCACCGCGCCCAGCGAGACGATGTCGGCGCCGAGCGTCGAGGCCACCACCTCGGGGACAGGCAGGTCGAGCTCGCGCGGGAGTGCGGCGCGCGCGGCCTCGATCACGGGGCCGGCGCCTTCGGCGACCGCGCCCGAGACGATGATGCGGCGCGAGTCGAAGAAGCTGCCGAGCACGCCGGCCACCACGGCGAGCGTCTCGCCGACCTGCCGCGCGATCGCGAGCGCCGCCTCGTCGCCCCCCGCCGCCAGCGTCAGCACCGCCTTGCCGTCGATCCTGGCGTGCGCGAGCCGTCGCAGCGCGCTGCCGGCGGGCACGGCGCCCGCGGCGAGCGCCTCGCGCGCCAGGGCTGCGGCGCGATAGCCGAGGCCCCAGGCGCCCTCGACGCCTGCGACGTGGTCGAACGCCACCATCTCGGCCGCCCCGCCGTGCGCACCCCGGAGCAGCCGGCCGTCCACCCACACGCCGGCGCCGAGGCGGTCGCCCGCGAGGAGCGTGACGAAGTCGTCGTATCCGACCGCCGCCCCGACGGCGCGCTCGGCGACCGCGGCCAGCGACGCGTCGTTCTCGACGCGCACCAGCGGCGCCCACGCCCCGAAGAGCCCGGCGAAGTCGGGGTTCATGCGCCGCCAGAAGTCGTCGCGGTGGGGCGGCGAGGCGCCTGCGCGGTCGACCGGCGCCGGCACGCCGACGCACAGGGCCGCCACGGCGGACCGCCCGCGCCCCGCCGCCGCCAGCGCCTCGTCGACGACCCGTGCGGCGTCGCGCCGCCGGGCCTCGGCGGAATCCTCCTCGGGAGCCACGTCGAGGTGGCGCACCGAGAGGCCCTCGCCGCGGAGGTCGGCCACGGTCGCCGTGAGGTGGGCACGGCCCGCATCCAGTCCCACGACGCAGGCGGCGTCCGAACGGAACGCGAACCGGCGGGCAGGGCGCCCCTTGCGGTAGTCCCCGGCGGCCCTCGCGTTGGGCAGTTCGGCCAGGAGGCCACGCCGGACGAGTTCGTCGACGACGTCGATGGCCGTCGACCGGGTCAGCCCGGTGCTGTCGATCACATCGGACGAGGTGAAGGCCTCGGCATCCCACGCGAAGCCGAGCACCGCGTCCAGGCTCGCCCGACGCAGCGTCGTCGGCGTCAGCAGGGATTGTGAAGTCAAGGCCTTGACCTTTCGTGGGCTCCTTCTGCATTATGGACGACAACAATTTGATTCGACGGCTAAATCTAATCATCGAACCAATGTGACCCTCGACCCCACGGAGAAGGACAACGTCGTGCCTGCAGCATCCGTCATCGTCCGCCGCGCCTGCGCAGCGGCCGCCGCCCTCGCGATCGCCGGCTCCACGCTCGTCGCGTGCGCCGGCGCAGCATCGGGTCCCGCCGAGGTGAGGTTCCACCTCAGCAAGCCCGAGGCCATCCCGTACTTCCGGGACCTCATCAAGGAGTACAACGCCAGCCAGGACGAGGTCGAAGTCGTCTTCGACACCTCCTCGAACCTGCAAGCGGGGTTCCTCCGCGGAAACCCGCCCGACCTCGGGCTGCTCAACTACAACATGGAGATGGCGCGCTTCATGGAGCGCGGCGCCCTCAGCGACCTCAGCGACATGCCGGAGGCCGACCGCATCCTGCCCGAGGTGCAGGATCTCGTCGACCAGTACGCCACCTACCCCGGCCGCACGAGCGTGCTGCCGTACTCGGTGATGGCGGCGTCCGTCATCTACAACAAGCGCATCTTCGAGGAGCAGGGGCTCGAAGTGCCCACCACGTGGGATGAGCTCATCGCCGTCTGCGACGCGCTCCAGGCCGCCGGGATCACGCCGTTCTACGCCACCTTCAAGGATCCGTGGACCGTCGGGCAGGGGTGGTTCGACTACACGGTGGGCGGCGAGATCGACGTGGCCGAGTTCTACGAGCAGATGAACGAGCTGGGCACCGAGGTCGGTCCGAACTCTCCCGTGTCGTTCCAGAAGACGATGCTGGACCCGGTCGAGCGGATGGTGCAGCTCACCGAGAACTACGTCAACGAGGATGCCGCCAGCCGCGGCTACGGCGACGGCAACCTCGCCTTCGCCAAGGAGGAGGCGGCGATGTACCTGCAGGGGCCGTGGGCCTTCGGCGAGATCGACAAGACCAACCCCGACCTGGACCTCGGCACCTTCCCGCTGCCGATGACCGACGACCCCGCCGACAACAGGGTGCGCGTGAACATCGACCTCGCCGCGTGGATCCCCGAGGCGTCCGACCAGAAGGAGGGCGCGCGGGACTTCCTGAGCTACCTCTTCCAGAAGGAGGTCATGGACGAGTACAACGCGGCCTTCCTCGGCTACGGCACCACGACCGACTCCGCCCCCGTCACCGACGAGCGCATCCTCGGGATGAAGGAGTACTACGACGCCGCGCAGTTCTACCAGGGCGCCTCGAAGGCGATCCCGCTGACCATCCCCACCGACAACTACATGCAGGGCATCGTGACCGGCGCCGACCCCGAGCGCACGCTCGCGAGGCTCGACGCCGACTGGGCCCGCCTGGCGCTGCGCCAATAGCGCGACACGAGAGGAACGCACTCATGGCAACCACCACGGCCGCCGTCACGGCGCCGAAGACGGACCGGCGCTCCGGCGCGGCGACGATGCCGCGCACGCGCCGCAAGGTGGACGGGGTCTACTACCTCTTCCTCCTGCCCGCGCTGATCCTGTTCACGCTGGCGATCACGATCCCCGCGGTCATCGGCATCTTCTTCAGCTTCACCAACTCGATCGGATTCGGGGACTGGGAGTTCGTCGGCATCATCAACTACATCGCCGTCTTCACCGACCCGGCGATCCTGCAGAGCTACCTGTTCACGTTCGGCTTCGCCGCCGTGACCGTCGTCGTCGTCAACGTCCTCGCCTTCCTCCTCGCGGTCGGGCTGGTGTCGCGGGTGCGGCTGAAGACGGGGCTGCGGACCATCTTCGTGATCCCGATGGTGATCTCGGGCATCATCATCGCCTACGTCTTCAACTTCCTGTTCTCCAACTCCGTGCCCACGCTCGGCCAGCTGTGGGGCATCGGGTGGCTGAGCGAGAGCATCCTCGCCAACCCCGACCTGGCCTGGATCGCGATCGTCATCGTCACCGCATGGCAGGCGATCCCCGGCACGCTCCTCATCTACATCGCCGGGCTCCTGTCGATCCCCGGCGACGTGTACGAGGCGGCCGACATCGACGGCGCCGGCAAGTTCCAGCAGCTGACGCGCATCACGCTGCCGCTCGTCGCCGGTTACGTCGTGATCAACCTGATCATCGGCTTCAAGGACTTCCTCAACGCCTACGACATCATCGTCGGCCTCACCAACGGCGGCCCGGGCACCGCGACGCGCAGCATCGCGATGACGATCTTCACCGGCTTCTCCGGCGGCGACTACGCCTATCAGATGGCCAACGCGACGATCTTCTTCCTCATCGCGCTCAGCCTGGCCCTTCTCCAACTCCGTCTCACTCGCGGAAGGAACGTCTTCTGATGACCACGCAGCCCGCCCTCGCCGTCGAGGACATGACCGCCGAGCGCGTGCTCGCCGGCGACGAGGCTCGAAAGCCCGCCCGCTCCCGCTTCGCGATGGAGCGCGTCAACTGGCCGGGCACGATCGTGCTCGCCCTCTGCGCCATCACGGTGCTCGTCCCGCTGTACGTGACGGTGATGATGGCGTTCAAGACGCAGTCGCAAGCCGTCGACGGCAACGCCTTCACGTGGCCGTCACCGTGGAGCATCGAGGGGTTCGTCACGGCGTGGGAGCTGACGAACTTCCCGCGCGCGTTCCTCATCTCGCTGCTGATCACGGTCTTCACGGTGGGCGGCACGATCATCCTCGCGGCGCTCGCCTCGTTCGCCATCTCGCGCAACTGGGACCGGAAGCTCTTCCGCTACTCGTTCTACTACCTGCTCGCGGCGATGTTCCTGCCGTTCCCAGTCGTGGCGCTTCCGCAGATCCAGCTGACGGGCCTCACCGGGCTCGACAATCCCGCCGGCGTGATCATCCTGAAGATCATGTTCCAGCTGAGCTTCAGCATCCTGCTGTTCACGGCGTTCCTGCGCTCGATCCCCGCCGAGCTGGAGGAGAGCGCGCGCATCGACGGCGCCAGCACCAACCAGACGTTCTGGCGGCTGATCTTCCCGCTGCTCGCCCCCATGAGCGCCACCGTGGGCATCTTCGCCTTCCTGGCCTCGTGGAACGACTTCATGATGCCGTCGCTCATCATCTCCGACCCGGCGCTGCAGACGCTGCCGGTGGTGCAGAACATCTTCCAGACGCAGTTCAGCAACAACTACAACGTCTCGTTCGCCTCGTACCTGATGGCGATGGCGCCGGCCATCATCGTCTACCTCTTCACCCAGCGATGGGTCGTGGAGGGCGTCACCCAGGGTGCCGTGAAGGGCTGAGCCCGCGGCATCCCGTCATCCCACCCGACAAAGAACACCCGAAAGGAAACGCGTCCCCGTGACGACTGTGCACTCCGCACCCCTGACCAACAAGCTCAACGACCTCGAGCTGCCGGCCTGGTGGCGGCAGGCGGTGGTCTACCAGGTGTATCCGCGAAGCTTCGCGGATGCGAACGGCGACGGCATCGGCGACATCAAGGGCGTCACCTCGCGCGTGCCGTACCTCAAGGAGCTCGGCGTCGACGCGGTCTGGCTGAGCCCGTTCTACCCGTCGGCGCTCGCGGACGGCGGCTACGACGTCGCCGATTACCGCGACGTCGACCCGCGGCTGGGCACGCTCGACGACTTCGACGAGATGCTGGCGGCGCTGCACGCGGCGGGCATCAAGGTGGTCGTCGACATCGTCCCGAATCACACCTCCGACCAGCATGCATGGTTCCAGGAGGCTCTCGCGGCGGGGCGCGGCTCGGCCGCCCGCGCCCGGTACATCTTCCGCGACGGCACGGGCCCCGGCGGCGCGGAGCCGCCCGCGGACTGGGTGTCGGTGTTCGGCGGATCGGCGTGGGAGCGCGTGCCCGACGGGCAGTGGTACTTCCACAACTTCGCCAAGGAGCAGCCCGACCTCGACTGGTCGAACCCCGAGGTGCGCGCCGACTTCGTGAAGACGTTGCGCTTCTGGTCGGACCGCGGTGTCGACGGGTTCCGCATCGACGTGGCGCACATGCTCACGAAGGACTTCGTCGACCCGCTCCCCTCGCAGGCCGAGCTGGACGCGATGCCCCGCGACGGCAACCACCCGATGATCGATCGCGACGACGTGCATGAGGTGTACGCCGAGTGGCGCGAGGTGTTCGACTCGTATGACCCGCCGCGCACCGCCGTGGCCGAGGCCTGGGTCGAGCCGTCGCGCATCCCGCTGTACGCACGCGCCGAGAGCCTGGGCCAGGCGTTCAACTTCGACCTGCTCGAGGCCGACTTCGACGCCGCCCAGTTCCGTCGGATCGTCGGCGACAACCTCGCTCTCGCCGCGAAGTCGGGGTCGTCGACGACGTGGGTGCTGTCGAACCACGACGTGGTTCGTCACGCCACGCGGTACGGCCTTCCGGACGCCGAGCGTGACGAGAAGGGTCGTCCGACGCGCAAGCACGGCAACGAGTGGCTGCTGTCGGGTGGGACGACGCCGGTGCTCGACCGCGAGCGGGGTCTGCGCCGCGCCCGCGCCGCGTCGCTGTTCGTGCTGGGGCTGCCGGGTTCGGCGTACGTCTATCAGGGCGAGGAGCTGGGCCTGCACGAGGTCGCGTCGATCCCCGAGTCCGAGCGTCAGGATCCCACGTTCTTCCGCAGCCCCGGCGAGGACATCGGGCGTGACGGATGCCGCGTCCCGCTGCCGTGGTCCGCCGAGGGCTCGTCGTTCGGCTTCGGCTCGGGCGGTGCGCACCTGCCGCAGCCCGCGTGGTTCGCCGAGTACGCCGTCTCGACGCAGGACGGCGACCCCACCTCGACGCTCGCGCTGTACCGCCAGGCGCTCGCGTTGCGCCGCCTGCTGCAGACCGAGGAGTCGCTGCAGTGGATCGAGACCGGCCGTGACGACGTCCTGGCCTTCCGCCGCCCCAACGGCTGGACCGTGGTGACCAACTTCGGGCAGACGCCGTATGCGCTTCCCGCCGACGGCGCGCGGTCGCTGTCGAGCCGTCACTTCGAGGGTGACGAGCTTCCGCCCGAGACCACCGTCTGGCTCACGGGCGCCTGATCAGGGGCCTGCTCCGCGCGGGCCGCGCTCAGGCCGATGAGCACCGCCGCGGCGAGAGCCACCGCCGAGATGCGGGGTGAGAACCCGGTCAGCCCGGACGCGAGAAGGGCGAGCGCAGCCACCTGCAGCCAGCGGTCGCCGAGTCGCCACGGCCGGCTGCTGCGCAACGCGAGGACGATGACGGCGACGGCGAATCCGAGACCGACGAGACCGTACTCCAGCGTCCACTGCAGGATCTCGTTGTGGGCGGACGTCGTGACTCGCGAAGCGGGCGACGCGATCCGGAACGCTGCGGCGGGTGCACCCTCGCCGGTGATCGGAGCCGCGGCGATGCGCTGCAGCGCCTCGAGCCAGAGGTGGGGGCGGTCCTCATTCGGCTCCACCGCCGTGCGCCAGAGCACGACGGCCGTCCCGACCCCGAGGGTGGACACGACGAGGACGTGGCGGGCGCGGGCACTGCCTACGGCCGACCGACCCGCGCCCGCCCGCCACCGCGCGGTGCGGAGAGCCAGCCACGCGCAAACGACGATGGCCCCGATCAGGATGGCGGTCCGGCTGCCGGTGGCGAGGATGGCCGCGACCTGCAGCAGGAGGGCCGCCGGCAGGAGGCGTCCGCCACGCCGCCGCTCGATCTCGCGGAGGGCGACGATCGACGTCGCCACGAGCAGGATGCCCAATCCGTTGGGGAAGCCGAGAAGCCCCTCGGCTCTGGCGGGGCCGGATGCGGACCCGGCGGCGAGCACCGCCCACGAGACGAGCGCGATCGCTGCCTGCAGCGATCCGACGACGACCAGGCCGGCCAGGAGCATCTCGCGCTCCGAGCTGCGCACCCTGCCGATGACGATGACCGTGAGAGTCACGAGGACGACGAGGATCGGGACTCGAACGCTCTCCAGCGACCAGCCCGTGCGCAGCGGTCCGTTCGCGATCAGCCACACGATCACCGCGCCGATCGCGGTCCACAGTGCCGGGTCCCGCCGGGGCCAGGCCCGCGCGACGACGACGGCAGCGACGAGCAGCGCGAGCAGCACGGCCAGGTCGCGGAGGTCGGTGGCGCCCCGCGTCGCGACGGCCCACGCGATCGCCGTCAGCACGAGGCAGGCCGTCATGACTCACCGTCCCTCGCGCGTCCCGCCGGCCGGACGTCAGCGGCGTCGTCTTCGACCGCGTCATCCCCCTCGTCGTGCTCGTCGGCCGCAGCCTTCTTGTTCGAGCGGTTGCGCAGCATCGCCCACAGCCCGATCGCACCCGTGATGACTGCGATGATCGCGCCCAGCACCGTCACCGGGCCACGGATCACCTCCCACACGGGCTCCGGCGGATCCTCGGCCCGCGCGGCGATGGTGCGGGGCACGTCCCGACTCAGCTCCTGACTTCCCGCCGTGCCGCCGACGTGAACCGTGAAGACGAGGGAGACCGGACCCGCTTCCTCTGGGATCACGGTCCAGTGGCGCTCCACGACATCGTCGTCGGCGGTTCCGGCGGCCGCTCTCGCTACCGCCTCCGCCGGCAGGATCGTCACCCTCACGGAGTCCTCCGCGGCCGTCAGGCCGATGTCCGCGCTCACCGTGTCACCGTTGCCCGCCATCGACAGCGTCGCGGAGACGTCGTGCTCCCGTCCCACCGTCATGTCGTCCGGGACGTCCGTCTCCATCGCAGCGACCGATGACACCACCTCCTCGAAGTCCACCTGCGCCGGATGGACCTGCACCGTGACGGCGACGGGGGCGTTGACGTCGCTCAGCTCCTGCCGGACGCCGTTGACGAACGCCTGCGGGATGATCTGCACGTTGAGCTTCTGCTCGCCGGCGATCAGCGGTGTCACGTCCCACGTCCAGGTGAGGGCGAAGCCGCCCTCGGGTCGCGCCGTCCCCGCGTTGAGGAACATCACCGACGGCGAGGTGGGCGTGATCGCGAAGGCGTCGGGTGACTCCGCCGTGAGCGCGGCGGCGTTGCTCTGCGCGACCTGGATGGTGAAGAGCTCGGGGTCATCGACCGGTGCGTCGTAGATCAAGGTCGCATGGAACGGCAGCGTGCCACAGCCGCCAGGGGGCGCCCTCGCCCGCAGTTCTGCTGCCCGACTCCTACGAGGTGCGCCCGGGCGGGGGTGATACGGGTGGGACCGTCGACGACGGTACGGATGCCGCGGCCGCGAGTCCGCGGCATCCGTTCCCGTCTGGATGCGCCGGTCAGGGCATGCGCTCGAAGATCTCTCGTGCGCGCAAGGAGCGGACCCTCGTCACCGGACGGGTGGCCAGCACGATCTTCCCCCTCGCGTGGAGCTTCGCCAGGTCTTCGAAAGCGTCGACGATGTCGTCGATCGGGTACAGCCCCGACACGAGCAGGCGGAACGCCCCGGCCGCGGCGAGATCGACGACGCGCTGCAGCACCTGGGTCGCATGCGCCGTCGACTCCGGATCGTCCCGCAGCAGGCGGAGCTCGACCTCGCGCCTGTCCGCGCTCGAGCGGTACCGCTCGTCGGGCACGCCGAGCGCGTCGGCGACCGCGCGGCCGTCCTTGCCGTAGTTGTCGATGTACGCCGTGACCGGTCCCCCGGCGACGCGCTGGATCCGTTCGGCCATGCCGTCGTCGTAGCTCACGGGCGTGATGCCGAGCTGGCGCAGATAGTCGAAGTTGCGCGCACCGCAGGTGCCGATGACGCGAGCGCCACGGTGCTTCGCCAGCTGCGCCTGGATACTGCCCACACCGCCTGCGGCGGCGGAGATCACGACGGTGTCGGAGCTGTCGATCCGAAGATCGTCGAGGGTGTCGAGCGCTGTCGCCCCGGCGAGGAAGAGGCCCCCGGCCACTTCCCACTCGAGGTTCCTGGGTTTCCGCACGAGCTGGGCGGCGGGAACGACGATGTGGCTGCCGTGCGCCCCCGTGCGGGTGTGCCCGACGACCTCGGCCGCCGCGCGGAACGCGGTCACCCCGGGACCTGCTCCGCGGACGATCCCCGCGAAGTCGCAGCCGGACGCACGCGGCCACGGATCGTCGTGCCACGTGTCCTCCTTGCCGTTGCGCAGGAACGCGTCCATGTGGTTGATCGACGTGGATATCACCTCGACGAGCACCTCGCCGGGGCCCGGGGAAGGCAGCGGATACCGGTGGCGCTTGAGCACCTCGGCGTCGCCGTAGTGGGTGTAGCGGTAGGTGAATGCCTCCGTGGGTGCTCTCATCGCGATCCCCTCCAGCCGTCCGGGCCCGAGGCCTGCGCCGGCCTCGAAGGAGTATTCCGGCCGAAGCGCCCGGATGGATGCACCCGGGGGTTCCGCGTCAGCGCAGCCGGACGCGGTGCCAGGCCACCTGGTGAGCGGCGAGCAGGAGCCCCTCCCGCAGTGACACCGGTCGTCCGAGCACGAGGTCCTCGGCGTCAGGCTCCATCCCCGACAGCGTGAGCGCGTCGACCTCCACCGGGTGATCGCCGACGTTGGCCAGCACCAGGATCGCGGAGCTCGGGCCGGGGCGGAGGAAGCCGACCACGTGGTCGTCGTGAGCGTCGAACGGCCAGAGGTCGTTGCCGGCGAGTTCGGGGGCGTCGCGCCGTGACGCGATCAGCGTCGTCAGACGCGAGAAGACGCGGCCGGCGGCGGTGGTGGGGTCGGTTCTGTGGGCGTAGGCATGCTCGGGCCGATGCGGGCGATGCACCCACCGACTGTCCCCGGCTTGCGCGGGGTCGTTCTCGTAGGAGTAGTCGTTCAGCTGCGCCACCTCGTCGCCGAGGTACAGGAGCGGGATGCCGCCGGTGGAGAGTGCGAGCGCGTGGGCGAGGATCACCCGGTCCTCGCCGCCGTCGTCGCCCGCCTCGATCCCCGCCAGCGAAGCAGTGGTTCCGGTGACGCGCGCGTCCCCGGTGCGCGGGTTCTCCTGGAACGGCACGCCGCGGGCGAACGACCCGGCGACCCGTCCCACGTAGAAGTCGTTCAGGAACCTGCGGTGCGGGTAGCCGTAGATGCCGAGTTCCGCGGCATCCTCGTCGGCGAACGTCCAGCCGATGTCGTCGTGACTGCGCACGTAGTTCACCCACGCCGTGCCCTCGGGCAGCGCATGGCGACGTTCGAGCGCCTGTTGCAGCATCCGCCCGTCCCGTGTCGCGAGCGCCTCCCAGGTGAGGGCCATCTGGAGCGGGTTATACGAGAGCTGACACTCGTCGGGCGAGATGTACTCCGCCACCTCGTCGGGATGCACGATGGCCTCGGACTTGAACAGCAGGCTCGGCGCGGCCATGCGCAGCACGGCGTTGAACGCCTGCAGCAGCAGGTGGGCCTCGGGCAGCGACTCGCACGCGGTGCCGAGCCGCTTCCAGATGAAGGCGACGGCGTCCATGCGCAGCACCTCCACACCCTGGTTCGCGAGGAACAGCATCTCCCCGGCCATGGCCTCGAAGACGGCGGGATTCGCGTAGTTCAGGTCCCACTGGAACGAGTAGAAGGTGGCCCAGATCCAGCGCCCGTCCGGCAGCTGCACGAACGAGCCGTGATGATCGTCGGGGAAGATCTCGCGGGTGGTCCGCTCGTACGCGTCCGGCATGGTGCGGTCGGGATAGATCAGGTAGAAGTCCTCGTAGCCGGCCACTCCCGCGACCGCCTTGCGGGCCCACTCGTGCTCATTGCTGGTGTGGTTGAAGATGAAGTCGACGACGAGCGAGATGCCGGCCTGCCGCAGCTCGGCTGCGAGGTCGGACAGCTCGGCCATCGTGCCGAGCCTGGGGTTCACCCGCCGGTAGCTGGAGACCGCATAGCCGCCGTCGCTGTTGCCCTCCGGACTCTCGAAGAGCGGCATCAGGTGCAGATAGGTCAGGCCCAGTTCACGGAAGTACGGGATGCGGTCGCGGATGCCGGCGAGTCCGCCGGCGTACCGGTCGACGTAGCAGACGCCGCCCAGCATGCGCTGCGACTGGAACCAGTCCGGATGCCTCTCCCGCTCTCGATCCAGCTGCTTGAGCGACTCCGGCCGGGCATGCCACGACTCCGCGGCGAGCGCCACCACCGACCGCAGCCTGTCGAACGCGTCCGGGCGGTCGCCGTAGAGACGCCCGAAAAGTCCGTGGAGGCGCGGCAGGTGCCGGCGGACGCGGGCCAGGAGCTCCGCATCGGCACCGGCCACCACCAGGTCGTCGAGGATGCCGGCGACGTCGGCGGCCTCGTCAGCGAAGGCGAACACGATGCCCACTCTTGCGCACCGGATGCCTGCGGTCCATCCCCGTCCGGCGCCGGCTGCGCTGCTCACCGTGACGCGATGTCCGCGGTGTCGAGGTGGCGGCGGGCTGCGGCCATGGCGAGCCGGGCGTGCTCCTTCCCGCCCACCTGGGCCACGAGCATGGCCCGTGGGATCTCGAGCGCGAACGGAAGACCCGACGGCAGGGCGGCGAGGATGCCCAGCATGTCGATCCCGCCCTCCCCGGGGAAGAGCCGCTCGAAGCGCGCGGTGTGGATCAGCTCCGCCGTCGCGTCGGGGATCTCACCCGGCGCATCGCACACGTGCACGTAGTGGAACCATTCGCGCGGCAGCCCGCGCAGCTCCTCCACGCTGGATCGCGACCGGGCGAAGTGCAGCAGGTCGACGAGAAGTCCCGCATTGGGCTGATCCGCCGCGCGGAGCACGCGCGTGGCCTCGCTCAGGTCGGGCGTCTCGGTCCAGGACGGGAACTCCAGGTCGATCGTCAGCCCCAGCGGTCTGGCCAGCTCGCACAGCTCCGCGAACCGGTCGGTCTTGCGGGCGAAGTCCGAGTCCGGCAGCTGCGCGATGACGTGGCGGGCGCCGAGCTCGGCCCCGGCCTCGAGGAACCGCAGGTAGTCGCGCGGACTGTCGCCGGACGTGATGCGCGCGAGCTCGATGTCGAGTACCTCGACGCCGGTCGCGGCCAGGTGCGTCTTCGTCGCGCGCATCAGCGCCGGGTCGTACGCCAGCGGGTAGTGCGGCTCCTGCGGGGTGACCCGCGTCATGCGCAGGCCGACGTAGCGGTAGCCGCCTGCGGCCGCGGCATCCACCAATTCCGGCGGAGACAGGCTCAGCGCCGTGAGATGAGCGAGCGAGTAGTCGTGCCGGTGCGCCACGGGCGCCTCGGCCGGGTCGCTCGCCAGCGTGCGCATGCGCTGCCGGCGGTGTGCGGCCATGCGCAGGGGGACGCTGCGGGCGTCGCCGAAGCCGTCATACCCGTCGATCCGCTGCACGACTTCGAAGAACACCCGCGAGCCGAGCATCTCGGTGAAGAAGTGGAGGAACTCTCCGCGCTCGTCGCGGTCGTAGAGGATCGAGTTCTCACGGAGCGCGGCGAGGATGTCGCCGGGGAGAGCGACACGCGCCTCGAGATCGTCGTAGTAGTTGGCGGGGATCTCGAGGACGGGCGCTCCCCGCTCACGGAGCGCTCGCGCACAAGCGATGGCATCGTCGGTGGCGAACGCCACCAGCTGCGGGCTCGACACCCCCGGCGACCAGTCCCCGCGCCGCAGCGGGTTGGTGCTGAGCGCGATCCGCACGCAGCCGTCGGAGCCGCTGGCCGACCACGTGCGGATCAGGCCGAAGGGCGCGGTCACCTCCGTCAGCTCGCGCGGGACGAGGCCGAGCACCGAGTGGAAGAAGAGCGCGGACTGGTCGAAGTCGTCGATCGACTCGGTGACCGCGACATGGTCGATCCGGGTCAGCAGCGCCGACGAGCCGGCCTCGGCGCCGGTGGCGGCGAAGTCGTCCATCCAGCCGGGGCGTCCGTCGGCGTCGCAGAAGAACAGGGCGGTGCCGTCCGGCGTCGCCACGGCGGCGAGGTCGGTCTCGCCCGGTGCCCGCCGGCGGGCGAGCTTCGGAGCCAGCAGGCTCTGGGCGCGCCGCATCGATGCCGAGGCGTCGGCGGTCTGCACGCCCAGCGCGCAGATCGCCGAGGTCGCGGGATCGATAGATCGCTCCGGGGCCGAGTTGAGGAGCACGCGGGCGTCGCCCTGCTGCCACAGCTGCACCGGCTTGGAGCGATGCTGCCCGACGTGCGCGAAGCCGAGACGGGCGAGGGCCCGCGAGAGGAGCGGCCCCGAGACCTCGTCGACCGCCAGCTCGGCGAACGCGAAGCCCTCGAGCCGCGGCGCCGGCGGGAGCTGCTCGCCGCTCAGCGGCGCCGGCGCATCGCCGGATCCGCGCGCCGTCACGGTCTCGGCGAGCGCGCGCAGCGAGCGCATGGCGTCGACGGCGGCGTGCCGGGGATCCTCCTGCTGATAGACGTCGTTGAAGACCTCGAGCGCGATGGGGCCGCGGTAGCCCGTCGCGAGCACGCGTGCGAGGAAGCCGGCGACGTCGAGCGCACCCTGGCCTGGGAACATCCGGTAGTGAAGGCTCCACTCCCGCACGTCCATGTCCACACGCGGGGCGTCGGCGAGCTGCACGTGGAAGATCTTCTCGGCGGCCACCCGCGAGACGGCGCTCGCATCGTTCTCGGCCGACAGCACGTGGAAGCTGTCGAGGCAGAGGCCGAGAGCCGGGTGATCGATCTGCTCGATCAGACGCCACGCCTCCGCGTGTGTGCGCACGCGCCCCCAGGGCACGGCCTCGTACGCGAGCCGGATGCCGCTGCGCGCGGCCCGCTCGGCCAGGGCGTGCAGCTGCGCCGCCGTCAGGCCGTCGTCGTCGACACCGTTCTCGGTCCGCGACGAGCAGCACACGAGGACGCGCGCACCGAGGTCGGACAACAGGTCGAACTTGCGCTCGGCACGGCGCAGGGCGCCGCCGAAGAGGTCCGGCGACACGGTCTCGACGTGGAAAGGCTGGTAGACGTCGATCGACAGGCCGAGGCCGGCGGCCTCCCGGGCGAGACGCCCGGGAGACCACGGCGACATGATGAGGTCGTACTCGAGCATCTCCACGCCCGAGAACCCGGCCGCGGCGGCGGCGCGAAGCTTGTCCTCGAGCGTGCCCGACAGGCACACGCTCGAGATCGAGACGTCCAGCACACCCTGCGCCGTCTCCATCTCGGGGTCCGCCTCGCATTCTGTGCGCCCGCGGGGGCGACGGGTCAGTGGGTCGCGACGTGCTCGATCGCCCGGTCGGGCGAGTAGATGTCGAGGATGTTCCAGTGCCCCGTCGTCGGAGTCGGGACGTTCACCATCGACACGTCGATGACGACCGGGCGCCCGAGCGCGACCGCACGTTCGAGCGCGGGCTTGAACTCCGCTGCGGCGTCGACCTTGATGCCGGTGACGCCGTACGCCTCCGCGATCGCGGCGAAGTCGGTGTACATCGGGTCGTCCGCGCTTCCGAACACCGTGCCGTACGTGGTGTCGAACGCGGCCTTCTCCAGCCCGGCGATCGTGCCGAACGCGTTGTTGTTCATCACGACCCACACCACGGGCACGTTCTCCTCGCGCGCCGTGGCCAGGACCGCCGGGTTCTGTCCGAACCCGCCGTCGCCCACGAGCGATACGACCACGCGGTCGGGGTGGGCGATCTTCGCACCGACGGCAGCCGGCGCACCGAAGCCCATCGTCGCGAATCCGCCGGGGGTGAGGAACGTGCCGGGCGTCAGGATGTCGAACTGCTGGCCGACGCCGTTCTTGTTCCACCCGACATCCGTCGTGATGATCGCGTCAGCAGGGAGCACCTCCCGGGTCTCGGCGAGGATCCGCTCGGGCCGCATCGGCCACGCGTCGGAGACCTGGGCGTCCGCGTTCTGCAGCTTCACGGTCGCCCGGTTCGCGGCGATCTGCGCGCGGAGCTCGCCACGGTCGACTCCGTCCGGCGCCATTCGGCGCGCGACCCGGATCAGCACGGTGAGCGCGGCTTTCAGGTCGGCGAGCGCGCCGACCTCGAGAGGGTAGTTGCGGCCGAGCTCGGCCGGGTCGATGTCGACCTGCATGAGCTTGGTCCCGGGGATGTCGAACGTGTACTCCGCGTACCACGAGCTCGAGTCGGCCTCCGCGAACCGGGTGCCCAGGGCGAGGATCCAGTCGGCCGTGCGCGTCGCCTCGTTGGTGAACGCGGTGCCCCAGAAGCCCGTCATGCCGAGCACGAGCGGGTTGTCGTCCGGCACGGCGCCCTTGCCCATCAGGCTGTGCGCGACTGGCAGTGAGAGCAGTTCGGCGAACTCGGCGAGCTCGGCCGCAGCGTCGGCGGCCACGACGCCGCCGCCGACGTAGAGCACCGGGTGCGAGGCATCCAGCAGATTCCGGACGATCTGCTGGGCGACCCTCTCGTCCAGGGACGGCCGCGCGAGCGAGCGGGTGTTTCCCATCACCCTGTCGAACAGGGCGACGTCGACCTCCGCGGAGAAGACGTCCATCGGCACATCGACGAGGACCGGCCCCGGGCGCCCGCTCTCGGCGAGGGTGAAGGCCTTGTCGAGCACCTCGGCGACGAGGTGGGGCTGGTCCACACGCCAGGCGCGCTTGACGAACGGGCGGTAGATCTCGTACTGGGCGGCATCGGCGTGGAGGTTGATCTCCTGGTGGGGATGCTTGCCGAAGTAGTGCGTCGGCACGTCCCCCGCGATCACGACCAGCGGGATCGAGTCCAGCGCGGCGTTGGCGACGCCGGTCGCCGCGTTGGTCAGTCCCGGCCCGAGGTGCGTCAGCACGACACCGGCCCGCTTGGTCACCCGGGCGTACCCGTCCGCGGCGTGCGAGGCGATCTGCTCGTGGCGCACATTCACGAACGAGATGCTCTCGCTCTTCTCCAGCGCCGCCAGCAGGGCGATGTTGGTGTGGCCGCAGAGCCCGAAGACGTGCGCGACGTCGCGGGCCTCCAGGTAGCGGACGATCTGGTTGGACACCAGGTCCTTCATCGGGGTGTTCCTCTCTCATCGAGGTCGAGCGGGACGGACCTGTGAGCCGGTCCCGTGTACGTGTAGCCGATCGACTTGGGCAGCGGTCCCTTGATCCGCCCGCCCTGCGTCATCTGCTCGGCGGCGTGCGCCAGGATCCCCACCGAGCGCGCCAGGATGAACACCCCGCGCCCGAGCTCGGGAGTGAATCTCAGCTCGCAGTAGATGACGGCTGTCACGCCGTCGACGTTCATGGGGATGCGCCGGGGCCGGCCGGCGCTGATGGCGTCCTCCACGGCACGGCCGATGGCGGCGAAGCGCCCGTCGATGACCCCGTCGGCCGCCGCGGCGTCGACGAGGGACAGCAAACGCGGCGTGCGCGGGTCGAGCGGATGGAAGCGGTGGCCGAAGCCGGGGACGTAGGTCACGCCGGCCTCGCGCTGCCGCTGCAGCACGAGCCGCGTGGCCTGCTCGACATCACCCGTCCGCTGCAGCTCCTCGTCGATCGCGAGGTACACCTCCATGCACTGCTGGCCCGGACCGCCGTGCACGTCGCCGAGCACGTTGATCGCCGAGGCCATCGCGGCGTTGACCGGCACGCCGCACGTGGTGGCCATGCGGGCGATCGCGATCGACGGCGCTTGCGGGCCGTGGTCGACGGAGGCGACGAGGGCGGCCTCGAAGAGGGCCGCCTCCGCGGGGGACGGCAGCTCGCCCCGCAGCATGAGCCAGATCGTCTCGACGAAGCCGACCCGTCCCAGGAGCTCCTGGATCGGGTAGCCGCGCAGGGCGATCTCACCGGGCTGGACGTCGATGATGTCGGTGCTCCACCACTGCCGCGCCTGCGCGACGAGGTCTTCGGCCGACTCGCCGCTCATCGCTGCGCCCTCTCCGTCGCGGCCGTCGCTGGTCTCGCACGTGCCGCGGCCGCCGCGGCCGTCACCGGGTCACCGCCGTCGCCGCCGCCGCCGCCGACTCCAGCGCGGCGTCGTAGAAGTCGCCGAACAGCTCCTCGTCCGAGGGGCGGTCCTCGGCGATGACGCGCGAGACCCATGTCGTGTTCAGGTAGTGCCGCAGCGAGACGTTCTCGGAGGTGATGTTCCCGCCCCAGGTGCCGCAGCCCATCGACGAGGTCATCGGCATCCCGTTCGTGAAGGCCCCCGCGTTCGCCTTCGAGTTGGGCTGTCGCACCATGATCCGCGAGACCGGCATGTGCTGCGCGAAGTAGTCGATGTGCGCGTCGTCGGTCGACGCGATGCCGCACGAGTGCCCCTTGCCGCCGATGTCGTACAGCCGCTTGGCGACCTCGACGCCGTCCTCGAAGGTGCCGTCGTACGGGTGCACCGCCATCAGCGTCGTGAGCTTCTCCTTGCAGAACTGGCGGTCCTCGGCGATGCCGTCGCCCTCGACGAGGATGAACCGGGACTCCGCGGGGATGTGGAAGCCCGCCGCCTTCGCGAGCGCCTGGGGCGAGATGGCCACCGTGTCGGGCAGCCGATGCCCTTCGTCGTCCCACATCACGCGCTGCAGCGCCGACCGCTCGTCGGTGGACGCCAGATACCCCCCTTCGGCCTGCAGGGCCTCGAGCATCTCGCGGTAGCGCGACGCCGGCACCAGCACGTTGCCGTCCGCCGAGCACCCTGAGCCGAAGTCCGAGGTCTTGGAGATCATGCAGTTGCGGGCGGTCTCGCCGATGTCGGCCGTCTCGTCGACGAACTCCGTGGCGTTTCCCGCGCCGACCCCGTACGCCGGGGTCCCGGAACTGTACGCGGCGCGCACGAGCCCCTGACCACCGGTGGCGATCACGAGGTCGGAGCGCGCCATGATCTCCTGGGATGCGGCGAGGCTCGGCAGGGTGATGCACTGCAGGATGTCGGCGGGGGCGCCCTCCGCCTCGAGGGCCTCCCGCATGAGCCGCACGGTCTCGAACGTCGTGTGCTTCGAACGGGGGTGCGGCGAGAACACGACGACGTCGCGCGCCTTGATCGCGTAGATCGCGTTGCCCGCCGGGGTCAGGTCGGGATTCGTGGTCGGCACGATGCAGCCGATGATGCCGACCGGCTTGCCGTACTTGACGAGGCCCTTCTCGGCGTCCTCCTCGATCACGCCGACCGAGGGGCTGCGCAGCGCGTCGCGGAGCACGCCGCGGATCTTCATGCGCTTGTTCATGCGGCTGTCGAAATCGCCGAGTCCCGACTCCTCGATGCCCATCCCGACGAGCCGGTGAAAGGTGGAGCGGTTGGCCACCGCCCACGCGACGGCCTGGATCAGGCGGTCGACGCGCGCCTGGTCGTAGGTCTCGATGACGGCGAGAGCCGCACGCGCGCGCGCGAAGACCTCGTCGAGTTCCTGCTCCTGTTCCGGCGACAGGGATTTGGGTGCTGAAGCAGCCATGACAACTCCGTCCATGGGCGTGGGGTGCCGACTGCCGCATGCTATGCACGCCCGGTCACCGCCGACAAAGGGTGTCCCACTGGGCAGTAAGCCCACGGCACTCCGGTCACCGGGCCACCCCGCCACGAGAGGTTGTGCCACTCGATGGGCCGCAGGGTTGTCCCGCCGTGTGCCCGGGGTTAGCGTCCGAGCGCCGACCGTTCGACCGATCCCTCGGATCGGGAGTCCGGACGGCATTCCCCACGATGGCCCCGGGCGGGCGCGAGCCCGCCCGGGGCCGGATCGAAGACGATCAAGGAGCAAGGGATGCGCAAACGACTGACCACGAGGTTGGGAGCTGCGGGGATCGGAGCGCTGGCGCTGGCGCTCGCCGTCGCCGCCTCACCCGCCTACGGACTGGTGAGGCCCGCCGAGCCTGTCCCCCCTGCGGGACTGACCGGCGTCGACCCGACGGGCGCCGACATGCCGACGGTGGGGGGGAACCTCGGCAATCAGCACTACTCCGGCCTGACGCAGATCACGAAGCAGAACCTGAAGGATCTGGCGCCGGCGTGGCGCACGCACGTGTCGGCGGTCGCGCCCGCGAGCGACGACACGGGCCAGCAGACGACCCCCATCGTCGTGGACGGCGTCCTCTACCTCGACACCCCGAGCGGCGGCGTCATCGCGGTCGACGGCGTGACGGGCGATCCCGTCTGGAAGTGGGAGAACACCGTCTACGGGCTGTCGGGCACCCGCCGCGGCGTGTCGGCCGGCGACGGCCTGATCTTCACGCTCGCGGGCGGCAATCGCGTCGTGGCCCTGGACCAGGAGACCGGCGCCGAAGTCTGGGCTGTGCAGCCCACCGGCGCGAACGGCGAGGACCTCGGGCGCGTCGGCAAGGTCGCGACCGTGTACTACGACGGAATCGTCTACGCCCACGCCGCCGACGGCGACCGGGGTGCGGTCGTGGCGCTGGACTCGAGCGACGGCTCGTACCTGTGGCACTTCTTCGGCGGCCCCAAGCGCGGCGAGCAGTTCACCGGCGTGGACGGCGTCACCTTCGACGCCTCCGAGACGTGGGGCCCGGTCCTTCCCGACGGCACGGACTGCGCCGAGGAAGGCGGCGCGACGTCGTGGATCCAGGGCGCCGTCGACCCCGAGCTGAACTTCTACTACATGACGTTCGGCAACGCCCGCAGCTGCACGTCCTCGCAGAACGGGTCGCTCCGCCCCGGCGACAACCTGTTCTCGACCACCATGGTGGCGGTGGATGCCTCGACCGGCGCCTACAAGTGGCACTACCAGTCGATCCACCACGACGTGTGGGACATGGACAACGTGCATCCGCCGACCCTCGCCGACATCGAGATCGACGGCGCGGAGCGCAAGGTCGTGTTCTACGGCAGCAAGTCGGGTCACCAGTTCGTGCTCGACCGCACGAACGGCCAGCCGGCGCTCCCCGTCACCGAGAAGGAGATGATCACCGACTCGCGGCAGCTGCACTCCGAAACGCAGCCGTTCCCGGAGCACCGCCTGCTGCCCGAGTGCCTCGTGTGGCAGAAGCTCGACCCCGACAACATCCCGGGCGACCCGTGGCGTGCGGTGCCGAACTACAACGGCTACCAGCCGGACGCCGAGGGCAACCTCGTCTTCAACCCCGACAGCTACGTCGCGGTCGACGAGCCGTACCTGTCGTACCCGGAGGGCCACGTCGGTCACCGCGAGGGCTGCATGTACGACCCGCAGTGGGACGTGCCGATCCTGTCGACGACGAGCCAGAACGGCGGCGGCGACTGGTCGAACAACTCGTACAGCCACAGCACGAACCTCGTGTACTTCCCGTACGGCACCAACCCGGTGGCGCACTGGAACGGCGCAGCGGCCAACGGCCAGCGCGCGATCGGCCAGTACCAGACCGGCGGCATCCTCGCCTACGACGCGTCCACCGGCGAGGTCGCGTGGCAGAACCACCTCGGCACGGACATGTCGCACGGCCAGGGACCGATGACCACGGCATCCGATCTGCTCTTCGTCGGCCAGATCGACGGACGCGTGCTGGCCATGGACGCCGGGTCGGGCGAGGTGCTCTGGGAGTTCCAGACCGGCTCCGGCATCGCGGCGGCGCCCGTCACCTACGAGGTCGACGGCGAGCAGTACGTCGCGGTCTTCGCGGCCGGGTCGACGAACCCGTACGGCAACTCGGTCACCCAGGGCGACTCGCTGTGGTCGTTCAAGCTCGGCGGTCGCTACACCACCGAGTCGGGCAGCCAGGAGGGGCCGATGACCGCACCGCTGTCGATCCGTCGCCCGGTGAGCGGCGCGGCCGTGGAGGGCGCCACGGTGAACAACACCGTGCTGCTCGCGCGGTCCAGCCGAACCGCCGACACGGCGGCGGCACGCGACAGCGTGGCGCAGGCCGGCATGCAGCCGACCAACCTGCGGGTGCCGGTCGGCACGACGGTGACGTTCCGCAACCCGGGGGCCGAGACGTTCCCGAACTTCCCCAACCTGAAACCGCACTGCGCCACGCAGTTCTTCGAGGGCGAGTTCAACGTCAAGCTGCAGCCGGGAGAGACGTACCAGCACACGTTCACGCGTGCCGGCGAGTACTTCTTCAACGACTGCACCGACCCGCGGCCGACAGGCAAGATCGAGGTCTACCTGGCTCCGCAGGACCAGCCGGGCGCCCTCACCTTCACTCCGGGCACGCTGCAGCTGGGGTCGGGCACCGGGCTGTTCACCGGTGTGAACGGCAAGGTCACGGCGCAGTTCGACCTGCCCGCCGGGTACACCTATGACAGTGGCGCGGTGCTCGTGACGCCGCTCTCATCCACGCCGGTGGACGCCTCGAAGGTGACGGCCAACAAGAACCGGATCATCCTCCAGTTCGACGCGACTGAGGTCGACAACAACGTGCCGACCGGGGAGGCGAGCCTCACCGTGAGGGTCAACGCCCTGAACCCCCAGGGGGTTCAGGAGCAGCTGACCTCGACGGCCGCGGTGACCGTCGTCAAATAGTCCGCTCCTCACCTCGCACCGGTCCGCCCCCGTCGCCCGCGACGGGGGCGGACCGGCGTGTGCGGCCCGTGTCCCATTCGGCGAAACTCGTCTTTGCAGGCAGGCGCGCGGCGGCCAGAGTCGCAGGGGCGGTGCACGTTCGACCCCGTTTCGCCCCGCATCGACAGAGAGGTTGGCAATGCACCAGCAGACCGTGGCGGTGACGCCATGACAGACAAGCCCGGGGAGGAGCCCGACCAGGGCCCGGCACCCGACCCCGACCGGTCCGCGCCCCGCCCGGCGGAGCCGGGGGTCGGGGACTCGATCTACCCCCACACCAACACGTACTACACCAGCCCCAAGCTCAACCAGGGCGTGCCGGCGGACCCGATGTTCATCCGGATCCTGTCGACGATCGAGATCACGATCGGCGTCGTCCTGTTCGCTCTCATCGTCTTCGGCGTGATGTACCAGGTGCTCGGCCGCTACTTCCCCTCGATCAGCTGGGTCGGTGCCGGTGAGGTCGCGCTGCTGTCGATGATCGCGCTGACCTTCATCACGACCGGCTACCTCGTGGGACGCAACGGCCACATCGTGCTCGAGATCTTCGACGAGCTGCTCGCCGGCACGAAGCTCTTCGTCGCGCTGCGCGTGATCTCCGCGGTGATCATGGTGGCCACGTGCCTCGTCCTCGCCTACGAAGCCTGGGTGAAGATCGACGTCGAATGGGGCCGGCTCAGCGCCGCGATGCACGTGCCGATCGGCGTGCTGTACGTCTTCGCGCTCGTCGGCTTCGTCTCGGCGGCGATCCACTCCGCGTTCAAGATCCCGTACGCGAACCGCCCCGAGCGCAAGCTCGACATCGGCGAGATGGAAGGCTGACGAATTGGATCTCTGGCTCTACATCCTGCTGTTCGTCGTCCTCCTGCTGCTGCGGGTGCCCGTCGCGTTCTCGATGATCGCGGCGAGCATGCTGTACTTCTACAGCCACGGCCTGTCGGCGGGATATGCGATCACCTCGGTCGTGAACGGCATCAACAGCTTCCCCCTGCTGGCCGTCCCGCTCTTCATCTTCGTCGGCACCATCGCCAACCACCTCGGCATCGCGACGCGGCTGTACGACCTCGCCCGCGCCCTGCTGCCGCGGCTGCCCGGCAACCTCGCCTACGTCAACCTCGGCACCGCGATCGGGTTCTCATGGATCAGCGGCTCCGCCCTGGCCGACGCCGCCTCCACGAGCAAGGTGCAGATCCCGCAGATGCTCAAGGCCGGATACCCCTACGGGTTCTCCGCGGGCCTGACGGCCTCGGGATCGCTCATGAGCACCGTCATGCCGCCGAGCATCCCCGCCGTGCTCTTCGCCGCGACGGCGTCGATCTCGACCGGCGCACTGTTCGCGGGCTCCATCATCCCCGCCATGCTCATGGCGCTCGGCCTCGCGCTGTACATCTTCATCTGGGTCAAGCGCCACCCGAAGGTGGCCGTGGCCCGGCCTTTCGACGGCTCGATGCTGGCGAAGGCCTCCGTGCGGGTGATCGGTCCCGCGCTGCTTCCGGTCATCATCCTCGGCGGCATCTTCAGCGGATGGTTCACCCCCACCGAGAGCGCGGGCATCGCGGCGGTCTACATGCTCCTGCTGGGTCTGATCTACCGCACGCTCACCCTGCAGGTGTTCTGGAGGGCCGCGAAGGAGACGGTCGTCATCTCGGGCGGCATCCTGCTGATCCTCGGCGCGTCGAACCTCATGGGGCAGGTGCTCGCACGTGAGCAGGTTTCGCGGGCGCTGGGTGAATGGCTCACCGGGCTCACCGACAACCCGCTCCTGTTCCTGCTGATGCTCAACGTCCTGCTCATCCTGCTCGGCATCCCGCTCGAGGCGCCGCCGGTGATCCTCGTGCTCG
Organism: Microbacterium sp. NPDC056736; assembly: GCF_042790415.1. Taxonomy (NCBI): domain Bacteria; kingdom Bacillati; phylum Actinomycetota; class Actinomycetes; order Micrococcales; family Microbacteriaceae; genus Microbacterium; species Microbacterium sp. NPDC056736. Next base: position 266,868 of record NZ_JBHTZE010000006.1, read on the forward strand.
TGCCGATCCTCATGCCGATCATCGGGCAGTTCGGGATCGACCCGGTGCAGCTCGGCGTCATCATGATCCTCAACCTGATGATCGGATCGCTGACACCACCGGTCGGCGCAGTGCTGTTCGTCGTCGGCTCCATCACCCGAAGGCCGATGGGCGAGCTGTTCCGGGGCATCCTGCCGTTCCTGATCCCGCTGGGAGCCGTGCTGCTGCTGCTGACGGTGTTCCCGGTGATCGTCACGTTCCTGCCGACACTGCTCGGCCTGATGTAGCTCGGTGATCCTGGCCGGCGGGTCTCACGAAGCCGATCCGTGGGACCCTTCGGGCAGGATGCCGCCGCAGAGAGGAAGAAGCATGACGAACAGGCTCTTCGTGCTCAACGGCTCCAACCTCAACATGCTCGGCATGCGGGAGCCGGAGCTGTACGGGACCGCCACGCTCGAGGATGTGCGGGCCGACTGCGAACGTGTCGCCGCCGAGCTCGGCTTCGAGCTGCTCTTCGCGCAGACCAACGCCGAGCACCAACTCGTCGAGTGGGTGCACGAGGCGTTCCGTCAGCAGGCGGTCGTCGTGATCAACCCGGCAGGTTTCAGCTTCAACTCGGTGCCGCTGCTGGATGCGCTCCACATGCTGACGACGCCGGTCATCGAGGTGCACATCACGAACATCCACGCCCGCGACGCCGTCCACCAGCGCTCCCTGATCTCGACCGTGGCCCGGGTCGTCATCGCCGGAGCGGGCGTCTACGGGTACGAGCTGGCCATCCGGGCCGCCGGCCGACTCACCGCCCGCGCCGGCGACGACGGCTGAGCGCCTCGATCACGCGGCCGCGATCGAGTCGGCGGCGGTGACGCCGAAGACGAGCGCCTTGGTGAGCGCGGTGCCGGTCATGTACGAAGCGCCGTGGAATCCGCCGGCGACCTCGCCGGCGGCGTAGAGGCCGTCGATGCGGGTGCCGTCCACGCGCAGCACGCCGGCATCGGGCGCGACGCGCAGCCCGCCGAAGGTCGAGGTCATGGCCGTCACGGCGGCGTACGCGTAGAACGGCGGCGAATCGAGCGGGGTGAGGGCCCCCACGCCGTTGACCAGGCCCGTGCGGCCGAAGGGGTCGCCACCGGACGCCGACACGGCACGGTTGTATTCCGAGACGGTGCGCTCCAGGCTGCGCGGCGGGATGCCGAGCCCGGCCGCCAGGTCCGGGATCGTCGGGGCGCTCACGAGGTGTCCCAGCTCCTCGAGGCGCTCCATGTCGGACAGAGGCACGCCGGGCCGCGAGCGCGCCCGCACGACGGCGTCGAAGATCTGGAAGGCGGTGCGGCCGGGCTGGCTCAGCACCGCGGCGCCGAGCACCTTGTACGACTCGGACTCGTCGGCGAAGCGCTCCCCGAGCGCGTTCACGAGGATGGCGCCGAGGTAGTTGGCGGTGAGGAGCTCATGCTCGTCGTCAGTCGCCTCGGCGTGCTGCCCATAGGTGCCCGAGACATGGCCGATGTCGGCGAGGCCGGCCCCCAGCAGCCATGCCATGCGCAGCCCGTCGCCGGTGTTGCCGACGCCGCCGTACGGCATGGCGGCGGCCTGGGCGGGGACGAAGAGGTCCAGCAGCTCGCGGCTGCGCGAGAAGCCCCCGCTCGCGAGAACGACGCCCGCGGGGGCCGGGAGCACCTCGCCGGCCGACTCGATGCCGACGACCCGGGAACCCTCCACGATGAGGCGTTCGGCGGCGCGGCCGGGAAGGATCACCGCTCCGGCGGCGGCGGCTTCGGCCTCGAGATGCGCCGCCAGGTCCCGGACGCGCACCAGGTGCGCCCGCGCGACGGACATGCCCGCGCTGACCTTGAGCTCGTCCGTCCACGCGCCGGCGCGGTCGATCGCCTCGACGGCGTGCGCCTGGCCGGCGACGAGCGCGCGCAGCAGCGACTCGTCCGCGAACCCGCCGCCGGTGTCGCGCATGTCGGAGAGGAAGAGATCGTCGGAGTCGGCCACCGCCGCGCGTCGCTGGAGCGCCGTGCCCGACAGCGCGAACCACCCGCCGCTGAGCGCCGTGCTGCCGCCGAGGTGGGAGCGCTTCTCGACGAGGGCGACGCGCCGGCCGCTCGCGGCGAGGCGCTGCGCCGCCGCCACTCCCGCGAGCCCGCCGCCGACGACGATCGCGTCGAACTGCCCGCCGCCCCGCTGCGTCATGACTGCTCCCTTCCCCGCGCCCGCCCGGGTCATTCCCGTCCCGCTTCCACGTCGGTGCGGAACCGCGCGACGTCGACGGTGCGCCGCGTGCGCGCGGCCAGCGCTGCGGCCTCGACGAGCGCGAGCGTGCGCGACGCGTCCTCGGCCGAGACGAGGGGCTCCGCCTCGCCGCGGACGACGTCGGCGAAGTGCTCGAGCTGACGCTGGAACGATCCGCGCGGCACGACGGGCAGGTAGGTGCGCGACAGCGGCGAGTGCCAGTCCGGCTCGACGGACGCGTCGTACGCGTACCGAGCGAGGTTCGGCACGGAGAGCGCGGCCCGGGTGCCGACGATGCGGTAGGCGACGCCGTCGGGCAGGAAGGGGAACGCCGCGGTCTCCTCTGTGGCCTGGTCCCATCCCCACGGCGAGACGCCCGCGTCGGAGGCGAGGAAGCTGCCCACGACGCCGTTCTCGAACCGGAGGCTCAACGACACCGTGTCCTCGACCTCGAGACCGCGCGCGTGCGAGCTCTGCATCGCCTGGATCTCGACCACCTCGCCGCAGAGATGCCGCAGCAGGTCGAGGTCGTGCACCACGTTGATGAGGAGCACACCGGCGCCCGGCCGGCTGTGCCACGGCATGTCGGTGAAGTACGCGTCCTCCTTGCGAGCCGACCACAGTCCGCTGACCGCGACGACCTGGCCGAGCTCGCCGTCGCGTATCGCCGCGCGGGCACGTGCCACGGCGGGGTGGTGGCGCCGGTGGTGCCCGACGAGGAGTCGGCCGCGCCTGCGCTCGACGGCCTCGACCAGCCGCAGCGACTGGGCGTGGTCCACCGCGACGGGCTTCTCCAGCAGCACCGCGACGCCCGCCTCGAGGCACTCGAGGGCGGTGTCGACGTGCAGCGCGTTCGGGTTGGCGATGATCACCGCGTCGACCTGGCCGGCATCCAGCATCCGCTCGGTCGACTCGTGCACCGCACACCCGAAGGCGTCCGGCGGCAGCACCGGATCGGCGACCGCCGTGAGCGCCATCCCGGGCGCCGCCCGGATGAAGTCGATGTGCTGGCGTCCCATGAAGCCGGCGCCGACCACGCCGAGCCGGATGATCGCGGGATCGGATTCGGTCACCGGGCCTCCCTGCATGCTGACCGTCGGCGGGTGCGGACCGAGCGTACGACACCGGCGACCGGCGCTCGCGGCGCGTTCCATTCAGCGGTGAGGAGCGCAGCGGACAGCGCCGCATCCGCCTGTTCCACTCGACGGGACATCGCTTTGCCAACGGTTCGAAGTCGGTCAGAGTCGGCACTGCCACCGGGCCGAAACGTGACATCGTGGTCGACGACGAACTCCCGTGCGAAGGCGTCGATCCCGAAGTCCCGCTCCGGCCATCGAATGTCACGTCAGACCTTGCACGAGGACGTGCACAGAACAGAGGAGAGTCCCATGAGCACAGCCCGCTCGACGCGCCGACGCCGATTCGCCGCGTCGGTGCTCGCAGCCACCGCCCTCGTCGTCACCGGCTGCGCCGGCGGCGAGGCCGCGCCCGACGAGACCGGCGACGGAGCCACATCCGAGAACAGCCCGGTCACGCTCACGGTCGCCACGAGCCAGAACGAGCAGACGCCGAACTACTTCTGCGGTGTCGAGCTGCTCAAGGAGCGACTGGAGGAGGCAGACATGGGCTTCACCGTCGACCTCTACCCCGCCAGCCAGCTCGGCCCGGACGCCGACCGCTTCCCGCAGGTGCAGGCCGGCGACATCGACATCGATCTGCAGGGCGCGTCCGCGCTCAGCGCCACCTACGAGCCCATCGGGGTGGTCGACGCGGCGTACGCCTTCGACGACGTCGACCACGCGTTCCAATGGATCGACGAGAACTCGGAGGACCTGTTCACGGGCTTCCACGAGGCGACCGGCGTCAACATCGTGGACGGCTGGTTCTTCGGCAACCGCACCTTCACCACCAAGGACGTCGAGGTCACCAGCCCCGACGACCTGGCCGGCGTCCCCATCCGGTTCCCCAACTCGCCGATCTTCCTCGCCAACGCCGAGGCGCTCGGCGTGACGAGCCCGGTGTCGGTGGCGGTCGAGGAGGTCTACACCGCCCTGCAGCAGGGCATCGCCGTCGGACAGGAGAACCCGATCGTGGCGACCCGCTCGTCGAGCTACGACGAGGTGCTCAACACCGCGATCCTGAACAACCACAACGTCGGCATCCACTGGATCCTCGTCAGCGACAAGACCTACGAGAAGATGAGCGACGAGCAGACCGCGCTCCTCGAGGAGACGATCCGCGAGATCCGCCCCGAGAACCGCGACTGCGTGGACGAGGCGACCGAGGAGATCCTCGACGAGTACCGCGGTGACGACAACTTCACTGTGGTCGAGACGGAGGACGTCGACATGGACGCCTTCATCAGCCAGGCGGAGGAGTTCTTCAACGGCTACTTCACCGGTGAGAACCTCGAGGCCTACCAGGCGATCCGCGAGACCGCGGGCTGATCTGACGCAGACGACGAACGGGGTGGGCGCCGGCGCCCACCCCGTTCGTCGTCGCC
>NZ_JBHTZE010000007.1:0-255775 GCF_042790415.1 Microbacterium sp. NPDC056736
GCGTGACCTCGTACCCCGCGAGCCCCGTGCAGGACGAGGTGTACAACATGGTGGAGCTGAGCGAGTAAGGAAGGCAGAGCGGATGCCGCGGCCCGGGCCGCGGCATCCGCTCCGGCTTCCCCGCCCGACCCGACGGCGCACCCGCGCCGCCCGTCCCCCGGAGAGAGCATCCGTGCTACGCACCATCGGGAGCAGACTGCTCCTGCTGATCCCCACCCTGTTCGGCCTGTCGATCCTGCTGTTCCTGTGGGTCCGTGCCCTTCCCGGCGGGCCCGCCGTCGCCCTGCTGGGCGAGCGGGCGACGCCTGAGGCCGTCGAGCAGATCAACGAGCAGTACGGCTTCAACGAGCCGATCCTCGTGCAGTACTTCACCTGGCTCGGCCAGCTCCTGTCGGGTGACTTCGGCGTCTCGCTGCAGACGCGCCAGCCGGTCATCGAGGAGTTCCTGCGCCGCCTCCCCGCGACGATCGAGCTGAGCGTCTTCGCGATCATCCTCGCCGTCGGCATCGGCATCCCCCTCGGCTATCTCGCCGCCCGCCGCCACGGCAGGGCGTCCGACCACGTCCTGGTCGGCGCGAGCCTCCTGGGCATCACCATCCCGGTCTTCTTCCTGGCGTTCATGCTGAAGTGGGTCTTCGCCGTCCAGCTCGGCTGGCTGCCGTCCGAGGGACGGCAGGATCCGCGGCTCGACGCGACGCACTACACCGGCTTCTACGTGCTCGACGGCATCCTGACGGGTGAGTGGGATGCCGCGTGGGACGCCTTCCTGCACCTGATCCTGCCCGGGATCGCGCTGGCCTCCATCCCGCTCGCGATCATCGTGCGCATCACCCGCGCGTCGGTGCTCGAGGTGCAGAACTCCGACTACGTGCGCACCGGCATGGCCAAGGGCATCTCGCGGTCGACGATCCGCAGCCGCTTCATCCTGCGCAACGCCATGCTGCCGGTCATCACCACGATCGGACTCCAGGTGGGCCTGCTGATCTCGGGCGCGGTCCTCACCGAGACCGTCTTCGCCTATCCGGGCATCGGCTCGTTCCTGGCGCGTGCGATCTTCACGCGGGACTACCCCGTGCTGCAGGGGTTCATCATCTTCATCGCGATCGGCTACGCCCTGATCAACCTGGCGGTCGACGTGTCGTACAGCTTCATCGACCCGAGAGTGAGGGTCTCATGACATCCGCGATGCTTCCCCCCGCCCCCAGCGGCGGGCCCGTCGACGACACCGCCGTCGACGACAAGGAGCTGCTGGCCGCCAAGACCGGCGGCGGCGGGTTCTGGCGCGACGTCTTCCGGCGCCTGCGCCGCAACCCCAGCGCGTGGGTGGGCGGCGCGATCATCGCCCTCCTCGTGCTGGTCGCGATCCTCGCGCCCTGGCTGGCGCCGTACGGTCCGACCGAGCTTCCCGGCCAGCGGTACATCACGCCGACGCACATCCCCGGGCCGGGCGAGATCCCCGAGTTCCCGCTGGGCCTGGACCGCTTCGGCGGCGACGTGCTGTCCAAGCTCATCTGGGGCGCGCGCGCCACGCTGATCATCGGCGTCGTCTCGACGGCGATCGGCCTCATCGGCGGCATGATCCTCGGGTTCCTGTGCGGCATGTTCGGCGGGTGGGTCGACACGCTCGTCATGCGCATCGTCGACATCCTCCTGTCGGTGCCGTCGCTGCTGCTCGCGGTGTCGGTGGCGGCGGTCCTCGGCCAGACGCAGGCCTCGCTGATGATCGCCATCGGCGTGGCCCAGGTACCGGTGTTCGCGCGCCTGCTCCGGGCCTCGATGCTCCAGCAGCGCAACGCCGACTACGTGCTGTCGGCGCAGACGCTCGGCCTCGGGCGCGGCAAGATCACGATGAGCCACGTGCTGCCGAACTCGGTCGGACCGGTCATCGTGCAGGGCACGCTGTCGCTGGCGACGGCCGTCATCGAGGCGGCCGCGCTGTCGTACCTCGGCCTCGGCGGCGACGTGCCGCAGACCGCCGAGTGGGGCCGCATGCTCACCTATGCGCAGCTCGAGCTGGCCGTCGCGCCGTGGCTGGCGTTCCTGCCCGGCATCTGCATCACCATCACCGCGCTCGGCTTCACGCTCTTCGGCGAGGCGCTGCGCGAGGCGATGGACCCGCGCACCCGGGCGCGCTGACCCGGGCGGCGGGGCCGAGGCGGCAGGCGTCGTCAGACGGCGATGTCGAGCTCGTTGCCGGGGATCGAGGCCAGCAGGCGCCGCGTGTACGGGTCGCGGGGGTTGGTGAAGATCTCCTCGGAGGATGCCGCCTCCACCAGCTGCCCATCCTTCATGACGCAGACGTAGTCGCTGATTAGCCGCACCACCGCGAGGTCGTGCGAGATGAAGAGGTAGCTCAGGCCGTACTCGCGCTGCAGGTCTCGCAGCAGCGTCAGCACCTGGTCCTGCACCAGGACGTCGAGCGCCGACACCGGCTCATCGCAGACGATGAGGTCGGGGGAGAGGGCGAGGGCCCGCGCGATCGCGACGCGCTGCCGCTGGCCGCCGGACAGCTCGGACGGGTAGCGGCGCAGCATCGTCTGCGGCAGCGCGACATCGTCCAGCAGCTGCCGCACGCGCGCGGCGCGCTCTTTGGACGAGCCGCGCCGGTAGAACTCCAGGGGCTCGGAGATGATGCGCTCGATGGAGAACATCGGGTTCAGCGACGAGTACGGATCCTGGAAGATCGGCTGCACACGCTGGCGGAAGTCGCGCAGCTGCCGGCCCTTGAGCGTCGCCACGTCCACGCCGTCGAAGCGCATGGCGCCGGACGTCGGCTCGATCACCTTCAGCAGCATGCGCGCGGTGGTGGTCTTGCCCGACCCCGACTCGCCGACGATCGCGACCGTCTCGCCGCGGGGTATTGCGAACGAGACGTCCTTCACGGCGGCGAAGTCCTCTTTGCTGCCCCGCACGCGGTAGATCTTGGTGAGGTCCTCGACCTCGACGATGTAGTCGGGCGCCGCGGTCGCGCCGCCGTCCCCGGCCGAGTGCGCGCCCGCGGGCGCCACGGGGTGCTCGGCGGGCGTCGGCCCGGTGAGGGCCGGTTCCGAGCCGGGCCCTGGGGCCGGCTCGTCGGCCGCCGCGTGCGCCTCGGCGGGGTGCGCGGCGGGGTGCTCGGCGGGGGTCGGGCCGGTGACGGCGGTCGCGGCATCCGTCGTTCCTGCCGGTGCGATGTCGGGCTCGGGAGCCTCCGGTGCGGCGGTGCGGAACACCTCGGGCCGCAGCCGGACGGCCGCCACCGACGGCGCCGCCTTGACGAGCGCCTGCGTGTACGGATGCTGCGGATCTTCGAGGATCTGGCGCGCGGGGCCCTGCTCGACGATGCGCCCGCGGTTCATCACGACGACGCGCGATGCGCGCTCGGCGGCCAGTCCGAGGTCGTGCGTGATGAGCATGACGGCGGTGCCCCGCTCGGCGGTCATGCGCTCCAGCTGGTCGAGGATCGTCTTCTGCACCGTGACGTCGAGGGCGCTCGTGGGCTCGTCGGCGATGAGGAGCTTCGGGTCGCAGGCCAGGCCGATCGCGATGAGCGCGCGCTGGCGCATGCCGCCGGAGAACTCGTGCGGATACTGCTTGGCGCGGTCGGCGGCGTCGGGCAGTCCCGCTGCGGCGAGCGTCTCGACCACCCTGCGGTCGACGTCCCGGCGCGTGGCGAGGCCGTGCGCGAGGAGCGTCTCGGCGATCTGGGTGCCGATCTTCGCCACCGGGTTGAGGTTCGACATCGGGTCCTGCGGCACGAGCCCGATCGACCGCCCGCGGATGGTGCGCATCACCGACTCGGGGGCGCCGACCAGGTCCTCGCCCTCGAACAGGATGCTGCCCTTGGTCACCCGGCCGTTGCCCGGCAGCAGGCCGATGACCGCCATGGCGGACGTGGACTTGCCCGATCCGGACTCGCCGACGATGGCCAGCGTCTCGCCGGCGGAGAGGTCGAGGTCGACGCCCTCGACGGCGTGCACCGGGCCGTCGATGGTCTGGAATTCGACGGCGACGTCGCGCACCTGGAGCAGCGGTGCTCCCGCGACGGCGCGTTCGGAGGATCGGGCCATGGGCTCCATCCTGCCTCGCGTCGCCGCGTTGCGCACGGACAGCGCGACAGCCTTTACCCATCCGTAACGCGTGCCCTCGGAGGGGCGAGCGGACGGTCTTGCGCACATCTCCACACCCTCGCGCCGGCGGCTCCGGCACAGCGGGCATTTGTCGCCCGCAACCGCCGGATCCGTGGAGTTGTGCTCACTGATCCGGCAGGCGACCGGCGGCAGTACCGTGGAGCACATGGCGGCGATCGACCTCAACGCGGACCTCGGCGAGACCGTCGGCGGCGTGCCGACGGCCGACGACGAAGCGATGTTCGCCGTCATCTCGAGCGCCAGCGTCGCGTGCGGCGGTCATGCGGGCGACGCCGCGTCGATGCGCGACGCGGTCGCCCGCGCCGGGCGGCACGGCGTCGCCGTCGGCGCCCACCCCTCCTATCCCGACACGGCGAACTTCGGCCGCGTGTCGGTGGTGCTCGACCCCGCCGACCTCGCGCTCATCGTCGCCCGCCAGCTCGCCGATCTCGTCGCATCGGGCGCCGACCTGCGCTACGTCAAGCCGCACGGCGCGCTCTATCACGCGGTGACGAGGGACCGGGAGCAGGCGGATGCCGTCGCCCGCGCCGTCGCCGATCGCGCGGCGCTCCTCGGCCGGCCCCTCCCCGTGCTCGGGATGCCCGGCGAGATCGCGCGCGCCGCGGCATCCGTCGGCCTCCCCTTCGTGCACGAGGCCTTCCTCGACCGGAGCTACCTGCCCGACGGATCGCTCGTGCCGAGGGCGCGGCCCGGCGCCCTGCTCGAGGATCCGGAGGCCGTGGCCGCACGCGCGGTGCGTCTCGCCCGCGAGGCGGTCGTCGAGGCGATCGACGGCTCGGTGATCGCCGCGGAGGCGGCCTCTCTGTGCGTCCACGGCGACTCTCCCGCCGCCGTCGACATGGCCCGCGCCGTGCGCGCCGCGCTCGACGCGGCAGGCGTCGAGGTGAGGGCGCCGTGGTGACCACTCGCCGCGCGCGTCGCCGCCGGCGTCGGGCGGGGGAGGCGGCGCGGTGACTCCCCGGGTCCGGCCCATGGGCGAGCGCGCCTTCCTGCTGGAGGTGGACGCGCTCGAGGAGGTCCTCGCGCTCCACGCGGCGCTGGCCGAGCGCCGGCCGGACGGCGTGGTCGACCTCGTCCCGGCCGCGCGCACCGTGCTCGTCCGTATCGACCCGCGCGGGCTCGCGCTGCCAACCGCGCGGACGTGGGCGCTCGCTGCCGCGGCGGAGGCCGCGCCGCGAGGCCCGTCGGCGACGCGCGAGGTGGAGCTGGACGTCGTCTACGACGGCCCCGACCTCGCCGACACGGCACGACTGCTGGGACTGAGCGCCGACGAGCTCGTGCGCGCGCACGCCGCGGCGCGGTGGCAGGTCGCGTTCACGGGATTCGCTCCCGGCTTCGGCTACCTGGTCAGCGACGACTGGCCGTTCGACGTGCCGCGGCTCGACACGCCGCGCACGCGGGTCCCCACCGGGGCGGTCGGGCTCGCGGGGGCCTTCACGGGGGCCTACCCCCGCGACACTCCGGGGGGCTGGCGCCTCATCGGCACCACCCCGGCGCCGCTGTTCGACCCGGATGCCGCCTCCCCGGCCCTGCTCGCGCCGGGGACCCGCGTCCGCTTCCGTCCGCCGGCGCGTCAGGGGTCGGCGGCCCCGGGCGAGGCTTCGGCGCGGGGACTCGGGGCGTCGCGGCCGGGTGATGGCCCCACGCGCGAAGCGGCGCACGGCGGATCGGGTGAGGCTGCGGGCGGGCGACCCGGTGAGGCGGCCGCGGGCGGATCCGGAGCGGTGGCGGCGGGCGGCATCCGGATCCTGGAACCGGGGCTGCTGACGACCGTGCAGGATCTCGGGCGACCCGGGGTCGCATCGGTCGGCGTGGCGGTGTCGGGGGCGCTCGACCGCGCCGCACTGCGCACGGCGAACCGGCTGCTGGGCAATCCCGAGAGCGCCGCCGGTCTCGAGGTGACGATGGGCGGGCTGCGCGCCGTCGCCGAGCGCGACCTGTGGGTGTCGGTGGCCGGTGCGTGGGGCGTCGTGCGGCTGGACGGCCGCGAGATCGACCCGTACCAGGCCCACGCGTGGCCGGCGGGTGCCGAGCTGCACCTCGACTGGTTCGTCCACGGCGCCCGGGGCTACATCGCGGCCCGAGGGGGCGTCGACGCGCCCCACGCGCTCGGCTCGCGCGCGACGGATCTGCTGGCGGGGCTCGGCCCGGCTGCGCTGCGCGCCGGCGACGTCGTCGGGGTGCGGGACGAGGTCTCCGCGCCGATCCCCGTCGCGCCGCCGGCCGCGTGGGGTGCGCCGCACGACGACGAGCTCGAGCTCGAGCTCGCACCGGGACCGCGCGCCGACTGGTTCGCCCCCGCGGCGCTGGAGGCCCTGTTCGACACCGTGTGGACCGTCTCGAACCACGCCGACCGGGTCGGCGCCCGCCTCGACGGCCCCGCGCTCGTGCGGGTGCGCGGGGGCGAGCTCGCCAGCGAGGGCATGGTGCCCGGAGCGCTCCAGGTGCCCCCGAGCGGGCGGCCGACGATCCTCCTCGCCGACGGTCCTGTGACCGGCGGCTATCCGGTCATCGCCGTGGTGACGGATGCCTCGCTCGACCTCGTCGCGCAGGCCAGGCCCGGGACGCGCATCCGGTTCCGCCACGCCCGTGTCGTCGTCTGAGCCAGCCGAATCCGGAATTCGGAGTTGCTGCGGGTTTCCGGAGCGCGGCGGGGTGTGGCATCCGGAATCCGTGGGATTGTCCGAAATTCGGATGCCGCGACCCGCCGCCTCTACCCCGCCCGCCGCCTCTGCCCCGCCGCCTCTGCCGCCCCCGCCGCCTCAGTCGGACCCCGCCTCCAGCAGATCTGCCGTGGCCCGCAGGATCGCCACGATCGCGGCCGTGCGGGCGTCGGCGGCGCTGCGCCGGCCGTCGGTCTCGACGCCGGTGGGCGCGGCGAGCGACGCCGTGTCGCGCAGCGACGACAGCAGCGGGCGCGCGCCGAGCTCCTCGGCCGCAGACAGCAGCGGACGCTGCTCGTAGTCGTCGTCGATGATGTCGGAGACGGCCTTCACGAACTCGCGGTAGCTCAGGGTCGGGCTCTTGCCGAGGACCGTGAGCGCGGCGGTGCTGAACACGCCGCGGCCGTTCGTCTCGAGCGCGACCTGGTTGGGCTGGCAGGCGCTCACGAGCACCTCGCGGTTCGCCTCGTGCGGCCTGGGCGGCTCCGCGGCGCGGTCGGTCTCGATCTCGACGACCCGCGCCCACGCTGCGCGCCGGAAGGGGTCCGACAGGGCGGCGGCGCGCTGGGCGCGGTAGGCGTCCTCCTCCTCGGAGTCCAGCACCGTCATGCGCGCCTTCGTTCCGGCCGGGATCCTCTTCTCGTTGAACTCCGACCGCGTCAGCCCCCGGTTCACGGTCCCCGAATGGCAGGAGTCGAAGAACAGCGACACCGCGACGCCGTCGGGGATCGCGTCCCAGATCGCGCCGAGGTCGTCGTCGATGATGAGGTTGCCGTCGCGGAAGTCCACGGGGCACAGCGCCTCGTCGCTGGGTCCGAAGGAGTCGGTCTCGTCGCCGTCGAGGTCCGGGACGAAGGTGCCGTGGCCGGCGAACTGGATGGCGACGATGTCGCCGTCGCGCGCCGCCGAGACCTTGTCGAGCATGGCGCGCAGGATCTCGTCGCGCTTCGCGTCGGCGTTGCGGATCGACTCGACCTCGAAGCCCGCGTTCCGGAACGCCTCGCCCCACGCCTCGGCGTCGGCGACGCACCCGCTCAGCGGGTCCTTCGGGTATGCGTCGATGCCGACGCACAGCGCCAGCTTGCGCGGCACGGCCCCGCGCACGCCGGTCGGCTCCGGCCGCGGCGGGCGCATGGGCTCCAGCTCGACGCCGCGGCCCCGCGTCGGGAACACCGTGAGCCGCTCGGGCTCGTCGCTGTCGGGCACACCGAGGACGCGGCGCGCGAGGCTCATCATGGTCTCGACGTCGTTGTCGAACGCCCCGTGCGACGTCGCCTGGGTGCGGCTGCGGCGCCCGCGCGCCACTGGTCCGAGCACGAGGCGGGTGGGGTCGTCGCCGAGGTATCCCATCGTGCGGCCCGCCCGGCGCAGGTGCTCCTCGAGTCCGAGGATCTTGGCGTCCCGCTCCGCCTCGAACGCGCGCGAGACGAGGTAGAGAAGCGACTTGCGGTAGACGCCGCCGGTGTTGTCCCGCTTCTCGTGCGTCTCGTCCATCGTGAAGATCGCGAGGTCCTTGATCTTCCCCGTCTCCGCCAGCGGCAGCAGCGTCGCCTCGAACGTGTCGACGCGCACCGCGGGGGCGAGGAAGGTGACGCTCGCGACGTGGTCCACGGCGTCGTCGCCGTCGAAGAGCCGCGGCACGAAGTGCGAGTGGTAGATCGAGCCGGCGCTGTGCCCGGCGATGTGCAGCTCGATCGCGCCCTGGTTGGCGGCCATGTACTCGCGTAGCGCCGCGGCGAGGATGTCCGCGCCGCCTCGCGTCCCGTCGGCGAGAGCGGGCAGGCACGAGGCCGCCGAGTCGAGCTTCATGTCGTCCCAGAACTTGCGTCCGCCCAGCACGCGCGCCGCGGCCTCCACCGCGCGGTCGGTGAGATCGGTGAAACCGCGGGAGCCTGTCGCCCGCCCCGACAGCACGTCGGCGAGGGTCGTCATGAGCCCGCTCTCCCACACCAGGTGGACGGGGTAGACGCCGTTCTTCTTCCACCACGCCGACTGGTGGTGCGCGGTCCGCAGCCCCGCCGCCTTGTCGGTCAGCCCGCCGTGGGCCCAGATCAGCACCGGCACCGGGGGCGGCACGTCGCGGGCGGAGGCCTTCTTCGCCTGCTGCTCGACGAACGCCGCGAGGTCGACCTCGACCATGCGTCGCACGTCGTCGGCGGTCGTCGCGAACGCGTCGACGTCGGCCGGCTTGGCGCTGGACCTCTCGTCGAGCTTGCCGTCGGCGGTGTGCACGACGTGCTTGCGGAGGGCCGCGAGGTCGGCGGGGCGGAGATACGCGGCGCGGGCGGCGGTGGTCGTGTCGGCCATGGTGTCACGTCCTGTCTGTTCGAGTGGCGGTGGTGCGGTGAGCCGACGCCGGTCGGCGGCGGTCAGCGGGGCTCGAGCCTCGCGCGTGGATCGGCGAACACGGTGAAGGCGAGCGACGTCAGGTCTCCCGCCTCGCGGGCGGCACGGCGGGCGGCCAGCACCGCCTCGCCGAGCGTGGCGTGCTCGCGCAGCGTCTGCTCGTAGAAGGTGCGCACGAAGGCGGCGGTGACGTCGTCGCGGACGGCCCACGAGCACCCGATGAAGACGCCGACGCCGCCGCGCAGGAACGCTTCGGCGAAGCCGCCCAGGCCGGTCGCCCCCGACCGCAGCCGGCCGACGTCGCACGCGCTCAGGAAGACGAACGGGGCGGATGCCGCGGCCTGCACGTCGTCGGGTTCGGGGAGGTCCCGCCGCGCATCCGAGTCGGTGTATGCGCCGGAGCCGTCGTCGTCCTCCGACCAGGTGGCGAAGGCGATCTCCTGGCCGAGCGGGGCCGCGTCGCGCCAGCGGCCGTGGCCGGCGAAGTGGAGCAGATCGAAGCCGCCGGTGATGGCCTCCCGCAGCTGGGCGGGATCCGAGGCGGAGCGGGGCGCGGTGGCGAGGAGAGTGCCGAGCGCCGACACCTCCTCGCCCGCACGCGGCAGGCGGTAGTCCGGATTGACGTACTCCGGCGCGATCGCCAGGACCCGGCCGGCATCCACGGGGACCACGGTCGGCCGCGGCGTCCCGTACATCCAGCGCATGAGCCCGAGGTCGCCGAGGAAGTACCGGTCGGGGTCGGGGCGCTGCGTCCCCACCGGCACCAGGTGGACGATCTCCCACGGGATGTCGAGCTCCCCCGAGGTCTGCAGCACCACCTGCGAGAGGCGGCGGCGCTTGCGCCACAGCAGTTCGTTGATCTCGTCGCCGAGGAGCTCCTCGGCGATCCGGGCGCCGAGCGAGCGCACTTCGCGCCGGACGGTCTCGGCGGCCTCGTCCGGGTCGTCCTCGGCCTCGGCCACGAACTCGCGGCGGATCCGCGCGAGCTCCGCGTACACGCCCTCCACGTAGGCCGGCTTGTCGTCCAGGCGGACGACGTGCCGCTTCACCGTCCGCCCGATCTTCGCCGTGATGGCCAGCTCCGACCTGCCGCGCGAGATGGTCTCGTCCACGGCGATGGTGGGAAGGTCGGCGATCTCGCGGGGCGGGACGGCGACGGATGACTCGACCAGCCGTGGATCCGGCGCCGGGTCGTCGGGCGCCTCGTCGGCCGGCAGGATCGCGGCGCTCACCGCGAGCACCGCCAGCGGGGTGACGCCCGGCGGCTGCGTGAAGGTGACGGTGATGTGGCCGCGCCCGGGCTCCTCCGGGACCAGCCGGAACACCAGCCGGCGCGGCTCGTCGGCGCTCGAGGGCAACGTCGTCGTGACGACGGCCGGGGTGCCGTCCGCGAACGCGAAGCCCCGCAGCTGCACGCCCACCTCGATGTCCCGCGAGGGGTCGAAGCGGGCCGTGGCCTTCTTGCGCGAGGTGCCTCTCGTCGGTGCGAGCTCGGTGAGCGACAGCCGCACGACGGCGTCGAACGCGACACCCTCGACGACCTGCGCGGGAACCTCGGCGTCGACGAACGCCGGCACCGGCTCTGCGCCGTCGAGCGAGCCGGCGGGAGCGGTGCCGCCGCCCGACACGGTCCGGCCGGGCGGCGGCGCCATCGCGGGCGGTGCCGGCGCGGGCGGCGCCGACGGCGCGGGCAGCAGGTCGGGCGGGGGAGCGAGTCCGGGGGAGCGGCTGCCGACCCCGCGGCCGCCGATGCCGCCGCCTTCGAACTCCCCGTCGGGGGCGAACTCCTCGTCGGGCGCGAACTCCGGCACCTCGTGCATCGCCGGCGGCGGCGGGGGCTCGGCGGCGGACTCCGGGCCACCGCCCATCCCCATCCCGCCGCTGTCGACGTCCGCTTCGAGCCTGCTCATCGCGCCCTCGGATGCGCCGGCGACGACGGTCAGGTGGATCACCTCGCCGGCCTCCACCGCGAGCTCGACGGCGAAGACGTCCTCGCGCGGCGCCAGGGGGAGGAACCGCGTTCTCCCGCCCTGCACCACGATGGCGGCGTAGCGGAAGTGGTCCGACCCGCGCACGCGGACCGTCACCGTGCCGCCGGTGAGCCCGCGCACCGTGGCGTCGGCCAGCGTCGTGATCCCGCGATGGTCGGGTGCGGCATCCGGGTGCGGCTGGACGTGCGCCGCCACGGCGTCGGCATCGCCTGCGACGTCGACGACGGCGCGCGGCGCATCCGGAATCAGAGCCATCTCGACCCCCTCGCTCCGGCACCCGATTCCCCACGAGCGCCGTCACCCCTGCGATCCGAGGAGCGCAGTCGGTGCACAGCATACGAGCACGCTCCCTGACGCACCAGAGTCCCCGGAACGCGCGGCTGATACACCGGGAGAGCGGATGCCGCCACCGCGAGGGATGCGGCATCCGGCCTACCAGGCCTGCAGCCTGTCGGCGACGGCCTGGAACTCCTCCTCCGACAGCGCGAGCTGCACCGCCTCGGCCACCGTCAGCTCGGCGCCGGCGGCCTCGCCCGCAGCCACGCTCTGCGGGTCGCGCCCGCGGAGGATCTCGAGATACGGCGTGTGGACGGTGAACGCCTCGACGTCGAAGATGCCGATGCGCCGCCGGATCTCGCCGGCGGCGACCGCGAGCGCCGCGGCGCGCCATGCCTCGCCGTGGGCGGCGGCGACGGCGCAGACGCCTTCGAGCCCGTAGGCGACGCCCTCCTCGTAGTGGAGCCCGACGGAGACCAGCAGCGTGTGCACGAACTCGCGCTCGGCCTCCTCGATGCGGCCGAGCTGGAAGTTGAGCCGGGCGCGGAGATTGCCCGCCACGGACGTCGTGAACAGGTCGCTGCCTGCCTCGGCCACCGCGGTCGCGCGGTCGAAGTGCGCGCGAGCGTCGTCCGCGGCGCCCCGCACCCACGAGATGCGGCCGAGCGAGACCTCCGTGATCGCCTCCGCCCACGTGTTGCCGCGCTCGCGAAGCGTCACGACCGCCTGCTGGAGCTCGGACTCGGCCTTGTCGGCGTCGAGCGGGGAGAACTGCACGCGCGCTGTCGCCCGGGCCGCGAGCGCCATCGCGGCGGCATCCTCGTCCCCGGACTCGGTGAACAGCCGCACGCACTCGCCCAGTCCCGCGACCACCTGCTCGCTGGGTCGCTGCCACATCTCGCCCCACAGGGCGAAGAACCACGCGATCGCCCGCGTGTGCGGTGTGATCGGCCGCTCGTGCTGCTTCTCGAGCAGCTCCAGCATCCACACCCTCACCTCGGCGAAGAATCCCGAGATCCACCAGTAGATCAGCAGGCTCCACGCGAAGTCGCCGGCGTCGTCGAGGCGGTCCGTGTACACGAGGTGCCGGACGGCCGCGCGGAGGTTCGGCAGCTCGAGCCCCAGCCGCGCGACCGCTTCGGCCTGCCCGGGGCCGCCGAGGTCGGGCGCGATGCGCGCGACGAGGGCGCGGTAGTGGTCGGCGTGGGCGCGTCGCACCTCGTCGGCGTCGCCGCGCTCCTTCAGGCGGCCGACGGCGTACTCGCGGACGATCGCCAGCAGCGAGAACACGCGGCGTCCGCCCAGCTCCGCCTGCTGGACGAGGGAGGCGTCGACCAGCGAGGCCAGCGCATCGAGCGCCTCGCCGTCCCAGGAGCGGCCGGCGCCCAGCGCCTCGACCGCCTCCAGCGTGAACCGGGTCGCGAACACGCCGAGATCCTCCAGGAGCGCGCGCTGCGCGTCGGGGAGCAGGCTCACGCTCCAGTCGATCGTCGCTCGCATCGTGCGGTGCCGTTCGGGCAGGTCGCGCACGGCCGCGGTGAGCAGCGGCAGGCTCTGCTCCAGGCGTGAGGCGATGCCGGCGGGGCTGAGGATGCGCACCTTCGCCGCCGCGAGCTCGATCGCCAGCGGCAGTCCCTCCAGCCGGCGGCAGATGTCGGCGAGGTCGTTCGCGTTGGCGGGGGTGACGTCGAAGTGGGGGTCGATCGCGCGGGCCCGGTCGACGAACAGCGAGACCGCCGCCGTGCGCGTGGTCCGGTCCAGGCTCGCGGGGCGGTCGGCGGCCGGCGTCGTCAGCGGGGGCACCTCGTAGACGCGCTCGCCGCGGATCCGCAGCACGATGCGACTGGTGACGAGGAAGGTCGCCGTCGGGGCGACGGTGTACAGCCGCACCAGGACGGGTGCGGCATCCACGATCTGCTCGAAGTTGTCGAGCACGATCAGCACGTGCCGGTCCTCGAGCGCGAGTGCGATGCGCTCCTCGAGCGCGGTCTCGCCGTTGTCGCGGATGCCGAGGTAGTAGGCGATCGTCGGGAGCAGCAGTCCGGGCTCGAGCACGCCCTCCAGCAGGGCGAAGTACACCCCGTCGGGGAACAGGTCCGCGCACGCGAGCGCGGACTCGATCGCCAGCCTGCTCTTGCCGATGCCGCCGGGCCCGATGAGGCTCACGACGCGATCGCTCCCCCGCGAGAGCAGCGTGCGCACCGCGTCGATGTCGTCCTCGCGCCCGATGGTCGTCGTGTACGGCACGGGCACCCGCCCGACGAGGTTCGGCCGGGAATCCGGCTCGGAGGTCACCGGCGCCTTCGACTCGTCGAAGCGTTCGGCCAGGAGCATGGCGAGGTCGCCGGCGACCTGGTCTTCGAGGTCCTGGGCGGAGTGGAAGTGGAGGTAGGCGGCGGTGTCGTCGGCCTGGATGCGGGAGATGAGGTCTTTGAGTCGGTCGTCGCGGGTGTCGGTGTCTTTGACGTAGATGAGCTTGGGCATGCCGCGGGGGGCGAGGTTGTATTCGTCTTCGAGTCCGGAGACGTTCTCGTCGGGGGCGACCCAGCCGTAGCTGTCGCCGTAGATGCCGACGAACACGTCGCTCTGGGCGAGGTAGGAGCGGTAGAGGTCGCGGGGCGGGTGGGGCCTTGCGCCGAGCTCGAACATGACCGGCGCCAGGCGCAGTCGTTCGATCGCCGACCGCACTGCGTCGCGCTCCTCCGCGAGCTCGCGCAGCGTCGAGCTCACGAACACCCGGATCCGCTGATCGGGCGTGCGGATCACCGGATGCTGCTGCCCGCTCGTCACCACGACGGCACCTTCTGCGCGACGCGCGCGTCGGCATCGGGGATCGCGATCGCGATGGCGTCGGCGAGGGTCATCTCCCTTCCCGCCTGCTCGCCCGCCTCGACGCTCGCAGGGTCGGCCTCGCGGAGCGCCGCGAGCGGCTCGAGGTGTATGGCGAACCCGGCGATGTCGTAGATGCCGGTCGACTCGCGGATCGTCTCGGCCACCGCCGCGAGGGCGCCGGCACGCCAGCCGTCGCCGTGGACCGCCGCCACGGCGCACATCCCCTCGATCCCGTACGTGGCGCCGTCGACGAAGTGCAGCCGGATCGACAGCGAGAGCGTGAGGATGAACTCCTCCTCGGCGGCATCCCGCTCGCCGAGGAGGAACCGCAGGCGCGCGCGGTTGTTGCCGGACACGACGCGCGTGAAGGCGTCGTCGGCGGCATCTGCGATCTCCACGGCCCGATCGAAGTGCCTCATGCCCTCCGGTATGTCGCCGACCACGATGCCGAGCTGGCCGAGAACCGTCTCCGCCAGGGACTCCGCCCAGCTGTCCCCCACGGCGTGCAGCGTGGTGATCGCGTCGTGCAGCTCGCCACGTGCGACCTCGGGATCCAGGTCGGGGAACTGCATCCGCGTGGACGCCCGCGCGGCGAGGGCCATGGCGGCGGACTGCTCGTCGCCTGACTCCAGGAACAGCCGCACCGACTCGCCGAGCCCGTCGACCACCTGGTCGCTCGGGCGCTGCCACATTCCCGCCCACAGCGGGAAGAACATGGCGATCGCGCGGGTGCGGGGCGTGATGGGAAGCTGTGCGGCCATCAGCTCCTGCATCCACAGCCCGACGTCGGCGAAGAAGCCGCAGATCCACCAGTACGCCAGGAGCGTCCACGCGAAGTCGCCGGCGTCGTCCAGCCGTCCCGCCTGGACGAGGTGGCGGGCCGCCGCACGGAGGTTCGAGACCTCGAGCCCGAGGTCGGCGACGGCGGCGATCTGCTCGGAGCCGCGCAGCCGCGGCGCGATCCGCTTCACGAGGTCGAGGTAGTAGTCCGCATGGGCGTTGCGCATCTCGTCCGCGGCCCCGCGGGACTCGAGGAGGTCGACGGCGTACTCGCGGACGATCACCAGCAGGGAGAACACCGTCCGGCCTCCGGATTCGACCCGCTGGACGAGCGAGGCGTCGATGAGAGCGGCCAGCGTCTCGATAGCCTGCTCTCCCCACGAGCGCCCCGCGCCCAGTGCCTCGACCGCCTCGAGGGTGAAGCGCGCGGCGAAGACCCCGAGGTCCTCGAGCATCGCGCGCTGCTCGGCGTCGAGCAGCCCGACGCTCCAGTCGATGGTGGCCCGCATCGTGCGATGCCGGTCGGGCAAGTCGCGCACCGACGTCGACAGCAGCGGCAGGCTCCGCCCGAGACGCTCGGCGATGTCGTGCGGCGAGAGCAGCCGGATCTTGGCCGCCGTCAGCTCGATCGCCAGCGGCAGGCCCTCCAGCCGCCGGCAGATCTCGATGACGTCGGCCGCGTTGTCCGTGGTCAGCGTGAAGCCGGGGAGCGCCACTGCGGCCCGCTCCGCGAAGAGCTGACAGGCGGCGGATGCCTCCGCCTGGGCGAGGCTCGACGGGACGTCCTCGCGGGGCGTCTCCAGCGCCTCCACCTCGAACACCCGCTCGCCCCGGATGCGCAGGACCGTCCGGCTGGTGACCAGGAAGCAGGCGCGAGGCGCGAGCGTGTAGAGGCGCACGAGCACCGGGGCCTCCTCGACGATCTGCTCGAAGTTGTCGAGCACGATCAGCACGTGCCGGTCGGCGACCGCCTGGGCGATGCGCTCCTCGAGCGCAGCGGCGCCGGTGTCGCGGACGCCGAGCACGTATGCGATCGTCGGAAGCAGCAGCCCCGGCTCGATGACGCTCTCCAGCGGCACGAAGTACACCCCGTCGGGGAAGAGGTCGGCGTTGGCGTGCGCCGCCTCGATCGCGAGCCGGCTCTTGCCGATGCCTCCCGGGCCGATGAGGCTCACCACCCGATGCAGGCCGCCCGCCAGGAGGGCCCGGATCTCGGCGAGCTCGCCCCCTCGTCCGATCGTCTCGGTGTACGGCGCGGGCACGCGGGCGGCGAGCGGGGCGGTGGACACGCTGATCGGCTCCGGCCTGCGGGACTGATCGAAGCGTTCGGCCAGGAGCATGGCGAGGTCGCCGGCGACCTGGTCTTCGAGGTCCTGGGCGGAGTGGAAGTGGAGGTAGGCGGCGGTGTCGTCGGCCTGGATGCGGGAGATGAGGTCTTTGAGTCGGTCGTCGCGGGTGTCGGTGTCTTTGACGTAGATGAGCTTGGGCATCTCGCGGGGGGCGAGGTTGTATTCGTCTTCGAGTCCGGAGACGTTCTCGTCGGGGGCGACCCAGCCGTAGCTGTCGCCGTAGATGCCGACGAACACGTCGCTCTGGGCGAGGTAGGAGCGGTACAGGTCGCGGGGCGGGTGGGGCCTTGCGCCGAGCTCGAACATGACCGGCGCCAGGCGCAGTCGTTCGATCGCCGACCGCACTGCGTCGCGCTCCTCCGCGAGCTCGCGCAGCGTCGAGCTCACGAACACCCGGATCCGCTGGTCGGGCGTGCGGATCACGGGGTGTCCCACCCCAGTCATGTGCATATATTGGCCCCATCCTGGGAAATCCGCCATCATTGCGGGCTCAGGCTTCGCCAAGCAGTGCCGCGGTGTTCGTGTTCAGGCGCTTCTCTTCCCCTCGGGCCGGGGCAGGAGTATGGTCCGGCGAATACGGCGTCGGAGTGGACGCCGGCCGCTCGGACCTGGGGTTCGTCGGGCGAGATCAACTGGGAGGGGAAACCTATGAGGAAGTCTTTGGCGTGCGCGGTCGTCGCGATCGGGCTGGTGCTGGGAAGCGGCGGAGCCGCGATGGCCGGTGAGGTGAACGGGAACGGCGATCCCATTCCGGGGGCGGGCAACGCCTCGTCGGAGTGCGCCTTCTCGGGGCAGGACACGATCGACTCGATCGAGAACCCCATGGACTCGCCGTTCTACAACCCCGCCTTCGACGACGACATGCTCGCAGAGCGGGGCAACCAGAAGAACGGCTACAAGGGCGTGCAGAGCTTCGGCATCTTCATGAAGGGCCCGGGCGTGAACGCCCACGTCGCCGGCTTCAACCCGGGCATGGCCTGCCGCGGCAACATGGAGGCGCCGCCGGAGGGGTGAGCAGTCCGCGCCGACGGCCGTCCTTCCCTGCGGGGAAGGGCGGCCGTCCCGCGTCCTCCCGGGCTTATACCGCAGCATCCGGAAGTTTTCAAGAATCCGAGTGGACACGGCGCGTCATGCGACGTATAGTTGGTCTTTGCGCTCTTGGATTCCCCCTGCCCTCATATGGTGGTCGGCTGTGCCTGCGCCCCCTCTCGTTCACGTGAGGAGTGCCGCGCGGGCTTCGGGGACGACTGAGCACTCCACCTGACGACAAGGAAACGAGCCCGACACGGGCCCACGGAGGTAATCCCCTTGGCTGCTGCGCGCAACGCATCCAACCCCACCACCACCCCTAAGAACGGACGCGGAGCATCCCGCCTCTCGTTCGCCAAGATCTCCGACACGCTGACGGTCCCCGACCTTCTCGCGCTGCAGACGGAGTCCTTCGACTGGCTCGTCGGCAACGAGGCCTGGAAGGCCCGCGTCGCCGAGGCGAAGGCCGCCGGCCGCACCGACGTCCCCGAAGTCTCGGGACTCGAGGAGATCTTCGAGGAGATCTCGCCGATCGAGGATCTGAGCGAGACGATGCAGCTCTCGTTCACGAACCCCTACCTCGAGCCCGAGAAGTACTCCATCGAGGAGTGCAAGGAGCGCGGCAAGACGTACGCCGCCCCGCTCTACGTCGAGGCCGAGTTCATGAACCACCAGACCGGTGAGATCAAGACCCAGACGGTCTTCATGGGCGACTTCCCGCTCCAGACCGACAAGGGCACGTTCATCATCAACGGCACCGAGCGCGTCGTCGTGTCGCAGCTCGTCCGTTCGCCCGGCGTCTACTTCGACAAGACCCCCGACAAGACGTCCGACAAGGACATCGTGTCGGCGCGCGTCATCCCGTCCCGCGGCGCCTGGCTCGAGTTCGAGATCGACAAGCGCGACCAGGTCGGCGTCCGCATCGACCGCAAGCGCAAGCAGTCGGTGACGGTGTTCCTCAAGGCCCTCGGCCTCACCAGCGAGGACATCCTCGCCGAGTTCGCCGGCTTCGACTCGATCGAGGAGACGCTCTCGAAGGACACGATCCTCACCAAGGAGGACGCGCTCCGCGACATCTACCGCAAGCTCCGTCCGGGCGAGCAGGTCGCCGCCGAGGCCGCCCGCGCGCTGCTGGACAACTTCTACTTCAACCCGAAGCGCTACGACCTCGCCAAGGTCGGCCGGTACAAGATCAACCACAAGCTCGGTGTCGACAAGCCGCTCACCGACTCGGTGCTGACGGTCGACGACATCGTCGCGACGATCAAGTACCTCGTCCGCCTGCACCGCGGCGACGTGACCTTCGACGGCGTGCGCGGTGGAAAGCAGGCGGAGATCCGCCTCGACATCGACGACATCGACAACTTCGGCAACCGTCGCATCCGCGCGGTCGGCGAGCTGATCCAGAACCAGGTCCGCACGGGTCTGTCGCGCATGGAGCGCGTCGTCCGCGAGCGCATGACCACGCAGGACATCGAGGCGATCACGCCGCAGACCCTGATCAACGTCCGCCCCGTCGTCGCCGCGATCAAGGAGTTCTTCGGAACGTCGCAGCTGTCGCAGTTCATGGATCAGAACAACCCGCTCGCGGGCCTGACCCACAAGCGCCGCCTCTCGGCTCTCGGCCCCGGCGGTCTGTCGCGTGAGCGCGCCGGCGTCGAGGTCCGCGACGTCCACCCGTCGCACTACGGCCGCATGTGCCCGATCGAGACCCCGGAAGGCCCGAACATCGGCCTGATCGGCTCGCTCGCCTCGTTCGCGCGCATCAACGCGTTCGGCTTCATCGAGACGCCGTACCGCCGTGTCGTGGACGGCAAGGTCACCGACCAGATCGACTACCTGACCGCCTCCGAGGAGAGCGACTACATCGTCGCGCAGGCCGGCGTCGAGCTGAAGGCCGACGGCGGCTTCGCGCAGGACCGCGTCCTCGCCCGTCGCGGCCAGGGCGGCGAGGTCGACCTGTTCCACGCCGAGGAGATCGGCTACATGGACGTCTCGCCGCGCCAGATGGTGTCGGTCGCGACCTCGCTCATCCCCTTCCTCGAGCACGACGACGCCAACCGCGCGCTCATGGGTGCCAACATGCAGCGCCAGGCCGTGCCGCTGCTGCGCTCGGAGTCGCCGGTGGTCGGCACGGGCATGGAGGGCTTCGCAGCCATCGACGCCGGTGACGTCGTGATCGCCGACAAGGCCGGTGTGGTCGTCGAGGTCTCGGCGGACGTCGTGACGGTGCAGCTGGACGAGGGCGGCACGCAGGATTACTTCCTGCGCAAGTTCGACCGCTCGAACCAGGGCACCTCGTACAACCAGCGCGTCGTGGTCTCGGCCGGCGAGCGCGTCGAGGCCGGCGAGGTCATCGCCGACGGTCCCGCGACCGAGGACGGCGAGCTCGCCCTCGGCAAGAACCTCCTCGTGGCGTTCATGACGTGGGAGGGCCACAACTTCGAGGACGCCATCATCCTCAGCCAGGACCTCGTGAAGGACGACACCCTCTCCTCGATCCACATCGAGGAGTACGAGGTCGACGCCCGCGACACGAAGCTGGGCAAGGAGGAGATCACCCGTGACCTCCCCAACGTGAGCCCGGATCTGCTGAAGGACCTCGACGAGCGCGGCATCATCCGCATCGGCGCCGAGGTGCGTCCCGGCGACATCCTCGTGGGCAAGGTCACGCCGAAGGGCGAGACGGAGCTCTCGGCCGAGGAGCGCCTGCTCCGCGCGATCTTCAACGAGAAGAGCCGCGAGGTCCGCGACACGTCCCTGAAGGTGCCTCACGGCGAGCAGGGCACGATCATCGCCGTCAAGGAGTTCAACGCGGAGGACGGCGACGACGAGCTCGGCTCGGGCGTCAACCGCCGCGTCGTGGTCTACATCGCCCAGAAGCGCAAGATCACCGAGGGCGACAAGCTCGCCGGCCGCCACGGCAACAAGGGCGTCATCGCGAAGATCCTCCCCGTCGAGGACATGCCGTTCCTCGCGGACGGCACGCCGGTCCAGGTCATCCTGAACCCGCTCGGCATCCCCGGGCGAATGAACTTCGGCCAGGTGCTCGAGACCCACCTCGGATGGGTCGCGAAGCAGGGCTGGAAGGTCGAGGGCAACCCCGAGTGGGCGGCACGCCTGCCCGAGGGCGCGCGCGAGGCCGCTCCCGGCACCAAGGTCGCCACGCCGGTGTTCGACGGCGCGTTCGAGGAGGAGATCGCGGGTCTGCTCGACTCGACGAACCTCACCCGCGACGGCGAGCGCCTGATCGACTCGTCGGGCAAGACGCAGCTGTTCGACGGCCGCTCCGGCGAGCCGTTCCCGGCTCCCATCTCGGTCGGCTACATGTACATCCTGAAGCTGCACCACCTCGTGGACGACAAGATCCACGCGCGTTCGACGGGCCCATACTCGATGATCACCCAGCAGCCGCTCGGTGGTAAGGCGCAGTTCGGCGGTCAGCGCTTCGGTGAGATGGAGGTGTGGGCGCTCGAGGCCTACGGCGCCGCATACGCGCTCCAGGAGCTCCTCACGATCAAGTCCGACGACATCCTCGGCCGCGTCAAGGTCTACGAGGCGATCGTCAAGGGCGAGAACATCCAGGAGCCCGGCATCCCCGAGTCGTTCAAGGTGCTCATGAAGGAGATGCAGTCGCTCTGCCTGAACGTCGAGGTCCTCTCGGCCGACGGCACGTCGGTCAACCTCCGCGACACCGACGACGAGGCGTTCCGCGCCGCCGAAGAGCTCGGCATCAACATCTCCAGCCGCTTCGAGTCGTCGTCGATCGACGAGATCTAAGCGCGCCAGGTAACGAACGAATTTCCGACACAGGAGAACCAGTGCTCGAATCAACCACTTTCGATCAGCTTCGCATCGGCCTGGCCACAGCCGACGACATCCGTCGTTGGTCCTACGGTGAGGTCAAGAAGCCCGAGACCATCAACTACCGCACCCTGAAGCCCGAGAAGGACGGCCTCTTCGGAGAGCAGATCTTCGGCCCCTCCCGTGACTGGGAGTGCGCGTGCGGCAAGTACAAGCGCGTCCGCTTCAAGGGCATCGTGTGCGAGCGCTGCGGCGTCGAGGTCACCAAGTCCTCGGTGCGCCGCGAGCGCATGGGTCACATCGAGCTGGCCGCGCCCGTCACGCACATCTGGTACTTCAAGGGCGTGCCCTCGCGCCTCGGGTACCTGCTCGACATGGCGCCGAAGGACCTCGAGAAGGTCATCTACTTCGCCGCGTACATGGTGATCTCGGTCGACGAGGAGGCGCGCCACCGCGACCTCGCGACGCAGGAGAGCAACATCCGCCTCGAGCTGAAGACGCTCGCCGACCGCCGCGACGCGCGTGTGGCCGCCCGCCTCCAGAAGCTGGAGGAGGAGCTCGCCGCGCTCGAGGAGGAAGGCGCCAAGGCCGACCAGAAGAAGAAGGTCAAGGACGCCGCCGAGAAGGAGATGGCCGCCATCCGCAAGAACGCGGATGACCAGGTCACGCGTCTCGAGAAGGTGTGGGACGACTTCCGCAACCTCGAGGTCGGCCAGCTCAAGGGCGAGGACGAGATCTTCCACGAGCTGCAGGACCGCTTCGGTCAGTACTTCGAGGCCCACATGGGCGCGGAGTCGATCAAGCGCCGCCTCGAGAGCTTCGACCTGCAGGCAGAGGCCGACAGCCTCCACCTGCAGATCTCGGAGGGCAAGGGCCAGCGCAAGATCCGTGCGATCAAGCGCCTGAAGGTCGTCAACTCGTTCCTGGCGACGGGCATGAGCCCCGCCTCGATGGTGCTCGACGTCGTCCCGGTGATCCCGCCGGAGCTGCGCCCGATGGTGCAGCTGGACGGTGGCCGCTTCGCGACCTCCGACCTCAACGACCTCTACCGTCGCGTGATCAACCGCAACAACCGCCTCCGTCGCCTCATCGACCTCGGTGCCCCCGAGATCATCGTCAACAACGAGAAGCGCATGCTGCAGGAGGCCGTCGACGCGCTGTTCGACAACGGCCGCCGCGGCCGCCCGGTCACGGGCACGGGCAACCGTGCGCTGAAGTCGCTGTCCGACATGCTCAAGGGCAAGCAGGGCCGATTCCGTCAGAACCTGCTCGGCAAGCGCGTGGACTACTCGGGCCGTTCGGTCATCATCGTCGGCCCGCAGCTCAAGCTCCACCAGTGCGGTCTGCCCAAGCAGATGGCGCTCGAGCTGTTCAAGCCGTTCGTGATCAAGCGCCTGATCGACCTCGGTCACTCGCAGAACATCAAGGCGGCCAAGCGCGCCGTCGAGCGCACGCGTCCCGAGGTGTGGGACGTGCTCGAGGAGATCATCCGCGAGCGCCCCGTGCTCCTCAACCGCGCACCGACGCTCCACCGCCTCGGCATCCAGGCCTTCGAGCCGCAGCTCGTCGAGGGCAAGGCCATCCAGCTGCACCCGCTCGTCTGCGCCGCGTTCAACGCGGACTTCGACGGCGACCAGATGGCCGTGCACCTGCCGCTGTCGGTCGAGGCCCAGGCCGAGGCCCGCATCCTGATGCTCGCCTCGAACAACATCCTCAAGCCGTCGGACGGCCGCCCGGTCACCCTGCCTTCGCAGGACATGATCATCGGCCTGCACCACCTGACCACGGTCAAGGAGGGCGCCGCCGGTGAGGGCCGCGTGTTCGGGTCGGTCGGCGAGGCCATCCTGGCCAAGGACGAGGGCACCCTCGACCTGCAGGCGAAGGTCCGCATCCGCATCCCGGGTCTGGCCTTCCTCGAGGGCGAGGCTCCCGAGGGCTACGAGCGCCACGGTCTCGTGGACGCCTCGCTCGGCCAGGCGATCTTCAACGACACGCTCCCCAAGGGCTACCCGTTCGTGCGCGAGCAGGCGGACAAGGGCAAGCTGTCGCAGATCGTGAACAAGCTGGCCGAGGAGTACCCGAAGGTGGAGGTCGCGGCATCCCTCGACCGCATCAAGGACGCCGGCTTCTACTGGGCCACGCGCTCGGGTGTGACCGTCGCGCTGAGCGACATCCTCACGCCGCCGAACAAGGCCGAGATCGTCGCGGGCTACGAGAAGCAGGCCGCGAAGGTCCAGGGTCAGTTCGAGAAGGGTCTCACCACCGACGCCGAGCGTCGTCAGGAGCTCATCAAGATCTGGACCGAGGCGACCGACGAGGTCCAGAAGGCCATGCGCGACAACTTCCCCGAGGACAACACCATCAACCGCATGGTGTCGTCGGGCGCCCGTGGTAACTGGCTGCAGATCCGCAACATCGCGGGTATGCGAGGCCTGGTGAACAACCCGAAGGGTGAGATCATCCCTCGTCCGATCATCTCCTCGTACCGCGAGGGTCTGTCGGTGGCGGAGTACTTCATCGCGACGCACGGTGCCCGCAAGGGTCTGGCCGACACGGCCCTCCGTACGGCCGACTCGGGCTACCTGACCCGTCGTCTCGTCGACGTCTCGCAGGATGTCATCATCCGCGAGGAGGACTGCGGCACGACCAAGGGCCTCGAGTTCACGATCGCGGCCTTCGACTCGACCGGCACCCTGGTGCGCGACGCGAACGTCGAGAACTCGGTGTTCGCCCGCACGCTGGCGGCGGACGCCACGAGCCCGTCGGGCGACGTCGTCGCCTCGGCCGGTGAGGACGTCGGCGACGTGCTCATCGACAAGCTCGTCGAGGCGGGCGTCGAGTCGATCAAGGTCCGCTCGGTGCTCACGTGCGACTCGGCCGTCGGTGTCTGCGCGAAGTGCTACGGCCGTTCGCTCGCGACCGGCAAGATCGTCGACATCGGCGAGGCGGTCGGCATCATCGCCGCCCAGTCGATCGGCGAGCCCGGCACGCAGCTGACGATGCGTACGTTCCACACCGGTGGTTCGGCGTCGGCAGACGACATCACGCAGGGTCTTCCCCGCGTGCAGGAGCTGTTCGAGGCCCGCACCCCGAAGGGCGCGTCACCGATCGCCGAGGCCGACGGCCGCATCACGATCGACGAGACCGAGAAGTCGAAGAAGGTCATCCTCACGCCCGACAACGGCGACGAGCCGCACGTCTACCCGGTCCTCAAGCGCGCGACGCTTCTGGTCGAGGACGGTCAGCACGTCACCGTGGGTCAGCCGCTGCAGGTCGGCACGCTGGACCCCAAGGAGGTCATGCGCGTGCAGGGCGCCCGCGAGGTGCAGAAGTACCTCGTCAACGGCGTCCAGGGCGTGTACCGCTCGCAGGGTGTGCCGATCCACGACAAGCACATCGAGGTCATCGTCCGTCAGATGCTGCGCAAGGTCACCGTGGTCGACCACGGTGAGACCACGCTGCTCCCGGGCGAGCTGGTGGACTTCAAGCGCTACCAGAACATGAACCGCGAGGCCGTGGCCGAGGGCAAGCGCCCCGCGTCGGGTCGTCCCGAGCTGATGGGTATCACGAAGGCGTCGCTCGCGACGGAGTCGTGGCTGTCGGCCGCGTCGTTCCAGGAGACCACCCGCGTCCTCACGCAGGCGGCCATGGAGGGCAAGAGCGACCCGCTCGTCGGCCTCAAGGAGAACGTCATCATCGGAAAGCTCATCCCCGCCGGAACCGGGCTTGCGAAGTACCGCAACGTCTCGGTCGAGGCGACGGAGGAGGCGAAGTCCGAGCGGTACCCCAACCGCATCTTCGCCTCGGACGGCGCGTACACCGACGCCGACCTGAGCTACGTCGACTTCGACAGCTTCTCCACCGACGGTTTCACCACCGATTACAACTAGACGCGACTCGGGTCAATGCGAGCGCCAGCGAGCGTTGACGCGAGGCGGGTCTAGATCGAGTAGGCGCTCCAGCGCCGTATCGAGATCCGCGTCACCGAGGTGACAGACGAAGGGCCCCGGCATCAGCCGGGGCCCTTCGTCTGTCTCGGATCAGGACGGATGCCTCAGCCGAGGCCCTGTCCGGTCGGATACTGGGTCGTGGGCGTCTGCGAGCCGCTGGACCCGCCGCCGCCCACGTTCTCCTTGACCCGCGCCGCGGTGTGCTGCGCCTCGTCCTTGACGGTCTCGGCGGACGCGGTGGCGGACTCCTTGACCTCCTGCACGGCGTCCTTCGCCGGCTCCTTGAGGTTCTGGGCGACCTCCTGGGCGGCACCCTTGGCCTTGTCCACGGCCTTGTCGACGAACGGCTGCGCCTGGTCGCGCAGCTGGGTGCTCAAGCGCCGCTCGGCATCGGTCGCGGGGATGAGGCTCGCGATGAGGAACCCGAGGCCCGCGGTCACGAGGCCTGCCACGAGCGGCGTCCCCTGCGCGGACTGCCTGGCCTTGTGCGGGAGGTCCTTCACGGCGTCCCCCGCGGCGCCCAGCTTGTCGCCGACCGCGTGGCCGGTGGAGGACGCCGAGCCGCCGACGTCGTCGGCCACGCCCATGACGCGGCCCTTCACGTCGCCCAGCATCTGGCGCATCCGCGTCTTCTTCCGTTCGATGATCTTCGGGGGCGACACCTTGTCGGCGAGCGCGTCGACATCGCGTCCGAGCTCGTCGCGGGTCACCTCGATGTCGGCACGGATCTGTTCTGGGTTGCTCATCATCGGTTCTCCTGATTTCTCTTGAGCGCGTCGGGGATCTCCTTGACGGTCTCGACCGTCTGCGGAGCCCCTTGCACGGACTTCAGCCGGCTCCGCCCGACGGCGAAGAGGATCGCGGCCACGATCGCCCAGAGGACGGCGACGATGACCGCCGACCACCCGAGGCTGTCGATGAGGTCGCCGAGCCCCCACCAGAGGGCGATGCTGAGGAAGAGCACCGCCATGCTCCCGGCGTACCCGGCGCCCCCCATGAGGCCCGCGCCCTTGCCGGCACGCTTGGCCGACTCCGAGAGCTCGGCCTTGGCCAGCTCGAGCTCCTTGCGCATGAGGATGGAGAGGTCGCGCGAGACCTCGCCCACCAAGTCGCCCAGCGATGTCTCGGACGCCTTCTGCTGAGACGGCGTGGGCATGTCCGTCATCGTCGTTCCTCTCCCGTGGTGGACCACTGGTCGCCGGCGCCGCCGGTCACTGCCGGATCCGCACCCGCGGTCAGCGGGTCGCCGGTCAGCGGGTCGCTCGCGAGAGCGTCGCCGATCGGGGTGTCCCCCTCGAGACCGGTGGCGCCCACGGTGCCTGCGCCGGCGGTGGCGCCGCCCAGGCCGGCCGATCCGGCGGGCGCGCCCGTGACGAGAGCCGGCTGCCGACCGGACGTCGTGCCGGCGGTGCCGGTGGTCCGGTCGCCGTCGCGGGCCTCGGAGACGAGCGCCCGGGTGAGGCGTCCGGCGATCACGCCCACCCCGACCGCGATGGTCAGGAACGCACCGGTGTGCCGGCGGGCGAACGAGCGCACCTCGTAGACGAGATCCTCGGGCTCGCGCTGCTCCAGCCAGTCGGCCACGCGGCGGGTCTGCTCGCCGACGGCGCGCACGGCGCTGGTCGCCATCCCGCCGGAGCCCGTCGCGGTGCCCGAGGCGAGTCCCTGCAGTTCGTCGCTCGTGCCGCGCAGCGCGCCCGCGGCGCGGCGCTGCTGGGTCGATGCCTGGTCGGACAGCTGCGCGCGGGTCTCGTCGAGGAATCCGCGTGCGGCGCGCTTGGTGTCTTGGGCCACGCCCTTGACCTCCTCGCCGGCGACACCGGCGACGTGCATCGCCCCTGCGTCCACTTCGGCGACGGTCTCGACGGCGCGCTCCTTCATGTCTCCCGAGCCCGTGGTGCCCTGGCCCGAGCTCGTGCTCCGGTTCGCGTACGGGTCGGTGTCGTAAGTCGACATGCTGCTCCTCCATCTCACGTGCGGCGTCGGGCCGGCTGCCTGCCGGTCCTGGGGGATCCGCCGTGGCGTATACCGTCCGTCGGATCGGTGCCCCGCGACGAGGGGGTGGAGACCTGGGGGGATGACGGGTATCCTGTCCTGCCCGCGCGCCGCCGCTCCGACCCGTCCTCGAGGCGGCAGAGGTCGACGGCGCTCACGCCGATCCCGCCGCTGGTCAGGGCATCCTCGGGGCTCCTCGCGCGCCGCGCCGCGGCATCCGCGTCCCCGGCTTACCGTGGAGTCGAAAGGTGGGGTCCATGGCGCGCGTCGGTGGTCGCAACTCGTGGATCGCGGTGCCCGTGGGACTGGTGTGCGCCGCGGTGCTGGGCGTGCTGGTGTGGCTGTCGCTCCCGATGATCCCCGTGGCGGTCGCCTGGGTGGGCGACACGCTGCGCGCCGCGACGTCCCCGCAGCCGCAGGCCACGCCCGCGCTCACCCCTGCTCAGGAGGCCGCGGGCGGGGCCGCGATCGACTGCCGCACGCTGTACGCGGACGACCTGTGGAACGAGCTCATGTGGCGACCCGGGTCGCTCCTGGACCAGTCGGCTGCGCCGGCGGCCACGTCCGCGACGGCATTCGCCGATGCGGCGTCGCCCGAGGTGCTCGTGACCTGCACGTGGCGGTTCGACGACGGCGAGATCGTCACGACGCTGGCGAAGATAGACCCGGAGGCCTCGTCGATCGCCGAGGCCGCGCTCTCGGGCGACGGCTACGCGTGCCGCGCGGGAGAGCAGCTGACCTGCACCCGCGAGGACGGTGCCGTCCTCGAGGAGCACACCCTCCGAGACGGGCTGTGGCTGGTCAGCGTCGCGTCCCGCTGGCACCCCGAGGACTACGGCCCGCGCCTGGACCGCACCGTGTGGGGATGACCCGGCTCAGCGGAAGATGCTCGCCACGACGGCGTCCGTGTACCCGCTCGGCGCGAGATTCGAGTACACGGTGTCGATGAGGATGTCATCGCGCCAGAACAGCGTGCGCCCGTCGGTGACCGGGTACGTCTCGTTCTGCCAGGTCTTCTCGCATCGGGTGCCGCCGACCGGGGTGTAGCAGGCGTACCCCTCTTCGGCCACGAGCTGGTTGAGCATGTCCAGCGCCGGGCCGCGCGACATGTAGGTGATCGTCGTGATGAGGCCGGTCGTGTCGGCGGCGGGGTCGCGCCACACGCAGATCAGGCCGCCGCCGGGCTGCGGGCCGGACGATCCGAACGCGGGGTCGTTGAGCGGCACCCCCTCGAGCTGCGACAGCACGCCCGGTGTCAGCATGGCCCGGCAGTCGTCGGGGATCTCGGCGCGCCCGGCGACCGACGGCGTGGGGGTCGCCGCGGGCGAGCCGGCGGCGGTGGGGCTGCGGGCGGCGCCCGTGCCGGCGGGTCCCGGATCCGGTGCGCAGGCGACGAGTGCAGCGAGACAGACGACGGATGCCGCCGCTGCGGCGGCGCGTGTCGCCCGGGGTGCCATGGTGCCAGGGTAGGGGCATCCGTCCCGCGGTCCCCCCGCACCGCGCCGGGCCTCGGCCGTGCCGCGACCCAATCGCCGCACACGCACGGCACGCCTCCCCGGGATGCGCGCCGCCCCGGGCTACTCTGCCTCTGCGGGGATCAGCCCTGCGTGAGGAGTGCCTGCGATGAGTGACCCCAAGTCGACCTACGGCGAGCCCGTGGATGAGCCTCGCGGCGTCGACGACGTCGTCGGTCGCGCCAACGAGGGCCTCGCCGAAGCCGAGGCCGCCGGCCGCGGCGCCGTCGTCGAGGACGACGCCGTGCACGCCTCGGCCACCGACTCCTCCGCCGACGCCCGTGGCGCCGAGGGCGGCGACGACCTCGCCTCCTCGTCCGAGCGGACCACGGACGCCGGCCTCGCGCCGGCCGCCTCCGCCTCGACCGCCGCCGCGCCGAAGGACGCCGAGCCCGACCCGTGGGACACGCCGGAGGCGGCGTCCCTGGACTACCGCTCCCACACCGCCGCGCCGGCCGCCGATTCGGCGCCGACCGCTGTGGCCGCGCCCGTCGTGACGCCCAGCGAGCCCGTCGTCGACGAGCGGGCGACCGCGCCGGCCCCGCAGCCGATCTTCGTGCAGGCGCCCGAGGCGCCGCGGCCGCGCGGAAACCGCGCGGCGGCCGCCGCCATCGGGCTGCTCGCCGCGCTCGCCTTCGCCGTCCTGTACCTCGCCGCCTGGCTCGGCTTCGGTGCCGTGACCGGCGACGTCACGATCCAGAACGTGGGGACCGCCGCCCTGGAGGCGCTCGCCACATGGTCGCTGTGGATTCCGACCGTGGTGTTCTTCATCGCTTTCTGGCTGCTCGGCGCGATCATCAACCGCGGCCGCTGGGGCGCGTGGGTCATCTTCGGCATCTTCGTGGGCATCGCCGCGTACGGCGGGCACATTCTGGGGGCTCTGTTCCAGGCGCCGTTCTGGGAGCTCACCGCCCGCGAGGGCGCCGAGCTGATCGGCGCGGAGCTGCTCGCGCCGCTCGCCATCGCCGCGTTCGTCATCGGCCGCGAGCTCACCATCTGGTTCGGCGCCTGGGTGGCGTCGCGGGGCAAGCGCGTCACCGAGCTCAACATCGAGGCGCAGCGGGAGTACGAGCGCACGCTCGAGGCCGGGCCGCAGCTCGTCCGCGTGTAGCACCCGGCCTGCCGGTGGCCGGCACGCCGCCCGCGCACCGTCGATCCGTGCGGCGACGTAGGCTGGCCGCATGACCGCCGACCGCGGGAGCGGGGAGTCGCACGGGTCCGTGCGGCCGCCGGTCGCGCTCGCCTTCGCGAGCATGGCGTTCGCCGCGCTGGTCATCTTCGGGCTCGGCATGACGAGCCTCGCCACCGGTGAGGCCGTCATCGCGACACCGGGCCTCGGGCAGGTGCCGGGGATCGCGGGAGTCGTGTGCGCGCTCCTCGCCTTCGCCGGCGGGCTGTGGGCGGCCATCGGCAGGGCCGAGGAGCGGCATCCGTCCTTCTGGGGCGCCGCCTGGACGACGGCCGCGAGCTTCCTGGCCTACATCGGCGGGGTGTGGCTCGGCTCCCTCTTCACCGGCGCCGACCTCGGCGTCGCGACCGGGGTGGCGGGCCGCCTCGCGACCTCCTGGTTCGGCCTGGCGGTCGCCGCGTCGGCCTTCGTGTGCGCGTGGTCGGGCATCGCCCTCGTCCGCACCCGGGCACGGCGGCCGCGATGGCCGTGGGAGGACGAGTACGACGAATGACGCCGCCCGAACCGCGACGTCAGCGCGGGATCCGGGCGCGCGCGAGGGCCTCGTACTAGCGTTGTGCAGGTGGAGCGGTCCCTCGAGACCCAGGTCAGCCAGGCGGTGGACGCCTGGCTGGCGTGGCTGCCGCGCTGGGAGCCGGCCACCCACCGCGGCCGGACGGCCCCGTGCCGCCGGTGCTTCGGGTCCCCCGTGCTGTCGGCGGCGGGGATCGGGGCCGACGTCCCGCACGGCGTGCAGCACGGGCTCTCGACCCGGATCAAGACGATCGTCGATCGTGCCGTCGCCGAGTACACCGCGCTGAACCTCCCGATGCTGCAGGCCGAGCTCGACCAGCAGGCGGCGCGCAACCGCGCGCGCAGCTACCGGCCCGCCGAAGGCCTCGACCCCGAGTTCGAGGGTCTCCCGCTCGATCCCGACCCCCTCCCGGGCGCCCCGTTCCTCTTCACCGTCGCCGGGCTCGCCGAGGAGGCCGACGCCGACGTGCCCGCGCTGCCGCCGCTGAGCGAGGAGGCCAAGGCGGCGCTCCGTCAGGAGGTGGGTCTGGCCGACGACTACGCCAACATGGTCGGCCGCGAGGTGTGCACGATCCTGCTGCATCACCGGCTGCGGATCCAGGGGGCCATCGCCGAGTTCGTCGAGCCGCAGATCGAGGCCATGCTGGCCGATCTGACGAAGTCGCTCGACGCGCCCTTCGACCCGCACGAACCGGGCGACGGCCACCGGCCGGACTGACGGCGCCCCCTTCCGCGAAGGGCGGCGCAGGCGGCGGGGATGCCCTCCACACGGCGGGGCGCGGAGCGCGGGTGCGCGCAGGTGGTTTTGTTAGCATGGCCAGGTTTGTTGCCGCCTCTGCGGCGCGGGTCGTGCACAGGAGCGGACGGGGGATGCGGTGGCCACACGGCTCCCCTCGGCGCCTCCGATCCTCCCGGGCCTCGCCTACATCCGGCCGCTCGGCTCGGGCGGCTTCGCCGACGTCTTCCTGTACGAGCAGGACATGCCCCGCCGCAACGTCGCGGTGAAGGTGCTGCCCAGCGACGTGCGCGACCCCGAGCTGCGGCGCATGTTCAACGCCGAGGCCGACGTCCTGGCGCATCTGTCGGCGCATCCGTCGATCGTCACCGTGTATCAGGCGAGCATCTCCGCCGACGGTCGGCCGTACATCGTCATGGAGTTCTGCCCGGGGTCGCTGGCGCAGCGGTACCGCGTCGAGCGGATCCCCGTCGAGGAGGTGCTGACGATCGGGGTGCGCATGGCCAGCGCCCTCGAATCCGCCCACCGCGCGGGCCTCATCCACCGCGACGTGAAGCCCAGCAACATCCTCATCACGACGTTCGGCACCCCCGTGCTGGCCGACTTCGGCATCTCGGCCTCGCTGCAGCGCAGGAGCGGCGGCGAGGTGCTGGCGATGTCCATCCCGTGGAGCGCGCCGGAGGTCGTCGCCGAGCAGACCAGCGGCACCGTCGCCAGCGAGGTGTGGAGCCTGGGAGCGACGGTGTACTCGCTGCTGGCCGGGCACAGCCCGTTCGAGCGCCGCGAGCGCGGCCAGAACACCAAGGAGCTCCTCCGCCGCCGCATCGCGCGCGCCACGTACGTCGAGATCCCCCGCGCCGACGTGCCCCCCGCCCTGCAGAGCGTCCTCGCCCGCGCGATGAGTCGCGATCCGGGTCGCCGCTACGAGTCGGCCCGCGCCTTCGGCGAGGCGCTGCGCGACGTGCAGGCGGGGCTCGGCCTCTCGCCGACGCCGCTGGAGGTGCCCGGCACCGAGTGGGCGCCGGCATCCGTCCCCGTCGACTTCGCGGACTCGGGCCTGCGGGGTCCCGCCCGTTCGCGCGTCGACCGCGAGGTCACCCGCAAGGTCCGCGGCGGGGTCGAGCTCACGTCGCTCGCCCGCGACGAGGACACCGACATCTCGGCGCCCGCCGGCGGCCGCACCGCTGCCGTGCTGCCGTGGGTCGTGGGCATCGGCGCCGGTCTCGCCGTGGGCGCCGGCGCCGTCGTGGTGGCGCTCCTGGCCGCAGGGGTGCTGTGATGCGACGCGGGACGATCGCCGGGCTGGTGGCGACCGGCGCGGTCGTGGCGACGGTGATCGGGGTCAGCGTGGCATGGCCCGGGCTGGACGCGCAGGAGACGCCGGACGTCGACACCGCGGTGTGGGCGCTGCAGACCGGCGACGGCCGCCGCTACGCCCGCGTGAACACCTCGGTCGGCGAGCTGGACACGGTCCGCAGCATCAGCAACCCCGACCAGGTCGTGCAGACGGGGGAGGCCGCGTACCTGTTCAGCGACAGCTACAGCACGCTGACCCGCATCGACGCGGCCATGCCGGCCGATCTCGACGCGGAGGCGCTGCGGTCGTCGCAGAAGACGCCGCCGGGAACGACCGAGGCGGTGACCGCCGGCGACTACGTCGCCTATCTGACCGACTCGGGCGCCGTGTACGCGGGGCGGCTCTCGAGCGGGACCGCGGTGCAGGTCGATCCGTTCCGCTCGGGCGACGAGGACGCACCGCAGTACACCGCGGATGCCATCGCCGTCGATGCGCGGGGAATGCTCTTCGCCTACTCATCCGACGACGACTCGGTGATGCGCTACGACGTGCGCGCCGGCGACGTCCGCGAGCGGGAGCGCCTCGACGCCGACGGGCTGGGGGATCCTGCCATCACCGCGGCCGGCGACACGTGGGCCGTGATCGACACGGAGGACGGCGATGTGTGGCTGCGCGGCCAGGACGGACCCGCTCCCGCCCCCACCACCGGCGCCGTCGTGGTCGGCGCCCCGGATCCCGACGGCTCGGCGGTGCATCTGGCCGACGAGACCGCCCTGGTGCGGGTGCCGGCCGACGGTTCCGCGATGACCCGGGAGGTCGGCGGCTCCGACGGCGTCGTGCTGGGGACGCCCGCGCAGCCGGTCACCCACGACGGCGTGACCTACGCCGCATGGCTCGGACAGGGGGATGCCGGCGGACGGCTGTGGCGATCGGACGGCGCGGACATCCTGCTGGACTACGGGCAGCGCGAGCTCGGCGACGAGATCCGGCCGGTCTTCGTGGCGAGCGGCTCCGCGGTCATCCTCAACGACACCCGGTCGGGGTGGGCGTGGTCGGTGCCCGACGGCGAGCTGATCGCCTCCAGCCAGGACTGGAGCCTGGATGACCGGACCGATCCGGAGGCGGTGCCGAGCGAGGAGCAGCTGCAGGTCGTGCTGGATCCGAAGCCGCCGATCGCGGAGCCCGACGCCTTCGGCGTCCGCGCCGGCACCCTCGCGTCGCTGCCGGTCCTGCTGAACGACCACGACCCGAACGAGGACGTGCTCACGATCGATCCGGAGTCGGTGAGCGGGCTCGACCCGGCGTTCGGCGCGGTGACGGTCACCGACGATCGCCAGCGCTTCGCGGTGCGCGTGCAGCCCGGTGCGACCGGGTCGGCGACCTTCACCTACGCCGTCACGGACGGCACGACCGAGGGGGGACTGACGTCGGAGCCCACCACCGTCACGGTCACGGCAGCGGGCCCGGACGCCGACTCCGCCCCCGAGTGGTGCGGCGTCGAGCGCTGCCTCGTCGAATGGCCCCGGCCGGAGGTCGCCCGCGGCGGGACCGTGACCGTCCCCGTCCTGCCCGGCTGGGTCGACCCGGAGGGCGACCCGCTGCTCCTGCTGTCGGTCCAGAACACGACGGGACCCGGCAGCGTGGCGGCGACGCCGGGCGGCGAGGTGGTCTATCAGCACAGCGACAGCGGGGACGGCGGCGAGCAACTGATCGAGCTGGCCGTGACCGTGGCCGACACCCGCGGCCGCACCACGGTGAAGGCCCTGACGATCACCGTGTCGCCGCAGCCGGAGCTGGCCGCCCAGTCGTTCGCCGTCACCGACACGGTCGCCTCGGCGATCACCGTCGATGTCGCCGACCACGTCACCGGCACGGCGGGGATGCTGTCGCTGGACTCCGTCCGCGTGCTCGACGACGCCGCCGCGACGGCGACCGTCATCGGCGGCTCGACGTCCTTCGACTTCAGCGCGCGCACACCTGGCACCTTCCGCGTCGACTTCACGGTCACCGACGGCACCAGCGAGGCGACCGGCACCGTGCGCATCACGCTGCTGCCCGCGGACGCCCCGGCGGAACTCGCGACCTCGCCGGTGGTGGCGTTCGTGCACCCCCAGCAGGACGCGACCCTCGAGGTGTTCGATGCGGTCTCCAACCCGACGCGGCGCGTGCTGCTGCTGAGCGACGTGGTCGCCAGAGCGGATGCCGGAGCCACGCTGTCCGTCGACGCCGTGGGGCAGAACCACCTCCGGGTGGCGGGCACCACCGCGGACGGCGCGGCGGGCCGGCTCGGCACCGTCTCGTACGTGGTGAGCGACGGCACGGAGGACGCCGGGTCGAGCGTGACGGGCGAGGCGACGGTGTATCTGCTCCCACCCGCGCCCGAGCTCGCACCGATCGCCGTCGACGACACCGTGGTGGTGCGCGCGGGCGCGCAGATCGACATCCCCGTGCTCGACAACGACATCTCCCCGGCCGGGGGACGGCCGACCCTCAACGCCGCGTCGGTCCGGTCCTCCACCGACGTCGCGCTGGCCTTCGGCTCGGGCGACCTGCTGCGCTACCTCGCCCCCGGCGAGCCGGGGGAGTACGCCGTCGAGTACTCGGTGTTCACGACGGGCGCGCCCGCGCTCGCCGACACCGCCGTCGTGCGGGTGCGGGTGATCGACGACGACGCGAACCGCGCACCGGCGGCCGACACGCTGGAGGGGCGCGTGCTGAGCGGCCAGTCCGCGCTCATCGAGTTCGACGGCTTCGGCGCCGACCCCGACGGCGACGTCGTCACCCTCGACCGCATCGTGTCGCAGCCCGAGCGGGGCGCGGCCACCATCACGGCGGACGGGACGTCGATCCTGTACACCAGCGTGGCCGGCGACAGCGGTCAGGTCTCCTTCCGCTACCGCGTGGTCGACGCGTTCGGGGACACCGCCGAGGGCACCGCGCGCGTCGGCGTCCTCGACGGCGAGGCCAACCCGAGTCCGGTGACCTTCACGGACTACGTGCAGGTGCAGGCGGGCGAGGGCAGCACGATCCGGGTCAGCCCGCTGTCGAACGACGTCGATCCGACGATGGGCGAGCTGCGGGTGACGGGCATCCGTCCGGATGTCCCCGCGACGCTGATCGACGGCAGCGAGAATCCCGAGTTCGCCCGCCTGGAACAGCGGATCGCAGAGGCCGACGACACCACGGTCGTGATCGAGGCCGGGGACGATCCGGGGACGATGTCGTTCCTCTACGACGTCGAGTCGTCGTCGGGCAACACCGGGCGAGGACTCATCGTGGTCCGCGTCGTTCGCGAGAGCGTGCCGGACTATCCGATCGTGGCCGACACCGTCCTCACCGTCGAGACCCGCGACGACTTCCGCCGCGGTGTCGACGTGCTCGAGGGCAAGGTGACGTGGTCGGGCGGCGACATCGGCGATCTCGAGGTCTCGCTGTGGGGCGCGCAGAGCGGCGTCTCGGTGACCGGCTCCCGGCTGCGGGGCGAGCTGCCCGCGACCACGCGGCTGATCCCCTTCGCGGTGACCGGCAAGGGCACCTCCGGCGAGGTCGTGACCTACGGCTTCCTCCGCGTCCCGGGCGATGACGACGTGGCGCTCACGCTGCGCGCCGGTGCCGCGTCGCCTCAGGTCGCGGAGCTGGAGTCGACCACGTTCGACATGGGCGACCTGGTGGCCCGCCCGCGGGGCACGGCCGTGGAGGTCGGCGGCGACGTGCGGGCCTCCGGGGCACGCCCCGAGGCCCGGTGCGCCGTCGAATCGGGCACGGCCGTGCGCTACGACGCCGGGGCGGGCGCGCCGTGGGTCGACGCCTGCCAGGTGCCGGTGCGCCTCGTGGGCGACGAGGACTGGACGCTCATCTCGGTGCCCCTCACCGTCGTTCCGCGCGATCCGCAGCCCGAGCTGCGCCCGGGTTCCATCGCGGTGGGGCCGGGCGAGACGGCTTCGTTCGACCTGCGCAACATGACCACGTGGCAGCTGCGCGAGGACTGGGCCGGCATCGACTACGCCGTCCAGTACGACGGCACCGCGTTCGACGTCGTGCAGGAGGGGCCGGTCCTCACCGTGACGGGGGCCGATCGCGCCCTGCCGGGCTCGGAGGAGGCGGTCCTCGTCTCCATCACCAGCCACACCTCGGTGACGCCCGCGCGCCTCATCCTGAGGGTGGGTGCCGCGCCGTCCACCCTCCCGCAGGGTGGGTCGGTCGTGCAGCAGTGCTCGCAGGCCGCGGGCGGCTCGTGCACCATCGGGGTGATCGGCGCGAGCGGCGAGGTCAACCCGCTGCCGCGCACGCCGCTCGAGGTCGTCGCGGTGCGGCCGACCGGCGCGTGCGCGGGCGTGGGCTTCCAGGTGGCGTCGGCGACGTCCATCACGGCGACGTGGACGGCGGATGCCCCGGGGGCGACGTGCACCGCGACCTTCTCGGTGCGCGACGCGCAGGGTCGTGTGACGAACTCGGAGCGGGACGGCCGCGTGATGCTGGACCTGCTCGGGTACCCCAAGCCGCCGGCGAGCCTGGTGCAGACCGCCTATGCCGACGAGACGGTGACCCTCCGCGTGGATCCCGGTGAGGCGCGGCTGGCGTACCCCGGACTGTCGGGCTTCGTGGTCCGTGCCGCCGGGCAGGACGCCGTGCGATGCTCGGCGGACGGCGTGTGCCCGCCGATCTCCGCTCCGAACGGCGAACCGCGCACGTACGAGGCCAGGGCCGTCAACGCCGTCGGCGAGTCGCGCGGGAGCGTGCGCACCGTCGCGTGGGCCTACGACGCCCCGCTGCGGCCGGAGAGCGTCACCGCCGCCCCGGTCGTCACGGGCGACGGCACCGGCGGCGTCGTATCGCTCGCCATCGAGGGGATCGACACGGCCGAGACCGGAAGCCTCGAGATCTCCAGCCCCGCCGGCGAGGTCATCCGCGTGCCGGTCGGCCCCAACCAGACGCGGGTCGACGTTCGTTCCTACCGGGTGGGAAGCAACACCTCGTCGCCGGTGACGGTGACGCCGTACTCCCGCTTCGACCTGCCTCCCGGCCTCGGAGGCAGTGCGTCCGGCGCGGCCGCGACGGTGCAGGCGAACGGGATCGGCAGCCCGCTCTCGCCGCAGCTGACACTCAGCTCGGCGTCCGACGGGGACGGCACGTCGACCGTGACCGCCCGCGCCGCCGCGACGGCGAACGGCGACGGATCGCGCCTGCGCTACGGGATCGTGCAGGACGGCCGGCGCTGCACCGTGCTCGAGGACGGCGAGACGGCGACGTTCCCCGGCCTCGCCGACGGCGAGGAGTACGCCTTCCGCATGTGCGTCGAATCGTGGTGGGACGGCACGTCGTTCGGGCGCGCAGAGGCGACCGCGACCGTGCGGGCGCACCAGTCCGGCCGGGCGCCGGAGGGGTGGACGTTCGTCGTCGACGGCAGGCCGGACGTGTCGGAGCAGCGGGCCGACTGGGTGATCCGCGACGAGCCGACGACGACCGAGCGTCTCCCCAACCGCAACCGCGCAGAGTTCCAGGGCTGGGGCCCGGGCACGAGCGTCTTCGGGCGCGATCCGGTCATCCAGGTGCGCTACGTCCACGAGTTCTGGGGCACCGCGACGGGCTGGTCCACAGTGCGCCCGCGCGCGGGCAGCGCGCCGTACCAGGTGCAGGCGACGTGGCAGGTCGACTCGTGCGTCGGGGGGTCGCCCCTCACCGCGAGCGGACGGTCCTCCAACGCGCCGGACGGGTCGTCGGCGGCGTTCACGTTCGGCAACGGGAGTCTGCGCTACTTCGACGCCGAGGGCCGCCCGCTCGCCCATGAGGCCGGCACGTGGAACGTCCCCATCGGCGCCGCGAGCGTCGAGGGCGTCGCGGTCACCGCC
The DNA here is from genome assembly GCF_042790415.1 of Microbacterium sp. NPDC056736. NCBI lineage: Bacteria > Bacillati > Actinomycetota > Actinomycetes > Micrococcales > Microbacteriaceae > Microbacterium > Microbacterium sp. NPDC056736. The sequence continues at coordinate 38,244 of NZ_JBHTZE010000007.1, forward strand.
GCGTGGGACGCCCAGGGCTGGGGCCTCGCACCGGCCAGCACGACGTTCTCCGGCTCGTGCCAGCCGAACAACGGCAACCCTCCGGCACCCTGACCCCCGGGCATCCGCCCCTCCCCATCCCGATCCCCGGGCCCACGACGAAGGACACGACATGACCATCACCCAGGAGCAGGCCGACTGGTTCGCGCAGACGTTCGGGCAGATCGCCGACAACGTCGAGCGCGCCGTGCTCGGCAAGCGCCACGTGGTGGAGCTCGTCCTGACGGCGATGCTGAGCGACGGGCACGTGCTGCTGGAGGACGTGCCGGGAACGGGCAAGACGTCGCTCGCGCGTGCCATGGCGCAGTCGGTGCAGGGAACCAACACCCGCATCCAGTTCACCCCCGACCTCCTCCCGAGCGACATCACGGGGCTCAGCGTGTACGACCAGAAGGAGGGCGTGTTCGAGTTCCACGCGGGCCCGATCTTCGCCAACATCGTCCTCGCCGACGAGATCAACCGCGCGAGCCCCAAGACGCAGTCCGCGCTGCTGGAGGTCATGGAGGAGGGCCGGGTGACCATCGACGGCGTGTCGCGCGAGGTCGGCGTGCCCTTCCTCGTGCTCGCGACGCAGAACCCCGTCGAGCAGGCGGGCACGTACCGGCTGCCCGAGGCGCAGCTCGACCGCTTCATGATGCGCACCTCGCTCGGCTACCCCGACCACGCCGCGACGGTGCGGATCCTCGACGGCGCGGCGATCGCCACGGCGGACCTGACCCCGATCATCACGCCGCAGGCTCTCATCGGCATGGCCGACCTCGCCGCCCAGGTGTACGTGGACGCCCTCGTGCTGGACTACATCGCGCGCCTCGTGGAGGGCACCCGCACGGCCGACGAGGTGCGGCTGGGCGTCAGCATCCGCGGCGCGCTCGCCCTCACGCGCGCGGCACGCACGCGCGCCGCCTCGCAGGGACGCGTGTACGCGACGCCCGACGACGTCAAGACGCTCGCCGTGCCGGTCCTCTCCCACCGCCTGATCCTGCACCCCGAGGCCGAGTTCGACGGCGTCACGCCCGAGACCGTGGTCGGACAGGTGCTGCTGGATGTCGTACCGCCCGCGAGGCGCGAAGCGGTATGAGCACCGCCCGGCAGCGAGACGCGGTGCGGTCCGCCCCGGCGCGGCTCACCCGCACGGCCCAGTCCACGGGGACGACGGGCCGGACGCTCACGACCGCCACAGCGACCGCGACGAGCGTGGCCCCGTCGGGCCGCGGACGCGCCTTCGTGCGGTTGGCGGTGCGGGGGACACGGGTCTGGCGCGCGGCCGGTGCGGCGATCGGGGCCGCCGCGGAATGGGCGGGCGACACGATCCGGCCGGCGGGCGTCCTCGTGGCCGTCGCCGCCACAGCGGGGATGGTGCTGGGCATCGTCTTCGGCTGGGTCGAGTTCATGGTCGCGGGGGCGGCATCCCTCCTCCTGCTCCTCGCGGCCGTGCCGTTCCTGTTCGGCGCCCGCGCGTACGACGTCGACCTCTCGCTGACGCACGAGCGGGTCGTCGCCGGCGCCAGCGTGCACGGCAGCATCGCCGTCCGCAACGACGGCCACCGCATCGCCCTCCCCGGCCGCATCGACGTCCCCGTCGGTGCCGGTCTCGTGGAGTTCGGCGTGCCGCTGCTGCGTCCTGGGCACGCCGTCGATCAGCCCCTGGACATCCCCGGCCTGCGTCGCGGGATCGTGCGGGTGGGTCCGGCGACGACCGTGCGCAGCGACCCGATCGGGCTGCTGCGTCGCGAGCACTCGTTCCACGACGTGCACGACGTCTACGTGCACCCGAGGACGACCTCGCTGCCGTCCTCGAGCGCGGGACTCATCCGCGACCTCGAGGGCAGCCCGACGCGGCGCCTCGTCGACGCCGACATGTCGTTCCACGCGATCCGCGAGTACGCGCCCGGTGACTCCCGCCGTCAGATCCACTGGCGCTCGACGGCGAAGACGGGCCGGCTGATGGTGCGCCAGTACGAGGAGTCCCGGCGATCGCGCATGGCCGTCGTGCTCGCCGTGGCCGAGGCGGAGTACGCCGACGCCGACGAGTTCGAGCTGGCCGTCTCGTGCGCCGCGTCGCTCGGGCTGCGCGCCGTGCACGACGCCCGCGACGTGCAGATCGTGACCGGCTCCGAGATCCCCCGCGTCGTGCGCGGTCGCCTCCGTGCGATCACCCGGATCCCCGCCGCCGCGCCCCGCCCCATGCTCGACGGCTTCAGCGGCGTCGTCCTGCTGGACGGCACGATGCCGGTGGCCGAGGTCTGCCGCCTGACGGCGGAGTCGACGGAGCGCCTCTCGATCGCGTTCGTCGTGGTGGGCTCCGCCGTCTCGCTGTCGCGTCTCCAGCAGGCGGCACTCGCGTTCCCCGCCGACACCGCCGTCGTCGGCGTCATCTGCGACGAGCGCTCGCATCCGCGCATGCAGCCGCTCTCGGGCATGACCGTGCTGACCGTCGGCACCCTCGACGACCTGTCCGGCCTCCTCCTGCGTGGGGCCGCCTCGTGAGCGCCCGGGAGCCGGCGATGGGAGGCACGCCTCCGGCGCGGGAGGGGACGGATGCCGCGCCCCGTGGCGACGGCGGCGCGCTCGGGATGCGCGGGTCGTGGTGGGCGCCCCGCATCGCGGCCGGCGTCGTGTTCACGGTGCTCATCGCGACGATCGCCGCGGTGGCGGCCTGGCCGATCTACCGCTCCGGCCCGCTCGTGATCCTCGTCATCGCCGGCGTCGTCACCGGCGGCGCGATCGCCGCCGTGGCGCGCGCCCGGCGCTGGAGCGGCTGGATCGTCGCGGCCCTGCTGTCGGCGGCGGTGCTGGTGCTCGGGATCCCGCTCGCCGTGCCGTCGCGTCTGGGCGGGCCGAGCGAGCTGGCGCGCGGGCTCGCCGAGCTCGCGAGCGGGCTGCTGTTCGGCTGGAAGGACCTGCTCACGGTCGAGCTGCCCGTCGGCGCGTACCGCAACCTCCTCGTGCCGGCGCTGGTGGTGTTCCTCATCGGGACGTGCGTCGTGCTCCTCCTCGCCTGGCGCGAGGACCGCGTCGCCTACGCGGCGGTGCCCGTCGCCCTCGGCATGGTGACGTTCGGCCTGTTCTTCGGACGCACCACCGTGAGCGCGCCCCTCGTCCTCGGCCCGGTCATCCTCCACGCACCGCTCGAGACCGCGGTCGGCGTCGCGGGCCTCACGACCTGCCTGCTGTGGCTGGCCTGGCGCACCCACGACGAGCGCGTGCGCGCGCTGCAGCGCGCCGCGGCATCCAGCGGCGTCCGCATCTCGCGTCGTCCCTCGGCGGCGGACCGCCGGCGTACGGCGCTCGGCGCGTCGATGGTCGCGGGGGCTCTTGTCATCGCCGTCGTCGTGGTGCCGTTCGCCGCCCGCGGGGCGGAGCGCGAGGTCCTGCGCTCGGCGGTCGGCCCCGACATCGACGTCTCGGCCGAGGTCAGCCCGCTGTCGGAGTACCGCGCCCTGTATGCCGACGACCGGGCCGACGACGTGCTCTTCACCGTCGAGCCGGTCTCGGGCGCCCTGCCCGAGCGGCTGCGCATCGCGACCCTCGACGCGTATGACGGCGAGGTCTTCCGCTCCGGCGGGGAGGGCGCCGTCGAGGCCGGTCGCTTCGTGCGCGTGCCGTCGTCGCTGGACGCCGGGGACGGCTCGCCCGTCGTCGCCCGCATCCGCATCGACGACTGGGACGGCATCTGGATGCCGACGCTCGGCCGGCTGTCCGCCGTCGAGTTCGCCGGCGAGAGGGCGGCGTCCCTGGCCGACGGCTTCTACTACAACGCGTCGGCGTCGGCCGGTGTGCAGACCGCCGGCGGCGGCCTCCGAGGCGGCGATCGCTACGTCGTCCGCGGCGTCCAGCCCGCGACGGACGATCTCGCCGGACTCGAGGCGCCGGGCAGCCCCGGCGGGGTCGCCGCGCCCGAGAGCCTGCGGGCGTGGATCGGCGAGCACGCGACCGGCGCGGACGGGGAGGCGCTCGCGGGCCTGGTGGCGCTGCTGCGCGAGCGCGGCTACCTGAGCCACGGACTCACGCAGGACGGGGCGACGCCGGCCTGGGCCCGGGCGCTCCCTGACTACCGGTTCCAGCCGAGCGCATCGGGGCACTCGCTGGCCCGGATCGAGACGATGTTCGCCCGGCTGCTCGAGCGCGAGAGCGACCCGCGCGCAGCGGCATCCGGGAACTACGTCGCGGCGATCGGGGACGACGAGCAGTTCGCGGTCGCGACGGCCCTCATCGCCCGCGAGCTGGGCTTCCCGTCGCGCGTCGTGCTGGGCGCCCGCCTGTCGTCGGCCGAGCCCGGTCTCGCGACGTGCGACGACGGCGCGTGCCGTGCCCGGGACCTCTCGGCCTGGGTCGAGGTGCAGTCGGCAGACGGCGAGTGGGTGCCCGTCGACGTCACGCCGCAGTTCGCGCAGTCGCCGAGCCTCGAGGTCACCGAGCAGCGCGACCCGGAGAACGTGACGGAGGTGCGACCGGAGACTGTCGAGGAGGTCGTGCCGCCCGATCCCGCGCAGGAGGACACGGTCCACGATCGATCGACCGACGAGGGAGCGGGCCTGGACCTCGCGTGGCTGTGGCCGGCGCTGCGGACGGCCGGCATCGCGCTGCTCGTGGCGGCGCTGGTCCTCGGCCCGTTCCTCGTGGTGCTGGGGGCGAAGGCGGCGCGCCGCCGCGGCCGCCGACGGGCTCGGAGCCCGGCGTCGCGCGTCGCGGGCGGCTGGGACGAGTACGTCGACGCGGCGCTGGACAGTGGCCGCCCGCTGCCCCGCGCGGGCACCCGCACGGAGCTGGCCGTCGCCTTCGACACGCCTGCCGGGATCGCCCTGGCGCGCGACGCCGATCGCGCGGTCTTCTCCCACGCCGCCGTATCGGACGAGGAAGCCCGCCGCTACTGGGATGCTGTAGACGCGGAGCGGCGCGCTCTGCGTCGCGCAAGGGGCTTCTGGCGAGGGGTCCGCGCGACCGTATCGTTGAGATCGTTGGTCCGCCCGCTGGCGCCCGAGAAGCGCGTCGGCACGAGATTCGCCGAAAGGGGGAGACGCCGGGCCGAGCCCGTGCGTCCCACGCCATGAACGCCACCGATGCCACTGGAGCGCTCTTCGGATCGCTGACCAGCCTGCTGCTGTTCGCCGGCCTCTACGTCTGGACGGCCCTCGCGCTCTCGGCGGTGTTCCGCAAGTCCGGCGTCGAGCCGTGGCAGGCGTGGGTCCCCGTGCTCAACCTCGTGGTGCTGCTGCGCCTCGCCGGCCTCTCGCCCTGGCTCCTGCTCCTCGCCCTCATCCCCTTCCTCGGCTGGATCCCGCTGCTGGTGGTGTTCGCGCTGGCCGTCTACCGCCTCAGCGTCGCGTTCGGCTTCGGTGCGGGGATGACGGTGCTGGCCATCCTCGCCTTCCCGGTGTGGGCCTCCGTCGTGGGCTGGGGGAGCGCGCGCTGGGTGGGCTGGGAGCAGAGCGGCTCCGGGGTGCGCCGCTCCTCCGACGCCGGTCTCCCGCCGCTGCCCCCGTTCGCCTCCACCACCCCGCACGCCGACACGGGTGCGTTCCCGCCGGCACCGCCCGCACCGGCCGCCGCGTCCGCCTTCGCGCCGCCGCCGGCTCCCGTCGCGACTCCGTCGCCCGCTGCGGCGTCGTCTCCCGCCGCGGACTGGCCGTCCGCCGGGGCCTCGCCGTCCGTCGAACGCGTCGCCCCCAGCTCGGCGGCGGACGCGTCGCCGGTCGCCCGGTCCGGTTCCGGCCGTGCCGAGGACGGACCCGCGCCGCGCGCGGACATCGCTCCGCCCGCCGGTGGATGGGCGCCGCCGCCCCTGCCGGGGCGTCCCGTCGCCACCACGCCGGCCCGCGCCGGTCGCGCGGACGACGCCGATCCATGGCAGGGCTTCGCACTGGACTCGACCGATCACGGCGACGAGGTGACCGGGGCGTTCCCCGGTGCGCCCGCCCCGATCTCCGCCGTCCCGGCCGTCCCGGCGGCCGCGGCCGCCGCCGCGCCCGCTCCGGCGACTCCCGCCGGGCCGGCGCTGCCGCCGGCGGAGCCGGACGCCGACGCCGCCGCGCCGGCTCCGCTCGCGGCTCCCACGGCGCCGCTCCCGGCGGCGTCGGTGCCGGCCGCTCCGGTCCCCGCGGCGCGCGAGGAGTCGGCCGCGCCCGTGACCGACGAGGCCGACGACGTCTCCGCGCAGCCGCCCGTCACCCGGGTGCCCGCCGCCGCCCCCGGCCGCAACGGCTACGGGGGCTGGGCCCCGACCCGCTCTGCGGTGGACGACGCGGATGCGTTCCCCGAGGCATCCGGGCCGGTGTCGGCCGTCTACGGCGCCCCCGACGCGGGTGCACCGCGCGCGGCCCGCTCGTCGGTGTCGGCCTTCCACGGCAAGCCCGAGATCCCCGACGAGGACGGCATCGACGTCCTCGACCAGACGATCATCGCCCGCCGCAAGCGCAGCGACTGGACGCTCGTGCCGCCCGCCGGCGATCCGGTGGCGCTGTCGGCCGACGTGGTGATCCTCGGCCGCCGGCCGGCGAGGGACCCCGAGTTCCCGCAGGCGCAGCTCGTCGCCATCCAGGACGGCACCGTGTCCAAGACCCACGCCCGGCTGCGGCTGCGCGACGACCGCTGGTACGTCACCGACCTCGACTCCACGAACGGCGTGCTGTTCGCCACCGTCATGGGCACCGAGGTCGAGGTCCCTCGCGGCGAAGAGGTCGAGGCCGGCGACCGGTTCCTGCTCGGCGACGCGGAGGTGCGCCTCCAGCGGAGCGACGGGTGATCGACCCCGACGACGAGCGCACCGCCTGGTCGCGGCGCAGGGGGCCCGCCGAGCCGGTCGACGATGTCACGGTGCCGCGTGACGGCGCTCGCGGCGCTGCGTCGGCCGCCACCGCGGACGCGGTCGCCCCGGCCGCAGCGGAACCCGGCGAGCAGCCGACCGCGTCCGACGCGCCGCCGGGACCGCGGCGCCGCGGACCGGCGGAGCCCCTCGACGAGTCGACGAGCACGCGCCTGCGCTCACGCGGACGCATCGACGCCGCCACCACGCAGACCGAGCATCGCGGAGCCGGCGCGGCCGCCCCGCCGCAGGAGGTGGGCGGCGACGTGCCGGCGGTCGGCGGGCGCGTGGCCCATGGCCCCTCGACCGCCGAGGCGTACCGGGCACGCGCCCTCCCGGCCATCCCGCCGAGGAAGCGGGAGCCGCAGCCGCGCTCGCCGCAGGCGTTCGTCGACACCGCGGGGGCAGCGGCCCGCGAGCGGCGGCGGAGGCGCCGGCGAGCCGTGGTGCTGGTGGCCGCGGCATCCGTCTGCGCCCTCCTGGCGGTGACCGCGCTGGTCGCGCTGCTGACGATCGGCTGACCGTCAGGGGCGCGCGTTTGCCCACCCCCCGAAACCCACGTATCATAGATCGGGTGTGCGCTCACGCGCGCCGTCAACCGTGCCTCGGTGCGGCGAACGGTGTGGGCGCCGCATCTCAGGGACCGGCCTGCGAACAGGCCGCCCCCACGGCATATCCATCACACAAAGCGCGGAAGTCATTCTGCCGCGCCGATGGATCCACGTGAGCCCGCAGCGTCATGGATCGAAAGATCCGGATGCCGCGGGGGAGACCACGACGCTGTCACCGTGCAGCACAACAAGGAGAGAACGTGCCAACCATTCAGCAGTTGGTTCGCAAGGGCCGCTCGCCCAAGGTCGCGAAGACCAAGGCGCCCGCGCTCAAGGCGAACCCGCAGCAGGCGGGTGTCTGCACCCGCGTGTACACCACCACCCCGAAGAAGCCGAACTCGGCGATGCGCAAGGTCGCCCGTGTGAAGCTCCGCAACGGCACCGAGGTCACCGCCTACATCCCCGGCGAGGGCCACAACCTGCAGGAGCACTCGCTCGTGCTGGTCCGCGGCGGTCGTGTGAAGGACCTCCCCGGTGTCCGCTACAAGATCATCCGCGGTGCGCTCGACACCCAGGCTGTCAAGAACCGTAAGCAGGCCCGCAGCCGCTACGGCGCGAAGAAGGGCTGAGAAAGATGCCTCGTAAGGGACCCGCCCCGAAGCGCCCCGTCGTCAACGACCCGGTGTACGGCGCCCCCGTCGTCACCCAGCTCGTCAACAAGATCCTCGTCGACGGCAAGAAGTCGCTCGCCGAGTCGATCGTCTACGGCGCCCTCCGCGGCGTCGAGGCCAAGAACGGCCAGGACGCCGTCGCCACCCTCAAGAAGGCCCTCGACAACGTGCGCCCGACCCTCGAGGTCAAGTCGCGCCGCGTCGGCGGCTCGACCTACCAGGTGCCGGTCGAGGTCAAGCCTCACCGCGCCAACACGCTCGCCCTCCGCTGGCTCGTGAGCTACGCCAAGGGCCGTCGTGAGAAGACGATGACCGAGCGCCTCCAGAACGAGATCCTGGACGCCTCGAACGGCCTCGGTGCCGCGGTCAAGCGCCGCGAGGACACCCACAAGATGGCCGAGTCGAACCGCGCCTTCGCGCACTACCGCTGGTAACCAGCATCCCGCCGCTCCCGTGACCCACGGGAGCGGCGGACCCCCCGAAACCCGGTTGTCGAGCAGGCGCACGAGCGCCGTATCGAGACACAACAGCTAAGGACACCCCGTGGCACAAGAAGTGCTCACCGACCTCAACAAGGTCCGCAACATCGGCATCATGGCGCACATCGATGCCGGCAAGACGACGACGACCGAGCGCATCCTGTTCTACACGGGCGTCAACCACAAGATCGGCGAGACGCACGACGGCGCTGCCACCACCGACTGGATGGAGCAGGAGCAGGAGCGCGGCATCACGATCACGTCGGCCGCCGTCACCTGCTTCTGGAACAAGAACCAGATCAACATCATCGACACGCCCGGTCACGTGGACTTCACGGTCGAGGTCGAGCGCTCGCTGCGCGTCCTCGACGGCGCGGTCGCCGTGTTCGACGGCAAGGAGGGCGTCGAGCCCCAGTCCGAGACGGTGTGGCGTCAGGCCGACAAGTACGACGTGCCCCGCATCTGCTTCGTCAACAAGATGGACAAGCTGGGCGCCGACTTCTACTTCACGGTCGACACCATCGTCAACCGTCTGAAGGCCAAGCCGCTCGTGCTCCAGCTGCCCATCGGCTCGGAGAGCGACTTCGTGGGCGTCGTCGACCTCGTCGAGATGCGCGCGCTGGTGTGGCCCGGCGACGCCAAGGGCGACGTGACCATGGGCGCCAAGTACGAGATCCAGGAGATCCCGGCCGAGCTCGCCGACAAGGCCGCCGAGTACCGCGAGATCCTGCTCGAGGCCGTCGCCGAGTCCGACGAGGAGCTTCTCGAGAAGCACTTCGGCGGCGAGGAGCTGACGGTCGCCGAGATCAAGGGCGCCATCCGCAAGCTGACCATCGCCTCCGAGCTCTACCCCGTGCTGTGCGGCTCGGCGTTCAAGAACCGCGGCGTGCAGCCGATGCTCGACGCGGTCGTGGACTACCTGCCGTCGCCGCTGGACGTCCCCGCCATCGAGGCGAAGGACCCCAAGAACGAAGAGATCATCATCGAGCGCCACGCCGACCGCGAGGAGCCCTTCGCGGCGCTCGCGTTCAAGATCGTGACGCACCCCTTCTTCGGTCGCCTCACCTACATCCGCGTCTACTCGGGTCACCTCGACTCGGGCGCCCAGGTCGTCAACGCGACCAAGGGCAAGAAGGAGCGCATCGGGAAGATCTTCCAGATGCACGCCAACAAGGAGATGCCGGTCGACTCGGTCACCGCCGGTCACATCTACGCGGTCATCGGCCTCAAGGACACCACCACCGGTGACACCCTGGCCGACTCGAACAACCAGGTCGTCCTCGAGTCGATGACGTTCCCGGAGCCGGTCATCGAGGTGGCCATCGAGCCGAAGACCAAGGCCGACCAGGAGAAGCTGGGTCTGGCGATCCAGAAGCTCGCCGAAGAGGACCCGACGTTCCGCGTCGAGCAGAACGCCGAGACCGGCCAGACGGTCATCAAGGGCATGGGCGAGCTGCACCTCGACATCCTCGTGGACCGCATGAAGCGCGAGTTCCGGGTCGAGGCCAACGTCGGAAAGCCCCAGGTGGCGTACCGCGAGACGATCCGCAAGACCGTCGAGCGTCACGACTACACCCACAAGAAGCAGACCGGCGGTTCGGGCCAGTTCGCGAAGATCCAGTTCGCGCTGGAGCCCCTCGAGGTCACGGCCGACAAGACGTACGAGTTCGAGAACAAGGTCACCGGTGGCCGCATCCCGCGCGAGTACATCGAGCCCACCAACCAGGGCTTCCAGGACGCCATGAACGTCGGCGTGCTCGCCGGCTACCCCATGGTCGGCGTGAAGGCCACCCTCATGGACGGCGCGTCGCACGACGTCGACTCGTCCGAGATGGCGTTCAAGATCGCGGGCTCCATGGGCTTCAAGGAGGCCGTCCGCAAGGCGAACCCCGTCATCCTCGAGCCGCTCATGGCGGTCGAGGTGCGTACTCCCGAGGAGTACATGGGCGACGTCATCGGCGACCTGAACTCGCGTCGCGGCCAGATCCAGTCGATGGAGGACGCCCAGGGCGTCAAGGTCGTGCGTGCGCTGGTCCCGCTCTCGGAGATGTTCGGCTACATCGGCGACCTGCGTTCGAAGACCTCGGGCCGCGCGGTGTACTCGATGGAGTTCGACAGCTACGCCGAGGTTCCTCGCAACGTGGCCGACGAGATCGTCCAGAAGACCAAGGGCGAGTAACCCTGCACTCCGGGATGCCTCGGCGACGAGGCATCCCGGAGCACAACTTCACACAGAATCACCAGAACCGTCTCCACTAAGGTGGAGATATCCCCGTAGACGTCCGGTCGCAAACCAGTGCCCGGAACTTCTACATGACCGTCCTGAGGAGGACCCAGTGGCTAAGGCCAAGTTCGAGCGGACCAAGCCGCACGTGAACATCGGAACGATCGGTCACGTCGACCACGGCAAGACCACGCTCACCGCAGCGATCTCGAAGGTGCTCGCCGACAAGTACCCGTCGGCCACCAACGTGCAGCGTGACTTCGCGTCGATCGACTCCGCTCCCGAGGAGCGTCAGCGCGGTATCACGATCAACATCTCGCACGTCGAGTACGAGACCCCCAAGCGTCACTACGCTCACGTCGACGCCCCGGGTCACGCCGACTACATCAAGAACATGATCACCGGTGCCGCCCAGATGGACGGCGCGATCCTCGTCGTCGCGGCCACTGACGGTCCGATGGCGCAGACGCGCGAGCACGTGCTGCTCGCCAAGCAGGTCGGCGTGCCCTACCTGCTGGTCGCGCTCAACAAGAGCGACATGGTCGACGACGAGGAGATCCTGGAGCTCGTCGAGCTCGAGGTCCGCGAGCTGCTCTCGTCGCAGGACTTCGACGGCGACAACGCCCCTGTCGTGCGCGTCTCGGGCCTGAAGGCTCTCGAGGGCGACGCCGAGTGGGTCGAGAAGATCGTCGAGCTCATGGACGCCGTCGACGAGTCGATCCCCGACCCGGTGCGTGACAAGGACAAGCCGTTCCTCATGCCCATCGAGGACGTCTTCACCATCACCGGCCGTGGCACGGTCGTCACGGGCCGCGCCGAGCGCGGTACCCTCGCGATCAACTCCGAGGTCGAGATCGTGGGTCTGCGCCCGACGCAGAAGACGATCGTCACCGGTATCGAGATGTTCCACAAGCAGCTCGACGAGGCGTGGGCCGGCGAGAACTGTGGTCTGCTCCTGCGCGGCACCAAGCGTGACGACGTCGAGCGCGGCCAGGTCGTCGTGAAGCCCGGTTCGGTCACCCCGCACACCAACTTCGAGGGCACGGCGTACATCCTGTCCAAGGAGGAGGGCGGCCGTCACAACCCGTTCTTCACGAACTACCGTCCGCAGTTCTACTTCCGCACCACCGACGTCACCGGCGTCATCACGCTGCCCGAGGGCACCGAGATGGTCATGCCCGGCGACACCACCGACATGACGGTCGAGCTGATCCAGCCGATCGCCATGGAGGAGGGCCTCGGCTTCGCGATCCGTGAGGGTGGCCGCACCGTCGGCGCCGGCACGGTGACCAAGATCATCAAGTAAGTCCTTTCGGACGTCAGACGGATGCCGCGGCATCCGTCGCCGACAAGGGGTCGGGCTCTCGGAGCCCGGCCCCTTTCGTCGTACCCCCGGACTGTCGCCGGGGCGACGTGACAGGCCAGAATGGCCTCGGCGCACCCCACCCGGGGGTCGCGGTGAGGAGCCGGAATGGGTATCGAGGACATCGTCAACCAGGGGAAGGACTTCCTGGAGCAGAACAAGGACAAGATCGACGACGTCATCAAGTCCGAGCACGCCGAAGGTGTCAGCGACAGCGCTCTCGACGCCGCCGCCGAGTTCGTCAAGAAGGTCGCGCCCGACAGCGTCGACCAGCAGGTGGACGGCGCGCGCGAGAACATCGACAAGGCCGTCGGCAACGAGTAGGGCTCAGAGCGAAGGGCGGTCCGCGAGGCGGACCGCCCTTCGTCCGCGCGTCGCGGGGGAGTATCGCGAGCGCGCCGCCGATCTGCGTCGAGCTTCTCTTCGGGGGTCAGAGAGCTTGCGCGACGACCGGCGGGGTCACGGGGGCGCCATGGCGCGCCATCCAGGTGGTGAGGTTCTCGTCGAAGCGCGGGCCGTCGAACTGCTGAGCGTGCCGCACGACCTCCTCCGTCGGCAGGGCGACGGCGCGCGTCGCGGCGGCGACGAGATCGCTTCGAGAACGGGGATCGAACAGCGCGCCGCCGACGCCCTCCCGGATGGATTCGCTGGCACCGCCGACACGGTTGGCGATCACCGGCGTACCCGCCGCCATCGCCTCGACGGCGACGATGCCGAAGTCCTCGACCGGTGGGAAGACGAACAGGCCGGCGCGCTCCATCAGTGCGAACAGCATCGCGTCGGACGGCGCGACCTGCAGGTGCACGGGTACCCGCGCGGTGCGGCCGCGCTCGCGCAGCTCGCCCTCGAGCGGCCCCGATCCCGCGATGACGACGGGCATGCCCAGCGCCTCGCCGGCCGCGATCACCAGGTCCAGCCGCTTGTACGGGATGAACCGGGACACCCCGAGCACGAAGTCGCGCGGGAGGGCGTCGAGCCGGCGCCGCTCGCGGTCGGTGAGCTGGTCGCGCCACGCGCCCGACGAGATGTACGAGACGTCGACCGGCGGATTGATGACCGTCGCCTCCACGCCCCACGCCCGCTGCACCCGCTGCGCCACGAAGCGGCTGTTTGCCGCCACGGCGGTCGCGCGCGCCGCGGTGCGCCGGTCGAGGGCCCGCAGCGGCGGGCCGGCGATCCGGGCGGCGAGGTTGTCACCCCGGCCGTCGAGCTCGGGCGCCCACAGGTAGCGGGCCGGGGTGTGCGCGTAGACGAACGTCGGCGTGCCGGGCTGGGTGAACTGGACGTGATGGGCGAACGCGTAGGAGCTCACCAGCGCCCAGTCGGGGGAGCCGTGGGCGGGGCGCCGCCACGCGAGCGGCATGAGCGGCAGCGCGAGCGCCTTGTGATGCCGCAGCGGCGTGCGGGCCAGCCACGTCTCGCGCACCTTGCGGCCGCGGTGCCTGCCGGGCGCGTCGTTCCACAGGCACAGGATGTCCGCGTCGGGGAACAGCCCCGCGAAGCGGTCGACCACGCGCTCGGCACCGCCGACCGCTTCGATCCATTCGGCGACGATCAGCCCGCTCATGCCGTCGTCCTTCCCGGAAGCAGCGCGGCGCGCGCGGTGCGGAGCATGATGACGAAGTCGCCCGCGAGAGTCCAGTTGTCGACGTACGACAGGTCCAGCCGCACCGACTCCTCCCACGACAGCGACGAGCGTCCGCTCACCTGCCAGAGGCCGGTGATGCCCGGTTTGACCATGAATCGCCTGTGCACATGGTCGGCGTACCGCGCCACCTCGCGGGGGAGCGGCGGCCGGGGGCCGACGAGCGACATCGACCCCATCAGGACGTTCACGAGCTGCGGCAGCTCGTCGAGGCTGTACTTGCGCAGGAACCGTCCGATCGGCGTCACGCGAGGGTCGTCCAGCATCTTGAAGAGCACCTCGTTGCCGACCTCGCGTCCGGGCTCGAGGCCGGCGAGCATCTCTTCGGCATCCGGCACCATCGTCCGGAACTTCAGCATCTGGAAGGCGCGGCCGTCCAGGCCGATACGGGTCTGGCGGAACAGCACCGGCCCTGCCGACGTCCTGTTGATGATGAGCGCGAGGGCGGCCATGAGCGGCGCGAAGAAGACCAGCGCGAGGGCTGAGACGGCGATGTCGGCCGTCCGCTTGAGGAAGCGCTGACCCTTGCTGTACCGCGGCGTCTCGACGTGGATCAGCGGCAGGCCCGCGACCGGACGGGTGTGGATGCGCGGACCGACGATGTCGGCGATGCTCGGCGCCAGGATGAGGTGACGGCGGTCGGCCTCGAGGGCCCACGAGATGCGCTTGACCCCGGACGGCGGGAGCTCGTCGGTGCTGGTCACCGCGACGGTGTCGGCCCCGGCGGCGTCGAGCGCCCCCAGAACGCCTCGGATGTCGCCGCGCACCGGGATGTCGGTGCCCGGCACGGTCTGCCCCGGCTGCCCGTCCGGGATGCAGGCGCCCACGACGTGGTAGCCGGCGCTCGGGGACCGGCGCAGCGCGGCGGCGATCTGCGCGACCGACTCGCTCGAGCCGACCAGGAGCACCGTGGCGCTCCAGTCGCCGCTGACGCGGCGCGTGATCAGCCAGCGCCGCCACGCCCAGCGCTCGATGAGCAGGAGCGCGATCCCCAGCGGGAAGCTGATGAGCAGGTACCCGCGGGCGACGTCCACGCGCAGCAGGAACGCCAGGATCGCGATGATCCCGAACAGGCGCGTGCTCACCGAGATGATGCGGGTGTACTCGGCCGACCCGCTGCCCGCGATCCGCGCGCTGCGCGAGTCGACGAGGCTCAGCGACCACATCCACACGGCCAGCAGAATCGCCGAGAACGCCCAGTACGACGCGCCCGTCAGGAACGAGTCCTCGCGAATCACCACGTTCGAGCTGTCGAGCCCGAACCACGCGATCTGCGTGCCGAACACGACCCCGGCGAGCACCGCGAGATCGCTCAGCCACAGCCGGCGCGAGTATCGATCCCGCCAATGGTCCGTGCCGGTCGGCCGCGCGGGTGCGCGATCGACGCGAGCGACGGTCTCCCCAGACTCGACCCGCTTCTTGGAACTTCTTGTCAATGCGTCGACATACGGCCTTTTAGCCGCGTCGACAAAATGCGACGCCACTGCTTTCCCTCCCCGTCGCAACCGAACGCAGTCCTTCGGGTCCTGCGTGCCGACGGAACTCCCCAGTTCGCCAGCGGTTGCGTGTGGTCATTCTGCCACGACCTCGCCGGTGCGGGAAGCACCGGGCGCAAACTCGGCTCGGCGAGCCTGCTCGGGCGGGTGCCAGGCTGGGAAGGCGCCGAGCATAGCCGCGTCGCGACACGCCCGAGTTTGCGACACGCCCGGGCTGCACGTAGACTAGTGAGGTTCCACATTCCGGTGCCCCTCTTGGCGTGCGCCGGATCACTGCCAGGGCAGTGCATAGGCAGCGCACATGCGCAGAGTCCTAGGCCGCGGGCAGCAGAACCACCACATCTCGAATCCACCCACTGCGGAGCACCGTTTCGCGTGGGCGGAGAACGGATGACGGGAGCAGCGCTTCGGCGCGGCATCCGGATTGACATGAGAACAGCGGTGCCCCTCGACGGGCTCGGCGGCCGGAAGGTCGCCGGCCGCGAGAAATGTGCCCGGCGCGCAAGCGCCATGTGCGTCCAATGCCCGAGAGGTACGACGCGGAAAGAGAGTGAGCAGACTATGGCGGGACAGAAGATCCGCATTCGCCTGAAGTCGTACGACCACGAGGTCATCGACTCGTCGGCGCGGAAGATCGTCGACACCGTGACACGTGCGGGCGCGACGGTCGTGGGCCCCGTGCCCCTTCCGACGGAGAAGAACGTGATCGCCGTGATCCGTTCTCCCCACAAGTACAAGGACAGCCGCGAGCACTTCGAGATGCGCACCCACAAGCGTCTGATCGACATCGTCGACCCGACGCCCAAGGCGGTCGACTCGCTCATGCGCCTCGACCTTCCGGCCGATGTCAACATCGAGATCAAGCTCTGAGGTTCGACATGGCTGACATCAACTCCAAGGTTTCCAAGGGCCTGCTCGGCACCAAGCTCGGCATGACCCAGGTCTGGGACGAGAACGGCAAGCTCGTTCCCGTCACCGTGATCGAGATCGCTCCGAACGTCGTGACCCAGGTCCGCACGCCGGAGAAGGACGGCTACAAGGCCGTCCAGATCGGCTACGGCCAGATCGACCCCCGCAAGGTGAACCAGCCCCTGACGGCCCACTTCGAGGCCGCCGGTGTCACCCCGCGCCGTCACCTCACTGAGATCCGCACCGCGGACGCCGCTGACTACTCACTCGGTCAGGAGCTCACGGTGGACGGCACGTTCGAGGCCGGCCAGCTGGTCGACGTCGTCGGCACCAGCAAGGGCAAGGGCACCGCGGGTGTCATGAAGCGCCACAACTTCAAGGGCGTCTCCGCCTCGCACGGTGCGCACCGCAACCACCGCAAGCCCGGTTCGATCGGCGCCTCGTCGACCCCGAGCCGCGTTTTCAAGGGCATGCGCATGGCCGGCCGTATGGGTGGCGAGCGCGTGACCGTCCTCAACCTCACGGTGCACGCCGTCGACGCCGAGAAGGGTCTGCTGCTCGTCAAGGGCGCCGTCCCCGGCGCGCGCGGCCGCATCGTCTACGTCCGCAACGCAGTGAAGGGTGCCTGATCGCATGGCTGACTCGACTCTCGCGCTCGACGTCGTGAACGCAGACGGCAAGAAGGCCGGCTCCATCGAGCTGCCCGCCGCGCTGTTCGACGTCAAGACGAACATTCCGCTCATCCACCAGGTCGTCGTCGCGCAGCTCGCGGCGGCTCGCCAGGGCACCCACTCGACCAAGCGTCGCGGTGAGGTCTCGGGCGCCGGCCGCAAGCCCTTCAAGCAGAAGGGCACGGGTAACGCCCGCCAGGGCTCGATCCGCGCGCCGCAGATGACCGGCGGTGGAATCGTGCACGGCCCGAAGCCGCGCGACTACTCGCAGCGCACCCCCAAGAAGATGATCGCGGCCGCCCTCCTCGGCGCGCTCAGCGACCGCGCCCGCGGCGAGCGTCTCCACGTCGTGGAGTCGTTCGGCATCGAGGGTGCTCCGTCGACCAGGGCCGCCGCCGCGGTGCTCACGGGTCTCGGCGCCGTCAAGAACGTGCTCGTGGTCGTGGACCGCTCCGACGACATCAACGTGCTGAGCGTCCGCAACATCCCGTTCGCGCACGTGCTGCCGTTCGACCAGCTCAACGCCTACGACGTGCTCGTCTCGGACGACATCGTCTTCACCAAGGCCGCCTACGACGCGTTCGTCGCGTCCAAGACCGCCACCACCGAGGAGGCCTCGGCATGACCGCCGTCAACAAGGACCCGCGCGACATCATCCTGAAGCCGGTCGTTTCGGAGAAGAGCTACGGGCTCATCGACGAGGGCAAGTACACCTTCCTCGTCGACCCCCGCGCCTCGAAGACCGAGATCAAGCTCGCGATCGAGAAGATCTTCGGCGTCAAGGTCGCGGCGGTCAACACGCTCAACCGCACGGGCAAGGCTCGTCGCACCCGCTTCGGCACCGGCAAGCGCAAGGACACCAAGCGCGCCATCGTGACCCTGAAGTCGGGCACCATCGACATCTTCACGGCAGTCGGCTGACGGTCGGGACAGAGGACTAGAGAACTATGGCTATTCGCAAGTACAAGCCCACGACCCCGGGTCGCCGCGGCTCGTCGGTGGCCGACTTCGCCGAGATCACCCGATCGACGCCCGAGAAGTCGCTCCTCCGCCCGCTCAGCAAGACCGGTGGCCGCAACAACCAGGGCCGCATCACCACCCGCCACATCGGCGGTGGCCACAAGCGTCAGTACCGCGTCATCGACTTCCGTCGCAATGACAAGGACGGCGTCAACGCCAAGGTCGCTCACATCGAGTACGACCCCAACCGCACCGCGCGCATCGCGCTCCTGCACTACTTCGACGGCGAGAAGCGCTACATCCTCGCGCCGAACAAGCTGGCGCAGGGCGACATCGTCGAGTCGGGCGCCTCGGCTGACATCAAGCCGGGCAACAACCTGCCGCTGAAGAACATCCCCACCGGTACCGTGATCCACGCCATCGAGCTCCGCCCCGGCGGCGGCGCGAAGTTGGCGCGCTCGGCCGGCACGTCGGTTCGCCTCGTGGCGAAGGACGGCCCCTACGCCCAGCTGCGTCTGCCCTCGGGCGAGATCCGCAACGTCGACGCGCGCTGCCGCGCGACCGTCGGCGAGGTCGGCAACGCCGAGCAGTCGAACATCAACTGGGGCAAGGCCGGCCGCAACCGCTGGAAGGGCATCCGCCCGACCGTCCGCGGTGTCGCGATGAACCCCGTCGACCACCCGCACGGTGGTGGTGAGGGTAAGACCTCCGGTGGTCGTCACCCGGTTTCGCCGTGGGGTCAGGCCGAAGGCCGCACCCGTCACGCGAACAAGGAAAGCGACAAGTACATCGTCCGTCGTCGCAACGCCGGCAAGAAGCGGAAGTAGGAGTAGAGGAAGATGCCTCGCAGCCTTAAGAAGGGCCCCTTCGTCGACGAGCACCTGCTTCGCAAGGTCGTCGTCCAGAACGAAGCCGGCACCAAGAACGTCATCAAGACCTGGTCGCGCCGTTCGATGATCATCCCGGCCATGCTGGGTCACACCATCGCCGTGCACGACGGTCGCAAGCACATCCCCGTGTTCGTGACCGAGACCATGGTCGGCCACAAGCTGGGCGAGTTCGCGCCCACCCGCACCTTCCGCGGCCACGTGAAGGACGACAAGAAGGGCCGCCGCCGCTGACGCGGGGGCAGAGGAGAGAGAAATGGTGGAGTCCATCGCACGCGTGCGACACATCCGCGTGACCCCTCAGAAGGCTCGTCGTGTCGTCGCGCTCATCAAGGGCAAGCAGGCTGAGGAGGCCCTGGCCATCCTCAAGTTCGCGCCGCAGGGTGCGAGCGAGCCGATCTACAAGCTCGTCGCCTCGGCGATCGCGAACGCTCGCGTGAAGGCCGACAAGGACGGCGAGTACCTGGACGAGCAGGACCTGTACGTGAAGAACGCGTACGTGGACGAGGGCACGACGCTCAAGCGTTTCCAGCCCCGTGCACAGGGCCGCGCCTTCCAGATCAAGAAGCGCACCAGCCACATCACCGTCGTGCTCTCGACCCCCGAGGTCGCGGAGACGGCGCCGGCTGCCAAGAGCAAGAAGGCGAGCAAGTAATGGGACAGAAGGTCAACCCGTACGGCTTCCGCCTCGGCATCACCACGGACCACGTGTCGCGTTGGTTCTCGGACTCGACGAAGCCCGGACAGCGCTACGCCGACTACGTGGCCGAGGACATCAAGATCCGTCGCCTGCTGACGACGTCGCTTGACCGCGCCGGCGTGAGCAACATCGAGATCGAGCGCACGCGTGACCGCGTCCGCGTCGACATCCACACCGCCCGCCCGGGCATCGTGATCGGCCGCCGCGGCGCCGAGGCCGAGCGCATCCGCGCCGACCTCGAGAAGCTCACCGGCAAGCAGATCCAGCTGAACATCCTCGAGGTCAAGAACCCCGAGGCCGACGCCCAGCTCGTCGCGCAGGGCATCGCCGAGCAGCTCACCGCTCGCGTGGCGTTCCGCCGCGCGATGCGCAAGGGCCTGCAGGGCGCTCAGCGCGCCGGCGCCAAGGGCGTCCGCATCCAGGTCTCCGGCCGCCTCGGCGGCGCCGAGATGAGCCGCTCGGAGTTCTACCGCGAGGGTCGTGTGCCGCTGCACACGCTGCGCGCGAACATCGACTACGGCTTCTACGAGGCCAAGACCACCTTCGGCCGCATCGGCGTGAAGGTCTGGATCTACAAGGGCGACCTGACCAACAAGGAGCTCGCTCGCGAGCAGGCCAACCAGAAGCCGGCGCGCGAGCGCGGCGACCGCCGTGGCCCCCGTGGCGACCGCGGCGACCGCGGTGACCGCGGTGAGCGCCGCAACGAGGCCCCCGTGGCAGAAGGAGCGTCGGCGTAATGCTCATCCCCCGCAAGGTCAAGTACCGCAAGCAGCACCACCCCGGCCGCTCGGGCCAGGCCACCGGCGGCACGAAGGTCTCCTTCGGCGAGTTCGGCATCCAGGCCCTCACGCCCGCGTACGTGACAAACCGTCAGATCGAGTCCGCTCGTATCGCGATGACCCGTCACATCAAGCGCGGCGGCAAGGTGTGGATCAACATCTACCCCGACCGTCCGCTCACCAAGAAGCCGGCCGAGACCCGCATGGGTTCCGGTAAGGGCTCGCCGGAGTGGTGGGTCGCGAACGTCAAGCCGGGTCGCGTCCTCTTCGAGGTCGCCGGCGTCAACGAGGAACTCGCTCGTGAGGCGCTGACCCGTGCCATCCACAAGCTGCCTCTCAAGGCACGCATCATCAAGCGCGAGGAGGGCGACGCGTAATGGCGATCGGCACCAAGACGCTCGCTCCGAGCGAGCTCGACACGTTCGAAGACCAGCGCCTCGTCGAGGAGCTGCGCAAGGCCAAGGAAGAGCTGTTCAACCTGCGCTTCCAGTCGGCCACCGGCCAGCTCGAGAGCCACGGCCGCATCCGTGCGGTCAAGCGCGACATCGCGCGGCTCTACACCGTGATCCGTGAGCGCGAGCTCGGCATCCGTGCCACGCCCGCTCCGCTGGAGACGGCGACGAAGGCGAAGAAGACGAAGGCCAAGAAGGCGGATGCCGCCGACTCGGCCGCGAAGGAAGAGGCCGAGTGATGGCTGAGAAGAAGCAGGCCGAGGTCGCCGCCAAGGGCCACGAGTCGGCCGAGCACGACGTGCGCGACGCGGACGCCCGTGGCTACCGCAAGGCCCGCCGCGGCTACGTCGTCAGCGACAAGATGGACAAGACCATCGTCGTCGAGGTCGAGGACCGCGTGAAGCACCCGCTGTACGGCAAGGTCATCCGCCGCACCTCCAAGGTGAAGGCGCACGACGAGGGCAACACGGCCGGCATCGGCGACCTCGTCCTCATCAACGAGACCCGCCCGCTGAGCGCGACCAAGCGCTGGCGTCTGGTCGAGATCCTGGAGAAGGCCAA
This sequence comes from Microbacterium sp. NPDC056736, assembly GCF_042790415.1. Classification (NCBI taxonomy): domain Bacteria; kingdom Bacillati; phylum Actinomycetota; class Actinomycetes; order Micrococcales; family Microbacteriaceae; genus Microbacterium; species Microbacterium sp. NPDC056736. The sequence goes on from NZ_JBHTZE010000007.1 coordinate 59,433, forward strand.
GTGATTCAGAACGAGTCCCGCCTCAAGGTCGCCGACAACACGGGTGCCAAGGAGCTGCTCACCATCCGCGTCCTCGGTGGCTCGAACCGCCGCTACGCGGGCGTGGGTGACATCATCGTGGCCACCGTCAAGGACGCGATCCCGGGCGGCAACGTCAAGAAGGGCGACGTGGTCAAGGCCGTCGTCGTCCGCACCGTCAAGCAGACCCGTCGTCCCGACGGCTCGTACATCAAGTTCGACGAGAACGCCGCCGTCATCCTGAAGAACGACGGGGAGCCCCGCGGCACCCGCATCTTCGGACCGGTCGGCCGTGAGCTTCGCGACAAGAAGTTCATGAAGATCGTCTCGCTCGCACCGGAGGTGATCTGACCCCATGGCCAAGATCAAGAAGGGCGACCTGGTTCAGGTCATCTCGGGCGCCAAGCCCGAGCGCGGCGGCGACCGCGGCAAGCAGGGCAAGGTCCTCGAGGTCCTTGCCGAGCAGAACCGCGTGATCGTCGAGGGCGTGAACTACGTCACCAAGCACAACCGCGTCGGCCAGTCGCAGCGCGGCACCAAGACGGGCGGCATCGAGACGATGGAAGCCCCGATCCACATCTCCAACGTCCAGCTCGTGGACCCCTCGACCAAGAAGCCGACCCGTGTCGGCCACCGCGTCGAGGAGCAGACGAAGGACGGCGTGAAGCGCAACGTCCGCGTGCGCTACGCGAAGAAGTCAGGCAAGGACCTCTGAACATGAGCACCACTGCCGTGGAGGCTGGCAAGATCCAGCCCCGCCTGAAGCAGAAGTACAACACCGAGATCAAGAAGGCCCTGCAGGACGAGTTCGGCTACGCCAACGTCATGCAGACGCCCGGCCTGGTCAAGGTCGTCGTGAACACCGGTGTCGGCGAGGCAGCTCGCGACAGCAAGGTGATCGATGGCGCGGTCGACGACCTCACCAAGATCACCGGCCAGAAGCCGGTCGTGACCAAGGCCCGCAAGTCCATCGCGCAGTTCAAGCTGCGCGAGGGCCAGGCCATCGGCGCGCACGTCACCCTCCGCGGTGACCGCGCATGGGAGTTCATCGACCGTCTGGTCAACCTGGCGCTGCCCCGCATCCGCGACTTCCGTGGCCTGTCGGGCGCGCAGTTCGACGGCAACGGCAACTACACCTTCGGTCTCCAGGAGCAGTCCGTGTTCCACGAGATCAACCAGGACAAGATCGACCGCGTCCGCGGCTTCGACATCACCATCGTGACGTCGGCGAAGACGGACGACGAGGGCCGCGCGCTCCTGCGCCACCTCGGCTTCCCGTTCAAGTCGGACGACGCCCAGGCGTGATCCCCTGACGGATGCCGCGACCGGCGCGAAGGCGGCGGTCGCGGCATCCGATCCCATAACTGAACACCGTCATCATGGAAGGTCGTCTGTCGTGTAACGGCAGCCGAAACCTCGTGAACAAAGGAATCAACTCATGACAATGACAGACCCGGTCGCAGACATGCTGACCCGTCTGCGCAACGCGAACTCGGCGCACCACGACTCCGTGTCGCTGCCGAGCTCCAAGCTCAAGACCCACATCGCCGAGATCCTCAAGCAGGAGGGCTACATCTCGTCGTGGGAGGTCAGCGACGCGCGCGTCGGCCAGACCCTCACGCTGACGCTCAAGTACGGCCCGAACCGCGAGCGGTCGATCGCCGGCATCAAGCGCGTCTCCAAGCCCGGTCTGCGCGTCTACGCGAAGTCGACCGAGATCCCCCGCGTGCTCGGCGGGCTCGGCGTGGCCATCCTGTCCACCTCCTCTGGCCTCCTCACGGACCGCCAGGCCGAGCAGAAGGGCGTGGGTGGGGAAGTCCTCGCCTACGTGTGGTGATCTGACATGTCGCGTATCGGTCGTCTTCCGATCGACATCCCCGCCGGTGTGACCGTCTCGGTCGAGGGTCAGGATGTCGCCGTCAAGGGCCCTAAGGGCGAGCTGTCGCTCACCGTGGCCCGTCCCATCGAGGTCAAGGTCGAAGAGGGCCAGGTCGTCGTGACCCGCCCCGACGACGAGCGCTCGTCGCGCTCGCTGCACGGCCTGACCCGCACGCTCATCAACAACAACATCATCGGTGTCACCCAGGGCTACTCCAAGGGCCTCGAGGTGGTCGGCACGGGTTACCGCGTCGCGCAGAAGGGCACGTCGGTCGAGTTCGCTCTCGGCTTCTCGCACCCGGTGCTCGTCGAGGCGCCCGCCGGCATCACGCTGACGGTCGAGGGCAACAACAAGCTCACCGTCTCGGGCATCGACAAGCAGGCTGTCGGCGAGACCGCGGCCAACATCCGCAAGATCCGCAAGCCCGAGCCGTACAAGGGCAAGGGTGTGCGCTACGCCGGCGAGGTCGTCCGGCGCAAGGCCGGAAAGGCTGGTAAGTAACCATGGCTGTGAAGTCGAAGTCCGACGCGCGCGCGCGTCGTCACGCCCGCCTTCGCAAGAAGGTCGTCGGCACCCCCGAGCGTCCGCGCCTGGTCGTCACGCGCTCGGCGCGCCACGTCTTCGTGCAGATCGTCGACGACAGCAAGGGCCACACGCTGGCCTCGGCCTCGACCCTCGAGACCGACCTGCGCGTGTCCGACGCTGACAAGACCGCCAAGGCCCGCAAGGTCGGCGAGCTCCTCGCCGAGCGCGCGAAGGCCGCCGGCGTCTCGGACGTCGTGTTCGACCGTGGCGGCAACCGCTACGCCGGCCGTGTCGCGGCGATCGCCGACGGCGCCCGCGAGGGAGGTCTGAACCTGTGAGTGACAACAAGGAGAACATCGTGACCGACCAGGCTGCAGCCGAGGCTCAGGCCCCGGCCGCCGAGGCGCCCGCCGAGCGCGAGCGCGAGCCGCGCCGCGGTGGTCGCGAGCGCAACCCCAACCGCGACCGCGGTGGCCGCGACCGCAACGAGAGCCAGTTCCTCGAGCGCGTCGTCACCATCAACCGCGTGTCGAAGGTCGTCAAGGGTGGCCGTCGCTTCAGCTTCACCGCGCTCGTCGTCGTCGGCGACGGCAACGGTGTGGTCGGCGTCGGCTACGGCAAGGCCCGTGAGGTGCCGCTGGCGATCTCGAAGGGCGTCGAGGAGGCCAAGCGCAACTTCTTCCGCGTGCCCCGCGTCGGCTCGACCATCCCGCACCCGGTGCAGGGTGAGGCCGCTGCCGGTGTGGTGCTGCTGCGCCCGGCCGCTGCCGGTACCGGTGTCATCGCCGGTGGCCCGGTGCGTGCCGTGCTCGAGTGCGCCGGCATCCACGACGTGCTGTCGAAGTCACTCGGCTCGTCGAACACGATCAACATCGTCCACGCGACGGTGGAGGCCCTGAAGCAGCTCGAGGAGCCCCGTGCGGTCGCCGCACGCCGTGGCCTCGACTTCGACCAGGTCGCCCCCGCCCGTCTCGTCCGTGCCGAGGCTGAGGCCGCGGCCGCTGCGAAGGCAGGTGTCTGATGGCTGCGCGTCTGAAGGTCACGCAGGTCAAGTCCAAGGTGAGCGAGAAGCAGAACCAGCGCGACACGCTGCGTTCGCTCGGTCTGAAGCGGATCGGCGACTCGGTCGTCCGTCCCGACGACGCGCAGACGCGCGGCTACGTCCGGACCGTCGCCCACCTCGTCAAGGTTGAGGAGATCGACTGATGGCTGAGAAGGCCGAGAAGAACGAAGCCGTCGAGGCTGAGAAGAAGGCCCCGAAGAAGGCTGCCGCCTCCAAGGCCGCCTCCTCCAAGGCCGCCGACAAGGCCCCCGCCGCCGCCAAGGCCGACAAGGCTGAGAAGGCTGCGCCGGCCAAGAAGGCGCCGGCCAAGAAGGCTGCTGCCAAGAAGGACGTCCCGGCTGCGCGCCCGGGCGTGCTGAAGGTGCACCACCTGCGTCCGGTCCCCGGCTCGAACACCCCCAAGACCCGTGTGGGTCGCGGTGAGGGCTCGAAGGGCAAGACGGCCGGCCGCGGTACCAAGGGCACCAAGGCCCGCTACCAGGTCAAGGTCGGCTTCGAGGGCGGGCAGATGCCGCTGCACATGCGCACCCCGAAGCTCCGCGGCTTCAAGAACCCGTTCCGCGTCGAGTACCAGGTCGTGAACCTGGACAAGCTCGCGGAGCTGTACCCGGCCGGTGGCGACGTCACCGTGGGCGACCTCGTCGCCAAGGGTGCGGTGCGCAAGAACGAGAAGGTCAAGGTGCTCGGCACCGGCGACATCTCGGTGAAGCTCAACGTGGCGGTCGACAAGGTCTCGGGCTCTGCCGAGCAGAAGATCGTCGCCGCGGGCGGCACCGTCAAGTAATACGCGCGCAGTGGGGGTCGGAGCTTGCTCCGGCCCCCACTGGGTTACCCTGGACGTCGGCACGTCTGCGTGCCGATGCCCCCCACTGGAGGAATCCTCTTGTTCAGCGCCATCGCGCGGATCTTCCGCACTCCTGACCTTCGGCGGAAGATCGCATTCACCCTGGCGATCATCGCCCTGTACCGCTTCGGTGCCCACGTGCCCGCGCCGTTCGTCGACTTCCCGAACGTGCAGTCGTGTCTCCGGCAGTCCGCCGGCACCGAGGGTCTGCTGTCGCTGGTCAACCTCTTCTCGGGTGGCGCTCTGCTGCAGCTGTCGATCTTCGCGCTGGGTGTCATGCCGTACATCACCGCGACGATCATCGTGCAGCTGCTGCGCGTGGTCATCCCGCACTTCGAGACCCTCTACAAGGAGGGCCAGGCGGGCCAGGCCAAGCTCACGCAGTACACGCGGTACCTGACGATCGCGCTGGCGCTCCTCCAGTCCACCACCCTGGTCACCGTCGCCCGCAGCGGTCAGCTGTTCGGCGTCACCGGCGTGCCGGAGTGCGAGAACCTCCTCACCGAGGAGGCGTGGTGGGCGCAGCTCCTCATGATCATCACGATGACGGCCGGCACCGGCCTCATCATGTGGTTCGCCGAGCTGGTGACCGAGCGCGGCATCGGCAACGGCATGTCGCTGCTCATCTTCACCTCCATCGCCGCGGCCTTCCCCGCCTCGATGTGGGCGATCTGGCAGTCGCGCGGCTTCGAGGTCTTCCTCCTCGTGCTGGCCGTCGGCATCGTGGTCGTCGCGCTCGTCGTCTTCGTCGAGCAGTCGCAGCGCCGCATCCCCGTCCAGTACGCCAAGCGCATGGTCGGGCGCCGCACCTACGGCGGCACCAACACGTACATCCCGATCAAGGTGAACATGGCCGGCGTCGTGCCCGTCATCTTCGCCTCGTCGCTGCTGTACATCCCCGCACTCATCGCGCAGTTCAACCAGCCGCAGCCGGGCGAGGAGGTGCCGGGCTGGGTGCAGTGGATCCAGGCGTACCTCGTCACCGGCGACAACGCGCTGTACATGCTGCTGTACTTCCTGCTCATCGTCGGCTTCACGTACTTCTACGTCGCGATCACCTTCAACCCCGTCGAGGTCGCCGACAACATGAAGAAGTACGGCGGGTTCATCCCCGGCATCCGCGCCGGCCGCCCGACCGCCGAGTACCTCGACTACGTCCTCACGCGCATCACGCTCCCGGGCTCCATCTACCTGGGTCTGATCGCGCTCCTCCCGCTCGTCGCCCTCGCCACGGTCGGCGCCAACCAGAACTTCCCGTTCGGCGGAGCCTCGATCCTCATCATCGTCGGCGTCGGACTCGAGACGGTGAAGCAGATCGACGCGCAGCTTCAGCAGCGCCACTACGAAGGGCTCCTCCGATGACCCGACTTCTGATCGTCGGCCCGCAGGGTTCAGGCAAGGGCACGCAGGGCGTGCGCATCGCCGAGGCGTTCGGCATCCCCGCCATCTCGACCGGCGATGTGTTCCGCGCGGCGGTCGCAGAGGGCTCCGAGCTCGGCCTGCAGGTCAAGGCCATCATCGAGGCGGGCGACCTGGTCTCCGACGAGCTGACGAGCGCGGTCGTGCGCGACCGCCTCGCGCAGGCCGACGCGGCGGAGGGCTTCCTGCTGGACGGCTACCCCCGCAACATGGCCCAGGTCATGCACCTCGACGAGTTCCTCGAGGGGCGCGACGAGTCCCTCGACGCGGTGATCGAGCTGGCCGTGCCGCGCGACGAGAGCATCGCCCGCATCGCCGGGCGCGCCGCCGAGCAGGGCCGCAGCGACGACACCGAAGAGGTCATCGCCAACCGCCTGGCGATCTACGAGCGCGAGACGGCGCCGATCCTCGAGGTGTACCGCACGCGCGGCATCGTCGACGACATCGACGGCGTGGGCTCGCTCGACGAGATCACCGACCGCATCATCGCCGCGCTCGAGGCGCGCGGCCTGGTGCGCGTCCCGGTCTCCTGAACGTGTCGCTGCGCCGCTCCATCTACAAGTCCCCCGCCCAGCTGCGGGCGATGGTGGAACCCGGTCTCATCACCGCCGCCGCCCTCGACGCGGTCCGCGGCCTGATCGCGCCCGGCGTCACCACCGCGGAACTGGATGCCGCGGCATCCGAGGTCATCACCGGCCGTGGGGCGAAGTCGAACTTCCAGATGGTCCGCGGGTACCGCCACACCATCTGCGCGTCGGTCAACGAGCAGGTCGTGCACGGCATCCCGGGCGACCGCGTGCTGGCGCCCGGTGACATCCTGTCGATCGACGCCGGAGCCGAGTACAAGGGGTGGAACGGGGACTCCGCGTTCACCGCGGTGCTGCCCGACGAGACGCGGCCCGAGGTCGTCGCGGAGCGGCAGCGCCTGTCGGACGTGACCGAGGGGTCGCTGTGGGCCGGCATCGCGTCGCTCGCGACCGCCCGCCACCTCGGCGAGGTGGGCGCCGCCATCCAGGAGTACATCGAGGCGAACTCGCCGGAGTCCGGCGCCTACGGCATCCTGCGCGAGTACGTCGGGCACGGCATCGGCCGCAAGATGCACGAGTCGCCCTCGGTGTTCAACTACCGCGTCGCCGATCCGGGGCCCGAGGTGCGACCCGGCCTCGTCCTCGCGATCGAGCCGATGGTCGTCATCGGCGACCAGGCCACCTTCATCGAAGACGACGGGTGGACCGTGTCGACGCTCGACGGCACCGCCGGCTCCCACTGGGAGCACAGCGTGGCCGTGCACGAAGACGGAATCTGGGTGCTGACCGCACCCGACGGCGGAGCCGCGGGCTTGGCGCCCTTCGGCATCACGCCGCGTCAGATCGCCTAGGGAGGCTCTCGAGATGGCACAGGCCGGCGCACGCAAGGTCAACTGGTTCGCGATCTGGGTGACCATCGCCGTGGTGGTGGCGCTCGTGCTCGTCGCGGTGCTCGTGGTGACGCTCAACAACCAGGCCGCGCCCAAGCCGCTGCCCACTGAGGTCAACCCTCCGTCGGCGTCGAACATCGACACCGAGACCGGTGCGATCCTCGTCGGCGAGGGGGAGGACCGCCTCGACACCTACGTCGACTTCATGTGCCCGGTGTGCAACCAGTTCGAGCAGGTGTACGGCGCCGAGATCGAAGGCCTCGTCGACGACGGCAGCATCACGCTCGGCATCCACCCCATCTCGATCCTCGACCGGCTGTCGAACGGCACGCAGTTCTCGACCCGCTCGGCCAACGCCGCGTACTGCGTGGCCGAGGCCGACCCGGATGCCTCGCTGCCCTTCCTGCAGGCGATGTTCGAGAACCAGCCCGCCGAGAGCACCGACGGCCTGACGAACAACGAGATCCTCGAGATCGCGTCGGGCGTGGGCGTCACCGGGATCGACTCCTGCGTGAACGACGGCAGCTACGCCGGCTTCGTCACGGCGATGACGGAGCAGACGCCGGTGCAGCCCGGACAGTCCGGCATCGCCACGCCGACCGTCGCCGTGAACGGCGATGTCATCTCCAACTCCGACCTGCCCCCCGCGGGCGCGCTCGCGACCCTCTTCGAGTGACCGGATGCCGCGCCCCGCGGCATCCGCCCCCTCCTCCCACGCGCGTCGCCGCACGCGGGCGCCCGGCGCGCCCGGGCGTTCGCCGCACGCGGGCGTCCGGCGTGGGCGGCCGCCCGGCGTGGGCGGCCGGCGTGGGCGCGCCCGGCGTGGGCGGCAGCCCGGCGTGGGCGGGCGCCCGGCGTGGGGGGCGCCCGGCGTGGGGGGCCTGGCGTGGGCGGCATCCGTTCCCCAACATTCAGGGTAAACACCGCGTGCGCGACGAAACACCGTGCAGCACCGTGGTGTGCCGTCGCGTTTGCGGTGTATCGCCCGCTCGAGGGGACCGGAGGGGCGGCGGGTCGCCGGCGCGCGGACGTTCGGCGCGCCGGGGTCCCCGTGGGCGGCATCCGTTCCCCAACATTCAGGGTAAACACCGCGTTCGCGACGAGACACCGTGCGGCACCGTGGTGTGCCGTCGCGTTCGCGGTGTATCGCCCGCTCGAGGGGCCGCGACGGGTCAACGGGCGACGGGTCAGCGGGCGACGGGTCAGCGGGCGACGGGTCAGCGGCGCGGTGGATCAGCGGCGCGCTGCGGGCGTGCCGGCCGCGGGTGCGCTGGGGACAACGGGCGTGCGGGGAACGGCGGGCGTGCGCGGGAGAGAGCGCGGGTTGGCCCGCATGGTCGCGAGCAGCCGGCTCCGCGGTGCGGCGACCCGCGGCACGCCGAGCCGTTCCAGCTCGCCGATCACCGGCGCGACGGCCATGCACGCAGCCCAGTCCCACCGACCGAACTCCCGGCAGTGCCGTCGCAGCCGGTCCTCGCGCCGCTTCTCGGCGAGGACGCCCTCGAGGGTCTCCTCGGCGGTCGCTCGGACGTACTTGCCGTAGCCGTCGGATTCCGCGACGGCCTTCGCGCTCTCCCACCAGAAGTCGGTCCGGTCGGTGATGCCGTCGGTGACGAACACGCGCTGGAGGTCTGGCGGCTCGAAACCCGACCAGACGATCACCGCGCGGCTGACGCTCTCACCCGGCGACTCAGCACGCGCATCGACCATGGGCAGCAGAAGGTTTCGCAGCGCGCGCCCGCGCGTGTTCGGAAGGGCCGCGGCGGCCGCCTCGAGGTCGGCGACGGCGAGCATCCCTCCTTGCACCCGCGACACCGCCGCATCTCCGACGGCAAGTCCGAACGGTGGCGGCAGCACGCGCATCAGATCCGCCGTCGTGGTGGCGGGCGTCGTCATCGTGTGGGCGCCGAGCGTCACGGTCTCGGGGACGGCGACGCAGCTGTGCACGAAGACGTCCCCGAAGCGTCGCGACCTGGTCCGGGCCAGCGCGTACACGTGGATCAGCGCAGGCTCGCCGAAGACGGGTAGCCCGAGCAGCGCGGCAGCGGACTCGTATGCGAAGACGGCGTCGGAATTCACCAGCGCGTACGCGTGCACGCGCGCGAGATACCGCTCCCAGGGGCGCAGCGCGTCCCATGCCGGTCGGGCGGCATAGACGCCGGTACGCACGCGGTGGAAGTGCGCGCTGTTGCGGAGCCCACGCGTGCCGGCGAAGGCGTCACGGACGCTGACGAGTTCGATGGGCGAGGGCCGGACCACGCCGACCGGCAGAACCTGTGCCATGCGGCAATGGTCGTGGCCGCGGCATCCGCTCGTTCCGCGCCTGCGCTCAGACGTGAGGAACTCGCGCCCCGTGCCCGAGGTTGCGCCCCCGTGGAGGAAGGGCAAACACCGCATCGCTCGCGAGACACCGCGCCCGAGTGTGGCGCCTCGTCGCGAATGTGGTGTTTGCCCTGGAAAGGGGGGGTGCGCAGACGTCGGGGGAGAACGGATGCCGCGGGCCCTGGGATGCCGCGGGCCTGGGGCGCCGTGGTCCGGCCGAGTCGGGGTCCTGGGGATGCCATGGGCCCGGCGATGCCCGCCACCCGAGGGAATCCTGAGCGGCAGCCGTGACGGCGCGGCGGGCATTTGCCGAGGCATCCGCTATCACGTATGCTTGATCTTTGGTGCGTTGCGCCTTCATCGGCGTGTCGTCGCACCGACATCCCATCCACCCGCAGACCGACCGGTCTGCACAAGTGTTAGCGAGCGTATGGCGAAGAAAGACGGTGTCATCGAGATCGAGGGCGTCGTGTCCGAGGCGCTGCCCAACGCGATGTTCCGCGTCGAGCTCACCAACGGACACAAGGTTCTTGCCACGATCTCAGGCAAGATGCGGCAGAACTACATCCGCATCATCCCCGAGGACCGTGTGGTCGTGGAGCTCTCGCCCTACGACCTGACGCGCGGTCGCATCGTCTACCGCTACCGCTAGACCGGTCGAGAAGTAACGCCCCACGCGGCACACGCACGCGTGCCCGGCGAAGACAGCGAAGAGAAGAAATCATGAAGGTCAACCCCTCCGTCAAGCCCATCTGCGACCACTGCAAGGTCATCCGCCGCCACGGTCGCGTCATGGTCATCTGCAAGTCGAACCCGCGTCACAAGCAGCGCCAGGGCTGAACGGATGCCGCGCCCCGGCGCGGCCCGCGACTCACAACTCAATACACACACAGGCAGCATCAGAACCCGCACCGCGGGGGACACCTCGGGCGGAGGCCCGGGCACCGATGCTGCTCCACACCTCCACTCACTCCTAGGAGAGCCGCATGGCACGTCTTGCCGGCGTCGACATCCCGCGCGACAAGCGCGTGGTGATCGCCCTTACCTACATCTACGGCGTTGGCCGTACCCGCTCGAACGAGATCCTCAAGGCGACGGAGATCGACGAGAACATCCGCGTCAAGGACCTCAGCGACGACCAGCTCATCGCACTCCGCGACTACATCGAAGGCAACTACAAGGTCGAGGGTGATCTCCGCCGCGAGGTCGCCGCCGACATCCGCCGCAAGGTCGAGATCGGCTCCTACGAGGGCCTGCGCCACCGCCGCGGCCTCCCGGTGCGCGGTCAGCGCACCAAGACGAACGCCCGCACCCGCAAGGGCCCGAAGCGCACCGTCGCCGGCAAGAAGAAGGCGCGCTAAGGCGCGGCCCCCAGGTTCAGGAGAGCAAAGCAATGGCACAGGCCAAGTCCGCCGCGCGCAAGCCGCGCCGCAAGGAGAAGAAGAACATCGCGCTGGGCCAGGCCCACATCAAGTCGACGTTCAACAACACGATCGTCTCGATCACCGACCCGTCGGGCGCCGTCATCAGCTGGGCATCGTCCGGTGGCGTGGGCTTCAAGGGCTCGCGCAAGTCGACGCCGTACGCCGCCGGCATGGCCGCGGAGTCCGCTGCCCGCCAGGCGCAGGAGCACGGTGTCAAGAAGGTCGACGTCTTCGTGAAGGGCCCGGGCTCGGGCCGCGAGACCGCGATCCGCTCGCTGACGGCTGCCGGCCTCGAGGTCGGCTCCATCCAGGACGTGACGCCGCAGGCCCACAACGGCTGCCGTCCCCCCAAGCGCCGTCGCGTCTGACTTCCCGCCCTTCGACGGGCTCAGGATCCGTATCGGTCACTGAGCCCGTCGAAGGGCTACCGCACGCTTAACGGATGCCTCGGTCCGAGGCATCCCCGAGTAAAACTCAACACCTCACCCACCGCACGTGTCATATAGCGGGCACGTGATCGAAAGGAACACATAGTGCTCATCGCACAGCGTCCCACTCTGACCGAGGAGAAGGTCGGGGAGTTCCGCAGCCGTTTCGTCATCGAGCCGCTGGAGCCCGGCTTCGGCTACACGATCGGCAACGCGCTGCGTCGCAGCCTCCTGTCCTCCATCCCCGGCGCGGCCGTGACGTCGATCCGCATCGACGGCGTCCTCCACGAGTTCAGCACCATCCCGGGTGTGAAGGAGGATGTCACCGAGATCATCCTCAACATCAAGCAGCTCGTCGTCTCGAGCGAGCGCGACGAGCCCATCACCGCGTACCTGCGCAAGACCGGCGCCGGTGAGGTCACCGCCGCCGACATCTCCGCTCCCGCCGGTGTCGAGGTGCACAACCCCGAGCTGGTCATCGCGACCCTCAACGACACCGCGAAGTTCGAGCTCGAGCTCACGATCGAGCGCGGCCGCGGCTACGTCTCGGCGACGCAGAACCGCAACGAGTACGCCGAGGCCGGCCAGATCCCGGTCGACTCGATCTACTCGCCGGTGCTCAAGGTCTCGTACCGCGTGGAGGCCACGCGTGCGGGTGAGCGCACCGACTTCGACAAGCTCGTGCTGGACGTCGAGACCAAGTCCTCGATCGCCCCGCGCGACGCCGTCGCGTCGGCCGGTCGCACGCTGACCGAGCTCTTCGGCCTGGCCCGCGAGCTCAACGTCGAGGCCGAGGGCATCGAGATCGGCCCGGCGCCGGTCGAGACCGTCCTCTCGAACGAGCTGTCGATGCCGATCGAGGACCTCGACCTGTCGGTCCGCTCGTACAACTGCCTCAAGCGCGAGGGCATCAACACCGTGTCGGAGCTCGTCGCCCTTTCGGAGACGCAGCTGATGAACATCCGCAACTTCGGTCAGAAGTCGGTCGACGAGGTGCGCGACAAGCTCGTCTCGCTCGGCCTGTCGCTGAAGGACTCGGTCCCCGGGTTCGACGGCGCGCACTTCTACGGCGGCTACGACGACGAGACCGTCTGAGTTTCGGCTTTCGACCTTTAAGACACTGGAGTAACTGAGAATGCCCAAGCCCACCAAGGGTCCCCGCCTCGGAGGCGGCCCCGCCCACGAGCGTCTGCTGCTTGCGAACCTGGCCGCCGCGCTGTTCACCCACAAGTCGATCAAGACGACCGAGACCAAGGCCAAGCGCCTGCGTCCGCTCGCCGAGCGCCTGATCACGTTCGCCAAGCGCGGCGACCTGCACGCGCGTCGCCGGGTGCTGTCGGTCATCGGCGACAAGTCGGTCGTGCACGAGCTCTTCACCGAGATCGCGCCGCTGGTCGCGGACCGTGAGGGCGGCTACACCCGCATCACGAAGGTCGGCAACCGCAAGGGCGACAATGCGCCCATGGCCGTGATCGAGCTCGTGCTCGAGCCCGTCAACCCGAAGCCGAAGTCGGCCAAGAAGTCGGCTTCCGCCGCTGCCCCGGCCGCGGCCGAGGAGGCTCCGGCCGACGAGACCACCGCCGAGGAGTCGAACGTGAGCGAAGAGCCCGTCGAGGACACCACTCCCGAGGAGTCGGCCACCGCGGCCGGCGCCGAGTCGCCTGAGGAGGGCGAGGCCGCCGAGGCTGCCGCCGAGGACGCCGTCGTCGAGGACGACAAGAAGTCCGAGTGATCGGACGCCGGGCGTCGCCGCCCGGCAGGTCGCGGCATCCGTGCCCGGCCACCCTTGCACCGCGAGACCCGTCACCCGTCAGGGTGGCGGGTCTCGCTGCATCTGCCCGCGCTGCGCGACCCTCGCGCCGCCTGCGCCCACCGCTCTCACTCGGTCGCGGGGCCGCCGCACGGCCTCCCCGCGGCTACGGCGTGAGGTCGAGCTGCAGGCCGCGGATGAGGTCGTTCGCGTAGGCGCGGCGCTCCCTCGCGAGCTCGTCGACGGCGGCGGCGACCGTGTCGGCGAAGATGCGGCCACCCGCGTCGCCGGGGTGGATGCGGTCATGGGCGAGCAGGTTCTCGTGCGCCGCGATCGCTCCCGACCAGTCGGCGACGATGACGTTGCGGTGCGCGTCGGCGAAGGCAGCGAGCTCGGCGTTGACGCCCGGGATCCAGTCGCGCGGCGCGTGGGCGTTGACCAGCACGAGTCCGCGCTCGGGGCCGATCGTGTCGGCGAGCTTCTCCAGTGCGCCGGGGTCGACGGGGCCGTTCGTGCCGAGCGCCACCACGACGTACGGGCGCAGCCGGTCGGTCGCGGCGAGCGACCCCAGGATGCCGGGCCCGGCCCACATCGACCGCGAGACCTCGGCATCCACCTCGATGCCGGGGAGGCGTTCGACGAGGCCGCCGGCCGACGCCAGCATGACGGAGTCGCCCACGGCGGTGATCTGGTCTCCCGCGACCTCGTCGTTGGCGGGCGCGGCGGCCGTGGCATCCGTCTGCTGTCCCGATCCGGGCGGAGGCGCCACGGGGGCGGGCGGGCGTTCACGCATCGCCTCCGCCAGTGCCTCGCGGCCCGCCTCGACCGCGGCTTCGGCGCTGGACTCCTCCGGCGCGGCGGCGAGTGCGGCGCCGGTGCCGGCCAGCACCAGCACGCCCGCCAGGGCGACGCCCAGCGCGCGCAGGCGCGCCCGAGGCCCGCCGCGGAGCCGCCGGCGCAGCATCCGAGCCGAGGCGCGGAAGCCCCATCGGCGGACGGGCGTCTCGACGAACCGGTACGAGAGAGCGGATGCCGCGCCCGTGACGCCGAGCACCCCGAGGCCCAGCCACACCGGGACGGCGGCGACGGTGGCGTCGGGCGCGAACGCGGCGACCGCGAGCACCAGCAGCGGCCAGTGCCACAGGTAGATGCCGTAGGAGCGGTCGCCGATCCAGCGCAGCGGCGCGGCGTCGATGCCGCGCCCGAGCCAGGAGCCCGGCCACACGCCCGCCACGATGACGACGGCGCTCAGCAGGCTCGCGACCAGGAGCGCGCCGGGGAAGGTGGCGGCGCCGTCCTGCGGCGGCATCGACGCCAGCACGACGACACCGCCGATCGCCAGCACGCCCGCCGCCCCGGTGAGGTGCCGCGCGACCGGCGAGAGCGCGAACGGCCGCCGCAGCAGCGGCGGCAGCGCGAAGGCGAGCGCGACGCCCAGGAGCAGCCCGAAGGCGTGCGTGTCGGTGCCGAAGTAGGCGCGGGTGGGGTCGTCGGCGCCGGTGACGACCACGCCCATCCAGACCGCTGAGACGGCGGCGAGGCCCGCGGCCAGGGTCGCGCGGGAACGTGCGCCCGGCAGCAGGAGCAGCAGCGGAAGCAGCAGCGGCCACAGCAGGTAGAACTGCTCCTCGACCGCGAGCGACCAGACGTTGCGGAACAGCTCCGGCGTCGTCGCGGCGAAGTACGTCTCGCCGCCGGCGATGGAGAGCCAGTTGTAGCTGAAGGTGGCGGCGCCCACCACTTGCGCGCCCAGGCGCACCAGCACGTCGCCGCCGACGACCCAGGCGAGCGTCGAGCCGACGCCGACGACGAGTGCGAGCGCCGGCAGCAGCCGCCGCGCGCGGCGCTGCCAGAACCGGCCGAGCGCGATGCGGCCCGTGGCGTGATGCTCCCGCAGGAGCAGGCTCGTGATGAGGAACCCGCTGATGACGAAGAACACGTCGACCCCGACGAAGCCGCCGGGAAGGACGGCGGGCGGGAACAGGTGGTACAGCACCACCAGGATCACGGCGATCCCGCGGAGCCCGTCCAGTCCCGCGAAGCGGGCGGCGGGGCGAACGGCGGGCGCAGTCGACGTCATGGCTGGTTGTACGAGGAGGGGAAACGGCAAGTCTACGCGGCCCGCCTCAGGACGCACGGCAGCCGCCCGCGGGTCGGGGCCGCGCGAGGCGACCGCGCGGCGGGCGAATAGGGTGGAGTCCGTGCGCATCCGGCTCGACATCGCCTACGACGGCACGCACTTCCGCGGGTGGGCGCGTCAGCCCGGGCTGCGGACCGTGCAGGAGACGCTCGAGTCCGCGCTCGCCCGCGTCATCGGCGGCGACCCCCGCCTCGTCGTCGCCGGGCGCACCGACGCGGGCGTCCACGCCACCGGGCAGGTGGCGCACGTCGACCTCGACGACGCCCAGCAGAGCCGCATGCTCGCCCGGCACGCACGTCCGGGCGCGGGCACGCAATCGCCGGACGACCGCGCCGCGGCGCTGGCCGCACGGATGAGCGGGGTCGTGGGCGCGTACGCCGACGTCGCCGTCCTCGGCTCCCGCATCGCGCCGGTCGGCTTCGACGCGCGCTTCTCGGCGGTGTGGCGTCGGTACGAATACCGCATCGGCGACACCGTGACCGGGTACGACCCGCTCGAGCGTCATCGCACCACGTCGGTGCGCGCCTCCTTGGATGCAGAGGCGATGGATGCCGCGGCCCGCGCGCTCATCGGGCTTCACGACTTCGCCGCGTACTGCAAGCCCCGCGAGGAGGCGACCACGATCCGCACGCTGCTCGAGTTCGACTGGCGACGCGACGGCGCCGGCGTCCTCGTCGCGAACGTCAAGGCCGACGCGTTCTGCCACAGCATGGTGCGCGCGCTCGTCGGCGCGTGCGTCGCGGTGGGCGAGGGCAGGCTCGACATCGACGACGTGGTCGACATCCGCGACGCGCGGGAGCGGGTGCCGGAGGTCAAGGTGCTCGCCGCGCGCGGTCTCACCCTGACGGAGGTCGGCTACCCCGCCGACGACCTGCTCGGGCAGCGCGCCGAGCAGACCCGCGCGCGCCGCGACCGGGAGTAGGCCGCCTCACCGGACGGGCTGCGCGCGCTCCCAGCGGTGTCCGCCCGCGCGCTGCGCACGCTCCATCGCCTCGTGGGCCGCCGCGCTGAGGGTCGCGAGGTCGTACCCGCCGTCGGCGGTCTTGGCCCAGCCGACGCTCGTCGAGAACTCGACCGCGAGCGGCTGATCCGGGGTGACCGTCGAGACGCGGTCGAGGAGGTCGCGGATGCAGTCCCGGATCGCTCCATCAGGTCGGGAGATGAGCACGAAGTAGCCGGACGGACCGTCGGCGCCGATGTCGGCGTCGGCGGGGAACGACGCGCGCACGTTGGCGCGGAACCGCGCGAGGATCCGCCGGAAGGCGACCTCGCCTCCGGCGACGCGCAGCGAGTCGGTGTCGTCGAGCGACACGCTCAGCAGCGACCACCCGGACTCGTTCGACTCCCGCGCGCGCGCGAGCCGGTCGGCGGCGACGGCCGGGAAGGGGTCGGCGGGCTCTTCGGACCCCGCGGCGTCGGGGGAGCGGGCGAGCGACAGCAGCGTGACGATCGCGCAGGTGAGGTAGGCCAGGAGCCCGATCGCCTTGAGGTCCGGCAGCGCCGGGGCGGTGAGGTGGGAGCCCAGCGTCACCGTGGCCGCGATCAGACTGGCCACGGCGATGAGGGGAAGCGTCGCCGAGGCGATCGTCAGCGGCAGCAGCCGGCCCATGCTGCGCTCGTCGCGGTGCAGCAGCTCAAGCGCCGACAGCGCGGCGAGCGCCGCCGAGGCCACGTAGGCCAGCGAGAACACCAGTGTGTGGGCGTCGGTGCCGTCGGTGACCGCGTACGCGACGCCGGCGACGAACCCGAGGGCCGGGCCGAGCCAGGGCAGCGATCGCTTGTCCTGGTCGGCCCGCAGCCCCGACCAGACCAGCGCCGGCGCGCCGAGCGCGAAGCCGGCCGAGGCGTCGGCGAGCTGGTGCAGCGATGCCGCGTTGGCGACGACCGTGCCGTAGGCGGACAGCGTGACCTGGAGGAACATGAGCGACCACAGGAGGGTCGCCAGGCGTGGGCGGTAGAGGAATCCGAGCCCGATCATGATCATCGACATCAGCGTCGCCAGGACCGCCAGCACGACGGCGTCGTCGAGGCTCGAGTAGGTCATGAGGCCTCCGCGGGGATGCGCACAGTGACGGTCGTTCCCGTGCCGGGCTCGCTGGCGATGTCGATCGTCCCGTCGTGCGCCTCGATCACGTCGCGCACGATCTGCAAGCCGATGCCCGTTCCGGGGATGCCGCTGTCGACGGCGGCGGCGGAGCGGAAGTAGTGGTCGAACACGCGCGGGAGGTCTGCGGCGGGGATGCCGATGCCGCTGTCGGCGACCACGAGCTCGACATCAGTGCCCGTACGTCGTGCCGAGACCTCCACCGTCCCGCCGGGAGGTGTGTACTTGACGGCGTTGCCGAGCAGGTTGTCGGCCATCTGGCGGAGGCGGAATGCGTCGCCCCAGATCAGCACCGGCGGGCCGGGCGAGAGGGAGAGCGCGACCCGCCGCTCCGAGGCGTTCGCAGCGAACGACTCCACCGAGGCGTCCAGGATCGCCCGGAGGTCGGTGACCGCGCGCGCGTCGCGGTCGGCGCGGGTCGTCGCGTCGGTCGGCGCCGAGAGGATCGAGGTGATCAGATGCATCATCCGCTCGCCCGATTCCTCGATGACGGCCAGGCGCCGCCGCACGTCGGAGTCGAGGTCATCGCGCTCGAGAAGCCGGTCGGCGTGGCCCAGGATGCCGGTGAGCGGATTGCGCAGCTCGTGGGAGATGACCGCCGCCAGCGCATCGCGTCGCCGGTCCGCCGTCAGGAGGCCGGTGACGTCCTCGGCGATCAGCACCGTGCTCGGCTCCTCGTCCTCGCGCGGCTCCTGACGCCGGCTCGTGACCGACAGCGCGTGCCAGTTCCCCTCGACGTCGTACAGCCACACGCGCTCGGCATCCAGCTCCTCGCCCCGCGCGGCCCGTGCGTACGTCCGGGCGCCTTCTCTCAGCGCCGTGCCGCGCAGCCCGTCGTACTCGATCGAGCGGGGCGGCTGACTCGGGTCGGCCCCGTCCAGTCCGTAGAGCTCACGGTACGCCGTGTTGGAAGAGATCAGCTCCCCGGACCGGTTGATGCGGGCGATGGCGATGTGAACCCCGTCGAGGGTCTCGCTCACGCGCCGCCGTTCGATCGAGGCGGTGTCGAGAGAGTGACGGATGCGTCGGGCCTGACGACGCAGGAGCGTGCGGTAGGCGTGGCCCTGGCGGGCGGTGGCATGCACCGTCGCGCCGACGAACGCGAGCGCCAGGAGCACGATGAGCACGCGGAGGGCGCTCGCGGGCGTGGTGCCCGAAGCCAGGATCTCGGCGACGCCGATCGCGCCCACGAGCGCGAGTCCGACGGCGAGCCGCCCGAGGCTGAACAGCGCCGCCAGCCACGCGATGGGGACGACCCAGAGGTGCGAGAGGCGCAGGTCGGTGCCGAAGGTCAGCAGGCCCACCCAGATGATGTCGAGGTAGGGCAGCACCGTCGCGGCGGACTCGGGGTACTTGTGCCAGGGGACGATCAGCGCGGCGACCGTGGTGACGAAGACGCCGGCGACGCCGATCGCGAGGGGCGGCACGACCAGCACCTGCGGATCCATGATCGCCGTCAGGACGGTGATGATCCCCACGACGGCCCCGAACGACAGCTGCCAGATCCAGACCGTGTGGACGCGGCTGTCCGTCTCGCGGGGATCGTAGACCGGGTCGGAGGACCGGGTGAGTTCCGTCGTGGCGTGCACGCCGACCGCCTATTCGCGCGCGGCGGCGGACGTGAGGCGGTAGCCGACGCCCCGCACGGTCTCGATGTACCGCGGATCGCCCGGGTCCTCGCCGAGCTTCCGTCGGAGCTTGGCGATATGGGTCTCGATCGTGCGCATCTCGACCTCGGTCACGGGCGCGTCGGCCGCGCCACGGCTCTCGCCGCGCGACACGCGCACCAGCTCCTCCTTGGTGCGCACCCGGCGGCCGGTCGACAGCAGCGCCGCCAGCAGGTCGAACTCGGTGCGGGTGAGGCCGACGTCGACGCCGCCGCGCTCCGCGATGCGCGTCGACGGGTCGACGACCAGGTCGTCGTGCACGAGCGCCGCCCCGTCGGAGGCGGGCGCGGGCGGGCTCGGAGAAGCGCTCGAGTCGCCGGCACCGGCCTTCGGCGAGGGCGCGACCGCCTTGGATCGTCGCAGCACGGCATCGATCCGCGCCCGGAACTCGCGGGCGCGGAACGGCTTGGCGACGAAGTCGTCGGCCCCCGACGAGAGTGCGAGCACGGCATCCGCCTCATCGGTGAGCGCGGAGACCACGATGATGTGGGTGGCGCTGCGATCGCGGATGCGCCGGGTCGTCTCCAGGCCGTCGATCCCGGGCATGTTGATGTCGACCGTCGTGATGAGGGGCTCGTGGACCGCCACGGCTTCGATCCCCTCCGCGCCCGAGGATGCGCCGAAGGCGGTCAAGCCCGCCGACTGGAAGATGTCGACCAGCAGATCCCGCACGACGTCGTCGTCTTCGATCACCACGGCGGCTGCCGACATGGCCTCGCTCATGCTGTCTCCTCGCGTCGCACCTGCCCGAATTGTTCCACACGCCCCCTCGGCCCGCGCGGCTGAGCCGAACGGACGCGCCGGGCATCGCTCACTGTCGCTCCGACTGGCTGAGCAGCCGCTCGACGACGGTGGCGCCGACGCGCTCCCACCGGTCGCCGCCCTTCTCGCTCGCCAGCGCCGCGGCCTCCCGCGCGGTGTACACCAGCGCGTCCAGTTCGTACCCGAGCACCGAGGCGGGCGCCCAGCCGGCGCTCGCGGTCGGCCGGATGGGCATGGCGCCGTGCACGTCGAGCGACGTGACCCGCTCGAGGCTGGTGCGCAGCAGGTCGCGCACGGCGGCGTCGGGCCGGGGGACGAGGACGACCACGGCGCCGGGGGCGGGCGCACCCACGTCGGACTCCGCAGGGAAGACCCCGCGCACCTCGTCGACGAGCCGCTCCGAGAGGTTCGCGAAGGCGGGAGCCCCGGCGGTCTGGCGGATGTCGGCGGCGTCGTCGAGGCTGAGGTACACGACCGACCAGGGCTCGGAGGTGCGCGCTGCGCGCAGCAGGCGATCCTGCGCGATCCGCTCGAACTGCTGCCACGCCGTCGAGACCGTGGCGATGCGGCCGAGACCGCTGTCGCGGGCCGTCGTTCCGACCACGGCGATGAGCGCGCACGCCACGTACACCAGCATCCCCACCGATGACACCAGCCGCACGAGGGCGAAGTCGTCGCCGCCCGACGGCGGGAAGACGAAGCCGGCGACGAGGGTCGCCGCGCCGGTGACCGAGAAGGCGATCGAGACGATGCCGAAGGGCAGGAGCAGCTTGTCGCTGCGCCGGGAGGCCGCCGACAGCCAGTCCATCACGAACAGGGCGGCGAAGACGGATGCCGCGAAGAAGACGGCGCGGTACGCCACGGTGAACCACACGATGCCGTCGACGGCGGCGAGGGTCACCGCCGAGCCGGCGGCGACCACCGCTCCGGTCCAGACGAGCGGACGGAACCGCCATGCCGCTCGGAAACCCGACCAGAGGAACGCCGGCGCGCCCATCAGCGCCCCGAGCGAGGCGCGGCGCAGCGCTTCGGAGCCGGAGACCTCCCCGGCCACGACGCCGTAGGTCGCGAGCATCGCGAGGGTGAACGCGATGCTCCAGTACAGCGTCGCCGTTCCCGGTCTCACCAGGAACGCGATCCCGATCGTGAGCATCGTGGCGAGCGTCGTGATCACCGCCTGCGCGATGAGGAGCTCCACGCCCGATCCGACAATGAGGTCGGTCATGCTCGTCCTTCCGTGCTGCGCGACGCGGCCGAGCCGGTCTCCAGCTCCGCCGCCCGCGGGAGGCGCACGGTGACCGTGGTGCCTGCGCCCGCCTCGCTCTCGATGGTCAGGGTGCCGCCGTGGGCGCGCACGATGTCGTTGCTGATGCCGAGCCCGAGGCCGGTGCCGCCCGACGTCTTCTTCGCCTCGGCGGTGCGGAAGTAGGGCGTCAGGATCAGGGGGAGGTCATCGGCGCCGATGCCGATCCCGGTGTCGGAGACGGTGAGCGCCACGGTGTCGCCCTCGGTCGCTCCCACGATCCGCACCCGCCCGTCGCGCGGCGTGTACTTGATGGCGTTGCTGACGATGTTGTCGACGACCTGACGCAACCGGAACCCGTCGGCGGTCACCCACAGCGGGTCGTCCGCCTGCAGGTCGATCGCGATGTCGCCGGCCGCGGCCGTCGGGCGGAACGACGTGACCGAGTCGAGGAGGATCTGGCGCAGGTCGAGGTCGTCGAGCGTGTCGCGCCCGGAGAACCCGCGGCGGGACGTCGAGCCGAGGCTCTCGGTCATCTTCAGCATCCGCTCGCTTGCGGCGACGATCGACCGGAACCGCTCGCGCGTGCGCGGTGTCAGGTCGTCGAGCTCGAGGGCGAGCTCGGCGTTGCCGATCAAGACGGTGAGCGGATGCTTCAGCTCGTGCGACGCCATCGCGGTGAAGCGCTCCCGCTCGCGCTCGGCGTACGTCAGTGCGGTGACGTCGTGCACCAGCAGGAGGATCGAGGACTCCTCGTCGCCGCGCGCGGCGAGGCGCTTGGCGGTGACCGAGAGGGCGCGCCACTCGCCGCTCGCGGTGAAGAGCCACACCGACGCGTCCACGAACGTCTCGCCGCGCGCGGCGCGTGCGAACGGACGCTCCGAGAACGGCACGGGCATGCCGCGCAGGCCGGTGTACTCGACGGAGCGCGCGGGCAGGGTGAGATCCAGCGGGTCGAGCCCGTACAGGCGCGAGTAGGCGTCGTTGACGGCCAGGACGGCGCCGCCCTCGGAGATGCGCACGATGCCGGTGTCGATGCCGTTGAGGATCTCGGTCGTGCGCCGCTCCTGGTCGGAGCGGCGGTCGAGCGTCGCCGTGAGCCTGCCGGCCTGCCGGCGCAGCAGGCGGCGCAGGGCGCGGGTGCGACGCAGCGCCAGGTGCGACGTGATCCCGATGAACGTCAGTGAAAGCAGCACGACGAAGGCCCGCAGCGCCGCCATCGTGCCCGTGAGCATCGCCGAATCGATGAGGATGATGAGCCCGATGAGCGCGAGCATCGCCGCCAGCGCGGTCGCGCGGAAGTGCATGGCGACCCACATGACGGGAAAGCCCCAGAGGTAGCCGAGGCGCAGATCCAGGTCGCTGGAGAGCAGGCCGATCGCGACCGCGTCGGCGAAGGGCACCGCGAGCACGGCGGAGGCGGGGAGCTGCGACCACGGCAGCGCGAGCACGGCCAGCGTGAGCAGCACCACCGCGAGCGTTCCGACGAGGAAGGTCCACCGGCCGAAGATCGCGGGCTGCAGCGCCATCGCGAGGACGGCGGTGATCAGCACGCTCGCGGCCAGGACGAGCTGGGTCAGCCAGATCGACCGGGTGCGGGCATCGGGCGTGCGCACGACGAACACTGGTCGTGCAGCCCCGGTAGCCATGACGCGATCCTATTGGCCCGGCCCGCCCCTCCCCGCCGAAGTGACAGAGAGTCGGAGAACGCCTTCTTGCGGATCTCTTGCGGAAACCTTGCGCCGGTGCTCGCGCCGCCTCGGAGGCCGCTTGCGGTAGGCGGGCGATGCTTGGTGCGTGCCGGAGAGACCGGCCGAGAAGCGAAAGCGACGAACGTGTCAGACCAGGTCCCGCTCACCCGCAGCACGCGGACGATGCGCGTCAGCGAGGGAACCCCTCTCGCCGAGCACACCGCCGCATCGCGCGGGTCCGCCGATGACCTGGGGGCGGTGCTCGATGACACCTCGGCGCATCGGTCGTCGATCGGCTGCGTGGTCCCGGCGCACAACAAGGAGGACTCGATCGCCCAGGTGCTCGAGGCGCTGCTCGGCCAGACCCGGGTGCCGGACGTCATCCACGTGGTCGTCAGCAACACGTCCGACCGCACCGTGGGCATCGCGTCCTCGTATGCGGGACCGCACGAGGTCGCGACCGAGCTCGGGGAGCAGTTCACCGAGGTGTTCGTCCACGACATCGGACGGATCCCCGGCACGCGGGCCGGCGCGCTGAACTACGGCTACACGCTCGTCGAGGGCCACGACTACCTGCTGGGTGTCGACGGCGACATCGTCGCCGACGTCACGGCGGTCGAGCACCTCGAGGCCGAGGCGACCTCCGACAGCCGCATCGGCGGCATCTCGGCGATCTCGTCGCTCGGCGCCCTCTTCTCGATCTTCTTGACGCAGGCGCTGCGCGACGTCATGAACGACAACCACCGGTCCACGCCATGGATCGACGGTTCCGAGGACGCGGACACACTGTCGCGGCAGCTCGAGAGCGCCGGCTATCTCAGCCGGGTCGTGACGGAGCGGCAGGCGCTGTCCATGCTCTTCAGACTCATCCGTCGAAAGGGCGGGTGCAAGGTCTGATCCGGACCCGAAGCGGATCAGAACTGGGGAAGACGCCGGGGAGGGGAGCCCCGGCGAGGGGGAGGCGGAGAGGGTGCCCGTTTGGGGAAGCGGGCACTCTCCCGGAACGCAGCCGCGGAGGCATCCGCTCGTCTGGGGCGGGAGGATGCCTCCGCCGCGGCATCCGTCGATCAGACCGCTTCCGAGGTCAGCCGGTAGCCGACGCCGCGCACCGTCTCGATGTACCGCGGGTTGGCGGCGCTGTCGCCGAGCTTGCGGCGCAGGTTGGTCATATGGGCCTCCACCGCCCGCTTGTCGGCGTCGCCGACGAAGTAGCTGGTGACGTAGGACTCTCCGCGCAGCACCAGGGTGAGATCGGCCTTGCTGCGCACGCGGCGCTGGGACTCCAGCAGCGTGGCGAGCAGGTCGAACTCGGTGCGGGTGAGGTCGAGCTCCTCGGCGCCCAGGAGCACGATGCGGTTCTCGGGGTGCAGCCGCAGATCGCGGTGCGCGAGCCATTCCGCCGAACCGTCGACGGCGGGGACGGATGCCGCGACCGCAGGCCCGGCAGACTCCGGCACCGCCGGGGTCCAGGTGGTGGTCTGCTCGACCGGCTCGGCCGGCTCGGTGCTCGTGCGGGCGCGACGCATCAGCGCCTCCACGCGGGCGCGGAGCTCCCGCGGCCGGAAGGGCTTGGGAAGGTACTCGTCGGCGCCGGCGCCGAGGCCCGCGATGACGTCCGCCTCGTCGTTGAGTCCGGTCAGCATGATGATGAGGGTGTCGGACTGGGCGCGGATGCGCTTGGCCGCCTCGATGCCGTCGATGCCCGGCATGTTCACGTCGATCGTGGTGAGGACGGGCTGGTAGGTGAGCACGGCCCGGACGCCGTCGATCCCGTTGCCCACCGAGACGGTGGAGAACCCGGACGACTCGAGCACTTCGGCCAGCACGTGACGGATGTCGGCATCGTCCTCGATGATGACGGCGGTCTTCGGCACGTCGGGTGGGGTCGACATGGGAGGTGCGTCCTCTCAGGCGGTTGGACAGCGTGCACCGATCACCGACCCCAGCAGCGGACCCCGACGCGTCGCAAGTACTCCCGATGCTACACAACCCGCGAATGCCTGGTCGGGCGTCAATCCACGACGCGTGCGCGGATCCGACCGACCGCCTCGCCTCCGAGCCGTCGCGGGGCTCAGGCCGTCCGGGGACGCGCGCCGCGCAGCCGCACCGCCGGTGCGGCGCGGCGCACCGGCGGTGCCGCGGAGCGGGCGCGCGAGGCGGCACCGGTCTTCGAGCCCACCAGCTCGAGCAGGGCGGCGGCGAGCGGGCTGGCGGAGGACGCCTCGGTCTCGAACGCGCGGGCGACGATCGTCGCGGCGCGCTCGAACTCGCTGGCCTTCTCGAGCGCGGCCCGGCGTTCGCCGACGACGCGGTCGGCGGCGGCGTACTCGGCGCGCAGCCGCGCGCGCTCGTCCTCGTCGAGCCCGCGGCGCTGGGCCGTGCGCTCGAGCGCCTCGCCCGCGCGCGTGCGGGCGGCCACGCTGCGGCGCAGCTCGCGCTCGGCGGCCTCGCGTGCGGTGCGGCTGGCGGTGAGGGCGTCGGTGAGGTCGGCCCGGACGGTGCCGGCGGAAGCGGAAGCGGACATGGGATCCTCCTGGGTCGGGTCTGTCGTGACGGTTCACGGTCGGGCGCCGTAGTGCGGCACACCACTTCAGAGGCGGGGCATCCCGTTTTCGTACATCCCGTGCGCGATGCTCGGAGCGTGGTGAGAAGTCACGACATGGTCTTGTCAAGGCCACCCGGCGCCCGGGCCTGCGGAATAGGCTGGCCCCCGACATGAAGGTCATCTCGTACAACCTGCGCAAGCACCGGGCAGCCGGTGAGCTCATGCATCTGGTCGAGCGTCACGGCGCCGACGTGCTCTGTCTGCAAGAGGCCGACACGTCCGACATCCCGGACGAGATCTCGGGCCTCCGTCTGGCGGACTCCACCCAGCGGAACCGTCTCGGCCTCGCCGTGTACTACCGCGAGAACACGTATCGCGCCGTCGAGGTGCGGGCGCTGGCGCTCAAGAAGTCGCTGCACGACCGGGTGCTCAAGCCCGCCGAGGAGAGGCTGCTGGGAGTGCGGCTGCACGACATCGACGAGAACACCGACCTCATCGTGGCCTCGTTCCACGCGGCGCCGCTGACCGCGCTCAACTCGCTGCGCCGCCACCAGATCCGCACGGCGCTGTCCGAGCTGCAGCAGCTGGGCGAGGGGCTGCCGGCGCTCATGGTCGGCGACTACAACTATCCGGTGTTCAAGGAGCACCTCAGCCAGCACGTGCGCGAGCAGGGGTACGAGCTGAACCTCAGCGACTCGCGCACGTACACGCGGTACCGCTTCTTCCGCGGCCACTACGACTTCGCCACGTCGATCGGGTTCGAGATCGACCGGGTGCGGACGCTCCCGCAGGGGCTCAGCGACCACCTGCCGATCCTCGTGACGGCGCATCCCGCCGCCGGCGTCCGCCGTGTCGTCGAGGTGGCGGAGGCGGAGTCGGGCGCCGCCTGACCCTCCCCGGCGTCGTGAACCGTCAGGTGGCGATGAGCGTCGGGTCGGGGTCGGACCACTTCTCGAGGCCCTGCACCACCCAGAACGCGAAGAACAGCGTGAGGGCGGCCGCCTCGAGGATGAGGACGATCGGGATGCCGGAGCCGTCCGCCTGGGGCAGCAGGATGACGTACGCCACGAGCACCAGCACGAGGCCGACCGCGATCGCGGTGTAGAGGACTCGGAAGACGGGCGCGGGCCGGGGTCCTCGCCGGGGGAAGGCGCTGCGCAGCGCCACCGCGGCGAACAGTGCGAAGAAGAGCGTGGTCGCGACGAAGTGGCCCTGCTGGAGGAAGAGGTCGCGCGCGAACGCCCAGGTCAGCCCGGTCGCGGCGAGGATGACCGCCGCGATGAGGAGCGACGGCCACACCGCGGGCAGCGACACCTGCCGCAGCGCCGCGAGGAGCAGTGCGACGAGCAGGACGAGCACGCCCAGCACGAGGTAGACCGCGACGCCGTTGGCGGCATCCGCTTCATATTCCGGCGGGAAGCAGCGCTCCGCGCACGAGACGGCCACCCCTGGCACGGCGTCCGGCGGGATCGTCGTCGGGACGAGCGCGATCAGCGGTGCGAACAGTGCGGCGGCGTCCAGGAGCGCCCGCTCTGCGCCGCGGCCCGACAGCGCGAAGAGGGCGAGCGACACGGCGATGAGCGCACCGACGAAGACGT
Organism: Microbacterium sp. NPDC056736; assembly: GCF_042790415.1. Lineage (NCBI taxonomy): Bacteria > Bacillati > Actinomycetota > Actinomycetes > Micrococcales > Microbacteriaceae > Microbacterium > Microbacterium sp. NPDC056736. The sequence continues at coordinate 86,272 of NZ_JBHTZE010000007.1, forward strand.
TGCGGGCGGGCGTGTAGAAGTAGTCGCTCACCGTCGTCAGCCAGCCATAGGTCGCGGCGGCCTGGCCGATGGCGACGAAGATCGCGACCACGGTGCCGGCGACGCCGATGCGGAGATACCGGTAGGTGCGCTCGAGCGAGGTCGAGACGACGACGTCTGGTGCGGCCACGGGCTCACGATATCCGCTCCCGCCGGTAGACTCGCCGCACACTGCGCGGCATCGTCGCGGCGCCCGACCGAGGGGAGCCGCGATGACGGATGCGCCGCTGTCGTTCGACCGGTCACCCGATCGGGGCGCGGACCGCGCGAGACGGACCGGCCTTCGCCTCCTCGTCCTCTACGGTGCCGTGCTGGCGGTGATCGCGTTCTGGCCGACGCCGGTGGATCGCGACGCGACGGGACTGCTGCGCGAGATCGCGCGCGTCGTGCCGCTGCTGTCGTACGACGTCGTCGAGTTCACCGCGAACGTCGCGCTCTTCATGCCGCTCGGCGTCCTGCTCGCGCTGGCGCTGCCGCGCCGCCGCGCACTGGTCGTGCCGGTGGCGCTCGCCGTCACGATGATCATCGAGCTCGGGCAGGCGGCGTTCCTCGCCGAGCGCACCGCGAGCCTGAGAGACATCTTCGCCAACACGCTGGGGGCGGCGCTGGGGCTGCTGATCGTGGTGATCGCCGAGCGGGCGTCGTCAGGTGCCGTAGTAGTAGCGGACGGAATCGCGCGACCCGGCGACGGCGAGGACGTAGAACGCCAGGGGTAGGCAGACGGCCACGATCACGGTGGCGAGAAGAACAGTCATAAGGGCACGGAGCAAGAGAGGTCACGTTCGGGGGAGACGACGCGGGGTGCCTTCCAGCCTACGAGCCGTCGGCGTCGGCTCTTGACGAGGCGGTGTCCCCTTTTCGGGGGACAAGCGCCGACGGCGGGGTGCGGCCCGCGCCGAGTGAAGTCGCGGTGTTCTCACAACCTCGGACGGTTAGCATGGCACCGTGCAACCCGAAGATGCGCCGATGGGCGAGGAGAACTCTCTGCGTCGTCACGCGCGTCAGGCGACCGTGCAGGCCGACACGGCCCCGGCGGCGGCATCCGACGACATGGCCGACCTCTACGAGCCCGATCCGGCGCCGGTCGGACGGCCACGCAAGCGTCGTGTCTGGCTGTGGGTGGTGCTCTCGATCATCCTCGTTCTGCTCGTCGCCGGCGTGATCGCGGGCGTGCTGGCCATGCAGTTCATCTCCGAGGCGAAGGTCGCGCGGTCCGCGCTGGAGCGGGCGAAGACCGGGATCACCGCCCTCAACTCCCAGCTGGGGTCGGAGGACCAGACGAAGCTGCAGGCGACCGCCGCCGACATCACGGCGAATGTGAAACTGGCCGCCGAGACGGTGGACGGCCCGCTGTGGGACATCGCCGCGCGTGTGCCGTTCGTGGGGCAGAACGTCGACGCGGTGCAGCGGGTGACTCGCGCGGTGGACGTGCTGGTGCTGCGGGCGCTGCCGCCGGGCATGCAGTTCATGTCGACCGCCGACCTCGACAAGCTCACCGTCGAGGGCGGCGGCATCAACCTCGAGCCGTTCCGGCAGGTGCAGGGCTCGATCCCCGAGATCGCCTCCGCCTTCGCCGACGCGCAGGCGCTCGTGGCTCCCATCGACCGGGCGTCGCTGCTGCCCGAGGTGGGCGAGCCGATCGCCGACATCCTCGACGTCATCGGCGATGCCGCCCCCGCGCTCGCGGTGGCGGAGAAGTACCTCCCGACGCTGCTGAACATCGCCGGATCGGGCGGCACGAAGACCTACCTCCTGATCTTCCAGAACAACGCCGAGATCCGCGCGACCGGCGGCAACCCGGCCTCGAGCATGATCGTCACGATGACCGACGGCAAGCTCGGCTACGCCGACCAGGCGACCTCGGCGACCTTCTACGAGGCGGGCACCCAGGGCAACGAGTACATCTCGCTTCCCGCCGAGACGACCGGCCTCTACCTGCCGACGCTCACCCGTCACAACCAGGACTACAACTTCACCCCGGACTTCCCGACCACGGCTCAGCTGTTCCAGGCGATCTTCGCCGACACCACCGGGCAGTCCTTCGACGGTGTGATCTCCATCGACCCAGTGGTGCTCTCGCACATGCTGGCCGTCGCCGGTCCTGTGACCCTGAACACGGGCGAGCAGCTCAATGCCGAGAACGCCGTCAAGGTGCTGCTGAGCGACTCGTACGAGATCTACCCCGACGGGGCGACATCCGACGCGTTCTTCACCGACACGGCCAAGCGCGTGTTCGACCACCTCACCGCGGCGTCGTGGGATCCGCTCGAGATGCTCGACGCGCTGGAACAGTCGGCCGAGGAGCAGCGGGTCTACCTCTCGTTCACGGACCCTGCCGCGCAGGCGCTCGCCGACGAGTTCGGCCTCGACGGCGCGCTGAAGCCCGACAACACGACCCAGACCCAGGTCGGCATGTACCTCAACGACTCGTCGGTCGGCAAGCTCGAATACCACCTGTCGTCGACGGTCAACGCCTCGTGCGACCCCGCCGCCCGCACCATCACCACCACGATGACGCTGCACAACGGCATCACCGACGACATCAAGAGCGAGTACACGCTCGGCCTGCGCAACGGCTCGTACGGCATCCCCGACACCACGATGATGCTCGACGTGCTGTTCTTCGCACCGCCCGGCGCGCAGATCACCTCCACCGACCCCGCGGTCGGCCAGGTGGCACGGTGGGAGCGCAGCGGTGTCGAGAAGGGCAACACGGCGCTCAGCAAGACCGTGTTCGTGCCGAAGAACGAGACGGTGACCGTGTCGTACACGGTCGCGCTGCCGCAGGGCGAGCTCGGTCCGCTGAACCTGCGTTACACGCCGACCGCCAACGCCACCCCCGTGACGATCGACTCGAGCTGCGACGCGCTGTTCCCGCCCGCCGCCGGCTGAGCAGCCATCCGGCGCGAAACGGTGCGTCGGTGGCGCTGAGCAGGCGTCTAGGGCCGACCCATGCCGTAGTAGGCCCACCCGGCTGCGCGCCACGCGGCGGCATCCCACCCGTTGCGACCGTCGATGGCGACACGGCCAGTCGTCAAGGTCGCGGCGTGCTCGGGGCTGAGTTCGCGACGGTATTCGTCCCACTCCGTGACCAGGAGCACGGCGTCGGCATCTCGAAGGGCGTCGTCACGGTCCGTCACATAGTTCAGGTGCGGGTGGAGGCGACGTGCGTTGGGAATCGCCGCGGGATCGGTGATGGTGACACTGGCACCGAGTCCATGGAGGCGCACGGCGACGTCCAATGCAGGTGAGTCGCGGACATCGTCGCTGTGCGGCTTGAAGGCGGCGCCGAGGACGGTGATCCTCTTTGTGAAGACTGATCCACCGAGCGCGTCGACCGTCAGCTGTACCGCACGTTCGCGGCGGCGGAGGTTGATCGCATCCACTTCGCGAAGGAAGCTCACAGACTCACCGCGTCCCAGCTCCTCGGCGCGTGCCGCGAATGCACGGATGTCTTTCGGCAGGCACCCGCCGCCGAAGCCGATTCCGGCACCGAGGAAACGCCGGCCTATCCTGACGTCGTGGCCGATCGCATCGGCCAGTTGCGTGACGTCGGCGCCCGTCACCTCGGCGATCTCGGCCATCGCGTTGATGAACGAGATCTTCGTCGCGAGGAAGGCGTTGGCGGCGACCTTGACCAACTCGGCTGTGGCGTAGTCGGTGACGATGAAGGGCGTGTCTTTCGCAACAGCAGGGTGGTAGACGGCACGAAGAATGCTTGCGGCGCGTTCGCCCGCCGCGCCGGCGGGAATGCCAGCGACAAGCCGATCCGGGTCCACTGTGTCTTGAACCGCCCAGCCTTCACGCAGGAACTCGGGGTTCCACACGAGTGTCGCACCCGTGGGCGCAATACGCTCGGCGAGCCGGGCAGCAGTACCTACGGGAACCGTCGATTTCCCGGCGACAACGTCACCCGCCCTGAGGAATGGCCGTAGACCGTCGATTGCGGCGTCGACGTACGTCAGATCTGCGGCGGAGCCTTCCTTCTGCTGCGGAGTGCCGACGCCGATGAAGTGGACCTGTGCACCGGATGCCGCGGCAAGATCGGAGGTGAATGAAAGGCGCCCGGACGCGATACCTTCCGTCAGGATCTCTTGCAGGCCAGGCTCGAAGAATGGCGCCTCACCTCGCGACAACATGTCGATCTTCTTCACGTCGACATCGACCCCGACCACTTCATGGCCAATAGATGCCATGGCCGCCGCATGAACGGCCCCGAGGTAGCCACAGCCGATGACGGAAATTCGCATAGATGTCCTTAGATCCTCTGGGCTCTAGTTGGGCGCGGTGCCCCGAGAGCCTGAACCGATGTTCGCCTGACGCCGCGGGTTCCCCTTCACCGACGTGGAGTTCACTGGAACTGTCTCAGCATCAGCGGGACGGGCTTCCCCGTGATGGCGCGGGCGGTCAGGCAGCAGCCTTCGTCCGCCGCGTCGAAGCCTTCGGGACCTTGCGCGGCCTCTTGGGTTTCTTTGAACCGTCGGCTTCGTGCGTTGAACCATAGGTGTAGGCGCCGTAGCCGTAGCTGTCGGGCCCTCTGGTCGGAAGCATCGTGACGACGAGACCAAGAAGCACACCGCCGGCTGTCTCAAGACTGCGGATCGCTCCCGTCAGGTCGTGCTTCTTCGTCTTCCCCGACGCCGCCGCGAGGATCACGCCGCGCGTCTTCTTGCTGACCACCGCAGCGTCGGTGACCAGCAGCAGGGGAGGGGCGTCGATCAGCACGTAGTCGAAGTGTTCGGTGAGAGCAGCGAGCACGTGATCCATTGCGGCAGATCCGAGCATCTCGCTGGGGTTCGGGGGCACCGGCCCGGAAGTAAGAACGAACAACTGACCGCGCCCCCACTTCTGCAGGGCGTCCGCGAGCTCGACGCGACCAATGAGAACGTCGGTCAGCCCGACGCCCCCCTCGATGCCCATGTAGTCCGCAACCCGGGGCAGACGCAGGTCGCCATCGACGAGCGCGACGCGAGCTCCGGTTTCCGCGAGCGCGATGGCCAGGTTCGCCGTTGTGGTTGATTTGCCCTCTCCGGGCCCGGCGCTCGACACGACGAACGAGCGAGGCCCGCCCTCGATGTTGAGGAACTGAAGATTCGTCCGCAGTGAGCGGAACGATTCCGCGCGCGGACTGCGCGGATCGGCGTGCACGATGAGCGGCCGCTTCTGGGCCGCTGGGTCGAAGGCGATTCCTCCGAGCAGGGGAGCGGTCGTCAGTTGCTCGATGTCATGCAGAGTGCGGACGCGAGTGTCGAGCACGGTGCGCAACACGCCGATGCCGACTCCCAGCCCCAGACCGAGCAATGTGCCCAGCGCGATGTTAACCAACGTGTTCGGGCTGGAGGGCGTTGCAGGGATGACGGCCGGCTGTACCGTCGTAACCTGCACGGGACTGGCCGCGTCCGGGGACGCGGGCTGTTCGAGCGTTGTCTGAACGGCGTTTGTGAGGCTCGCAGCAGTCGCGTCGGCGATCGCTGCAGCGCGCTCAGGATCGGCGTCCGTCGCAGTGATATCGATCATGACGGTGTTCAGCGGTGCTGATGCCGTGATCTGGCTGCTGAGTTGCACCGAGGTCACATCCAGGCCGAGCTCTTCGATCACGGGGTCCAGCACGAGGGCCGTGGTGACGACATCGACATAACTGGCCACGATCTGACGAGCGAACGTAGTGCCCTGCACAAGGTCTCCGGTTGCAGCGCCGTCCGAACGAACGGATACGTAGAGCTGCGTCGTCGACTGGTACTTCGGCGTCTGAGCGTACGAGTAGGCGGCACCCGTCGCCGCGCCCGCCATGGTCAGCAGCAGGATAATGACCCAGTTCTTGTGCAGGATCCGAATGTAGTCGCGCAGTTCCACGTGGTCGATTTCCTTCGTCGTCAGGCGCGATCCAGGGCAAGCGCCATCCGCAATTCTGTCACAGCGACTGGTGCAAGCCAGCGAGGCCCCTAGTGCTGGGCGTGCGTCACCCCGTAGGTGTATTGGCTGTACGCGGCGCTGTCCGGCCCCTTGGTCGGAAGTTTCGTGATCACGACCCCCAGCAGCTTCGCGTCCGCTGACTCGAGTGCCTTCGCGGCTGCAGCCAGTTGGGGCTTCCGCGTCCAGCCCGACGCGGCCACGAGGATCGCGCCGGTCGTCAAGCGCGAGACAACCGCTGCGTCGGTCACGGCAAGCAGCGGAGGCGCGTCGATGATGATGTAGTCGAATGCCCTACGCATCTCTTCGAGCGTCTGCCACATCGCCATCGAGCCGAGCACCTCAGCGGGGTTCGGAGGCAGCGTGCCGGCCGGCAGCAGAAAGAGTTTGCTGCGTCCCCATGGTTGCATCGCGCTCGAGAGCGGAACCCGCCTTGCGAGCACGTCAGTCAGACCCACGCCGCCCTCGACGTGGAAATTATCGGCCACCCGCGGCTTGCGCAAATCAGCATCGACGAGGGCCACGCGCATGCCGGTCTCGGCGAGGGTGAGGGCTAGATTCGCTGCGGTTGTCGACTTGCCCTCGGCCGGCGCGGAACTCGTGACGACGAAGCTCGGGGTGCCTGACTCGATGTTGAGGAACTGGACGCTTGTCCGTATGCGACGGAAGGCCTCAGAACGTGGGTCGCGCGGGGACGCTTGGACGACGAGAGGTCGGTCAGCGGAGTCGGGGTCGAACGGTATCCCGCCCAAGATAGGTGCGCTGATGCTGCCCTCGACGTCCGACACGGTGTGCACGCGAGTGTCCAGCACCGAGCGCAGCACGGCGAGGCCGATTCCGGCGCCAAGGCCGATGAGCAGACCGAGCGAGAAGTCGAGCCGTAGGTTGGGAGACGACGGCTCGGTGGGCACCTTAGCTGCGGCGAGCGTCTCCACGCTCACCTTGCTCTCCGCTTCAGCACCTGTGGGCGCCTCCAGCTGGGTAGCAACTGCTTCCGCGAACCTCTCGGCGATCGCATTGGCGAGCTGCGCGGCTTGGCTCGGGTTCTCGTCGGTCACCGTGACAGTGATGAGCTGCGTGTCCGGTGGAGCGGATGCCGCAATCCGGTCGGCAAGCTGCTCCGAGGTGATGTCGAGGCCGAGATCCCTGATTACTGGGTCCAGCACGATTGCCGTGGGGATGACGCGGACGTAACTTGTGACGGCCTGCCGTGCGTAACTCGTGCTTTGCGCGAGATCGCCAGCGTCGCCACTGTTGCGGACCGAGACATACTGTTGTGTCGTCGCCTGGTACAGCGTCGGGGCAAGGAAAGCGGCGGCTACTCCTACCGATGCGCCGATGGTGGTGCACGCGAGGATAACCAGCCAACTGCGTCGCAGAAGCGCGACATAGTCCTTAAGCTGCAATGATCCCCCACAGGTCCGCGACATCGGCGACGCGTCGCGGTTATCCTGAGGGACGGTGTCGGACGTCGGCGCCGATCAGTACCTCTGATCCTCGCACACCTCGGACGGCAACCAGTGACCTCCCTCTCCCATCTCTTCCCCGGAGAGGCGCCTTCGCGCGCTGCGGCGGATCCCGCTATGGCGACACTTCGAGAATCGAAATCAGTCGACAGTCTTTTCGAGAAGCCTCGATCGGCGCCATCAACCGTGTGCGCCCCGGTCGACGACACGCCTGCGCTTCAGGCCCTCGTCGGCGGCCGTGGACGCGCGATGGCGATGGGCGGGGGTCCGGTTGAGGGTCCGGCCCGTGTCAGGCGCGTGGGTAACCGAGTAGATGTGCTCAACCTGACCACCGCGGTGCTTGCAGTGATCTCCCTGGTTGTGGCCGCTGTCGTGACGTGGGCGGCACTCGCTTCGTCGTCACCCGAAAGAGATGCTCTTCGCACGCTCTCCCATAACGAGGCAGTGCTGGCCAATGAGATCCGAGCCGTCAATTCCGCGATCGACCGTGTCAATGCGACGCGGAGCGAGGGCATCGCGTACGCCCAGCAGTTCGAGGGGCCGCTCGTCGGGGCAACGCAGGCCACTGATGAGGTGGCGCGCGCGGCTGCAGAGAATGCTCGGGTCGACTTCGCAGCGGCCCTCGAGGCAATGGTTGTACCCGCGGGCATCGAACCACCGGCGGCAACCGCCGTCGACGAGGAGTCTCTCGCTTCCATCGGGTCCGCAATCGATGCCATAGCAGTCCACTCGGGCGAGGTCGAGGCGCTCTCAGAGAGCGTCGCCGATCTCGAGGCGGAGATTGCCGCTCATCGCCGCACCTTTGCTACAGCGATGGCGACTTTCGCGGCGACGCTTCCGCGGAGCGCTGAAGTTATCGCGAATGAGAATCCGAACGCACTGGATGACTTCCGAGAAGTGGTGATTGCCACAGCCGATGCTGTCGCTGCGAGCGGGCTCAGGACGCCAGAGTCTGCGGGCACGCTTACTGCATACGCGGCCGCTGTAGAGGCTCTGCGGGATGACCAAGCGCGCGCCGAACGCGCCATCGCGGAGCAGCGAGCCCGCGAGGAAGAGGAACGGCGGCGCCAGGTCACGGAAGGGGAAAGCGGCGGGACGACGGATCCGACAGCGCCGACCGACCCCACGTCGCCGACCGACCCGACAACTCCCACTGACCCGACCGATCCCGCCCAGCCCACCGATCCCCTCCTGCCGCAGCCGCCGGATCCCGGCGCGGGTGGCGGCTAGGCGGTTTCAGTTCGTTTCGGCGGCGGTTGAGGGTCGCGTTGCGTTCACTAGGACGCAGTCATCGCGATCGACATGACCCGCACAACCTGGTCGACGGCAGGAACCAGTTGGGAGGCCGAAAGCTGGTATGTCTCCCACGACCGCCGGTAGGGGTCGATGATGTCGTCCTCGGCGGGGTCTGCTGGGGGTGGGCTAATGCCGCGGTGGGCGGCGACGGCTGCGACGGCAGCGCGGGCTCGGGCGCGCCCATCCGCTCCGCCGGCCACAGATGCCGTCGCGATCTCGCTATCGGGCGTATCAGTCGCGAGCCGTGCGAACTCCCGCAGGGTGAACGCGGAGCGTAGGCGCCCCGGAGCGATCTCCACGACGCGGCGGCGGTGCTCGCGGCTCATCGCGAGGATCAAGTCCGGGGAGCGCAAGTCATTGCCGGTCAGGTATCGCGATCGGTGCCCGTTCGCGGCGTCGGCCGTCACCCCCAGTGCGAGCGCGAGGCGCTGGGTCTCGGCGGTCATAGGCGCATCATCGAGTCCTTGAGTACCGGCGCTGTGCACGAATGGTGCGTATGCGGCGAGGCGTGTGCTGAGCAGCGTCTGTGCAAGTGGTGAGCGGCAGACGTTGCCCGTGCACACCGTGAGTATCTCGAACACCCTTGCTCCTTCGATGTCACCAGGAAGACGCCCGTCGCAATCAATTCGATGCTAAGTCACAGTGCGGAGCCTGCGGTCGAAGGCGCTCGGTGCAACACGTGGCCGAAGACCATCAAGCGGACCACATGGAAGTACACCGGGTGATGATCTGTGAGACTCGGTGCCAACGCAGTATGCGCGCGTAGAAGCATGAGTAGGTTGGACTCTCGGGCAGGCGGTCAGTATGCGTGGAACGGAGTCGCCCTGAGGGCACGCATCAAGGGTCGGGTCCGTGATCCCAGTACGATGAGTCGGTGTCTCCTGTCGTTGTGTTGCTCGCCGCTGTCGCCGTCTGGCTGGTGGCACTACGCATCGACCGGGCGCGGATTAGCAGCCGCGGCTACCCCGAGTTCTGGTGGTCCATGACGGTCTTCGGGGCCGGTGGTATTGGAACACTCGCGAACTTCGAGTTGGTGCAGCTTACGGCCGACGATGTCTCGCTCGCGCGAACTCTGCCGATGATCCTTACCGGCGCCGTTATGGTGGTCGGCGCCCTCCACACGCGCGCGGGAGTCGTCCCCGCCGGCATCTGGCTGTCACTGCTCTTCGGGATACTCCTGGCCCACGCCTTTGGCGGTGGCTCACTCTTGATGACGTTACTGTCGATCTCTGTGTTCCTGCCCGCGTTCATCGCGCCAAGGGCCGGCTGGAGCTTCACGGCGATAAAGTCAGGTGCCTCGACGGGAGTGGTCATCTCACTTGTCACCGTGTCGGTCCTGACGATCCTTCTGCCAGAGCGGATGATCGGGGCATGCCGGACGGACAAGTGCTCCCTGTGGGGTGAATCGCTCGGAGCCGTGGCCACAGGCAACGCGCTAGGCATGTTCATCGCCGCAGCCTGCTCGGTGTCGCTTCTTGCCTCTGCGCGTGTCATCACCTTCGCTGCCATCACCGCCGCCGGATTCATCCTTGTCGACCTGAGCACCAGCCGGTCGGGGCTTTACTCGCTCATGGTGGGCATCGGCATGGCGGTCGCGTACAAGATCTCGGTTCGGTTCGGCAGGCCGTTGCTAGTGCGGGTAGCAGCAGTAGGCGTTGGCGTGGTCGTCGCGGCGATCCCGTACCTGGGGTGGACTGGGTTCGACCTCACCGGGCGTGCGCTGCTCTGGGAGCACGCGTCCTCGTTGTTCGGCGCGCAACCGTTCTTTGGCTATGGCTCGTCCTATTGGGTGACTGCGGTCTCCGTCCCCTTCATCCTCTCCAACTACTCCACACACAGCCTGGTCCCCGAGCTGTTAGTTTCAGCCGGAATAGTCGGGGCGATCGCGTTCGGCCTGGCGCTACTTGCGGCGCTCATGAAGAATGACGATGTGGTCAGCGCCTGCTACGCCGCGGCCGTCATGGGGATCGTGCTGAGCCTGTCCATGTCCGAGGTTGTCTCAGCGCCCGGTCGCACCTACCTGATCCCCGGGCTCGTGGTCTTCGTCTTCGTGGCTTCTCAGGCCACCCAGCGCTCCAGTCCGCCGCGCGACGTCGCACCACTTCAGAACGCTTTCGAGCTTCAATCTTCCATCCGCTGAAGATTTCAGTCGTCATCGGGAAGCGTCCACATCCCGACGTAGTTTCGACGCGACAAGCCTAATCCCCGACCGGCGTCGGCCAAAGACTCGATCCCGGATACGCGCACGCAACCACGGCGAGTGGCTCGAAACTCGCTTGGATCGAGGGATACTCGAGATGGGTGCGAACGCGCGGCCGGTAGGTCTGCCGAGCGTGCCGGAAGCCAGCCGGTTTTCCATCGCTGGTAAGCCAGCTCAACCTTTCGAACTGTGGCGACTAAGTTCGAATGTGGCTAATGTGCTCGCGGTACCAGGCCACGGTGCGCTCAAGTCCAGCCTGCAGGCTTATCCGCGATGTCCATCCGGCTGCGGCGAGTTTCGACACGTCGAGCAATTTCTGCGGCGTCCCGTCAGGCTTCGAGGTATCCCACTTAGTCTCACCCGTGAATCCGGTGGCGTTGGCGATTGTCTCTGCAATTTCACGGATCGTGACGTCCGATCCCGTGCCGACGTTGACCTGCTCAGGCCCGTCATAGTGTTCCATCAAGTGCAGTACGGCGTCGGCCATGTCGTCTGCGTGGAGGAACTCGCGGCGTGGGTTACCGGTTCCCCAATTCGTCACCGAAGTGGCACCCGATCGAGCGGCCGCGTCGTAGCGGCGAATCAAGGCGGGTAGAACGTGCGAGCCGCTTGGCGAGAAGTTGTCATTCGGCCCGTAGAGGTTTGTCGGCATCGCTGAGATCCACGGAAGGCCGTACTGCCGCCGGACCGCCTGAGTGTGCATGATGCCCGTGATCTTCGCGATCGCGTAAGCGTCGTTCGTCGGCTCGAGATGACCCGTGAGGAGCGCATCCTCACGGATGGGCTGGGGGGCGAACTTGGGATAGATGCAGGACGAGCCGAGAAATACCACTCGCTCGACCTCGTTTGCGCGCGCGGCGTCCAGAACGTTCGTCTGGATCCGCACGTTGTCGCTCAAAAAGTCGACCGGGTACGTGCTGTTTGCGAGGATTCCACCAACCTTCGCCGCGGCGACCACGGCGTACCTGGGCTTGATCTCACTCATGTACGCAAACACGGAGTCGCGATCTTTGAGGTCGAGTTCAGCTGAGGTTTTTCCCACCAGGCGGTTGAACCCAGATGCCTGAAGCCGGCGCCAGATCGCGGAGCCTACGAGCCCCCCATGGCCGGCGACATAGAAAGTTGCATCTCGGTCGAGCTCACCAGGCGTGTACTCGACTCCGTCGGGGGCGGTCATCGTGTTCCCCAACTTTTCAGTGAGACGCGGTCAATCCAGTGTCGCCCGGCGTGTTCGAGGGCTTCGATGTCGGCATCGACCATGAGCTTAGCCAGTTCACGGCCGTCGATCGTTGGCGTCCATCCGAGCCGGTCGCGCGCCTTCGTCGGGTCACCGATCAAAGCGTCGACCTCAGTCGGCCGCAGGTACCGTTCGTCGAAACGGACATGCTGCTCCCAATCGAGCCCGGCATGGTCGAAGGCGATCTCCAGAAATTCTCGCACCGTGATGCCGAGGCCAGTGGCGAGCACGAAGTCTTCGGGGTCGTCTGTCTGGAGCATGCGCCACATTCCTTCGACATACTCTGCTGCGTAGCCCCAGTCACGCACAGCATCCAGATTTCCCATATAGACGTGCTCCTGCTTGCCCGCCTTGATCGCTGCGACGGCGCGCGTGATCTTGCGAGTCACAAAAGTTTCACCGCGGCGCGGTGACTCGTGGTTGAACAGGATGCCATTCACCGCAAACATGCCGTATGCCTCGCGGTAATTCTTGGTGATCCAGTAGCTGTAGAGCTTTGCGGCGGCGTACGGCGAACGCGGATAGAAGGGCGTGTCCTCGTTCTGCGGGGGAGGAGTTGCGCCGTAGAGCTCCGAAGAGGATGCCTGGTAGAAGCGGGTTTCGATCCCGGAGAGACGAACCGCTTCAAGAAGCCGGATGGTCCCTGTCCCCGTGGTATCTGCTGTGTGCTCGGGTTCATCAAACGATACGCGGACGTGTGACTGAGCGGCGAGATTATAGACTTCGTCAGGTTTGATCTCCGCAAGGAGCGTCACGAGACGAGCTCCATCGCTCAGATCGCCGTAGTGGAGGAAGAGCTTCGCCTCGGGATCATGCGGGTCAACGTAGAGGTGGTCGATGCGGGCGGTGTTGAAGGTCGACGCTCGGCGGATAAGCCCGTGCACTTCGTATCCTTTGGAGAGCAGGAGTTCCGCGAGATAGGAGCCGTCCTGACCAGTGATGCCGGTGATTAGCGCGCGTTTCGTCAAACTTGCCTCGTGGGGTTGGGGCGCGCGAGTGCGACGCCGGGTGTGCATGACAAATCCAGCCTATCGCCGCGTCTTGCAGGCAGTTCGCCGCATGGTCGCGCTGGTGATGGCAGATTTCCACCGTTCGACCGCGACCGACTCATCCAGCTCGGTCATGCGGTATCGCCTCCCGTTCGCGGCGAGTCGTGCGGCCAGCGTCGTGTCGTTGGACAGGCTGGTGATGGCGGCTATCACGGCTTCGGGGTCACCTGCCTGAACGACCACTCCGGCCTCGGCAAGCCGGACCTCCGAGGCTGTCGTTCCTGTCGGATCGGTCGCCGCGACCACGGGGCGCTGTGCGTCGAAGTATGAAGTCAATTTGCTAGGGACGGCCATTCCAGAGACGCCGGGCCTTTCGTTGACGACCAGGACGTCGGCCGCGGCGAGGACCTTCGGATAGTCGTCGTCGCTCACTGGATCGACGAAGGTTAATCGCCGCACACCGCGCGCTCGACGCTGGAGAGACTCACGTTCGGAACCATCCCCAACGATGAAGAAGTGGATCGCATTCTCGGTTTCGTCCGCCAGCCGCGCGGCGTCGACGATGGTCTCCAGACCCTGCTTCAGACCGATATTTCCTGTGTGGACTGCGACAGTTTCACCTTCCACCTGCCACCCCAATCGACTCCTGGCGTCCCCCTTGTCAATTGGCGGAGCCGGTCTGAGGTGGGTCCAGTTCCTGATCACCAAGACGCGCTCGGGGCGGACTCCAAGATGCGTCGTAACGAACTCCTCGAACCTTGGGTGTACCACCACCACTGCATCCGCGCGCTTCAGCGTGCCCCGCTCAACAGCTCGAACGACACGTCCGGCGAGTCGCCCACCCTCCCCTGTCTCCTGTAGGCCGAGGGTGTAGATGTCCTGAACCCAGACCACCACCGGCTTCGGTCGGAGAGAGACCTTTGCGCGGACCACTGCCATCGCAGTGGCGAAGAGCGCCGGCGAAACGGCGACCACCACGTCGGGGGACTCCCACCGTGCGAGGAGCAAACGAACGCCAAACGAGATCTCCGAAATGAGTCTGCGAAGACCTCGCGGAGGCCGCAGCAGCAAGTGCCGCAATCGTTTGGTTGTGACACCATCTGTTCGGTCGACGGCAGTGATTTCGCTGTGGCCTTCCCTGAATCTCCACTCTGGGTAGTGGGGTTGGCCGGTGATCGCTGTGACGGAGAATCCCTGCTGTTGCAGGGCGCGAGCTAGCCCGCCAGAATACGGCGCGTTCCCGGTCGCTTCAGGCGGGAAGTGTAGGCTAAGAAGAGTGATTCGACGCGGTCGCTGCACCACCGTACGCTACACCGCGAAGCCGTAGAGGTCGTCCCCAGCCGATGTCCGGCACTCCCATCCAAAGGAAGGTTCGCCGTCATGCGCGCCGTCGTAGCAGTAGCGGTCCTGCCCGAGTACCGATCGAACTTCATCGATCACCTTCGGGACGCGTTCACCGCGTCGGGAGACGTGATCGAGTTTCGCGCGGGCTCGACGCACTTGGACGAAACCGTTCGAACTCTGCGCCGGCCCGGAGTTCACGTGTCTGCATCGTACGGACTGGTCGGCAGGAGACTCCTTTGGCAATCAGGTGTAATCGGAAAGCTCGCCGACGCAGACGTCGTTGTCGTTGACCTCAATCCACGATCATTGACAGCTTGGGCGGCGTTGCTTACGGGACGCCTGCGCAAGAGGCGAACCCTCGTGTGGGGTCACATTCTGCCGAGAAAAGGGGCGGGAGCGCGCACAGTGCCCTTGCGTCGCGCGATGCGACGGATGGCGGACGGCGTCATTAGCTACACCTGGAGCGACTCGAGCATCGTTCGATCCGAGGACCCCGCAACACCGGTATGGGTCGCCGCAAACGGGCTCTATCCCGTGGAGGATCTCGGGTGGTCGCGGCTAACCGCAAGAAACCTTGCGCTCGTTGTCGGACGATTGGAACCGTCGAAACGTCCGGAACTCGCACTCGATGCCTTTGCGATCGCGCTACCCCGGCTGCCACAAGACGCTCGTCTGGTTTACGTTGGCGAAGGATCTCTGCTGGACCCGCTCCGAAGCCGCGCTGAGGAGCTCGGTTTGCATGATCGGATAGAGTTTCGAGGTCACGTTGGTGACTACGCGTTGCTTCGCGAGATCTACTCGAGTGCCGTGGTCTCGCTCTCGCCCGGCTACGCCGGACTTAGTTTGACGCAGAGCTTCGGATTCGGGGTGCCGGTGTTGGTCGCCGACGACGAGCCACATGCGCCAGAGATCGAACTCTTCCATCCAGGGGAGAACGGCGAGTTTTTCCGCGCGAGAGATGCGGACTCGCTGGCGCAACGCCTGGTCGACGCCTTCCTCGGTTCGGCATGGGACCACGAGGAGATCGTCGCCACTGTCGGCCGAAGGTATTCGTCGACCGCGATGGCCGAAGGATTCGAGAACGCACTGCGTAACCGCGAGCAGCGAGAGATCAATGCCTAGAGGACGAGGACGGCTTGATCGAATCCCTGGCGGGTCCTGGGTGCGGGCGATGTGGCAGGGTGCGTATCGGAGACTCGCCATACATGGGGAAGTTACCGTCGGGCGTCGCTTCCGCATGGGTTCGGGCAGCGTAATCCGGTCCTTCCACGGGCTTACTATTGGCGACGATGTGTGGGTTGGCCGGGGCTGCACAATCGAGGTAAGCGGCTCAATTGGAAACCACACACTCATCGCCGCGAACGTGGGCATCGTTGGCCGTGACGACCATCGAACCAACGAGGTTGGAGTGCCCGTCAATGAAGGGATATGGGTCGGCGAACGCGAATCCTCCCCGAGAGACACGGTAACCATTGGCACCGATGTTTGGATCGGCTATGGTTCAACGATCATCTCAGGTTGCAGTATAGGCGATGGCGCGATCATTGCGGCCGGCGCAGTGGTGACCAGAGATGTCGATCCGTTCGCGATCATGGCGGGCAACCCGGCCACCCGGATCGGGTCGCGCTTCGACTCACTAGAGGCGCAAAGAGCTCATGTGGAACAGATCAACGTTGCTTCCGCGGACCAGTCCTCGGAGCAGTGAATCGGTGACTACGGTAATGGTGCATGAACCGGATCACCGCGGGCACAGGCTTTACTACGTTTCATTGCTGATTGCAGAGTCTCGTGCGCGCGGGTACGGCGTCCGGGTCTCTACATCGGCGTCCGCGGTCGGGAGTGACGAGTGGGCTGTGCACATTGGGTCTTCGGTTTCCCTGGCGGAAGTCGTTCTCGTGGACACAGAACTGTCGCTCGCAGAAGTCGCGGAAATGGCAAGGACGCTCGACGCTGACATAACAGTCATTCCGGATGGTGATCGATACCTCTGGGAGTCGATCATCCACGGTTGGCGCGGGAAGGGAAGACTGAACCTGCTGGCCATGCGGCCAAGCGCGCAACCCAACGGGAATTGGGTTCGCGAGGCGGCGATTACAGGCGTCAAGCGCTTGCGGTTACTGGCGGCCAACTGCCGTGCTGGGGTTGCCGCATACGCGTTGCGTAGTCCGTTGGGGCGCACTCCTGGGCTCGGCAAATGGGTTCATGATCCCGTGACTCTGACCGCGACGATCGACGATGTCAACCGCGTTCGATCAGAGTTGCTCGACGTCGCGGACGGGCACTGGGTCGCTGTTGTCGGGTCGATAACTGAGCGAAAGAATCTCGAACTCGTGGGCCGGTCCCTTCTGGGTGTCACCGGCGCCAACCTGCTTCTTGCGGGCAAGATTGAACCCTCGGCGTTGGCAAAGGCGCACGCAGCGTTGTCGGATCTGCGTGACGCAGGCGTCTCTGTCATTCAATGGAACCGTCCGCTCACCGACAGAGAGTTCGACGCCGTGATCGGCGCGGTTGATTGCATTGTTGCCGCCCACACGAACGAAGGTCCGAGTGGCGTTGTAAGCAAGGCGGCAGCGGCTGGCACGCGCCTTGTTCTCGCGGGCGCCCATTCGCTCCGGCGGGATGCGAAGATCCTCGGTAGAACCCGGGCATACTGGTGCCGGCTCGATACGGCGGAGCTCCGTGCGGCGCTCGTCAAATCGCTGGCGGCGCCCGCTCCATTGCCGCTTGCCGGGTTTGGATCGAGTCGGTTCACCGCAGCACTGTTGAAGGGCGACTCCTGATGTCACGCCCAAGGTCCTACACCTGCTTGTGCGCCGCCAACCAAGCGAGGAGGTCTTCCCCAGGCCGAAGAACGGCGCGGGCAAGGTCCGTGCGCAGGCGGCCGTACTGAGCGCCAGTGCTTCCTGACTGCCCAACAATCAGCGGAGCGTGGCGGAACCGTGACGCGGTGATAGCCCCGAGCGATGAGCCCTGAGCAATGGCGGCACCTAAAGCGTGTTCAGCGTAGATGCCCGCCGCGTCGTCGACAGTTGCGCGCACCATAGGGGTTACAAACTTCCACGCTTCGGCACCCGCTCCGACAACGCGTGTGTCGATGTACGCTCGATTGGGCAGTCCTCGAACGCGGATCTCATTTGAACCCAGTTCGCTGATAACTCTCGCAGCGTTTCTGAGCCGAAGTCGGCCGGTCACCTTATAAATGGTTCCGCTGGGGTTGCGCAGAGACAAGTACTCCTCGACGGCGTAAAACTCAGCCGCCCCTTTGCCGCGAGCTCGCTCATCGGCCGGAACACCAACGTTCAGCGTGTCGACGAGTCCTGGCACGGGACTAAGCGACGTGGAGAGTTCGTCAAGGGATGAGCCCGTCGTCTCCACCAACGCCAGGGTGGCACCAGTCGATTTCAGGAAGGGAATCCAACTACGCACAGCCTCCGTGTACTGCGCGCGGCGTACATCGATGTTCCGAACGGCAACTGCGCCGGAGACGTTGGGACTGATCGCGACCGTGAGGAGTACGGTTATTGACAATTTGCGTCCTTCAATTCTCGTCCGTGTGCGCGTCGCGTAGCGCAGAACGCCAGGCGACTGCAAGCCAAAGCAGAACTACGACTTGGGCGATGGGCGGTGCAAGGGCAACAGCCGCCGGATTCCCGAGGGTACCGAGAGCGACGATCAGCCCGAGGCCCGTGAGGGCTCCCGCGAGGATCCCGGCCGCTACTTGTCTGGCATGGTCGAGAGCGAAGAGCCCCGCCTGGTACGTCCGGCTCACGCCGCTCAGCGCGGCTGCCACGACAAACCCGATGACGAAAGGGATGATTGCCTCAAACTCCGGACCGAGGAGCGTGACCGCAAGCATGCCCAGAGGATAAGCGAGGGCGACGAGAATTGCGCCGAGGATGAGGGCGATGTTCCGTACTCTGCGAAAGAGGACCATCCGAGATTCGTGCTTCGTGGTCGCAACCAGTTCAGGGACCAGAACATTCAGCAGTGCGCTGGTGACGAGGTTGAGGGGGTTCGTCAACCTGTTAGCAGTTCCGAAAAGGCTCGCCGTGCTTACACCTGCGGTCAGTCCGACCAACGGTGTGTCGAGCTGCGACACGTTTGAAACTACAGTGGTAGCCCAGAACCCACGCGCTGGCCGCAACACTTGGGCGACAGGGATGGGACGCGTCGCTACCGTTAGCAAACTCGCACTCGACACGACGATCGCGAGCGCCAGCCCCAGGAAGACCCAAGTGCTCGCGTCGGTCAGCATATACAGCAGCAAGCCGGTTAGCGGGAGAGCGCGTTGAACAAGCAGCAGCGAGACGGCTAGAACTACTCGGCGTCGCCCAGAGAGAACGCCTTGCGACAGTTCCGTGATGCTCTCGAGGGCGCCGTACATGATGGCTATGAGAGCCACCTCATGTGGCGATACCTCCAGCAGGTTCGATGCGGTGACACAGCCGAGTGCGATCACAATTACGGTTCCGAACCGCAGCAAAGCCATCGTGGTCACCGCGCGATCCGAACTCAGCGACTGAGGGCCAAGGCGTAGGGCATAGGCGCCCATGCCGAGGCCTAAGACTGATGAAGCAAAAAGAAACCACGCGGTGACAATTGTGTAGACGCCAACGGCGTCGACGCCCGTTTGCCGTGCGAGCAGGATGAGCCATAGCGCCTGGATCAGGGAAGCGGCCCCTAGCCCGACCAGCCGGATTAAGAACTGACGCCCCACCATTCGCTCACTTCTTGCTGTTCTTCTGGAGTCATAAGGTGTCCGGGCTAAGGTTCTGCCGGCGTACTACCAACGTCTGCTCGCGCGAAGATCGACTCTCGAGCACGGGCTCGACGACTAGTGATCAGCGGGCACCTTCCGTTGCTGCGACGGCGCGAAGCGTGCGCCAGAGGATGACGAGGTCGCCCGTGAGAGACCAGTTCTCTACGTAGTAGAGGTCGAGGCGAATGGCGTCGTCCCAGTCCAGGTCAGATCGCCCGCTCACTTGCCAGAGGCCGCTGATGCCTGGCCGCATGAAGAGTCTGCGGTGCGCTCCACCCTCGTATAGTGCCACCTCTGCAGCGACCTGCGGCCTCGGTCCGACCAAGCTCATTGTGCCGCCTAGGACATTGAAGAACTGGGGAAGCTCATCGAGCGAGTACCGCCTGATGAACCTGCCGACCGGGGTGATGCGCGGATCGTCGACGATCTTGAACAACGGGCGGTCTGACGTGCCCTGGGCATCGAGAAGGCTTCTGAGCTGATCGTCGGCGCCCACCACCATTGAACGGAACTTCCACATCTTGAACGGAATGCCGTCGCGGCCGATGCGTTCCTGCCCGTAGAGAACTGGGCCTGGGCTCGTAGCCTTCACCGCGATCGCGACGGCGATCATGATCGGAGACGCCAGCACGATGAGGAACGCGGCGCCCAGGACATCGGAAGCACGCTTGAGGAACCGGTGGATGCCGGTGAACTCGGGATAGTCGACATGGATGAGCGGGAGACCTGCCACCGGAGTCGAGTGAATGCGAGGGCCAGCGACGTCGGTGAGAGCGGGCGCCACGATCAGGCTTGCTTTTCGCTCCTCCAAACCCCAACCGAGTTCACGCAGCTGGCGCGGATTGAGGGAGTGGTTGCCCGTGACGATGACAGTGTCCGCTCGGGCGCGGTCGACGTTCTCAAGCACGTTGTTCCAGTCGCCGATGACAGGGATGTCGTCGGTCAAGGCTGCCTCCGTCGAGCCATGTTCCGTGACCGCGCCGACGATCTCCAAGCCGCACCCCGGATCGCGCTGGATCTGCTGCGCGACATGGATCGAGCTCGCGCGATCGCCGACGAGCACTGCATGCCTCAGGAGGCGGCCACGCCGGCGACGGCCTATGAGCCACTTGCGCCACACCCAGCGGCTGAAAATCAGGAGTGCCCACCCTGCGGGCAGCGCGACGAGCAAGTAAGAACGACCGATAGGAGCTTGCAGAGCGAATGCCAGGATGGCGAAGACCCCGAAGAACGCGAAGGTCGCGTTGGTGACCCTTTTGTACTCCACCACGCCAGTCCCGATGATCTTGTGATCGCGGGTGCCGAACAGTCGAAGAGACAGCGCCCAGCCGAGCACCATCACGATCGACACGACTGTATAAGCGACGGCGACATTCTCATCGGGGATGCCCGCGATGACGAGATCCTGGCCGAAACCGATTCGCGCGACTTGTGCGCCGAAGACAACGATCGCTATGACGATGGTGTCGGTAATGGAGAGAAGCGCCGCGAACAGACGCTGCCAGCGGCGGACGCGAGCCGCAGGGGAGGGGAAGGTGCGAGGCGTGGGCGCGACCCGCTCGTCGAACGGGCGGCGCGCATGAGTCTGCGGGCGCTCGTCGATCGCCACGCGTCAGAGCCCCTCGTGCGCTCGGTGGTCGCAGACTGTCACGTGCCGATCATCTCCCTGAAGAAGCTCAACGCTGCGCGGACGCGCGGATGAAGACGCCCTCCATCAGCGGGGACCGTTCGAGGATACCACCCGGTGAAGAACGCTTTCCGGACGCTCAGGCCGAGTAACGCGGCTCAACATGCGTCGGCTCGCGATGAGAATTCCTCGGCGCACGCGGCGTGACCGAGCCGCGGGTGTAATCTGAGTCGATTCGGCCGTGACTTTTAGGGAGGGCGCGCGCCGTTGGTCCGCATACCCGAAAGCGGCGAACCCAGCCGTGAAGAAGGCACGCCACCGCAGACTGCCCCAGTCGACGGTGGCGATGATCGGGCGCGCGCTCTCGCAAGCTTTTTCGGCCCGGACGCTCTGACGTCGGCCGCACCTGGACCCACGCGCGACCCGAATACGGCCGACCGGCTCGCCGAGTTCTTCGCACGACCGCCGCGCCGGGATCCGGTAGACGCGCCTGGCCCCGCGAAGGAGACACCGGCGCCCACGCTCGACGCGCCCGCGCTGGATCCCGCGCCCGCGCACGATCCTGCGGGCGCGGAGTTCGATGGCGTGCCCTCTGAGGCCGATCGGATGCCAGGGGATGCGGCCGAGTCGGCGATCCCCGACACCATGCCGCCCGACGAGGATCTTTTCGCGCTCGATGATGACGACCTGCTCTCGTACGACCCCGACGACCTCTTCGTGTTCGACGCCGACGGTGAGCTGATCCCTCTCGACGATGCGCCAGACGTGCCGGTGGAGGCATCCGCTCCGCCATCGGCGTACGCACCGGACGCCGCCGCGACAGCGGCGATCGCGGCCGGAGGCGCCGAGGCCGTCACGGTTCCGAGTCGGGCAGCCGCGGCCGTCGCGCCGCCGGGGCGATCTGCCGAGCGACGCCCGCCGTCTGAACGCGCCACGAAGCGCGAGGCGCGGCGCGCGGCGAAGGCGGCGGCGGCCGCGCAGGCCGCCCAGGGCGAGTTCGCCTCGACGCCGCGTGGAATGCGGGCCTGGAGCAAGGGCACGTGGTGGTCCGTGGGAATCGCGGTCGCGCTCGTCCTGATGCTCGTCGCCGCGAGCATCACGGTGTCGCAGTTGCTCCAGGCGCAGGCCGAGGAGCTCGCCGCAGCGACCGCCGAGTTCGAGGCCGCCGCGGACGCCGCCGACGAGCCGGTGCCGGCGATGGAGGCGGCGTACGCGGAGTACGACACCACAGCCGCGGCTGCCCGCGCCGCGGCCGACAGTGCCACGCCGGCGCTCGCAGCGGTCGCGGGGATGAGCGACCAGCCGGCGCTCGACGCGGCGAACGCGGCCGCGGCCGCCGTCATCGCTCTTCTGGACAGCACGACGCTGCCCGAGCGACCGGCCGCCTACGACGCCCCCGACGTGACCACGATCGACGACGTGCAGTCCGCGGAGGACGCGGCGGCGGACGCCCGCGCCTACTCCGCGGCCGTGACGGCGACGACCGAAGAGGTGAAGGCCGCGACCGCCGCGGTGACACAGCAGGTCACCGCGCTGACCGAGGCGCAGCGTGCGCTCGGAGCGACGCTCCCCGCCACCGCCGAGGCGATCGCCGCCGAGAACGACCTCGCCTTTCAGAGCTTCCGAGACGACGTCATCGCCACGGCGGCCGCGGCCGGCGCCGCGCAGAGCGCGGGAGCGAGCGGCGACGCCGAGCTGCTCGCCTATGCCGCCGCGGTGACCGCGCTGCGCGAGGACCAGCTGCGAGCGGAGGAGGAGGCATCCCGCCGCTTCTACTCGGCACCCGTGACGCCCGAGCCGGAGCCGGCGCCTCCGAACCAGGAGCAGCCGCCCGCCGAGGAGCAGCAACCGCAGCCTGCTCCCGCGCCGGAGCCGACGGAGCCCGTCACCCCCTGAGATCCTGCCGCGCCCGGGCGCGCGCTGGCGGTTTGGACGAGGCATCCGGATGCCGTAGAATCGATCTTTGGTGTTCGGCTCAGCTGACCCGGCACCGCGAACGTGAGCCCTCCACTGGCGTGTTCGGTCTCTCATCGAGAGGCGGAACCACCCCGGAGTGGGATTCACGAACCTCTCCGTTCGATCAAGAAAGCAGCACTACTGTGACGCGCACTTACACCCCCAAGGCTGGCGAAGCCCAGCGCGAGTGGCTGGTCATCGACGCGACTGACGTCGTCCTCGGCCGCCTCGCCTCGCACGCCGCCGCACTCCTGCGTGGCAAGCACAAGGCCACCTTCGCCCCCCACGTCGACATGGGCGACTTCGTCATCATCGTCAACGCCGAGAAGGTCGCGCTGACGGGCCAGAAGCTCGAGCAGAAGAAGGCCTACCGTCACTCGGGCTACCCGGGCGGCCTCAAGTCCGTCACCTACTCGGAGCTCCTCGAGAAGAACCCGGTCCGCGCCGTCGAGAAGGCCGTCCGAGGCATGCTCCCCAAGAACACCCTCGGCCGCGACCAGCTGTCGAAGCTCAAGGTCTACCGCGGTGCCGAGCACCCGCACGCGGCGCAGAAGCCCACCGCGTACGTTTTCGACCAGGTCGCCCAGTAAGCGCCGCACAGAACAGGACACACTGATGGCGAACATCGAAGAAACCCCCAGCAGCTACTCCACCGAGTCCCAGGTCGACGAGACCGCCGTCGCCGCCGAGCGCCCCGTGCTCTCGGTGTCGGGCGCAGCCGTCGGTCGCCGCAAGCAGGCCATCGCCCGCGTGCGCGTCATCCCGGGCTCCGGCACCATCACCGTCAACGGCCGTGCGTTCGAGGACTACTTCCCGAACAAGCTGCACCAGCAGCTCATCACCGACCCGTTCACGGTGCTCAACCTCACCGACGCGTACGACGTCATCGTCCGCATCTCGGGCGGCGGCCCCTCGGGTCAGGCCGGCGCGCTGCGCCTCGGCATCGCCCGTGCACTGAACGAGATCGACGTCGAGAACAACCGCCCGACCCTCAAGAAGGCCGGCTTCCTCTCGCGCGACGCCCGCGTCATCGAGCGCAAGAAGGCCGGTCTCAAGAAGGCCCGCAAGGCGCCGCAGTACTCGAAGCGCTGATCGGCTTCCTCTCCGCATGCCGATCTTTGGCACGGATGGGGTGAGGGGGCTGGCCAACGGCCCCCTCACCGCCGATCTCGCACTGACCCTGGCCCAGGCGACCGCTGTCGTCCTGGGCCAGGGTCGTACGGCCGAGGCGCGTCGCGCCGCCGGCAAGCGCCTCACGGCCGTCGTCGCGCGCGACCCGCGCGTGTCGGGCGAGTTCCTCTCGGCGGCGGTCGAGGCGGGGCTCGCGTCCTCGGGCGTCGACGTGTACGACGCCGGTGTGCTCCCCACGCCCGCGACCGCGTTCCTCATCGCCGACATCGATGCCGACTTCGGCGTCATGGTGTCGGCATCCCACAATCCCGCTCCCGACAACGGCATCAAGATCTTCGCGACCGGCGGCGTGAAGCTGCCCGACATCGTCGAGGCGCGCATCGAGCAGGCCATGGCCGGCCCGAAGCTGCAGCCCACCGGCGCGGGCGTCGGTCGCATCCGCCGCTTCGCAGACGCCGAGGACCGCTACGTCGTGCACCTGCTCGGCTCGCTGCCGAACCGCCTCGAGGGGCTGCACGTCGTGCTCGACTGCGCGCACGGCGCGGCATCCGGAGTCTCTCCCGAGACCTTCCGCGACGCCGGCGCGAAGGTCACCGTCATCGGCGCCGACCCCGACGGCCTCAACATCAACGACGGCGTCGGATCCACCCACCTCGATCTGCTCGCCGAGCACGTCGTCCGCGTCGGAGCCGACGTCGGCATCGCGCACGACGGCGACGCGGACCGCTGCCTCGCCGTGGACGCGGAGGGCCGCATCGTCGACGGCGACCAGATCATGGCGATCCTGGCCGTGGCGATGAAGGAGCGCGGCGCCCTCAAGGACGACACACTCGTCGCGACCGTCATGAGCAACCTCGGCCTGCACCGCGCCATGGACGCCCACGGCATCCGTCTCGAGACGACCGCCGTCGGCGACCGGTACGTGCTCGAGACGATGAACAAGCACGGCTATTCGCTCGGCGGCGAGCAGTCCGGGCACGTCATCATGAGCGAGTTCGCGACGACCGGCGACGGCCTGCTCACGGGCCTGCACCTCGTGGCCGAGATGGCACGCACGGGCAAGACGCTCGCCGAGCTGGCGTCGGTCATGACGGTGTACCCGCAGGTGCTCGTCAACGTGAAGGGCGTCGACCGGACGCGCGTGGGCGATGAGATCGTGCAGGATGCCGTGGCCCGCGCCACCGCGGAGCTCGGGCTGTCCGGGCGCGTGCTGCTGCGCCCCTCGGGCACGGAGCCGCTCGTGCGCGTCATGGTCGAGGCCGGTTCCGAGGACGACGCCCGTCGTCACGCGGACGCCCTGGCCGACGTCGTGCGCGAGCGCCTCGCGCTGTAGCCGCCTCTTCACGGGAAGCCCGGCCGTCCTCGGACGCCCGGGCTTCCCGCGTTCGCGGCCGAGGTGTTTGTCACGGCGCATCCGCCTGCACCTAGGCGATCGCCGGCGCTAGCCTGGGGGCATCCGAGGGGAGTCATCGTGGGTGAAGCCATCGTCGTCGGAATCACGGATGCCGCCGTCGCGCGTCGCGCGGTCGACTGGGCCGCGCAGCGCGCGAGGGAGCGCCGGCGGCCGCTCGAGCTCGTCACCGTCGTGGGAGGCGCCGTCGGCGCCGTGGGGGAGGACTCGGTCCTCGCCGCCGCGCTCGAGGAGGCGCGCGAGCGCGTGGAGCACGAGGCGTCGCGCATCGCCGCGGACGGGCTGGTCGTGCGTACGCGCGTCGAGCGCGGCAACCCGGTGGCGAAGCTCGTGGACGCCTCGGCCGACGCGGCGCTGCTCGTGATCGGCAGCGACTACCCAGGCCAGGGATCGCGGGCGGCCCGGGGCGCGCACGGCCTGCGCATCGCGGCGGGAGCCCACTGCCCGGTCGTCGTGGTTCCCGACGCGGACGCCGCCGGACGGTCGGGGGTGGTCGTCGGGGTCGACGGCTCGCCGGTGTCGGAGAAGGCGGTGGCCTTCGCCGCGGCCGAGGCCGACCGCCTCGGCGAGCCGCTCATCGCCGTGGCGGTGTGGACGCCCCTCGAGGCGCCGCGCAACATGGGGTCGTATCCGGCGGAGTACCTCGAGAACATGGAGAAGCTCACCGCCGAGGCCCTCGCCCTTTCGCTGGCCGGGCTCGGCTCGCGCTACCCCGACCTCGAGATCGTGCGGAAGGTGGAGCGCGGCTACCCGTCGCAGATCATCAACGGGCTGGCGGGCTCCGCGCGGCTGACGGTGGTCGGCTCGCACGGCCGCGGCGCGCTCGCGCGATTCCTGCTGGGCTCCATCAGCCAGGAGGTGCTCGGCCGCCTGGCGACCGTGACCGCGGTCGTGCGCTGAGTCGCGGGGAGCGGGGCTGCGGCGCGGGTGGAAGTGGCACGCGCCCGGCATCGCATCGGCAATACTGGATAGCGTTATCAGCCGCGAAAGGACGACGATGACGCCAGGAGCCAAGCCGCCCACCCTCGCCGATGTGGCGCGCCTGGCGGGTGTATCGGTGCCCGCCGCCTCCCGCGCCCTCAACGGCGGGGTCCGCGGCAAGCAGAGCGGGTCGCCCGAGCTGCGCAGCCGCGTCGAGGAGGCCGCCCGCACGCTGGGCTACTCCGTCAGCCCCGCCGCGCAGACGATCAAGGGCGGACGCGCCCGCACCGTCGCATTCATCGTCGGCGACATCGACGACTTCGGCTCGGCGACGATGATCTCGGGCATGATGCACGCGGCCGAGGAGCGCGGCATCTCGGTCGCGGTCCGCACGACGCGCGACGACTCCGCCCGCGAGCTCGACATCCTCACGCAGCTGCGCGGCGAACGCCATCTCGCCGTGGTGATGGCGACGAGCCGGACGACCGACCCCGCGCGCGAGGCATCCGTCAAGGAGCAGCTCAGGGTGCTGCGCGACCACGGCGCGAAGATCGTGGTGATCGGCGACAACGAGCTCGGGTTCCCGACCGTCACGGTCGACAACCGGCACGCCGCGCGCCTGCTCGCCGGGGGACTCGCGGATGCCGGCAAGCGGCGCTTCGCGATAGTCTCGGGCCCGTCGGCGGAGGTGACGGCGCTGGAGCGCGTGGGCGGGTTCGTCGAGGGCCTCGCCGACCGCGGGATCGAGATCCCGGACGACGACATCGTGCACACGGAGTTCTCGCGCGACGGGGGCTACCGCGCGGTCGACCTGCTGGGCGATCGGCTCGACGACGTCGAGGTCATCGCCGCGATGAGCGACGCGATGGCCGTCGGCGTCATCGCCCGCCTGCGCGAACTCGGCGAGTCCCGGGCAGCGGGGATCGAGGTGACCGGGTTCGACCACGTCCCGATGCTCGGAGACGTGCTGCCCGGGTTCAGCACCGTCGAGGTGCCGCTCGAGGAGTTCGGCGGCGCCGCGCTCGCCCTCGTGCTGGACGAGCCCGGCGCGCGCGATTCCGTGGCCCTCACGGCGACGCCGATCCTGCACGGCGAGCCCCTCGTGCGTGCGTAGCGACGGCCGGATCGCGGGGCGGCGAAGCGCTGTGGCAGATCGCCACAACCTGCGTTTCGGAAATAGTGGCAAACGTTGTCCACTTTGAGGTACTCTCTCCGGGACGGAAACGTTCCGGCACGAATCAAGGGAGATCACATGCACGAGGAAGCGACGCGGGCAGGGGTGCGCGCCCGGCTGGGCCGCCGTTCGCACTGGCTCGCCGGAGGGGCGGCGCTGGCCGTCACGGCGCTCGCACTCACCGGCTGCACCGGTGCGGCGAGCGGCGACGGAGGCGCGGCATCCGAGAAGACCACCATCCGGTTCCTTTACGCGACCGGCGACGAGACCTGGAACTCGGTCGTCGACGCCGTCGTCGAGGCGTTCAACGAGCAGAGCGAGACCACGACGGTGCAGCTCGATCCGCTTCCGGCGGGCAGCGACTACGCGACGGCGCTCAAGACGATGGATGCCACGGGCAACTGGCCGGCCGTCGTCGACATGCGCGACACCCTCACGTACATCAACGCCGGCAAGCTCGCGCCGATCCCCGAGTCGGTCACCGAGCTCATCGAGCCGGAGGCCGTGGGCAGCGCGTCGGACGGAAACGTCTACACCGTGCCGTACAGCGCGCTCAACGGCGAGATCGGCATCAACATCGTCTACAACAAGGACTACTTCGAGGAGAACGACCTCGAGGTGCCCGAGACCTACGACGACTTCATCGACCTGATGGCCGAGATCAAGTCGAACGGCGACGCCCCGCTGGCGACCGCGGCGGCCGAGGTCTGGCCGAGCGACCAGCTGTGGAAGCTGCTCGCCGCGCCGACGTTCGCCGAGTGGAGCGACCAGGGCGGGTTCTGGACGGCTGCCGAGAACGGCGAGGCGACCATCGAAGACCTGCGCGAGCCGCTCCAGGAGCTGCTCGACATCACGAACGAGTACGTGCTCGAGGGATGGCAGTCCACCGCCGACGCGCAGACGACCACCCTGCTGGTGAACGACATGGCCGTCATGGCGACGTCGTCAGCCGGAATCGGGCGCCTGAACGACATCAACAAGGTCGACGCCGACTTCAACGCCGGGCTGTTCATCGTCCCCGACGAGGACGGCGCGATCAACGTGCTGAAGAACGCGGTGAACGGCGACACCGCCGGCGGCCTCGCCATCTCGGCGCAGGCGGCCGAGGACGACGCGCAGTACGAGTCGGCGACGGAGTTCCTGGAGTTCTTCTACCAGGTCGACACCGCCAACCTCATGGAGGAGAACGGCTGGCTCGCGCCGAACATCGTCGCGGCCGACGAGATCGAGCGCAACACGTCGATCCCCGGTGCGGAGGACTACTTCGCCCTCCTCGAGAACCCGAACCTCGTCTGGTACGAGAACGTGTCGGACCTCTCCACCTTCAGCGCGTTCAACACCTTCTTCCGCCAGGCGCGGATCGAGATGCAGGACGGCCAGAGCTCGATCGACGACACCATCGCCAAGGTGCAGGCCGAGTTCGACAAGACGGTCGCCGCAGGCTGACCCACACGTGTCGGGGTGCCCGGGCGTTGCCCGGGCGCCCCGGCCGGAGCCGAGGAGGTCTCCATGACTGATCAGAGCGCCCTGCAGGGGCAGACAGAGGTGGTCGGCACCGCCGTCCGCCTTCGGGGCGAGGCCCCGCTCGACGGTGCGCCCGATGGTGCCCCCGACGACGTCTCGCTCGTGCCGACGGGGCCTGAGCGGGAGAAGCGGCGGACCGGGCGGTTCCGCTCCGCCCGCTGGATCATGCTCGGCTTCATCGCGCCGGCCCTGGTGATCTACCTGCTCATGGTGATCATCCCGTCGGTGCAGTCGCTGCAGCTGAGCTTCACGAACTGGGACGGCATCAGCCCCGGCTACGACTACGTCGGCACGCGCAACTACGAGGAGATCCTGACGAGCGGGCGCTTCTGGAACGCCGTCAAGAACACCCTCATCCTCGGGCTCGGCTCGGCGCTCATCATCAATGCGATCTCGCTCGGCGTCGCGCTCATGCTCGACAAGGTGACCGGGCGGTGGCAGGGGCTCTTCCGCACCGCGGTCTACCTGCCGTCGCTCGTCAGCGCCTTCATCCTCGCGACGGTGTGGAAGTACCTGCTGAACTACAACTTCGGAGCCGTCAACACGTTCCTCCGCGATGCCGGGCTGCCGGAGTGGGCGCGGGACTGGCTCGGCGACAGCAGCATCGTCGTCTGGGTCATCCTCTTCATCACGTGCTTCACCCTCGGCGGGAACACGACCCTCATCTACCTCGCCAACCTGCAGTCGGTGCCGCAGGAGCTCGTCGAGGCGGCGCGCATCGACGGCGCCAACAGCCGCCAGGTGTTCCGTCACGTCACGTGGCCGATGCTCGCCGGCGCGGTCACCGTCAACATGACGCTCGCGATGATCGCGGGCTGGACCATCTTCGACCAGGTCATGGTGCTGACCGCGGGCGGTCCCGGGTTCGTCAGCGAGACCATGGCGTTCTTCATCTACAAGGTCGGGTTCGGCGAGTACCGCGCCGGCTTCGGCAGCGCCGCCGCCATCGTGCTGTTCCTGGTGGTCATCGTCAGCACCGTCGCGGCCAACGCCTACATGCGCAAGAGGGAGATCCAGGCATGAGCACCGAGACAGAGCTCGTCGTCGCGCCGGGGCGGGCGCAACGTGACACGCGCCGCGCCGAGCGCAGCGCCGAGCGCAAGAAGAAGGTGACGCCCGGCCAGGTGGTCGTGATGATCGTGCTGGCGGTGCTCGTCGTGATCGTCGCGAGCCCGGTGCTGTACGCGCTGCTGAACTCGTTCCGCTCGTACTCCGAGATCACCGTCGACCCGATGGGGCTTCCCACCGCGTTCACCCTCGACAACTACGTGCAGCTGTTCCAGCAGACCGACTACGGCGAGGCGCTGGTCAACACGCTGATCATCACGGTCGTCACGGTCGTGCTGCTCGTCGCCATCGTGCCGATGGCCGCGTACGGCATCGAGCGCATCGGCGGGCGCAGCGCGCGGTGGCTCTACATCCTCTTCATCGCGGGTCTGATGATCCCCTTCCAGGTGCGCATGATCCCCCTGGTCAAGGGCTTCGACGACGTCGGCCTGTACAGCACGCTGACCAGCGTCATCCTCGTGCACCTCGGCGGGGCGGCGAGCTTCGGCATCCTGCTGTACTGCAGCTTCATCAAGGGCATCCCGGTGGAGGTCGAAGAGGCCGCGTTCGTCGACGGCGCCGGACGGTTCCGCACGTTCTGGTCGATCGTCTTCCCGATGCTGCTCCCGGTGACGTCGGCGTTCGTCATCATCCAGGCGCTGGGACTGTGGAACGACTTCTTCATCCCGCTGGTGTTCCTCGACTCGTCGTCGGCGGGCACGATCAACGTCGCCATCAACCGCATGGTGGGGCTGCTCACGTCGCAGTGGCAGCTGATCTACACCGGGGCGATCCTGGCGATCATCCCGTCGGTCGCGATCTTCGCCGCCTTCCAGCGGTACTTCATCAAGGGCATGTCGATCGGGGCGGTGAAGGGATGACGGCCCACTCCACCCCGTCGCGTCCGGGCGGCATCGCGGGGTACATCCGCACTGGGCTCGCGCTCGACGGTGCACTCGCGACGACGGCGCTCACCGTCTTCCATTACTTCGTGGTGTCGGTGTCGTTCTTCGGATGCCTCGTTCCCGCGCTCGTTTTCACCCTGCTGGTGGGCTGGCAGCCGACGCATCTCGCCCTGTGCCTGGGTGCGGCGTCGCTCCTGCCGCTGGCCCCCGCGGTCTTCGCGCTCCTGCGGAGCACGCGGGCACTGCTCGAGCGCCGCGCCGACGCGCGGGGCGGGCGGAGCTTCTGGGTCGCGTTCGGGGCAGGGTGGCGCCGCCTGTGGTGGGCGGCGGCAGGCACCAGCCTGATGACGCTCCTGCTGTCGTACGACCTCGCGCTGTTCGGCGCCGCCGACGCCATGCTGCTGTTCGTCGCCGCGGCCGGCGCGGGCGTGGCGGTGCTGCTCATCGCCGTGTGCGCCGCCGCGGCCGCGAACGCCGGCCTGCGCCCGGTCCCCGCGCTCAGTGTCGCCGCGGCGGCGCTCGCTCGCCGCCCGCACGTCGGGCTGAGCTGGCTGCTGCTGATCGGGCTGGGCATCGCAGCGGCGTCGCTGCCCCTCATCGGCTCGGCGCTCGCACTGTTCCTGCCGGCCCTCCTCGGCGCCGGCATCCACATCTGCAACGACGCCCTGCGCATGCCGCTGACCGACGAGACGAGACGAGCTTCGTGACCGACACCTTCCCCCCTCCCGCCACGATCGACATCGCGAGAAAGGAAGACACCGCCGAGGCCGTCCCCGCCACGCGGCGCGCCCGCGTCGGCGGGTTCGAACTGCGGTGGTCGGCCGACGCCCCGCTCTCGCTCGTGGCGCTGCCGTCGACGCACGCCGGGCGTCAGGGAATCGGTCTCGTGGAGGTGTTCACCTCGGCCGAGCAGCGGGCGCGCACCAGTCAGGCCTACTGGCGGTCCGCGGTCGGCGAACGCCTGCGCGTGCAAGGATCGCAGGTCACCACCGACGCCGGCGCGACCCGGGCGATCGTCGTGCAGGCCGACGCCGTCAGCGGGCTCGAAGTGCGCACGACCGTCACCGCGCCCGTCGGGACCGCCGCGGTGCGGATCGAGAACGAGGTGCGCAACGCCGGGGAGGAGCCCGTGGTGGTCACCGCGGTCAGCTCGGCGACGATCGGGATCGGCGCCACGGCTGCCGACCTCGACGGGGTCGTATGGGGGAGGGCTGCGAGCGAATGGCTCGCCGAGGCCCGGTGGCAAGAGGTGCCGCTGCGCGACGAGCTGCCCGAGCTCGCTCTCGACCTCCACGGCCAGGACGGCCGCGGCCACGCGAGCCTCTCGAGTCACGGCGCATGGTCGAGCGGGGAGCATCTGCCGTGCGGCTACCTCGCGCGTCCCGACGGCGAGGCGCTCGCCTGGCAGCTCGAGACCAGCGCGGGCTGGCACGTCGACCTCTGCCAGACGCGCGGCGGTGGGGTGCTGTCTCTGCTCGGCCCGACAGACCAGGAGCACCAGTTCGCCCACGAGCTGCTCCCCGGCGGGACCTTCGCGGCCGTGCCCGTCGCAGTCGCGGCATCCGCTCACCGTCGCGACGGCGCGATCGCGGAGCTGACGCGCTACCGGCGCTGGCTGCGGGGGTCGGCCCAGGATCAGCACCTGCCCGTCGTGTACAACGACTTCATGAACACGCTGATGGGGCAGCCGACCACCGAGCAGCTGCTGCCGCTCGTGCGACGCGCGGCCGAGGCGGGCGCCGAGGTTTTCTGCATCGACGCCGGGTGGTTCGCCGACCCCGCGATCGGCGACTGGTGGTCGACCGTCGGCGAGTGGCGCGAGGCGCCGTCGCGGTTCCCCGAGGGTGGGCTGCGCCGCGTCATCGACGCGATCCGGCTGGCGGGGATGGCGCCGGGGCTCTGGCTCGAGCCCGAGGTCGTCGGCGTGCACAGCCCGGCGGCGACGCGGCTGCCCGACGACGCGTTCTTCCAGCGGTTCGGCCGGCGGGTGCAGGAGGACCGCCGGTACCACCTCGACTTCCGGCATCCCGCCGCGCGCGCGCACCTCGACGCGACCGTGGACCACCTCGTCGAGGACTACGGCATCGAGTACCTGAAACTCGACTACAACATCAACCCGGGCGCCGGAACCGAGCGCGACGCGACGACCGCGGGCGACGGGCTGCTGGCCCACACCCGGGCGTTCCGCGAGTGGCTGGTCGGCGTCCAGCAGCGGCATCCGTCCCTGCGCATCGAGAACTGCAGCTCCGGCGCCATGCGCGCGGACTACTCCCTCCTCGCCGTGACGCACCTGCAGTCGACCAGCGATCAGCAGGACTTCCGGCTGTACCCGCCGATCGCGGCGTCGTCGCCGGCCTCGATCCTGCCCGAGCAGTGCGGCAACTGGGCCTACCCGGCGCGGGAGATGAGCGACGACGACACGGTGTTCACGCTCGTCACGGGCCTCAGCGGGCGGCTGTACCTCTCGGGCTTCCTCGACGACCTGCGCCCCGCGCAGCGGGCGCGTGTGGCCGAGGCCGTCGAGCTGCACAAGGCGCTGCGCGACGACCTGGCCGACGCGACGCCGTTCTGGCCGCTCGGCCTGCCGGCCTGGGATGCGCCCACCGTGTGCCTCGGCCTGCACACGAGCGAACGCGACCTGCTGTTCGTGTGGGATCGGGATGCTGCGCCCGCCGCCTTCACGCTCCCGGGCGTCGGCGAGGCCGAGGCGATCTTCCCCGCCGGGGGAGAGCCGTGGGCGTTCGCAGCGACGGGGGAGGGGCTCTCGGTCAGCACCCCCGCGGGCATCGGCGCGCGCGTGCTGCAGGTGCGGCATGGCTGAGCGTTGCACGATCCGGCCCGGCCGCGTCTTTGTCGACGACCGCGGGCGGACGGCACAGCTTCACGGGATCGGCCTGCAGCGTGTCGGCGACCGCTGGCTCGCGTGGGGAGAGGACAAGACGGCCGGCGACCGGTTCACCGCCGTCGCCTGCTACTCGTCGACCGACCTCGCCTCGTGGCGCTACGAGGGCGACGCGCTCCGCGCGGACGACGGCGACATCGGCCCCGACCGGGTGGTCGAACGACCGAAGGTGCTGCAGCGCCCCGATGGGCGGTGGGTCATGCTCCTGCATGTCGACTCCGCGGACTACTCGTTCGCGCGCGTCGGGTACGCGATCGCCGACCGCCCCGAAGGTCCGTACCGGTACGTGGGCAGCGAGCGGCCGCTGGGCAACCTCAGCCGCGACATCGGCGTCTTCCAGGAGGACGGCGTCGGCTACCTCCTCTCGGAGGATCGCGACAACGGGCTGCACATCTACCGCCTCCGCGAGGACCACCTCGGGGTGGAGTCGCTGGTGGCGACCCTCCGCCAGCAGGCTCGGCCCGAGATCGGGTACGAGTCGCCCGCCGTCGTCACCAGCGGAGGTCGCTACTACCTGTTCGGCTCGGATCTCACCGGATGGAGCATGAACGACAACGTGTGGACGAGCGCTCCGGCCCTCGACGGGCCCTGGGACGACTGGCGGCTCCTGGCACCGCTCGGAACGAACACCTTCGAGTCGCAGGTGAGCGTCGTCGCGCCCGTCGGCGACGGGTTCGTCTACATCGGCGACCGATGGACGCCCGACGCGCTCGCCGAATCGCCCGCGGTGTGGCTGCCGCTGCACATCGAGGGCGGACGGGTGCGCCTGGAGTGGCGCGACGCCTGGAGCATCGAGGAGCTGAACGCATGAGAGCCGCACTGCTCATGGATCCCGCGCTGGTGCCGTTCGTCTTCGGCGACGACGAACGGGCCCGGCTCGCCGAGATCCTCGAGATCGACATGACGGATGCCGCCACCTCCCTCGCCGGCATCGCCTCGCCGTCGGGGGTCGAGGTTCTCATCACCGGGTGGGGCGTGCCCGTGATCGACAGCGAAGGGCTCGACGCCTTCCCGGCGCTGCGCGCCATCGTCCACTGGGGCGGCGGGATCGGGTTCCTGGACGAGGCGGCGTCGGCGCGCGGCATCCGCATCTCGTCCGCCCGCTCCGCCAACGCCGTCCCGGTGGCGGAGTTCACGCAGGCGATGATCACGCTCGCCGCCAAGGACGCGTTCTGGCTCTCGCGGCAGTACTGCGCCGAGCAGAGGTTCATCGACCGCGAGGCGACGGCGCCCCATGCCGGACTGTTCCGCACGACCGTCGGCATCGTCGGCGCCTCGACGATCGGCACAATGGTGATCGAGAAGCTCCGCGCGAGCGACGTCGAGGTGCTGCTGTACGACCCCTACGCGACGCCCGAGACCGCCCAACGGCTCGGCGCCGAGCTGATCGACGACCTCGAGGAGCTCGCCCGGCGAAGCCGCATCCTGTCGGTGCACGCCCCCGAGACGCCCCGCACCGCCGGCATGATCTCGCGCGCGGTGCTCGCCGCGCTGCCCGACGGCGCCACCCTGGTCAACACGGCGCGGGGCGCGCTGGTCGACCAGGACGCGCTGGTCGACGAGCTGCGGCGCGGCCGCCTGCGCGCCGTGCTCGACGTCACCGAGCCGGACGTGCTCGAGGCGGGGCATCCGCTCTACACCCTCCCGAACGTGTTCCTCACGCCGCACCTCGCCGGATCGATGGGGGTGGAGCTTCGCCGCCTCGGTGAGTCCGCCCTCGCCGAGGTCGAGCGCTTCGTCTCGGGCGCGCCGTTCGAGAACCCGATGCAGCCGGCGGCGTCCTGATCGTCCGACCCCGTGGAGGAGAGACCGCCGTGCCGGTGATCCGCAACCCCGTCCTGCGGGGGTTCAACCCCGACCCGTCGATCCTCCGGGTCGGCGGCGACTACTACATCGCGACGAGCACCTTCGAGTACCACCCGGCTGTCCGGCTGCACCACTCGACCGATCTCGTGCACTGGACGACGCTCGGTCACGCGCTGGACGGCATCGATCTGCGCGGGGTCCCCGACTCGGGAGGGGTGTGGGCGCCGAGCCTGTCGCACGCCGATGGCCGGTTCTGGCTCGCGTACTCGATCGTGCGCACCATGGACGGCGACGACAAGGACATCGACAACTACCTCGTCACCGCCGAATCGGTGACCGGGCCCTGGAGCGAGCCCGTCCACCTCGGTTCGCGAGGATTCGACTTCTCGTTCTTCCACGACCCCGACGGCACCCACTGGATCGTCGGCGTACAGTGGGACCAGCGGCCGGAGCATCCGTCGTTCTCGGGTCTCGTCGTCGAGCAGTACCTGCCCGGCGAGCGCCGCACGACCGGCGAGGCCACCGTCATCTACCGCGAGGACGGCCTCGTCGAGGGGCCGAACCTGTATCGGATCGGCGAGTGGTACCACCTGCTCATCGCCGCGGGCGGCACGGGGTGGAACCACGGCATCACCGTCGCCCGCTCTCGCAGCCTGCTCGGGCCCTACCAGCGCGACGAGCGGGAGGCGGTGCTCACGACGCGCGATGCGCCGGGGCATCCGCTTCAGAAGGCCGGCCACGGCGAGCTCGTGCAGACGCCCGGCGGCGACTGGGTGCTCGCGCATCTGGCGAGCCGCCCCGCGCTGCACCTCGGGGAGCGCTACTGCACCCTCGGGCGCGAGACGTGCCTTCAGCGGGTGGTGTTCGACGACGGGTGGCTGCGTCTCGCCGATGGGGGCCATCACCCGAGCGTCGACGTGGAGCTCGCCGTCGGGTCGGGGGAGCGTGCGGCGACGGGCCGCGGTGATGCGCCGGCACCGGGAGGAGACACGGATGCCGCGGCCGGCGTCCGGGCCTGGACCGACGACTTCGACGCGCCCGGGCTGGATTCCCGGCGCTGGTCGACGCTGCGCCGCGCACTGCCGCAGGACGTCGCGGATCTCGGCGCGAGGACGGGATGGCTGCGATTGCGGGGCGGCCACTCGGCGGCATCCGTCTTCGATCAGTCGATGATCCTGACGCGCGTCGAGGAACGGCAGGCCCAGTTCGAAGCGGTCATCGCCGCCGAGCCGAGGACTCCGCGCGAAGCGGCCGGGGTCATCGCGTGGTACGACCGGTCGGGGTGGATCTGGCTCCAGGTGACCTTCGATGCCGAGAACGGCCGGCACCTGCGGGTGGTGCGTCGGGACGGCGCGGTCACCACGAGGTCCGCGCCGGTCGCCGCGCCGGAAGGTCCCCTGCGGCTGCGCGCGTCGCTGGACGGGCCCTGCCTGGCCTTCGCGGTCGCGGGCGACGACGGGGCGTGGCGCGAGGTGCCGGACGTTCACCCGGCGTGGACGCTCTCGGACGACCATGGGGCGCGACTGCGGTTCACGGGGATGTTCCTCGGCGTGCGCGCCGATGACCTCGACGGTCGCGGATGGACCGTCGACATCGATCGTGCGGGCGTGCGGTTCCTCCCGTCGCAGGCATCCTGACGTCTTCGCAGATCGGGCCTTGACGTCGCGCGGCGATGCCGTCATCGTTAAGTGGCAAACGCTATCCACCTCCCCACCCG
Organism: Microbacterium sp. NPDC056736; assembly: GCF_042790415.1. NCBI lineage: Bacteria > Bacillati > Actinomycetota > Actinomycetes > Micrococcales > Microbacteriaceae > Microbacterium > Microbacterium sp. NPDC056736. The sequence goes on from NZ_JBHTZE010000007.1 coordinate 123,633, forward strand.
CCGTCGGTGACGGCGGCGGAGAAGAGAAGAGAGATCGATGAGGATCGAGCAAAGACACCGCACGCGCCGCGTGATCGGGGTGCTCATGGCCGGGGTGCTGGCAGCCGCCGGCGCGCTCACCGCCACGCAGCCCGCCGTCGCGCAGGAGACGCCCGCACCCCCGCAGATCGTGCGGACCGTCAGCGACGCCGGCTTCGCCCACCCGGGCGTCGGCTTCAGCGCGGACCACCTCGAGAACATGCGGACCCAGGTGCTCGCGGGCGTCGACCCCTGGACGGGCTACTACGACGCGATGACGCAGACGCGGTACGCCGCGCGCGACTTCCGGGCCGAGAACGCCCAGCCGGGGACCGACACCCCGAAGAACGACGCGTACGCGACGGCCGGGATGCGCGCCAGCGCCCTGCGCGACAGCCTCGGCGCGATGGCCCAGACGCTCGAGTACGTCGTTACCGGCGACGAGCAGTACCGGGCGAACGCCCTGCACGTGCTGCGCACGTGGAGCAGCCTCGACCCGGCGAAGTACGCGTACTTCGCCGACGCCCACATCCACACCGGGGTGCCGCTGTACTACATGCTGATCGCGGCCGAGGTGCTGCGCGGCACGGAGCCGGCGAACGACTCTCTGAACGGCTACGACCTGCGGTGGACCGCCGAGGACCAGCAGCGCATCGAGGACAACCTGGTACGACCGGTGCTCGAGACGTTCCTGTACTCGAAGAACCGACTGTGGAACCAGCACCTGTACGGCGTCATCGGCATGGTCGCCGCGGCCATCTTCCTCGACGACGCCGAGCTGTACGCCGAGCGGGTGGAGTGGTTCACCGTCAACGCCGGGTACGAGAGCGAGCACGACCTCTACGGCGGCGACGTGAACGGTGCGCTCGCATCGATCTTCCGCGAGATCCCCGCCGACGACCCGCGCAACACCACCGGTGAATCCTTCGTCCAGCACATGGAGATGCTGCGGGACCAGGCGCACGGGCAGGGCGACGTCGACCTCCTCGTGGCGCTCGCGCGCCTCGTCGACACGCAGGGCACGACGATCGACCCCGTCGCGGGGACGGTCTCGGACGCGCCCGACGCGGTGTCGCCGTATCACTTCCTCGACAACCGGATCCTCGCCGGAGCCGACACGTTCTACGCCTTCATGATGGGCGAGGAGGTGCCCTACGTACCTGCGAACGAGGGCGGCATGATCTCGCAGGCCTACCGAGGGCGCCTGCAGGACCCGCTCAGCGAGACGTACCTCCAGTACCGGTACGTCGCCGGCGTGGACGTCGAGGCCGAGGCTCCGCACGTCGCCGAGCTGTATGCCGACCGCGACGGCCCGCTCTACTACTACGGGAGCGGCATCCAGAACTTCTGGAACGACCGCGGCTCGGACTACACCGGCGCCGAGTACTGGGTGGCCTTCCCGCCCGAGCTCGCAGACGTCGAGGGCTCGGTCGCGCCGCTCGCCGACGGTCCCGAGCTCTCGGTAGAGACGTTCGGCACGACCCTCGGGTCGGGAGCCCAGCACCAGGAGGACGCCGACGGCACCGCCTTCGTGCGGCTCGACGCCGCAGCCGACGACGCGCAGCTCGCGGTCCGCCGGGCTGTCTGGGGCGACCGCACCAAGACGTCGCTGGTCGGGGTCAAGGTGCGCAGCGACGGCGCCGCCACGCTCGAGGCATCCCGCACGTCGGCCGAGGCGCCGTTCGCCGAGATCGTCGTGCCCGACACCGGCGGCCAGTGGCGATACGTGTGGCTCGACCTCCACGTCGAGAAGACGCCCGGAGCCGTCGGCGACAACATCGTGTTCCTGCGGGCGACCGGGTCTGCCGCCCAGGTCGACGTGGCCGGCGTGCTCGCCCAGGCCAACGGCGTGCTGACGCCGCCGGTCTTCGCCGACGCGCCGTCGGTGGACGTCGTCGTCGTGAAGGGCGAGCCGTGGAGCCGCGGCTTCCCGGTGACGGATGCCGCGAACGACCCGGTCGAGCTCTCGCTGCAGAACGGCCCGCAGGGTGCCCAGCTGTCGGGCGACGAGCTGACCTGGACGCCGGCGAAGCCCGGCGTGCACGAGGCGCTCGTGGTCGCGACGGACGGCACCGCCGTCACGGCCCTGCCGGTCACCATCGCGGTGGCGGCGACCCGCGCCGCGGCGATGGGCACGCTCTTCGACCGCATCGGCGACGAGGCGAGCTTCACGTCGGCGACGTGGGACGCGGTGGCGGACCTCGTGGAGCAGGTGAAGAAGGCTCGCGCGACTGCCGGTGACGCGGAGTTCGCCGACCTGCTCGCCCGGCTCGGAGAGGCGATCGACGCGCTCGAGCCGCTGAACCCGCGCCTGGCGGACGGCTCGCTCGACTTCACCGGGATCGTGAGCGCCCCCTCGCTCAGCAGTTCGCAGCTGCGCGCGCTGACGGACGGCGACAACCAGACGTCGTGGGGCGACCAGCGGGTCACCGGCATCGTGTTCGACTTCGGGTCGGCATACCGGGTGAGCGCCGACCGGTTCGGCTTCCAGGCTCGCGACACGTTCCCCAACCGCGCGGAGGGCACGAACGTGTACGGGTCCGACGACGGCGCCGAGTGGACGCTGCTCACCGAGCATCCGAACACCGGCCAGGACGCGGACGTGGAGTGGATCGCCTCGCGCGACGAGGTCCGCGATCAGCGCTTCCGGTTCCTGAAGTTCCAGGTCGACGAGCCGGGTGTGCCGTCGGATCCCGCGTACCCGGGGATCTGGAGCATCGCCGAGATCCGCATCGACGGTACGCGGAGCGAGGCCGTGGGCGTGATGGACACCGTGTCGCTCTCGTCACCCGACGCCGTCGCGGATCGCGTCGTCGCGGGGGACGTCGTCGAGGTCCGGATGACGGGGCCGACGGAGAACTCCGACGTGCACGTGACGCTCTTCGGGCAGCCGGCCGCGGTGACATCGCCGAATCCCGGCGAATGGGTGGCATCCGCTCCCGTGCCGGAGAGCGCGGAGGCCGGCGGCGTGGTCGACTTCGTCATCGGCTTCACGACGCCGGACGGGAAGTCCGCGGACCCCATCGCCGCCACCAGCGACGAGTCGAAGCTCTTCCTCTCGAGCGACGCCGGGCTCGTCGATGCGGCGTTCCGCGCCGCGGTCTCGCTGCGGCCCGACGGCGTGGTCGACGCCGGATGGACGCAGTACGCCGCTCGCATGCTCGACGGCGATGCCGCCACGCATTCGGACACGCGGCTCAACTCCGGGATCTACGCGAACGTGTGGGACTTCGGAGCCGATCGCGTGACCCTCACGGGCGCGGAGCTGCTCGTGCGCCAGGACGGCTACGGCACGTCGCGCATCGCGGATATGCGGCTGGAGGGCTCGAACGACTTCCAGACGTGGACCCGGCTCACGCCCGCCGTGCCCGCGAAGACGCTCGAGTGGCAGAAGTGGACCGTGACGGCGGGCGACTCCTACCGTTACATCCGGATCGCGAACGGCCAGATCCTCAATGTGGCCGAGCTGCGCCTGTTCGGGGAGGTCGTTTCTGCAGAGTGAGCCCTTGCGACGTGGAGGCCGGTCGCAGGACCGGCCTCCACGTCGTTCCTCGTGCATGAGAACAGATATACGAATGTCTGAGGTGGATGCCATGATCAGACATGGCATTCTTCTCCGAGCTCGCGCAGCACCTGGAGGTGCTGCGCGACGCTCTCGGAGGTGACGTCGAGGCCGAGCAGCTGCCCCTCGCACTGGATCGCCTCAGCGACGACGGGGTGGTCGCTGCACTCGAAGCCGCGACCGGGCTGGTGCGCGCCGGAGAGAAGGTGCGTATCGCGGCGTCGGGCGCGGCCGCGGCACGATCGACCCGCGAGGCGGGTCACACCGGGCTCGCGCAGAAGCGCGGCCACCGCAATCCGGCGTCGCTGATCCAGGAGATCACCGGGGCCACGAGAGCCGAGGCGGCCAAGCACGTCCGGCTCGGCGAATCGCTGCGCACGCTGGCCGGCATCGATCCCGGGCGCGATGCGATGACGGATGCCTCGGACCCGGCGGTTCCGCCGTATGAAGGGGCGGGAGCCGGGGTCGGCGTGGGACCGGGGCCGAGGGCCGGGGTTGGGGCCGGCGGGGAGCCCGAGCCGTGGCACGCTCCGCTCGGACGGGCGCTGCTGGCCGGAGCGATCGGGTCGGCCCAGCACGACGCGATCCTGCGGGGGCTCGGCGAGCCGCCCGAGCCCGATCCGGTCGCGACCTCCGGCGAAGACGACGGGCTCGACGCCGTCGCGCGGGCGCGCGAGGCTTGGCGCGAGGCGTGGATGCTGGCAGCCGAGCAGCTCATCGCCGAGGCGCGGGAGCGCACGGTCGAAGAGCTCGGCCGAGCCGCCCGGACGATCCGCGATCAACTCGACCCGGCAGGCGCCCAGCGGCGGTTCGACCAGCGGTTCGAGGGGCGCGCCTTCCGGCTGTGGCGCGATGCCGACGGTGTGCGGCGCGGCTCGATCGTCTTCGACGACCTCGGCGGCGCGTGGGCGCAGACCATCTGGGATTCGGCGCTCCGGCCCCGACGAGGCGGCCCGCGGTTCGTCGACTCCGAAGAGAAGGCGCGCGCCGAAGAGCTCGTCGCCGACCCGCGCACGAACGACCAGCTCGCGTACGACCTCTTCCTCGACTTGCTGTGCGCCGGCGCCCTCGCCGACGCGGCGACGGTGTTCGGCGCCCGCCAGGCCGGCGTGCGCATCGTGGTGCCCGCCGACGCGATCGTCCAGGAGCGCTCGGGTGCGCCGGCGGTGGCGCTGGTCGAAGACGACCAGACGGTGCTGCCTGCCTGGCTGGCCGCCCAGCACATGTGCCACACGGCCACCCGTCACGTCACCGTCGACGGAGGCGGCAATCCGCTCGACCTCGGGCGCGAGGCGCGGCTGTACCGGCCCAAGCAGAAGATCGCCCTCGCGATCCGCGACGGTGGGTGCCGGTGGCGAGGCTGCGACCGGCCGGCGTCCTACTGCGAAGCGCATCACATCGATGAGTGGGTGCGCGACGAGGGCAGGACCGACATCGACCGCGGCATCCTCCTCTGCAGGTTCCACCATATGGAGTTGCATCACGGTGGCTGGCGCATCACCCGCGAGGGGCTCGGCGACTTCGTCCTTCATCCGCCGCCGGGGAGGGGCGATCCGCTCGTGCTGGTCCCCCGGCTCGCGCTCCGCCTTGCTGTGTTCGACATCGAACCGCCTCCGAGAAGGTTCCGCCTGGCCGGCTGAGCCATGCCGGCTGAGCTTGGCTGGGCCATGCTCAACCGGGCGTCCTCAACGTCGCTCGCCGCGTCGTCTCCGCATCGATCCAGACTTCGCACTTGACGCCGAGCGCGACAGCGGTTCATAATCAGTGTCGTTCGATAAATCGATTTAGCACGAGGGAGTGTCGACGATGGCCCGGGCTCGGATCTCAGACGTGGCGGCGGCAGCCGGTGTGTCTGTGACGACCGTGTCCCTCGTCATGAACGACGTCGAATCCCGCATCTCGGAGGAGACCAGGGCACGTGTCCGCGAGGCCGCCCGCTCCATCGGATACGCTCCGAGCTCGGTCGCCCGCGGGCTGCGCACCCAGCAGACCCGAACCGTCGGACTCATCTCGGACCAGATCGCGACGACGCCGTTCGCCGGCGACATGCTCGCCGGCGCGCAGGACGCCGCGCGCGAGAACGACCACCTGCTCTTCCTCATCGACACCGGCGGCGACAGCGCCATCGAAGCGGACGCGATCCGCGCACTGTCCGCGCAGCAGGTCGACGCGATCATCTACGCGTGCATGTGGCACCAGATCGTCCCGGCCCCGACCGGACTCCCTGCGGCGGCGGTCTTCCTCGACTGCCGGCCCGAGGGCGGGGGATTCCGCTCCGTCGTCCCCGACGACCGCGCCGGGGGCGCGGCGGCCGTGCGCGAACTGGTCGCCGCGGGGCATCGGCGCATCGCCTACATCGACACCGACGACAACCCCATCGCCTCGACGCTGCGCCACGAAGGCTACCTCGAGGTCCTCGCCGAGGCCGGCATCCCCGTCGACCCCGCCCTCCACGTGCACGGTGAGACGACCGCCCGCGGCGGACGCGCCGCATTCGAGCGGCTGCTCGAGCTTCCCGAGGAGCAGCGCCCCACCGCGGTCTTCTGCTTCAACGACCGTATGGCGGTGGGCGTATACATCGCCGCGCACCGCCGCGGCCTCGACATCCCGCGGGATCTGTCGGTCGTCGGGTACGACGACCAGCAGCTCGTCGCCGCGGAACAGGATCCCCCTCTGACCACCATCGCGCTGCCCCATTACGACATGGGTCGCTGGGCGATGGAGGTCGCACTCGGCGTCCGTGCGGAAGGGGATGAGGACGCCGCGCACCTGATGGAGTGTCCCGTCATCCGACGAGACTCCGTGGGCCCGCCGCCGGCACACGTCGGCAAACAGAACCGGCGACGGGCTTGACACAACGAGCGGCCGCCGAAGGCGGCCCCCGACCGATGACCTACGCAGGCGTAGGTCACAAGAAAAGGAAACCACAACCATGCGCACAAGGACCCCGATCCTCGTGTCTGCCGGACTGGTCTCGGCCCTTGCCCTGACCGGCTGCGGGCAGGCCGGTGAAGGCGAGACCACGACCGATGACGGCCGCACCCAGTTGACGATGTGGACCCACTCCGCCGGCAACCCGGCAGAGCTCGAGGTCTACGAGCGGATCATCTCGGACTTCAACGACTCCCAGGACCAGTACCAGGTCGTGCACGAGTCGTTCCCGCAGGGCGCCTACAACGACGCGATCGTCGCGGCCGCGGCATCCGGCGATCTTCCCTGCCTTCTCGACCTCGACGGGCCGATCATGCCGAACTGGGCGTGGGCGGGCTACCTGCAGCCGCTCGAGCTGCCCACCGAGCTCACCGACTCGCTGCTGCCCACCGCGGTCGGCGTGTGGGACGGCGAGATCTACTCCGCCGGCTACTGGGATGCCGCGCTCGCGATCTTCGCCCGCCAGTCGGTGCTCGAGGAGAACGGCATCCGCATCCCCACCATGGAGGAGCCGTGGACGCAGGATGAGTTCGGCGAGGCCCTCGCCACCCTGAAGGCGAGCGGCTACGAGACGCCGATCGACATCGGCGCCGAGGACACCGGCGAGTGGTGGCCGTACGCCTACTCGCCCCTCCTGCAGAGCTTCGGCGGCGACCTCATCGACCGCGAGAGCATGCTGACCGCCGACGGTGCGCTCAACGGGCCCGAGGCGGTCGCGTGGGGCGAGTGGTTCGCCGGTCTCTTCGCCGACGGGTACGCCGACAACGGCGGGACCGTGGGCAATCAGGAGTTCGTCGACGACGAGGTGGCGCTCAGCTACACGGGCGTGTGGAACGCCGTCGCCGCGCTCGACGCGGTCGGAGACGACCTGCTCATCCTGCCCCCGCCGGACCTCGGCAACGGACCTGCGATCGGCGGCGGCTCGTGGCAGTGGGGCATCTCCTCGGAGTGCAACGACGCCGACGGCGCTCGCGAGTACCTCGAGTTCAGCTTCCAGGACGAGTACATCACCGAGTTCGCCGACAAGCAGGTCGTGATCCCCGCCACCGAGGCGGCCGCGCAGGCATCGGAGTACTTCGGCGACGACGGCGCCCTGCGCCCGTTCGTGGAGTTCTCGCAGGAGTACGCGGTGCTGCGTCCCGAGACCCCCGCATACGCGGTGATCTCGGCCACGTTCGAGACCGCTGCGAAGGACATCATGAGCGGCGCCGACGTGCAGGAGACGCTCGATCGCGCGGTGTCGGACATCGACGCCAACATCGAGTCGAACGACGGCTACGGCTTCCAGTGATCCGCCGCGCCGGCGGGGGCCTCATGCCCCCGCCGGCGCATCCTCAGAGAGACCTGCCATGACTGTCACTCCACCGACGGTCGCCGCCGAAGAACCTCGGCGCGAACTCCGTCGCTTCCGCTCCATCAAGGGGCGCGAGACGTGGGCAGGACTCGGGATGATCGCCCCCGCCGGCATCCTCCTGGTCCTGTTCCTGATCATCCCCGTGATCCTCGCCTTCACGCTGTCGTTCACCAACGCGCGACTCATCTCACCCAACCCCCCGCGCTTCGTGGGGATGGATAACTTCGTCCGCGCGTTCACCGCCGACCCGCTGTTCGTGCAGTCCGTCGGAAACACCGCGATCTTCGCGCTGGTCGTCGTGCCCGTCCAGGCCGCCCTGGGGCTCCTGCTGGCGGTGCTCGTCAATCGGCGCATGCGCGGGGTCACCGCCTTCCGTGTGATCTTCTTCATCCCCGTCGTCACCTCGATCGTCGTCGTGTCGATCCTGTGGAAGTTCATGTATCAGCAGGACGGCCTGATCAACTCGATGATCGACGCCCTCACCTTCGGGCTGTGGTCGGGCGTCGACTGGCTGAACGATCCGCAGACCGCACTCGGCGCGATCATCTTCATGTCGATCTGGCAGGCCGTCGGATTCCACATGATCATCTGGCTCTCGGGTCTGCAGACGATTCCCGAGGAGCTCTACGAGGCCGCCCGGATGGACGGCGCGAGTCCGTGGCGCCAGTTCACGAACGTCACCTGGCCTGGCCTTCGCCCGACCATGGTGTTCGTGCTCGTCACGATCACGATCGCAGCGCTCGGCCTGTTCGTGCAGGTCGACGTGATGACCCAGGGCGGCCCGCAGGGCGCGACCTCCACCATCGTCTTCCACGCGGTGCGGAAGGGCTACGAGCAGCAGGAGATCGGCTATGCCGCCGCGATCTCGCTCATCTTCTTCGTCGCCGTGCTGATCATCGCGCTCATCCAGCGACGGTTGACGCGAGAGAAGGACTGAGCCATGTCCGAAACCCGAACCCTCACCACCGCATCACGCGGGTCGGAGCGCCCTCGACGCGTCCGGACCGCCGCGAGCGAGAAATCGCATCGGCTGCGCGGCAAGATTTTCGTGTACGTCGCGATGTCGCTGTTCGGCGTGCTGTTCCTGTTCCCGCTCGTGTTCATGTTCGTCTCGAGCCTCAAGCCCGACGCGCAGATCCTGCAGGACATCGATTCGGTGAACGCGTTCCTCCCCACCGGAGACATCAGCCTCGCCAACTACTTCGGCGTCTTCGATCGTGTGCCCGTCGCGCGGTTCCTGTTCAACTCCGTGTTCGTCACCGTGCTCACCGTCGGGTTCGGCCTCATCGTGAACTCGATGGCGGGGTTCGCGCTGTCACGCCTGGAGTGGAAGGGCCGCATCGTCGTCCTGGCGATCGTCATCGCGACGCTGATCGTGCCGTTCGAGACCATCGCGGTGCCGATGGTCTACTGGGTCGCGCAGCTGCCCACCCTCGTCATGGAGGGCGGCGTGCTGAAGTACGACTTCGGCTGGCTGAACACCTACGAGGTGCAGATCGTGCCGTTCATCGCGAACGCGTTCTCGATCTTCCTGTTCACGCAGTACTTCTCCACGATCCCGAAGTCGCTCGACGAGGCCGCCCGCATCGACGGCGCCAGCTGGTTCACGATCTACCGCCGCATCCTGGTGCCGCTGTCGGGCCCCGCGTTCGCGACGGTCGCGATCCTGACGTTCCTGCCGGCGTGGAACCAGTACCTCTGGCCGCTGATGGTGGTGCAGAAGGAGGAGCTGCGACCGGTGATGGTCGGCATGCAGTACTTCTTCCAGCTCAACACCGCGTGGGGCGAGGTGATGGCGTACACGTCGCTCATCACGATCCCCGTGCTCATCGTGTTCCTGGTGTTCCAGCGGGCGTTCGTGAGCAGCATCGCGGCGAGCGGGGTGAAGGGATGACGACGGATGCCGCGCCCCGCGGCGGCCCCGGACAGGTGGGCGCCGCCGCACCCCGCGTCTTCGTGATCGGCGAGGCCCTCGTCGACATCGTCCATCGCGCCTCCGATGCCGTGGACGAGGCCCCCGGCGGGAGCCCGGCCAACACGGCGCTCACCCTGGGCCGCCTGGGCCGGCGGCCGGCGCTCGTCACGCGCCTGGGCGACGACGAGCGGGGGCGGCGGATCCGACGCTGGCTCGAGGAATCCGACGTGGAGGTCGCCGCCTCGGCGGCCCTGCGCACGGCGACGGCGACCGCGCACCTCGACGCGGCCGGGGCCGCCACCTACTCCTTCGACCTGGAGTGGGACCTCGGCGCCGAGGTGAGCGGGCTCGAGGGCGCGCTCGCCGCGACGGCGGACCTCGTGCATGTCGGCTCGGTCGCGACGGTGCTCGCCCCGGGGGACGCGCAGGTCGTGGCCCTGGTGCGGGCGGCCCGCCCGCGCGCGCTCATCACGTACGACCCGAACATCCGGCCCTCGCTCGTCGACGACCCCGCGCGCGTGAGCGCCCGGGTGGACGACCTCGTCGCCCTCGCCGACGTCGTCAAGGCGAGCGACGAGGACCTCCACTGGCTCGCACCCGGGCGCGATGCCGTCGAGATCGCACGCGAGTGGGTGGCCCGCGGTCCGGCGCTCGTCGTCGTCACCCTCGGCTCGCAGGGCGCGATCGGGGTGACCGCCGACGGCGAGGTGGTGGTCCCGGGGATCCCCACCGACGTCGTGGACACCGTGGGCGCCGGCGACACGTTCATGGGCGCGCTCATCGACGGCCTGCTCGAGCGCCGCATCACCGGAGCCGACCTGCGGGCGCCCGGGGGCGGCATCCGCTCCGCCGCGGTGGCGGCGCTGCTCGAGCGGGCCGCGCGCGCCGCCGCGATCACCGTGTCACGCCCGGGGGCCGACCCGCCCCGGCGCGACGAGCTCACCGTCGCGCGCACGGCGTGACCCCACCTCTCACGGCCGCGCCGTGACCGACCTCTCACGGCCGCGACGGCCGTGAACCGACCGCATGTCGCGCGATCGACCGACCGCGCGCAAGACCCCGAAGGATCACTGTGTTCGACCTCCCCGGCTCCTGGGTATGGGACTTCTGGTTCGCCGACGACGGCGACGGCTACCACCTCTTCTTCCTCTATGCCTCGCGCGCGCTGCGCGACCCCGACGCCCGGCACTACCGCGCCTCGATCGGTCACGCGGTCTCGACCGACCTCGTGAACTGGACCCAGGTGGAGGACGCGCTCGTGCGCAGCGACGCCCCCGCCTTCGACGACCTCGCGACCTGGACGGGCTCGGTGGTGCGGCATCCGGACGGCACGTGGTTCCTCTTCTACACCGGCGCCACGGCCGCTCCGGACGGCAAGAACATCCAGCGCATCGGGTACGCGACCTCGCCCGACCTCCACGTGTGGACCAAGGCCCCTGGCCCCGTGCTCGAGGCGGAGGGGCCGTGGTACGAGAAGCTGTCCAGCGGCGCCTGGCACGACGAGGCGTTCCGCGACCCGTGGGTGTTCCCCGACCCCGAGGGGGACGGCTGGCACATGCTGATCACGGCGCGCGCGCCGGAGGGCCCGGTCGACGGCCGCGGCGTCATCGGGCACGCGTGGTCGGCCGACCTGCGCACGTGGGAGCTGCGCGAGCCCCTGTCGGCGCCGAGTCCCAAGGGCTTCGGGCAGCTCGAGGTGGTGCAGGCCGAGGTCGTCGACGGCAGCCCCGTGCTCATCTTCTCGTGCCTCGGCGACCAGGCCACGGCCTCGCGCCGCGGCAGCCACGGCGGCACGTGGGCGGTGCCGGCGGAGAGCCTCCTCGGGCCGTTCGACATCGACGGCGCGTACCCGCTCACCGATGAGTCGCTCTACGTCGGCCGGTTGCTGCGCCGCCGGTCGGACGGGCAGTGGCTGCTGTTCGCCTTCCACCACGTCGGCGAGGACGGCCTCTTCGTCGGAGGCGTCACCGACCCGATGCCGGTGCGCTGGGAGGGGGACCGGCTGGTGCGGCAGGTCCCCGAGCGCGTGGACGAGGCGCCCCTGGCGGGCGGCTGACCCCGAGCGTGAACGAGGCGGCGCGGACGTCCAGGGAAGCTCGACTTGAGATATGAGACTTCCAGTCTCTAGAGTGGCGAGGGCGCGCGGCCATTGGGGTGGCCTGCGTGCTGATCCGACCGACGGCTCCGTGCCGCTTCGTGGGTCTCACGGTGCCGGGTTGTGGGGACCCGGCACCGCGACCCCCGCGGACGCCGGTGCGGCGCGCGGTCGCGGTCGGGGCGATAATCGAGGCGTGCACCCTCCTGATCCACCCCGGACGCGTCGGCCTGCGGGCGAGACCCGCGCGCTGATGCTCGAGACCGCGGTGAAGCGGGTCGAGGCCGAGGGGCTGCTGCTCGACTACTCCAACATCGCGCTCGAGGACCTCATCCGCGTGGCGGGGGTGCCGCGGTCCACTGTCTTCCGGATCTGGCCCGATCGGGGGGCCTTCGTCGCCGATCTCGTGCGGGCGCTGTTCGACGCCGACCCAGGGTTCGACACCGGCTTCGACGGCGAGACGCTGCAGCTGCTGCAGGGGGCCATCGCGCAGGGCGCGGCGGACACCGACCAGCCCGCCGGTGTCGACCGCGGCGTGGCACTTCGCAGGGTCGTCCGACTCGCCGTCGCCCACAACGTGGTCGCGGTCGAGCACTCCGTGGCCTACCGGGCGTACAAGACCATGTCGGCCGCACTCGCGAGCGGCGACGCCGTTCCCGGCGGGCACGAGATCAGAGCGCTGCTCTCCGAGATCGAGGACAGATACTGCGAGCGCATGGCCGAGCTGTACCGGACGCTCAACGGCGCGCTCGGCGTCCGGATGCGCCCCGGGGTCGACGAGCGCGACCTCGCCGTGGCGATCATGGCCACGATCGACGGCATGACCGATCACCGGCGCATCAACCCGGCGATGATCGACGCGCCCCGCATCGTCACCATGGGCCCCGAGGGTCCCGAGGAGTGGCACGTCGCAGCGCTCGCCGTCTACGGCATCTACGCGGCCTTCACCGAGTTCGACGAATGACCCGCCCCTGAGCGGGTGACCCGCCGCTGAGCGGCTCGGCTCACCAGCCCAGCTCCTCGATGTAGCGCAGCAGCACGCCCTCCCGCAGCGCCCACGGCGACACCTCGAGCTCATCGACATCCAGCGCGCGCATCGCCTCGTGGAGCACGACCGCGCCCGCGACGATCTGGAAGGTGCGGTCCGCCGTGATGCCGGGCAGCTCCTGGCGGGCGGACGCGGGAATGCGCGCGAGCCGCGGAATCCACGAGCCGAGGGCGTCGCGCGGGAGCAGCATCCGCTCGATCCCCGACCATCCGGGCACCGGATAGCCGACCAGCTTCGCCAGCGACCGGATCGCCTTGGACGAGCCGACGACGTGATCGGGCCGGGGAAGCGCGCCGAACGACTTCGCGACGGGCGCGAGGGTCGCGCGCGCGTGGTCGCGGAGCTTCTCGACGGCGGCTTCGCCGGGCGGGTCGTCGGGCAGGAAGCGCACGGTCATGCGGCCCGCGCCGAGTGGGACGGATGCCGCCGACTCGGGCAGCTCGTCCGCTCCGGCCGCGATCTCGAGCGAGCCGCCGCCGATGTCGAAGAGGAGGATCTGGCCGGCCGCCCAGCCGAACCAGCGGCGGACGGCGAGGAAGGTGTAGCGCGCCTCTGTCTCGCCGCCGAGCACCTGGAGCGGCTGGCCGAGCGCCTCCTCGATGAGCCGGATGACCTCGGGGCCGTTCTTCGCCTCGCGGACGGCGGAGGTCGCGGTGGCCAGGAGCTCGTCGACGTTCTCCGAGGCCGCGACCTTCCGGGCCTGCGTGACGGCGTCGACGAGCGCCGTCACGCCCTCGTCGGTGATCGAGCCGTCGGGCGCGAGGTAGCGCATGAGCCGCAGCACGGTGCGCTGGCTCGTGGTCGCGAGAGGCCTGCCTCCCGGACGGGCGTCGGCCACGAGCAGATGGACGGTGTTCGAGCCGATGTCGAGGACTCCGAGGCGCACCCGTTCACCCTAGCGGCGCGGCCCCCCGCGCCGTTCCCGCCCTCGACCCTTCAGGGCATACACCGCATCGGCGACGAGGCACCGCGGGGCGGCGTGGTGTCTCGTGCGGGATGTGGTGTTTCGCAAGGTCGTTCAGGGCATACACCGCATCGGCGACGAGGCACCGCGGAGCGGCGTGGTGTCTCGTCCGGGATGTGGTGTTTCGCAGGGGGAACCCGGGCGCCGGGGCGCCGGGGCGGCGGGGCGCGGGGCGGAGCGAGGGCGCGGCATCCGTGACGCGTGCACCACCGGATACGATGGGCGCGATGTCCGCCGATGAAGCGACCCTGCACGAGACGGGCGTGGTCGCCCCCGCTCTGTCCCTCTACCGCGAGATCGAGCGCGCCGACTGGGCGCGACTGGCCGCCGGGGTGACGCAGCCGCTCAGCGAGACCGAGATCGTCCAGATCCGCGGGCTCGGCGATCGCCTGGACATCGCCGAGGTCGCGCAGGTCTACCTGCCGCTGTCGCGGCTGCTGTCGCTGTACGCCGAGTCCACCAAGCGCCTGGGCGCCGAGGAGTCGGCGTTCCTCGGCGAGACGGACTCCACGACGCCCTTCATCGTCGGCGTCGCCGGCTCGGTCGCCGTCGGCAAGTCCACGATCGCCCGCCTCCTGCGCGAGCTCACCAGCCGCTGGCCGGGCACGCCGCGCGTCGAGCTCATCACGACCGACGGCTTCCTGTACCCCAACGCCGAGCTCGAGCGGCGGGGGCTCATGGAGCGCAAGGGCTTCCCCGAGTCGTACGACCGCCGAGCGCTCGTGTCGTTCCTCACCGAGGTGAAGAGCGGCGCCCCCGAGGTGCGCGCCCCCTTCTACTCGCACATGCGGTACGACATCGTGCCCGATGCGGTCATCACCGTGCGCCGCCCCGACATCGTGATCGTCGAGGGGCTCAACGTGCTGCAGCCGCCGCCCACGCCCAACGACGTCGCGGTGAGCGACCTGTTCGACTTCTCCATCTACGTCGATGCGGATGCCGAGCACATCGCCCAGTGGTACGTCGAGCGCTTCCTCGCGCTGCGTCGCGCCGCGTTCAGCAACCCGAACTCGTTCTTCAACGTGTTCGCGCAGCTGTCCGACGAGGAGGCCGTCGAGCGCGCCCTCGGGTTCTGGAACTCCATCAACCTGCCCAACCTCGAGGAGAACGTGCTGCCCACGCGGCACCGCGCGAACCTGGTGCTGCAGAAGGCGGCCGACCACACGGTCGAGACGGTGCTGCTGCGCAAGCTCTGACGGGCGGTCGATCGAGCGGATGCCTCCAAGGGAGGTGCGCCCGCGCCCGGAGGGTGGTTGACATCCGACCCGGGCAGGGCCAAGTTCGTAGATGACACCGCCCGATGGGGTGGGCGGCGTTCGAGTCTGGCGCTCTTCGCACCGCCGTGCCGCATGCGGCGCGACGGTCCGTGCGGTTGCACGTGCTGTCACACCACGCTCCATCCGTCGTCCCAGGGGGTGGGATGGACGAGTTGCCCGCCCGGCTGCTCCGGGCCGCGCTCCAGTACATCGTCGGGCGCCTGCGCGCGACCCCGACGCCGGCGAAGCTGCAGGAGCTCGTCGGCGGCGCGCTGCCGCCCGACACCGCTCCCGTCGCCGCGCGCCTCGCGGCAGGTCTCGCCCAGGCCGACCTCGCGGAGGCCAAGGCGACGGCCGGCGACATCGCCGGCGCCGCGGCCGCGGCGTGGGCCGCGGTCAAGGAGTTCTTCGCCGCAGCCGCTCTGCTCGGCGTGGACGCGACCGCCGCCGCGAAGAAGGCCGTCGACGCCCGGCCGCCGGGTGCGCTCGTGACCCGCCTCGGCCTGGAGCAGCCCACCGCCACGGCCGCCCCCGACAAGGTCGAGCTGGCGTGGGCGCGGCGTGACGTGCGCGTCGCGCTGTTCCGCGCCGGCACCATCCGCCTCGCCGTCGGGCTGTCCGACACCGGTCTGCGCATGTCGGTGCGCGGCGGCGAGGTGCGCATCGACCTCGGGGAGCGCACCGACGGCGTGCTGAAGATCCTCGTCGGCGCCGCGGGAAGCGCCGCGGCCGACCTGGAGCTCACCGTGGACCACCGCGGGCTCACCGCCGGCGGCAGCCTCGGGCCGATCGAGCTGCCCGCGCGCCTGGAGGCGCAGGTGGTCGACCTCGAAGGGATGGAACTGGCGCTCGAGCCCTCGGGCGCCACCGTGGCGCTGACCGTGCGCAGCCGGCTCGCCGTCGACGTCGCGGGGGTGATCGGCGCCCGGGTGGACGGCTCCGGCGTGCGGCTGGTGCTCGACCCCGGGCGCATCCTCAGCGGCGCGCCGCCCTTCGGCGAGGGGGCCGGTGCCATCGTGCCGGTGCTGCCGCGGGGCATCGGCCTGTCGCTCAGCGCGGGCCCGGTGAAGGGCTCGGGCTACCTCCTCGTGCTCCCCGACGGCTACGGGGGCGTGCTCGATCTCGTCCTGGGGCCGGTCACCGTGACGGCGTTCGGCCTGCTTCGCTCGCGCGGCGCCGACGGGATGTCGTTCGTCGCGGTGATGTCGGTCAGCTTCGCCGTGCCCATCGAGCTCGGGCTGCTGTTCACCCTCAACGCGGTCGGGGGGATCGTGGGGCTCGGGGTGACGGTCGATCCGGCCGCGATCTCGTCGGGGCTCAAGGACGGCGTGCTGGACAGGCTGCTGTTCCCCGAGGACGTCCGCAAGGCCGCCCCCACGATCCTGCAGACCCTCGGACGCGTGTTCCCGCCTCGGGCCGGCGGCTTCGTCATCGGACCGATGCTGCGCCTGGGCTGGGGCCGTCCCGTCACGCTGATGACCCTCGATGTCGCCGTCCTCCTCGCCGCCCCCGATCCCGTGATGATCGTGCTCGGGCGCGCGCGCTGCGTGATCCCGAGCGAGAGCGCGGCGATCATCGACCTGCGCGCCGCCGTCATGGCTCAGGTCGGCCGGGGCATCATCCTGCTGCGCGCCGAGCTGTACTCCTCGCGGATCGGGTTCTTCTCCGTCTACGGCGGCATCGGCATGCTGGTGCGCTTCGGCGACGACCGCACCGTGGTGCTGAGCGCCGGCGGATTCCACCCGACGTACACGCGCAAGCCGCCCGAGCTCGCCGACCTCGGCAGGATCGGCGCCGAGATGTCGCCGCCGATCGGGCTGCAGTTCCGCGTGCAGGGCTACGTCGCCCTCACGCCGAACACCGTGCAGTTCGGCGGCTCGATCGAGCTCGCCTACTCGGTCGGGGTCGCGGCGGTCCGCGGCGGGCTCACGCTCGACGCGCTCATCCAGTTCGACCCCTTCGGCTTCGAGGTCGACGCCACCGCCCGGGCGCACGTCGAGGCGCTCGGATGCTCGCTGTTCGGCGTCTCGCTCTCGCTGCACCTGTCGGGCCCGAGCCCCTGGCGCGTCCGCGGCACGGGCAAGGTGTCGCTGCCGTGGCCGCTGCCCGACCCGAGCATCTCGTTCGGTCCCGTGCAGTTCGGGGACGCGTCCGCCCCCCTCCCGCCGCCCACCGTGCGTCCGCTGGCGCTCGTGGCGGAGGCGCTGCGCGATCCGCGGGCGTGGCAGCGCATCGACCGGCAGGGCGTGCGGTCACCGGTGCGCCTGGCCGCACTGCCCGACGGCGCCCTGGTGATCGAGCCGTGGGGCCTCGTGCGCGCCAGTCAGCGGCTCGCGCCGCTGGACATGACGCTCGACCGCTGGGGCGCGGCATCCGTCCAGCCCGCGGGGTGCCGTCTGGCGCTCTCGGGCGCCGTGAAGATCGGTCCGGACGGACCGGGGCGCACGGATGCCGATCACTCGGCCGTCGCCGAGACGTTCGGGGTGGGCCAGTTCATGACGCTCACGAAGGACGCGCAGCTCGCCGCCCCCGAGTTCGAGGAGCGCACCGGCGGCTTCGCGATCGACCCGGCGGACGCAACGACGCAGGCCGGCGTGCTGCGCGGCTTCGCCACCGACGCGACGATGACCTACGACGACTCGTGGCCGGGGGCGCCCGAGAAGAAGCGTGCCGGCGTCGGCTTCTTCGACCTGTCGGGGTGGGCGCGCCTCGTGCTGGAGGCGGGGCCGGCCGGCGCGACCGGGCTGCGCATCGGCGACCGCTACCGCGCCGATGACCTGGAGCGGCGCATCGCGGTGCGGCCGGTGAGCGAGACGCGGGTCACCGACGTGCGCACCGGTGCCGTCATCGCCGAGTTCGCGCCGTGGACCGACGCCGTCCACACCGCAAGCGGAGCGCTCGGCGGCCTGGCCGCCATGACCAAGATGGCAGCGACATGAGGGCGGCGGCGTCATGAAGGTCTTCGACGTCACCGCCCGGATCCCAGCGATCGCCCCGGAGGACGCGGGCGCGGCGAGCTTCACCTTCCTGCCGTACTTCCGCACCGGCGCGGCCGCCGGGATCCGGCAACCCGTCTTCACCGAGGGCGCCCGCGCCCGCACCACCGTCGACGTGTCGTTCGCGCTCACCGACGGCTCGGGCAGCGAGACGGTCTCGCAGCCGATCACGCTGCGGGGCCCGGGAGACGTGCTGGGGATCGATGCGGCGCAGATCATCCGGCGCCACCCGGCCCCCGGCACGGGCAATGCTCCCACCGGCGACCTCGTCCACGTGGAGTTCGATGCGCCCGACCTGCCGTGGATGTTCACGCCGGCGGCGCCCGCGTCCGGTCGGCTGCCGCCGTGGCTGCGGCTGGTCGTCGTGCCCTCCGCGTCGATCGTGCGACAGGTGGCGCCCGCGGGCCCCGACCTGCCGCCGGCGGTCGAGGTGCCGGTCGCCGAGCTGCCGCCGCCCGAGGACGCGTGGGCGTGGGCGCACGCGCAGGTGTCGGGCAAGGGTCACGACGACCAGGCGCTGACGCGCCACCTGGGGTCGCCGCAGCTCAACCTGTCGCGCCTGGTGAGCCCGACCCGGCTGCGTCCGCACGAGCGCTGGACCGCGCTCGTCGTGCCGACGTTCGAGGCCGGACGGCGCGCCGGCATCCGCGGCGGAACGATCGACTCGCTCGCGTGGGCGTGGGGGCAGGGCGGCGCCGACACCGTCGTGCTGCCGGTGTACGACCGGTGGGAGTTCGCGACCGGCGACGAGGGCGGCTTCGAGGAGCTCGCGCACAGCATCGTGCCGGTGCCGGCGGCCGACGGGCTGGGCCGGCGCTGGGTCGACACGTCGCAGCCCGGAAGCGGCGTCACCGTGGCCGCCGCCGACGGCCCGCGCGCGGTGCACGGCGCGCTCATCGCGCCCACCGCGTCGGGCGAGCCCGAACCGTCGGATCAGGGACGGTGGGATGCCGCGGCCACGGCGCGGCTGCGAGCGCTCGTCGATGCGAGCACCGACCCCGCGGCGGACCCCGAGGTGGGGCCGCCCCTGTTCGGCGGCGCCCACGTGCTGACGGACGTGCTCCCGGCCGATGCCGGCGAGCCGCGCTGGCTCGCCGAGCTCAACCTGGATCCCGCCCACCGCGTCGCGGCGGCCCTCGGCACCGCCGTGGTGCAGATGGACCAGGAGCCGCTGATGGCCGCGGCCTGGTCGCAGCTGCAGAACGTGCGGGAGGCCAACGAGGTGCTGCGCGCCGCGCAGTTCGCCCGCGTCGTGTCGACGGCGCTGCACCGGCGGACGATCGAGCGGATGCCGTCCGCTCCGCTCCTGGCCGCCACGGCGCGCGCGCACGCCCAGGTCGACCTCGGCGGGATCACCGTGCGGGCGACGGTCGCGGCCAGCGCCCTTCCGCCGGCGGCGCTCGGCGGCGCGCTGCGCCGGATGGCCCGCCCGCTCGGGCGCACGGCGCGGTTCACGGCAGCGGACGAGCGCGTGGCGCAGAGCGAGCGCCTCATCGCCGACGGCGACGCCGGCGCCGACTGGGTGCTGCCCGTCGCCGGGCCGGCGACAGGCGCGACGAGCGAGCTGATGGCGCACCTCGAAGAGGAGGACGTCTCGCTGCTGAGCGGTGTCTCCGACGACGACGAGACGACCGCGCTGCTGTCCGAGCTCCTCGACGCCCTGCCGACCCCCGACGAGGTGCGGGCGCTCGAGGACACCCCGGGGCTGCGCGTGCACCTGCGACACCTCGGCACCCTCCTCGGCACGGCGTGGCAGCTGTCCCGCACGCGTGACGAGTGGGAGCTGCCCGGCCCCGGCGTCGCCCGCTTCCCGAAGACGGGCGCCGACCCCGCAGATCTCGGGCCGTTCGAGACGCGGCTGCTCGAGGAGGGCGTGTTCGAGCCGCTGTTCGCCGCGCTCGACGAACGCGGGTACGACGGAAACCACCCGTTCGAGACCACCCCCACGCCCGACCACCTCATCCCGATCATCGAGCGTCCCGGAGAGGACCTGATCGCCACCTTCGGCGAGGCCGCGACGGGCGCCGCGCCCGAGCCGGTCGAGCCGCCGCGCGAGCGCCTGGACATCCCCGCGCTCGACCTGGTCGGCCTGCTTCGGCCGCTGTTCACGGTGCCGCGGCGGGCGCGCACGCGCCTTCCCGGTCTCGCCGGACTGTTCGGCCGCGACCCCGACGACCTGGAGCGGGTGCTCGCGGCGCCGGAGTTCCGGCATCCGCTCTACGAAGCCCTCAGCCGGTACGACCGGGAATGGCTGATGCCCGGCGTCGCAGCCATCCCCGAGCCCGACATGGTGACCGCCCTGCAGACCAACGCCGCCTTCGTGGAGGCCTTCCTGGTCGGCGCGAACCACGAGTTCGCCCGCGAGCTGGTGTGGCGGGAGTACCCCACCGACGGCCGGGCCACGAGCCTGCGACGATTCTGGACGCCGGAGCCCGACCTCCTCGGCGGGGTGCATACGATGCGCACCGGCGAGCTCGGCTCCCACCTCGACCCGGCGCGTGCCGGGAAACTCGTGTTCGTGGTGCGCGGCGAGCTGGTGCGGCGGTTCCCGAACGTGCTCGCGAACGTCGCGGCGTCCACGAACGTCGACTACCCGGTCGAGTACGCGTCGCGCCCGGTGGCGAGCCTCTTCCGGCTCGCGCTGACGCCGAACCTCCTGCTCGTCGCGGTCGACCTCACCGCCGTCGCCGCGGCCGCCGCCGACACCGGCGGGGAGGCCCCGAACGCCGGAGCGTTCTGGTTCACGCTCGCCGAGCACGTCGGTGCGCCGCGGTTCGGCCTCGACGAGATCGACCCGCCGGCGGGCGTGACGCCCCCGCGCGACGGTCTGACCTGGGGGCACTGGCTGCCCGCGGGCGCGCGGCACCTGCCGGCCACGGTGCCCGCGACGACGGACGCGCCGGCGGTCGCCGAGACCGCGGCGAAGGTCGCCTGGGCGCTGTTCCAGAAGCCGGCGCGCGTGGGGTTCCGGGTGCGGACGCTGATCGACGACATCTCCACCGAGCGCGAGGACGACCATGGGTGACGTGTGGGCCGAGGTGGATCCGTCGGTGCCCGTGCTGCTGGTGCCGGTGCGCGTCGAGACGCAGTCCCGGCACGCCACCCGCGACGGCGAGACGGTCACCGAGTTGCGGGTGCGCATCTACCCCGACGACATCGCCGTCGACGACGCGACCGGTCGCGCGGCGCTGCTCCCAGACGCCTTCCGCGTGGTCGCGTGGCAGGACGGCGTGCCGTCCGCGGCGGACGGCGAGCCGGTCGACCTCGACGACGTCGGCGTCCGGCTCGGCCACCTCGGCGCGCCCGGCGAGGATCGCCTGCAGGCGGAGGCCGAGTTCCGCGAGCGCGCGCTGGCGCTGCAGGCGCTCGCCGAGGAGGCATCCGGTCCCGCCGACTGGATGCGCGACTACGACGTCGCGGTGCAGCGCGGGCTCGCGGTGACCGTGACGCTCGAGCGGGGGGACGCGACCGTCGATCGGCTGTACGTGTGGGGCGTGCGCCAGGGGGACCCGGATGCCGAGCCCGGCGTCGTGCTCGCCGCGCTGCGCGCCCACGGCGATCGGGCGCTCGTCGGCCCGGGGACGCCCACGAACAACACCGAGTCGGCGCGGTCGGGCTGGAGCGCGGGGGCGACCCCGCCGGCGCCGAGCCCGGGCACGGGCGCCGCCGTCGCCCGTGCGCTCGGCATCGACGACCCGGCCGCGTTCGACGACTGGCCCGCCGGCGCCGACGACGGCGAGCCGGCCAGGGCGATGGCAGAGGTGCTGTGGCCGGTCTCGTGGGAGGCGTGGCTGCGCGATGCGCTGCCCGCCCGTGCCCTGTCGCCCTTCGACCGGTGGGACGTGCGCGAGCATCTCGCCGACTGGGTGCGTCCGTCCGGTCCGCTTCCGGCGGTGCGTGCCGGCCGCCAGCCGTACGGACTGCTTCCTGTCACGCTCACCTCCCGGTATGAGCCGGTCGCCCCGCGGCGGCCGGGCCGCCCGGATGCGCTCGTCGCGTTCGCGGTGCGGGCCGCCCGCGGATGGTGGACCATGGCGGCACCCCCGCCCACCGTGATGGACGGCGACCTCGCCGCGGCGCTTCCGCGCATCCTCGGACTCGCCCCGGCGAGCCGCAACGTGCGCGTGCGGCGGGTGCTGCGCACCGACAACGCGCTCGGCGCCTCGCTGAAGCGCTCTTCTCCGGGCCTCGAGGAGGAGCGCGCCGACATGACCCGCGTGCTCGAGGAGCGACTGCGGATCGGACTGGGATCGCTGCGCCGGATGCCGCATCTCGGCCGGCCCCGCATGCTCGGCCTGCCGCTCGTCTCCGAGAGCGACGAGGACGCGCTGGAAGCGCTCGTCGACCACGACGACCTCACCTTCGAGGACAGCGTGCTCCAGGTGCTCATCACGGTGGCTCGCTCGACCTCGCTCGCCGCCGCGCGCGCGGCGCTCGCCGCGATCATGCGCCCCATGGACTTCGGCGAGGAGGAGATCGGGATCGTCCTGCGCGAGCCGCAGAGCGGGGTCGGCACCCAGATCCGCGAGCAGCTGGCGGAGCGGCTGAGAGGGAGCATGCAGCCGGGGCCCGACGCTTCGGAGGAGGAGCTGCGGCTGGACGCGATCATGGCGGAGATCACCGTGCCCGACCTCTTCGACCTCGAGGGCATGACCTCGACCGACCGCCCGCGGCACGAGCTCGGACTGCTCCGCGAGCGCGAGCAGGAGATCATCGAGGCGCTCCGGCGCTCGCCGCTGTCGGACCGGCTCCTGTTCGCGTTCAGCGACGCGCACCGCGTGCGGGAGCTGGCCGCCATGATCCTCGACTACCTCTTCGCCGCCGACACCGCCTCGCGCGTGCGACTCGGGCTGGCGCGGCTGCGCGGGCAGGAGCTGACCCAGCGCGAGCGGGTGTTCGCCGGAGCGCTGGATGCCGCATCCCACCGGCTGGACGCGTGGGCGACGTCCCTCGCGACCTGCAGACTCGACCGCCTGCGCACGGACCGGCCGCGCGGGCTCGCCGTCGCGTCGTACGCGTGGCTGGAGGACATCGCACTCACGCCGCGCCCGGCGGACCCGGACGAGGCCGTGCGCTCACCGGGCGTGGGGTGGCTGCAGGCGCCGTCGCCCCAGCACGCCGCGACGGCCGCGGTGCTGCGCAGCGCACGCCTGACGCACGCGCCGGGCGACGGCGCGGGAGCCGCCCTCGAGATCGACCTCAGCAGCACCCGGGCGAGGGAGGCGATCGACGTCGTGCGCGGCATGCGGCAGGGGCAGCAGCTCGGCGCGCTGCTCGGCTACCGCTTCGAGCGCTGGCTGCACGAGACCGACCTGTCGCTCAACCGCTTCGTACCGGCGCTGCGCGCCCTCGCCCCGCTCGTGGTGGGCCGCGAGACGCCGGCGACGGCCGGCGACGACGACGCGCTGGCGTACACCGGCGCGGTGGTCGACGGCGTCGCGCTGCGCGACACGCCGGCGTCGGCGGTCGAGGCCAAGCTCGCGAGCCCCGGACCGGGCGTCACGCCCGCCGCGCCCGGCGAGGTGGCCGACGTCCACGCGCTCATCGCGCGGCTCGACGAGGTGGCGGATGCCGTGGCCGACCTGCTCCTCGCCGAGGGCGTGCATCAGCTCGCGGGCGGCGACGCCGCGCGCGCGACGGCGGCGATGAACGCGATGTCGGGTGACACGCTGCCGGAGGAGCCCGAGGTGCCGCGGTCGCCGCTCGAACGGCACGGCGTCACCGCGCGCGTCGCGGTGATCGGCGGCACGGGCGCGGGAGGCCTCGAGGCCGCGGGAGGGTGGGTTCCCGGCATCCGCTCCCGTGCTCATCCCGTGCTCGAGGCGTGGTGCCGCGACGTGCTCGGCCCCGCCGACCGCATCGCGATCCACCTCCGCGGCAACAACTCCGTCTTCCTCTCGGCGCTGCGCCTCGGAGCGCTCGATCTGGTGCTCGCGGCGGACGGCAGCGCCGACGGCCTCGCCCGGTTCTGGGCGCGCTGCCGGCGCGCCCGGCCGTCGCTTCCCGCCGAGCCCCCGACCGGGAACGCCGCGCTGCGCCCAGGACGCATCAGCCTCGGCGACGCGTGGGAGCTCGCGACGGCCGCGCGCGCCGTGCTGACCACCGCGCGACCCCTCGAGCCGCGGGATCTCGTCGCCGCCGGCGGCGAGGCCGCACCGGACTTCGCCGTCGACGAGGCCGAGCTGACGGCTCGCGCCCAGCGTGCGCGCGACGACCTCGCGGCACTGGTGGGTTCCGTCCCGACCACCCGGGCCGCGCTGCTGCGCCGTGCCGACGAGCTCGCACTCGTCGGGATCGGCGACGGCACCGACCCGGCGGCGCTCACCGGAACCGCCGAGGAGGGGCGGGTGGTCCTGGAGGCGTACGTGTCGGGCCTCGATCAGCTCCTCGCCGGGCGGCTCGCCGCCGCCGCGACCGCGCCGCCCGGCGAGGCGCTCGCCGAGCTGCTGGGCGGCGTGCCCGTCGTGCCGCAGCTCGACCCGACCGGCCCGCCCGAGCTCGCCGGGGCGCTGCTTCCCGGCGCGGGGCTGCCGGTGCGGCGGTGGATGGCACGCTTGAGCACCGTGCGCCCCGGCGTCGCGGCGTACGCGACGCTGTCGGCGCTGCGTTCCGCGACCGAGCGCGCCGGAGCACTGCGGGCGGCCGTGTTCGGGGCGGACCGGTGGGTCGGCGACGCCGACCCGCCCGCGGCATCCGTCACCACCCTCGTCTTCGAGCCCACGGCGCGGTTCGCGCCGACCGGGACGATGGCGGGCTTCGTGGTCGACCAGTGGGCCGAGCACCGGCCCGCGCGTCGCACGATGAGCGAGGGGGCCGACCCGACGCGCGAGGACCTGGTCTCGACCGGTCTCGCGGTGCACGCGAACGCTCCCGGCGCCCGCGCCCCGCAGGCGCTGCTGCTGGCCGTCTCGCCCGACGGCGGCGGCTGGACCGAGGAGCGCGTGATCACGCTCCTCGACGAGGTGCGCGAGCTCGTGCGCATGCGGCTCGCGACACCGGCCGACGTCCCGGAGCTGGGTGAGCTGCTGCCGGCGATCGGGGTGCCCCACTGGTCGGTGTTCGACGAGCACGTCGTGGACCCGCGGCTGTTCCTGTCGCCGCAGAACATCGTCTCGACGTTCACGAAGGGAGGCTGACGGTGGCAGGCATGTTCCGCGCGGTGCCGTTCCCCGGACGCGGCGGCATCCGTCCGTTCACGACGAGGATCGAGCCCAACCCGGTGAGCGGAGACCCGGCGACGGGGCTCATGGCCCAGGTCTGGGACCCGCTGTGGCTGCTCGGCCGCCAGTGGCAGCTCGGCGAGCTCACCGGCGAGGACACCGGCACGCCGCTCGCGGTGACGGTCGACGCGCAGTTCGATCCGCTCGTGGCGTGGCATCCCGGCCCGTTCGACGGCGCGGAGTCCGGATGGCGGGCGCTGGATCCCGGTGAACTGCTCGAGCCGCTGGTCGAGGACGAGTCCGCGCACCCGCTTCCGCCTCGGGCGGCGGCCGCGGTCGCCTGGGCGCTGCAGGACGCGCTCGCCGAGCTGGGGGAGACGGCCGCCGTCGCGGCGCTCGTCCGGCGCTGCGGGGTCAAGAAGGACGTCAGCCCGGCCGAGGGCGAGCCGGCGGGGGACTGGGCGGGCGTGAACGGCGTGCTCGCCGGCGCGGCGCTGGACGCCGCGCGGGTCGCGGACGCGTTCTCCGGCAGCACGCCCGGGTGGTTCACGGCGGCGCTGCGCCCGGGGGCTGCCCGCCGGCGCGTCGCCATGGCCGCCGTGGTGGAATGGCTCGCGTGGTACGCCGCCGAGGTCGAGCCGGCGGCGACGCCGTCGAGCTGGATCCCCGGCCGGCTCGAGTACGAGTTCGCCGTCGCGACCACCGGCGCCGTGCTGCACGCGCCCGCGCACGGCGGGGGCGAGATCGGCTGGGCGGCGTTCGATCTCGAGCCCGACCGGGATCCGCCCGACGCCGGGGACGCGGAGACCGTCCCGCTCACCCGCCACCTGCTGGCATCGCAGCTGACGTTCCCGGGCATGCCGACCTCGCGCTTCTGGGAGTTCGAGGACGCCGACCTCGACCTCGGCCAGGTATGGGCCGACCCGCACGAACTGGCTCGCGTGCTCGTCGTCGAGGCCGCGCTCGTCACCGGCGACGACTGGCTCGTCCTGCCGGTGGACTGCCCGCCGGGAGGGGTGCTGCGGGTGCAGCGCGTGACGTGGCGCGACACCTTCGGCTCGCTGTGGTTCGCCGACGAGCAGCCGTCCCCCGTGCCGCCCGGCGGGTTCGCCGCGCCGTGGCGCATGTACGCCGTCACCGAGGCTCGCCGCGGAGGGCCGGGCGGCCGCGCCGAGGTCGCCGGGATCCTGGTGCCCCCCGCGCCGGCCAGCACGCTCGGCGGCGCGCCCGTCGAGGACGTGCGGTTCGTGCGCGACGAGACCGCGAACCTGGTGTGGGCGATCGAGCAGACCGTGCCCGCGCCGTCGGGCGATCCCGCGCCCGTCGTGCCGCCGCCCGCGCCGGCGCTCCCGCCCATCGACCCCGGCGACGAGCCCCTCGACCAGGTGCTCGGGTACGAGCTGGTCACGTTCGTGCCCGCGAACTGGTTCCCGTACGTCTCGCGCGTGGGCGAGCGCGGCGTCTTCCTGCAGCGCGCCGACCTCGACCGCGGCGACCAGACGGTGCAGCCGGCGGGCGTGCTGCTGTCGGAGGAGCAGCAGCGGATCATCTTCGCCGGCGAAGTCCCGCGGCAGGGGGTGCGGGTGCAGCGGACCCCGCGACTGGCACGCCGCGCCGACGGCTCGTGGGTGCAGTGGACCGCCCGCTCGGTGCGCCCCGCCGCCGGCGAGGGCGAGAGCGGACTGCGCTTCGACCGCACGCGACGCCCCACCGGCTGACGACGAGCCCCGCGACGCGGACGGTGACGGATGCCGCGCGCCGCGGCATCCGCTATTCGTTCAGTCTCCTCGCAAACCGCCGCGCTTACCATTGTCGGCATGTGTGGAATCGTCGGATACGTGGGCCCTCGCCAGAGCCAGGCCGTTCTGATCTCCGGGCTCTCGCGGCTCGAGTACCGCGGCTACGACTCCGCGGGCATCGCCGTCATCGACGGCGACGGGGGCCTGGGCATGCGCAAGCGCGCCGGCAAGCTGAAGGTGCTCCGCGACGACCTCGCCGCGCACCCGCTCGCCGACGGGACCACCGGCATCGGGCACACCCGCTGGGCGACGCACGGCGGCCCCACCGACGGCAACGCCCACCCGCACCTCGCCGACGACGACAAGCTCGCCGTCATCCACAACGGCATCATCGAGAACTTCGCCGAGCTGAAGGACGAGCTGCTCTCCGACGGCTTCACGTTCCGCAGCGAGACCGACACCGAGGTCGCCGCGGTGCTGCTGGGCCGCGAGTACCGCCGCACGCGCGACCTCGTCACCGCCTTCCGCGCCGTGGTCTCGCGCCTGGAGGGCGCCTTCACGCTCCTCGCCATGCACGAGGACCAGCCCGGTCTCGTCGTCGGCGCCCGCCGCAACTCGCCGCTGGTGATCGGCCTCGGCGAGGGCGAGAACTTCCTCGGCTCCGATGTCGCCGCCTTCGTCGAGCACACCCGCAACGCCCTGGCGATCGGCCAGGACCAGATCGTCGCGATCACGCCCGGCGGCGTCGAGGTCACCGACTTCTCGGGCAACCCCGTCGAGGTCGAGCCGTTCGAGGTCACCTGGGATGCCGCCGCCGCCGAGAAGGGCGGCTGGTCGTCGTTCATGGCCAAGGAGGTCTCGGAGGAGCCGGAGGCCGTGGCCAACACGCTGCGCGGCCGCGTGCGCGACGGCGAGGTCGTCATCCCCGAGCTCGACGGCCTCGACGAGCTCTTCCACGGCATCTCGCGCATCATCGTGATCGCCTGCGGCACCGCGGCGTACGCCGGCCAGGTCGGCAAGTACGCGATCGAGCAGTGGACGCGGATCCCCGTGGACGTCGAGCTCGCCCACGAGTTCCGCTACCGCGACCCGGTGATCGGCGCCGACACCCTGGTGGTCTCGATCTCGCAGTCGGGCGAGACGATGGACACGCTGATGGCCGTCAAGTACGCGCGCGAGCGCGGCGCCAAGACGCTGTCGATCTGCAACACCCAGGGCGCGACGATCCCGCGCGAGTCCGACGCGATCGTGTACACGCACGCGGGTCCTGAGGTCGCGGTCGCCTCGACGAAGGCGTTCGTCGCCCAGATCACCGCGCTGTACCTCATGGGTCTGCACATCGGGCGCATCCGCGGGGCGGTCAGCGCCGCCGACGCGCGCGACCACGTGCGCGAGCTCGAGGCGATCCCGGGAAAGATCTCGCAGATCCTCGAGCGCGAGCAGCCGCGCATCGAGCAGTTCGCGCACTGGATGGCCGACACCCGCTCGGTGCTCTTCCTCGGACGCCACGTGGGCTACCCGATCGCGCTCGAGGGCGCGCTCAAGCTCAAGGAGCTCGCCTACATCCACGCCGAGGGCTTCGCCGCCGGCGAGCTCAAGCACGGACCCATCGCACTCATCGAGCCCGGCCAGCCGGTGTTCGTCATCGTGCCGTCGCCGCGCCAGTCGGCGGAGATGCACAAGAAGGTCATCTCCTCGATCGAGGAGATCCGGGCGCGCGGCGCCCGGGTCATCGCGATCGCGGAGGAGGGCGATGCCGCCGTGCTGCCCAAGGCCGACGAGGTGCTGCGCATCCCGCTCGCCGGACCCTTCTTCGAGCCGCTCCTCGCGGTCGTGCCGCTGCACATCTTCGCGATGGGCCTCGCCACGGCGAAGGGCCTCGACGTCGACCAGCCCCGCAACCTCGCGAAGTCCGTCACGGTCGAGTAGCGGCATCCGGCCCTCGCGCTCCGGTCCCGGCGTCGTCGCGTCCCGTCGCGCCCTCCCGACCTCACACACCGTCGAGTAACCGCGTACTCGGCGAGATCGCACGCTATCGGCGCCGATGTCGTGGTCGTTCGCCGAGTAACCGCGATGTCGGCGGGCAAAGGTCGGCGGGCAAAGGTCGGCGGGCAAGGGTCGGCGGGGGAGGTGCGGCCGTCGCGGCGCGATAGTCTGGCGGATGCCGCGTCCGCGGCGGCAGGAGGACCACATGATCGTCGGGATCGGCGTCGACCTGGTCGACATCCCGCGGTTCGAGCGGACCATCGAGCGCACCCCCCGGCTCGTCGAGCGCCTCTTCTCGGACGCGGAGCGCGTGCTCAAGCCGCACTCGCTCGCGGCCCGCTACGCCGCCAAGGAAGCGCTCATCAAGGCGCTCGGCGGCTCGGACGGCGTGCACTGGACCGAGATCGAGATCGCGTCCGAGGCATCCGGTCGCCCCGTCTTCTCACTCTGCGGCTCGACGGCCGCCGTCATCGCCGAGCGGGGGATCACCGCCCTGCACCTGTCGCTCTCGCACGACGCGGGCCTCGCGACCGCCTATGTCATCGCGGAGTCCGCCCCCGGCGTCGCGTCAGACGACACCGGCATCGGCGACGCCCCCGACACCACAGGGGACCGCGCATGAGCCGCCTGCCCGCCGGCGCCCTGCGCGAGGCGACGGTCGACGTCGGCGCGATCGAGGACAACGTGCGGCATCTCCGCCGGCTCACCGGCTCGGAGATCATCGCGGTGGTCAAGGCCGACGGCTACGGGCACGGCGCCGTGCGATCCGCCAACGCCGCGCTGGCCGGCGGCGCCGCGCGCCTGGGGGTCTCCGACATCACCGAGGCGCTGGCGCTGCGCCGTGCCGGCATCGATGCCCCGATCGTCGCGTGGCTGCACGCGCCGGACGCCGACTTCGCCGCGGCGGCCGCCCTCGGCATCGAGCTCGGCATCTCGAACCTCGGCCAGCTGCAGAAGGCTGCGGCCGCGGCATCCGGCGACCGTCCCGTCGGCGTCCACCTGAAGCTCGAGACCGGCCTCTCGCGCAACGGCATCGCGCCCGACGACTACCGCGTCGTCTTCGCCGAGGCGGCGCGCCTGGAGCGCATCGGCCGCATCCGCGTGATCGCGCTCTTCAGCCATCTCTCCAACGCCTCGGCCGCCGACGACCGTGCGGCGCTGACGGCGTTCGAGGAGGGCGTGGGGGTGGCCGCCTCGCTGGGGCTCGCCCCGCCGCTGCGGCACATCGCGGCGACGCACGCCGCGATCGACCTGCCCGAGTCGCGGCTCGGGTGCGTGCGCATCGGCATCGGGCTGTACGGGCTCTCGCCGTTCGACGACCGCACGTCGGCCGACCTCGGCCTGCGCCCCGCGATGACCCTGCGCGGCGCGGTGGCGGCGGTGCGCCGCGTGCCCGCCGGCAAGGGCGTGTCGTACGGCTACGACTACCGCACCGACCGCGAGACGACGCTCGCGCTGGTCCCGCTCGGCTACGCCGATGGCGTCCC
This sequence comes from Microbacterium sp. NPDC056736, assembly GCF_042790415.1. Classification (NCBI taxonomy): domain Bacteria; kingdom Bacillati; phylum Actinomycetota; class Actinomycetes; order Micrococcales; family Microbacteriaceae; genus Microbacterium; species Microbacterium sp. NPDC056736. The sequence continues at coordinate 154,144 of NZ_JBHTZE010000007.1, forward strand.
CCGCCAGGCGTCCGGCGCAGGCCCCGTGCTGATCGGCGGGCGCCGGTTCACGGTGGCCGGGCGGATCGCGATGGACCAGTTCGTCGTGGACGTCGGCGACCACCCGGTCTCGGTCGGCGACGAGGCGGTGCTCTTCGGCGACCCGACCCTGGGGGCGCCGTCGGCGACGGAATGGGCGGATGCCGCCGGCACGATCAACTACGAGATCGTGACGCGGGTCGGACCCCGCGTGGCGCGGCGGCAGGTGTCGGAATGACCGGCGACGACGCCATGACCGGGAACGACGACGGCGCACCGGGTGTTGCACCCGGCGTGAAGGCGACCCAGGGAATCGACGCATTGGCGGGCACCCGCGAGATCACCTCGCCCGAGGCGATGGAGGCGCTCGGCGAGGAGATGGGACGGATGCTGCGCCCGGGCGACATGGTGGTGCTCACCGGCCTCCTCGGGGCGGGCAAGACGACGCTCACGCGCGGCATCGGCCGCGGCCTCGACGTGCGCGGACCCGTCCAGAGCCCGACGTTCGTCCTCGCGCGCACGCATCCCTCGCTCTCCGGCGGCGCGCCGCTGGTGCACGTGGACGCCTACCGGCTCGGCTCCGCCGCGGAGCTCGACGACCTCGACATCGACTTCGACGGCTCGGTCGTGATCGTCGAGTGGGGAAGGGGGCTCGTCGACGGCATCAGGGATCACTGGTGGGACGTCGAGATCGAGCGCGAGTGGCACGGCCGCGGCGTCGACACCGCGTGCGGCACGACCGCCCACGATGCCGAGCTCGACGCCGACAGCCCCCGGCGGGTGTCGATCGCCCGGCGCCCGTAGCCGACGCCCGAGGACGGCCGACTACCCTGGAAGGGTGATCCTGGGCATCGACACCTCGCTCGGCTCCGCAGTGGCGGTGGTCGAGCTCGACGGCGTCATCCGCTCGGAGGTGCAGAGCCCCGACCCGCGCGGTCATGCCGAGGTCATCGGCACGCTCATCGAGCGGGCGCTCTCGGAGGCATCCGTCGATCCCTCCCGGATCACGCACGTCGCCGCGGGCATGGGGCCGGGGCCGTTCACCGGCCTTCGCGTGGGCATCGCCGCCGCGCGCACGTTCGCGCTCGGCCGCGGCGTGCCGGTCGTGCCCGTGCCCAGCCACGACGCCGTCGCGCTCGAGCTCCTGCTGCACACCGCGCTGACCACGGACTGGGGATACGCCACCGGCGCCGAGGACGCCGACGCCGGCACCTTCGCGGTGGTGACCGACGCCCGCCGGCGCGAGTTCGCCTACACCGTGTACCGCGGCATCGACGACGACGGCCTGCCGATCCGCACCGCCGAGCCCGCACTCGCCCCGCGCGACGATCTCGACGGCGTGCTCGCCGGCCTGGGCGCCGCGCGGCGCGACGCCGATCGCATCCCCGCCGCCATGCTCGCGCTCGCGGCGGCCCGCGCCCTCGCCGCCGGGCGCAGCCTCGCGTCCGCCGACGCGCTGTACCTGCGCTCGCCCGACGTGACGCCCTCGCTCGCGCCCAAGCGGGTGATCGCGTGACCCTCCGCGCCGCCACGGGCGACGACCTCGCCGCCATCATGGCGCTCGAGCGCGCCTCGTTCCCCACCGACGCGTGGTCGGAGGCGATGATGCGCGAGGAGCTCGCGTCGCCGCACGGCTGGTACGTCGTGGACGAGGAGGCCGGCCGGCTGCTCGGCTACGCCGGCCTGCGGGCGGTGAAGAGCGCGAAGGATGCCGACGTCCAGACCATCGCGATCGCCGAGGCGTCGCGGGGCCGTGGTCGCGGCCGGGCCCTTCTTCGGGCCCTCCTCGACGAGGCCCGCCGACGCGGCGTGGTCGAGGTGTTCCTCGAGGTCCGCGCCGACAACCCGGTCGCCCAGGCGCTGTACGCCTCGGAGGGCTTCCTCGAGATCGGACGCAAGCCCCGCTACTACCAGCCCGACGACGTCGACGCCGTGGTGATGAAGCTCGACCTGCGCGGCTGGGCCGCGGCGCGGCATCCGTCCGCTCCGGCTGAGTCCGCGATCCGGACTTCGGACGATCGCACGCTTTCCGGAGCGGATCGCCCCCAGGATCCGGAAAACGGCGGGACCTCCGAATTCCGGAGCGGCGGGGCCTGGGAGGGGGGAGTGTGCACGTGAGCGCATCGACGTTCCCGGCCGAGCCGCTCGTGCTCGGAATCGAGACGAGCTGCGACGAGACGGGCATCGGGATCGTCCGCGGGCGCACGCTGCTGTCGAACACGATCGCCAGCTCCATGGACGAGCACTCCCGCTACGGCGGCGTCGTTCCCGAGGTCGCGGCGCGCGCGCACCTGGAGGCGCTGCAGCCGGCGATCGAGGCGGCGCTCGCCGAGTCCGGCGTGGCCCTGGCCGACCTGGACGCCGTCGCGGTGACGAGCGGACCGGGACTTGCCGGCGCCCTCATGGTCGGCGTCGGTGCGGCCAAGGCGCTCGCGGTGTCGTTGGACAAGCCGCTCTACGCCGTCAACCACCTCGTCGGCCACATCGCCGCCGACATCCTGGATTCCGAGGCGCCGCCGCTCGAGTACCCCACCGTCGCGCTGCTCGTGAGCGGAGGCCACACCTCGCTCCTCCTCGTCCGCGACCTCACGAGCGACGTCGAACTGCTCGGCGAGACGATGGACGACGCTGCCGGCGAGGCGTTCGACAAGGTCGCGCGGCTGCTCGGGCTGCCCTACCCGGGAGGTCCCGAGATCGACCGCGCCGCGGCATCCGGCGACCCGCACGCGATCACGTTCCCCCGCGGGCTGTCGCGGGCGTCCGACATGGCGAACCACCGCTACGACTTCTCGTTCTCGGGGCTGAAGACCGCGGTCGCCCGGTGGGTGGAGCAGCGCCGTGCCGCGGGCGAGGAGGTGCCGGTCGCCGACGTCGCGGCGAGCTTCCGCGAGGCCGTCGTCGACGTGCTCGTCACGAAGGCGCTGGCGGCGTGCCGCGACCACGGCGTGCCCCGCCTGCTGCTCGGCGGCGGCGTGATCGCCAACCGCCGCCTGCGTGACGTCGCCCTCGAGCGGGCGGCCGCCGAGGGCGTGACGGTGCGGATCCCGCCGCTGTCGCTGTGCACCGACAACGGCGCCATGATCGCGGCGCTGACGTCGGAGCTCATCATGGCGGGCCGCCCGCCGTCGACCCTCGAGTTCGGCGCCGACTCCACCCTGCCGGTCACCGACATCCAGGTCGCGGAGCGGGCATGACAGGCGACGAGCGGATGCCGCCTCCCGCCGCGCCGGAATCCCCGGCGCGTCCCGCCGACGGCCGGGTCGTCGGTGGCGGTGCCGAGGCGGCGGCCGCGGCCGGCGGGATGACGACTGAGGCGCCGGCCGGGACCGGCGGGGCGACGGTGGAGGCGCCGTCGCCGGACGTCGAGCTCGCGCAGGAGGCGTCGCCGCTTCCCGGTGAGCATCGCGGCGGGTTCTCGCGCCTTCCGACGGCGCCCGTCCCGGTGACCGTCGAGACGGCGCCCGCCGAGCCGGGCGGCGAATTCTCGGCCGACGCCGGCGACTGGGTGGCTCCCGACGACGACGCGTTCAGCCGCGGGCTCGCCGGTTGGGCGCTCGCCTTCGGCATCATCGGGCTGATCGTGTCGCTGTTCGTCGGCTGGGGTTTCCCCATCGGCCTGGTCGCCGTCGTCTCGGCGATCATCGCGCTGCGCCGCCCGCTCGAGAGCCGGGCCGTCGCGGTGTGGGCGATCGCGCTCGGCACGGTCTCGATCCTCTACAGCGGGGGGTGGCTGCTCTTCGCCGCGATGCGGGCCAACCTCTTCGGCTGACGCGGCAGGGTCCGACGGAATCGGACGCTGACGAGGCCAGGCCCCGACCGGGCGGCCTGGCTGGGTCAGACGCGGTCGGCGAGGATCGCGGTCCGGCGGGTGCCGATCCGCGTCAGGATCAGCGTCGCCGCCTCGCTGCCGCGCAGCTTCAGCCGTGTCCGCAACGTCGCCGGGTCGACGTCGACGCCCCGCTTCTTGATCTCGAGGCGCCCGATACCCCGCTCCCGCAGCGCCTTCGCGAGGGCTTTCTCATCGGCCGGGAGCGTCTCGCGCACGCGGAAGGTCGACACGAACGGCGACGTCAGCGCGGCGTCCGACGTCAGGTAGGCGATGTGCTCGTCGAGCATCCCCGCCCCCAGCGAGCGCGCGACGTCGCCGATGAGCCGCGCGCGGATCACCGCGCCGTCGGGCTCGTGCAGGTACGCCCCGAGCTCGCGGACCGGCTCGTCCGAGGCATCCGCCCCGCTGGTCAGCTCGTGGACGGACTCGCCGCGCATGACCAGCGCCGCGCGTCGCACGCCCGCACGCGCCAGGGCGCCCGACCACAGCACGAGCTCGACCGTGGAGCCGTCCGCGCTCACCCACTGGGCTTCGACGTCGTCGGGGATGGACTCGCGGTCCAGCCCGGGGCCGAGCTTCACGCCGGCCGGCATGCGGTGCGCGAGGTCGAACACCCAGTCGAGCGGCGGTGACCAGTCCTCGGGGCGCGTGCGCGCCGTCTCGGTATGCCCGGCGGTGCGACGCGCCGGGTCGAGCCACACCGCGTCGACGCCGGCGAGGTCGGCCGTCTCGGCGGTGCCGTGGCGCACCTCGGCGTCCGCGCCGAACGGAGCGAGGTTGTAGGCGGCGATGCCGGCAGTCACCTCGTCGGCTTCGACGGCCGTGACCCTCAGGCCGAGCCCCGCGAGCCCGAGCGCGTCGCCGCCGATGCCGCACCCGAGGTCGGCGACGTGCGCGAAGCCCGCCTCGCGGAAGCGGGCCGCGTGGCGGACCGCGATCGGCAGGCGCGTGGCCTGCTCGAGGCCTGCGCGCGTGAAGAGCATCCGGGCGGCGAGATCGCCGAACTTCGCGGTCGCCCGGGTGCGCAGGCGCGCCTGGCCGACGACCGCCGACACCAGGTCGGGGGAGTGCCCCTCGCGGCGCAGGCGCGTGACCGCGCGGGCGACGTCGTCGGAGGACTCCACCGGCGCCATCGCGTCGAGCAGCCGCAGGCCCTCGGGCGTCAGCAGCGCCTCCAGTTCGGACATCTCCACCCGCCGAGCCTACTTCCGCCGTCACACGACGTCCTCCGTTGGCACTCACGTTGCGTGAGTGCCAGCCGGTTGCCTAGACTGACATCAGCACTCTCAAGGGCAGAGTGCTAACGAGTCTTAGTCTCAAGAAGGAAGAGGTAGACCGTGTCGGTTTCCATCAAGCCGCTCGAGGACCGCATCGTCATCAAGCAGGTCGAGGCCGAGCAGACCACGTCCAGCGGTCTGGTCATCCCCGACACCGCCAAGGAGAAGCCCCAGGAGGGCGAGGTCGTGGCGGTGGGCCCGGGTCGTATCGACGACAACGGCAACCGCATCCCGCTCGACGTCGCCGTCGGCGACCGCGTGATCTACAGCAAGTACGGCGGGACCGAGGTCAAGTTCGGCGGCGACGAGTTCCTCGTCCTGTCGGCCCGCGACGTCCTGGCGGTCGTCGTCCGCTGAGTCCCGCGCGCTGCGCGAACCGAGAGGGTCGGATGCTTCGGCATCCGGCCCTCTCGCCGTGTGCCGGGCTCATCCCCGCGCCGCCCGCGTCGGGCGGGCGTAGGCTGACCCGGTGAGTCACGAGCAGTCCCGCCTCCCCGCACGCGCCGAGGCGGACGGGCTCGACGACTCCACGGCGCTGGACCTCGGGGTCACCACCAGCACCGGCGCCGTCCGCGTCGCCGAGGCGCGGGAGCGCTCGGTGGGCGGGATCTACACGTTCTCGGCGTACCTGCTGTGGGGCTTCCTGCCGCTGTACTTCCTGCTGCTGGCTCCCACCGGGCCGTGGGAGATCGTGGCGTGGCGCATCCTGCTGTCGCTCGCGTTCTGCGCGCTGCTGCTCACGGTGACGCGCACGTGGCCCCGGCTCGTCGCCATCTTCCGGCAGCCGCGGGTCCTCGGGCTGACCGTGATCGCGGGCCTGGTCATCTACGTCAACTGGCAGGTCTTCATCTACGGCGCGCTGACCGGGCACGTCATCGAGACGAGCCTCGGCTACTTCATCAACCCGATCGCCACCGTGCTGCTCGCGGTGCTCGTGCTGCGGGAGCGCCTGCGGCCGACGCAGTGGGTCGCCATCGGTATCGCCGCGGCGGCGGTCACCGTGATCGTCGTCGGCTACGGCGCCTTCCCGTGGATCGCCCTCACCCTCGCGGTGTCGTTCGGCGTGTACGGCCTGGTCAAGAAGAAGGTCGGGCCGTCGGTGGATGCCGTCAGCGGCCTCACCCTCGAGACGCTGTGGCTGACCCCGATCGCGGTGGCGGTCCTCGTGATCGTCGGCGTGACGGAGGGGCTCACGATGGGCGCCGCCGGCTGGCCGCACGCCGTGCTGCTGAGCCTGGCGGGCATCGTCACCGCGATCCCCCTGCTGCTGTTCGCCGCGGGCGCCCGCCGGGTCTCGCTCACGACGATCGGGCTGCTGCAGTTCGTGGCGCCCATCCTGCAGTTCCTCGTGGGGTGGCTGGTGCTCGGGGAGCCGATGCCGCTGGAGCGGTGGATCGGCTTCGGGCTGGTGTGGCTCGCCCTCTCGGTGCTGACGGTCGACTCGATCCTCCACGCCCGGCGCATGCGCGCCGCCGCGTGAGGCCTCGTCGCTCAGCTCAGCGCACGAGGCGTGCGATGGCCTGCGAGGCCTCGGTGATCTTCGCGTCGGCCTCGGGGCCGCCCAGGCGAGCCGCGTCCACGACGCAGTGGCGCAGGTGGTCGTCGAGGAGCCCGACCGCGACGGCCTCGAGCGCCGAGGTCAGGGCGCTGATCTGCGTGAGGATGTCGATGCAGTACTTCTCGTCCTCCACCATCTTGTGGATGCCGCGGGCCTGACCCTCGATGCGCTTCAGGCGGTTGAGGTACTTGTCCTTGTCGGTGATGTAGCCGTGGTGGGAGTGCTCTCCGGCGGGCGAAGGCGCGAGGGTGGTGTCGGTCATGTCGGACTCCTTCAGCGGTGACGGGTGGAGAGGCTCTGGAACCGGCGCAGCCGCAGGCTGTTGCCCACGACGAAGACGCTCGAGAAGGCCATCGCCGCTCCGGCGATCATAGGGTTCAGCAGCCCGAGGGCCGCGAGGGGGATCGCGGCGACGTTGTACGCGAACGCCCAGAACAGGTTCACCTTGATGGTGCCGAGCGTGGCCCGCGAGAGCCGGATCGCGTCGGCGGCGCTGCGCAGATCGCCGCGGACGAGCGTGATGTCGGATGCCTCGATCGCGGCATCCGTCCCCGTCCCCATCGCGAGTCCCAGGTCTGCCTGAGCGAGGGCGGCGGCGTCGTTGACGCCGTCGCCGACCATCGCGACCACGCGGCCCTCCGCCTGCAGCGCCTCGATGACGGCGACCTTGTCGTGCGGGAGCACCTCGGCGGTGACGCGCTCGATGCCGACCTCGTCGGCGATCGCGCGCGCCGCGGCGGCGTTGTCTCCGGTGAGCAGCACCGGCGTGAGCCCGAGCGCGCGCAGCTGCGCGACGGCCTCGGCGCTCGTCGGCTTCACCTGGTCGGCCACCACGAGGAGTCCTCGCACGGCGCCGTCCGCGGCGACCAGCACGGCGGTGCGCCCGAGCGCCTCGGCGGATGCCTTGGCCGCGGCGACATCGGCGGGCAGCGCGAGCGACCAGTCGGTGAGGAGCGCTTCGCGTCCGACGAGCACGGCGTGGCCGTCCACGACGCCCGAGACGCCCTTCCCCGGCACGTTCTGGAACGCCTCGACGTCGGCGAGCGGTCCGGTCTCATCGGCGGCCGCGCGGGCGATCGCCTGCGCGATCGGGTGCTCGGACGCGTGCTCGAGCGCACCCGCGAGACGGAGGAGCTGAGAGCGACCGGATGGCGCGGCATCCGTCTGCCCCGTCTGCGACGCGACCACCACGTCGACGAGAGCCATCCGGCCGGTCGTGACCGTGCCGGTCTTGTCGAGCACGACGGTGTCGACGGTGCGCGTGGACTCCAGGACCTCGGGCCCCTTGATGAGGATGCCGAGCTGCGCGCCGCGGCCGGTGCCCACGAGGAGCGCGGTGGGGGTGGCGAGACCGAGCGCGCAGGGGCACGCGATGATCAGCACCGCGACGGCGGCGGTGAAGGCCATGGATGCCGGGGCGCCGGTGAGCAGCCATGCCACGAGCGTGCCGAGCGCGAGCAGCAGCACGACAGGCACGAAGACCCCGGAGATCCGGTCGGCCAGGCGCTGCACCTGCGCCTTGCCGGACTGGGCCTCCTCGACCAGGCGCGCCATCTGGGCGAGCTGCGTGTCGTCGCCCACGCGGGTCGCGCGCACCACGAGCCGCCCGCCGGCGTTGACGGTGGCGCCGACGACCGCGTCGCCGGGCACGACCTCGACGGGCACGGACTCGCCGGTGACCATCGAGGCGTCGACGGCCGACGTCCCCGATGCCACGACGCCGTCGGTGGCGATCTTCTCGCCGGGCCGCACCACGAACTCGTCGCCGACGCGCAGCTCGGCGATAGGCACGCGCACCTCCGTCGCGCCCGCGGCGGTCGGCCGCAGCACGGCGACGTCCTTCGCGCCGATCTCGAGGAGGGCCCGCAGCGCCGCACCCGCGCGCCGCTTCGAGCGCTGCTCGAAGTACCGGCCCGCCAGCACGAAGGTGGTGACGCCCGCGGCGACCTCGAGATAGATGTCGCCCGCACCGTCGCTCGGGGTGACGGACCACTCGAACGTGTGCGTCATCCCGGGCATGCCGGCGTGCCCCAGGAACAGCGCGTACACCGACCACAGGAAGGCCGCCGACACGCCGAGCGAGATGAGCGTGTCCATGGTCGCTGCGCCGTGGCGGAGGTTGACCCACGCCGCGCGGTGGAAGGGCCACGCGCCCCACACCACGACCGGGGCGGCCAGGGCGAGCGACGCCCACTGCCAGTACGTGAACTGCAGCGGCGGGATCATCGCCATGAGGATCACCGGCACCGACAGCACGATCGATCCGATCAGCCGCTGCCGCAGCGCGCGCAGCTCGGGATCCGCCTCCTCGGACGCGGTCGCGTCCTCCACGGGGGGAGCGGGCACCGCCGCGGTGTAGCCGGTCTTGACGACCTCGTCGATGAGCGTCTGCGCGTCGAGGCCCGAGGGGCCCCGCACGACCGCCTTCTCGGTGGCGTAGTTGACGGATGCCTCGACCCCGTCGAGCCGGTTGAGCCGCTTCTCGATCCGCGAGGCGCAGGACGCGCACGTCATGCCGCCGATCTCGAGCTCGATCCGGGCGGCCGGGGCCGAGGCGGGGGCCATCAGGCGCGGACCGCGGTGTAGCCGGCCTCGTCGACCGCGGCGATGACCGCCTCGTCGGCGAGCTCGGCGGAGGACACGATCTTCAGGGTGCCGGCGGCGGCGCTGACGTGGACGTCCTCGACGCCGGCGAGCTTGGACACCTCGCCGCGCACGGATGCCTCGCAGTGCCCGCAGCTCATGCCCGTCACCTTGTACTCGGCCTCAGTCATGTCTTCCCTCTCTTGGAACCGGTGGGTGATACCCCTGTGGGGTACCTCGATGGCCAGTCTATACCGCTGGGGGGTATGGTGGCGCCGCGGGCCGTTATCGGAACGGAATGCCCCGGTCACACGCGTTACACATCGTTAACGAATGGCAACACTGCGCGCCCTCCGGCGCGGTTAGGTTTATCGCATTGGGTCGGGCGCCCGAGCCGCGCCCACATACATACAGCAAGGAGCAACATGAGCGTCTTCACCCGCTCGCGCAAGGCCACCGTCCTCGGTGGCATCGCGCTCGCCGGCGCCAGCGCCCTCGTCCTCGCCGGTTGCACCGGCGGCGGTGACACCGGCGGAGGCGAGACCAGTGCCCCCAGCGAGGACCGCGAGGAACTCTCGCTGAACATCGGCACGGTCCTTCCGCAGACCGGAGCCCTGGCGTTCCTCGGCCCGCCCGAGGAGGCCGGTGTCGGCCTCGCCGCGGCCGACATCAACGAGGCCGCCAAGAGCATCACGGTCGACGTGGAGTTCGGCGACTCGGGCGACCCCGACAACAAGGCCTACGAGACCACCGTCCCGCGCCTGCTGGGCAACGACGTTCAGGCGCTCATCGGCGCCGCCTCGTCCGGTGTGACCAAGCTGTTCCTCGACCAGGCGGTCGCCGCGGGCGTCATCACGTTCTCCCCGGCCAACACCTCGCCGGACTTCACCACGTGGGACGACGACAACCTCTACTGGCGCACCGCTCCCAGCGACCTGCTCCAGGGTGAGGTGCTCGGCAACCTGATCGCCGAGGACGGCCACCAGAGCCTCGGCATCATCTACCTCAACGACGCGTACGGCACGGGTCTCGAGGCGGCGCTGACCGAGAACTTCGAGGCCGCCGGTGGAGAGGTCGTCGCCAGCCAGGCGTACAACGCGACCGACACCACGTTCGACGCGCAGGTCAGCGCGGTGCTCGCCGAGAGCCCCGACGCGATCGCCGTGATCGGCTTCGTCGAGACCTCGACGATCGTGCCGGCCATCGTGGCGGAGGGCTTCGACGGAGGCAACTTCTACTTCGTCGACGGCAACACCAGCCAGTGGGGCGACGAGATGCCGGTGAGCATCGAGGGCTCGAAGGGCACGCAGCCCGGACCCGCTCTCGAGGACGACTTCATCGAGCGCCTCAACGAGTGGTGGACCGGCGAGGGCAACGAAGAGCTCGCCGACCTCAACTACGCCGCTGAGTCGTACGACGCCGTCGTGCTCCTGGCGCTGGCCGCACTCGCAGCCAACTCCAACGACCCGGCCGACATCGCCGGCAAGCTGCAGGAGGTCTCGGGCGGCAGCGGCGAGGGTGAGAAGTGCACCTCGTTCGAGGAGTGCGCCGACATCATCCTCGACGGCGGCACCGCCGACTACGACGGCTACTCGGGCAACGTCACGTTCGACGAGAACGGCGATCCGACCGAGGCGTCGATCGGCATCTTCGAGTACGGCGCCGACAACACGCACACCCGCATCAACTGATTCGGGTCAGTCGACACCAGAGGGCCCCGGAGCGATCCGGGGCCCTCTGCCGTTGTCGCCCCGGTTGGCCGGGGATGCCGCGCGCGCACACGAAGAGGCGGAGCGGATGCCTCTCTCCGAGGCATCCGCTCCGCTCTTGGTGCAGGCGTGGGGTCAGTGCCCCTCGGTGCCCAGTGTGCCGAGGTAGAGGCCGACGACCTTCGGATCGTTCAGCAGCTCGCGGCCGGTGCCGTGGTACGCGTCGCGGCCCTGGTCGAGGACGTAGCCGCGGTCGCAGATCTGCAGGCAGCGACGGGCGTTCTGCTCGACCATGATGGTCGTCACCCCCGCCTTGTTGATGTCGGAGACGCGGATGAACGCGTCGTCCTGGCGCACGGGCGACAGACCGGCCGAGGGCTCGTCCAGCAGCAGCACCGACGGGTCCATCATGAGCGCGCGCGACATCGCGACCATCTGCCGCTCACCGCCGGAGAGTGAGCCGGCCCGCTGCTTGAGGCGCTTGCCCAGTTCGGCGAAGATGCCGGTGACGAACTCGAGGCGCTCGGCGTACACCTTCGGGCGCTGGTACAGGCCCATCTGCAGGTTCTCCTCGATGCTGAGCGAGGGGAAGACGTTGTTGGTCTGCGGCACGAAGCCGACGCCGCGCTGCACGAGCTTGTCGGACTTCAGCCCGACCACGCTCTCGCCGTCGACGGTGATGTCTCCGTCGCGCACCTTCACCATGCCGAAGATGGCTTTCAGCAGCGTCGACTTGCCGGCGCCGTTCGGGCCGATGATGCCGATCAGCTCACCCTTGCGGGCGACCAGGTTGGCGCCGTTGATGATGTTGATGCCGGGCAGGTACCCGGCCGTGAGGTCCTTGACCTCCACCACGATGCGGTCGGTCTTGGCCGCCTCCGCGGTGGCGCCCGCGGCGGTCGGCGACCCTGCGCCCGTCGATGCGCTCACTTGGACTCCTCCTCGGCCTCGTGGATCGAGGCCTCCTCGGCCTCGCGGATCTCTTCGAGCAGCTGGACGGCGGAGGTGTCGAGCTCGCCGGCGACGCGGCCGGTGACCACGCCCAGATCGACGTCCTGGTGGCTGCCGAGGTACGCGTCGATCACCGCCTGGTCCTCCATCACCGTGTCGGGCGGTCCCTCGGCGACGACCTTGCCCTCGGCCATCACGACGACCCAGTCGGCGATGTGGCGCACCATGTGCATGTCGTGCTCGACGAAGAGCACCGTCATGCCGAGGTCCTTCAGGTCGAGGATGTGGTCGAGCAGCGACTCCGTCAGCGCGGGGTTCACGCCGGCCATCGGCTCGTCCAGCATCACCAGCGTCGGGTCGCTCATGAGAGCGCGCGCCATCTCGAGCAGCTTGCGCTGACCGCCGGAGAGCGACGCGGCGTAGTCGTCGGCCTTCGCGTCGAGCTTGAAGCGCGCCAGCAGCTCACGCGCCTTCTCTTCGATGCCGTCGTCCTGCTTGCGCCAGAGCGCCGGGATGATGCTGGCCCAGATGTTCTCTCCCTTCTGGGCCGTGGCGCCGAGCTTCATGTTCTCGAGCACGGTGAGCAGCGACAGCGACTTGGTCAGCTGGAACGTGCGCACCTGGCCCATGCGGGCCACCTTGAACGAGGGGATGCCGGCCAGCTGCTTGCCGTCGAACGACCATGCGCCCGAGTTCGGCTTGTCGAAGCCGCACAGCAGGTTGAACAGCGTCGTCTTGCCGGCGCCATTGGGGCCGATGAGCGCCGTGATGGCGTTGCGGGGGATCTCGAGGTGGTCGACGTCGACAGCGGTGAGGCCGCCGAACCGGCGCGTCACCCCGTCGACGATGAGGATCGGGTCGCTCTTGGCGACACCCGGGACGGGGTCGCCCTTGGCGAGTCCGCCGGTCTTCGGGCGCCGGATGGAACCGGTAGCGGTCGGGACCGCGCCGGTGCCGGCCGGGGGGACCGGCGGGACGGCGCCCGGACCCTGCGGCGCCGGCTCGGGCGTGGTGGGCGGGTTACTTGACAAAGGTCAGCTCCCTCTTGTTTCCGAAGATGCCCTGCGGGCGGAAGATCACGATCAGCATCAGCGCGACACCCACGAGGATGAACCGCAGGATGCCGGCCTGGATCGGCGTCATCGGCAGGATGCCCTCGCTGGCCAGTGCCGGCAGGACGTTGTCGAGGAACGCCATGATGACCCAGAAGATGACCGAGCCGACCGCCGGGCCGAAGACCGTCGCCGCGCCGCCGAGGAGCAGGATCGTCCACAGGAAGAACGTCAGCGACGTCGTATAGGTGGCGGGGATCACGGCCGAGGGGAGTGCGAAGACCACACCGCCCAGCGCACCGAAGATGCCGCCGATGATGAGCGCCTGCATCTTGTAGGCGAAGACGTTCTTGCCGAGTGACCGCACCGCGTCCTCGTCCTCGCGGATGCCCTTCAGCACGCGCCCCCACGGGCTGCGCATGAGCGCCCACACCAAGTAGATCGCGATCGCGAGCAGGAGGGCGCCGAACACGCGCACCCACAGCTGGTCGGCCGTCCACGTCCACGGGCCGAAGCCGTAGGTGCCCTCGGGGAACGGGTTCGCGGCCCGGAAGCCGGCGTGGTATCCGCCCAGGCCGTCCGCCGAGTTCGTGTACTCGTCGAACACCGTGGTGGTGAACAGCAGACGCACGATCTCGGCGGCCGCGATCGTCACGATGGCCAGGTAGTCCGCGCGCAGTCGCAGCGTCGGGATACCGAGGATGAAGGCGAACACGACGGCGCCCAGCATCCCGATCAGGATTCCCACCCACCACGGCAGGCCGAAGCTCAGGATCGAGATCGCGTACGAGTACGCCCCGATCGCCATGAACCCCGCCATGCCGAAGTTGAGCAGGCCAGCGTAGCCGAAGTGGACGGCGAGGCCGGTGGCAGCCAGCGCGTACGCGATGGTCGTCGGCTGAAAGAACCAGCTCGCGGTGTTGTTGAAGATCTGTCCCCAATCCATCTCGCGGCCCCTAACCCACTCGTTCCTTGCGACCCAGGATTCCCTGTGGTCTGACCAGCAGCACGAGGATGAGCACGGCCAGCGCGCCCACGTACTTCAGGTCGGGAGGCAGCCACAGCGTGGAGATCTCCACGAGCAGACCCACGATGATCGAGCCGATCAGGGCGCCGAACGCCGTGCCGAGACCGCCGAGGGTGACCGCGGCGAAGATCAGCAGCAGGATCTGCACGCCCATGTCCCACCGGACGCCCGGGCGGAAGTAGGCCCACAGCACGCCGGCGAGGGCGGCCAGCGCCGCCGACATCATCCACACGATGCGGATGACCCCGTCGACGTCGATGCCGGAGGCCGCGGCGAGTCCGGGGTTGTCCGAGATGGCCCGCGTCGCCTTGCCGACGCGCGTGCGCACGAGCCAGAACGCGACGGCGACGATCACCACGATGCTGATGCCCATCGAGGCCATGTCGATCACCGAGAGCGAGACCGGGCCGATGATGCGGATCTTCGCCGCGCCGGCGCCCGGAAGCTGATAGCTCGTGCCGCCGATGAAGAACTGGAAGGTGTAGCGCAGCGCGAGCGACAGGCCGATGCTGACGATCATCAGCTGCACCAGGCCCAGGCCGCGGCGTCGCAGCGGGCGCCACAGTCCCGCGTCCAAGCCCCACCCGAAGGCCGCGCCGAACACGAGCACCAGCGGGATGACGATCCACATCGGCCACGTCAGGAACGTGCCGAAGACGAGCGCCACGATGGCACCGAAGGTGACCATCTCGGCGTGGGCGAAGTTCGTCAGGCCCGTCGTGCCGAAGATCAGTGAGACGCCGATCGATGCGAGCGCGAGGAGGAGGCCGAAGTTCAGGCCGTTGATCACGAGTGCGACGACCCGGTCGAACTGCGTCGCGACGACGCGCTCGCCCTCGCCGAGGAAGAGGTTGAGGATCTTGCTGTTGGTCAGGCCGAACGTCACCTCGAACGATCCGCTCGTGCCCTCGATGGGCTGCGTGCCTTCGGGCAGCTGCTCCGGGTCGACGATGACGCCCTCGGGGAGGGTGTCCTCCTCGATGGTGAGGACGTAGTCGTCCTTCTCGGGGACGTACAGGCGCCAGCGGCCCTCGGCGTTGGTGACGGTCTCGGCGTCGAAACCGCCCCCCTCGATGGACATCGTCACGCCCTCGACGGGCTCGCCCTCGAAGGTGACGACGCCGCCGAAGTAGTAGTCGGTCTGCTCCTGGTCGGCGCCCGGGGTGTCGGGGGCGTCCGCGTGCGCGCCGGTGGGGGTGGACAGGAAGACCATGCCCGCCGCCATCAGCAGTCCGAAGAGCAGAACGATCCAGCGGCGGCTGCTGATCGTGATCGCAGTCGAAGGACCCACAAAACCTCCAGTTCGGCACCACGCGGACACCGAAGCTCGGGTCGCATCGGCCGTGATGAACGACGCTACGACTGTAATGTGTCGGCGCTGTTTCGCCTACGGTCACCTGTGGATACGTGACCCGATCGGAACCGAGGCCCGCGGGACGCGCGTGCGCTCGCGCGCGCGGGGCGCGCGTGCCGTTCTTGCGGGGAATGAATCGGTCCCGCGGGACGCTTAGAATCGAAGGCGGAGCGTCACGAGCGCACCGGCCGTCGTCGTCCACACCCGAGAGAACGCGCCGAGCGCGCAGGAGACCCCATGGAGCACAACGACCCCTTCGGCTTCGTCGGACTGACCTACGACGATGTGCTGCTGCTGCCCGGCCACACCGACGTGATCCCGAGCGAGGCCGATACGTCGTCCCGCGTGACGCGTCGCATCACGGTCGCCACGCCGCTGCTCTCGGCGGCGATGGACACGGTCACCGAGGCGCGTCTGGCCATCGCCATCGCCCGCGAGGGCGGGCTCGGCATCATCCACCGCAACCTCTCCATCGAGGAGCAGGCGTCGATGGTCGACCGCGTCAAGCGCAGCGAGTCGGGCATGATCACCGACCCGATCACGACGACGCCGGACGCGACGATCGAAGAGGTCAACACGCTCTGCGCGACCTACCGCATCTCGGGTCTCCCGGTGGTCGACGACGGCGGCCGCCTCGTCGGCATCGTCACCAACCGCGACATGCGGTTCGTGTCGGGCTTCGAGCGCCAGACCACCAAGGTGCGCGACGTCATGACGAGCGAGAACCTCGTCACCGGCCGCGTCGGCATCAGCGCCGGCGAGGTCATCGCCCTCTTCGCGCGGCACCGCGTCGAGAAGCTGCCGCTCATCGACGACGACGGCACGCTCGCGGGCCTCATCACCATCAAGGACTTCGACAAGAGCGAGAAGTACCCGCTCGCCACCAAGGACGAGCAGGGCCGCCTCCGGGTCGGCGCGGCGATCGGGTTCTTCGGTGACGCGTGGCAGCGCGCAGAGGCGCTGCGCGACGCGGGCGTGGACGTCATCGTGGTCGACACCGCGAACGGCCAGTCGGCCGGCGTCATCGACATGGTGCGCCGCCTGAAGGGTGACCAGTCGTTCGCCCACATCGACGTGATCGGCGGCAACGTCGCCACGCGCGAGGGCGCGCAGGCGCTCGTCGACGCCGGCGTGGACGCCGTCAAGGTCGGCGTGGGCCCGGGCTCCATCTGCACCACCCGCGTGGTCGCCGGCGTCGGCGTGCCCCAGGTGACCGCGATCTACGAGGCAGCCCTCGCCGCGCGCGAGGCGGGCGTCCCGGTCATCGCCGACGGCGGCCTGCAGTACTCCGGCGACATCGCCAAGGCGCTCGTCGCCGGTGCCGACACCGTCATGCTCGGCTCCCTCCTGGCCGGCACCGACGAGTCGCCGGGCGAGATCGTGTTCCAGGGCGGCAAGCAGTTCAAGCAGTACCGCGGCATGGGATCCCTCGGCGCCCTCCAGACGCGCGGCAAGAAGACGTCCTATTCGAAGGACCGCTACTTCCAGGCCGACGTCCCGAGCGACGACAAGCTGATCCCCGAGGGCATCGAGGGTCAGGTCGCGTACCGCGGCCCGGTCTCGGCGGTCGCCTACCAGCTGGTCGGCGGCCTGCGTCAGTCGATGTTCTACGTCGGCGCCCGCACCGTCGAGGAGCTCAAGGCCAAGGGGAAGTTCGTGCGCATCACGGCCGCGGGCCTCAAGGAGTCCCACCCCCACGACGTCCAGATCGTCGTGGAAGCGCCCAACTACAAGAGGTGACGCCTCTTCGAGGCATCCGTCCGCCGGCCGCCGCAGTCGCTAGCCTGTCGGCATGATCAGACAGCGCGTGCACGCCGCCGCGACGCAGCGCACCACGCGGCTGGAGGCCTTCACCGACGGGGTGTTCGCGATCGCGGCCACGCTGCTCGTCCTCGACCTCACGCAGCACTCGCTCGGCGACGTCGGCTCCGACGCCGAGATGTGGGCGGCCGTCGGCGGCATGTGGGAGCTCTTCCTCAACTTCGCGCTGAGCTTCGTGCTGCTGTGCCTGATGTGGATGGTGCACGTGCAGCAGTTCGAGCACGTCGCGCGCGTGGACGCCACGATGGTGTGGCTCAACAACGCGCGGCTGCTGTTCATCGTGCTCGTGCCGTTCGCGACGAATCTGACGACCGAGTACTCCGAGTACCTCGCCGGCAGGCTCGCGATGCCGATCGCCTTCTTCCTCGCGATCCTCTTCAGCTGGCTGCAGTGGGGATGGGCGGTGCGGCGGCACGAGGTCATGCTCCCCGACATGTCGCACGACGAGGCGGTCGCGTGGGGCCGCGGCTCGCTGAGCGCGCTGCTCATCTCGGGCGCCGTCGTGGCGTTGGCGCCCTGGATCGGCTCGGCGGCGTTCCTGCTGTTCCTCGTCGACGGGCCGCTCACCCGCTTGTTGCGCGGCAAGGGTTGACCGAGCACGTCGGGTCGCGGCGGCATCCGTCGACTCTCTGTCGCCGGCCGCTCCGGCGAGATCGTGTGATCTCGTCGAGAACGCACGTTGTTGGCGCCCGCGACGTGTGATCTCGGCGAGATGGTGCGATCTCGGCGCCGTTTGATCGGGGGATGCCGCCCCTTGGCCGCCGTCTGGGGTGCGGCGTATCGTCGGGGGCATGTGCCGGAACATCCACACGCTCCACAACTTCGAGCCGGCGGCGAGCTCCGACGAGGTGCACGCGGCCGCGCTCCAGTACGTGCGCAAGATCGCGGGCACCACGAAGCCCTCGAAGGCGAACCAAGACGCGTTCGACCGCGCGGTGCACGACATCGCCCACGTGACCCAGCACCTCCTCGACGATCTCGTCGCCACCGCCCCGCCCAAGAATCGCGAGGTCGAAGCGGCCAAGGCACGGGAACGGGCGATCAAGTCCGGCCGCTACGCCGCACCCGCGGCCTGAGGCGGCCGCGGCCTGAGGCGGCCGTGGCCGGCCGGGGTGTTGAGGCGGCCGGGGGCGGCCGGCGTGCTGAGGCGGCCGGGGGCCTGAGCCGCACCGGAGTCCTGCGGTAGTCTGGTCGGCTCCCCACCGGAACGCCCGGTCCCGCGGAGCAGTGAAGGAACACCGTGGGGTACATCGACATCGCCGCCGTCTCGTATGCGCTGCCGGACGGCCGGCCGCTCCTCGACGAGGTCTCGTTCCGGGTCGGCGAGGGGTCGACGACCGCGCTCATCGGGCAGAACGGCGTGGGCAAGACCACGCTGCTGCGCATCATCCGCGGCGAGACCCCGGCGCTCTCGGGCGTCGTCTCGATCGACGGCGGGCTCGGCGTCATGGACCAGTTCGTCGGCCACGGCGAGCCGGGGCAGACGGTGCACGATCTGCTGATCGCGGTCGCCCCCGATCGGGTGCGCCGCGCCGCGCGCGAGCTCGAGGACGCCGAGGCGGCGATCATCGAGCAGGACGACCTCGACACGCAGATGCGGTACGCGGGCGCCATCGCCGACTACGCCGAGGCCGGCGGCTACGAGTACGAGACCGTCTGGGACACGTGCACGACGGCGGCCCTCGGCATCCCGTTCTCCCGTGCCCGGTTCCGCGAGCTGGCCACGCTCTCCGGCGGCGAGCAGAAGCGGCTCGCGCTGGAGGCGCTGCTGCGCGGGCCCGACCAGGTCCTGCTGCTGGACGAGCCCGACAACTACCTCGACGTCCCGGGCAAGCGGTGGCTCGAGGAGCGTCTGCGCGAGACCGCGAAGACGGTGCTGCTGGTGTCGCACGACCGGGAGCTGCTCGCGCGTGCCGCCGACCGGATCGTGACGCTCGAGGCGGGCGGCGCCGGGAGCACGGCGTGGGTGCACGGCGGCGGGTTCGGCACCTACCACCGTGCGCGGGAGGACCGGATGGCGCGCCTCGACGAGCTGCGGCGGCGCTGGGACGAGCAGCACGCGAAGCTGAAGGAGCTCGTCGCGACGCTCAAGGTCAAGGCCACCGCCAACGACAGCTTCACCTCCCGCTACCGTGCGGCCCAGACGCGGCTGCGAAAGTTCGAGGAGGCGGGGCCGCCGCAGGAGCGTCCGCGGCAGCAGGAGCTGGATGTCCGCCTGCGAGGGTCGCGCACCGGCCGTCGCGCGGTGGTGGCCGAGCAGCTCGAGCTCACCGGGCTCATGAAGCCGTTCGACCTCGAGGTGTGGTTCGGCGACCGCGTCGCGGTGCTCGGCTCGAACGGCTCGGGCAAGTCGCACTTCCTGCGGCTGCTCGCCCGCGGCGGCACCGACCCCGACGGCCGGCTCGGACACGTGACGACGACCGGCGCCGCGCTCGAGCGGGTCTCGCACACGGGGCGCGCGGTGCTCGGGGCGCGCGTCGTCCCGGGCTGGTTCGCGCAGACGCACAGTCATCCGGAGTTCGAAGGCCGCACGCTGCTGGACATTTTGCACCGCGGCGAGGACGCGCGGTCGGGGCTCCCGCGGGAGGCGGCATCCGGCGCGCTCGACCGCTACGGGCTCGTGGCGCAGGCCGAGCAGGCGTTCGGCAGCCTGTCGGGCGGGCAGCAGGCGCGCTTCCAGATCCTGCTGCTCGAGCTGTCCGGCGCGACGCTGCTGCTGCTGGACGAGCCGACCGACAACCTCGACCTCGTCTCGGCCGAGGCGCTGCAGGACGCCCTCGCCCGCTTCGAGGGGACCGTCCTCGCGGTGACGCACGACCGGTGGCTGGCGAAGTCGTTCGACCGCTTCCTGGTCTTCGGGGCGGACGGCCGGGTGTTCGAGTCCGGCGAGCCGGTGTGGGACGAGGCGCGCGTCGCGCGAGCGCGGTGACGGATGCCTCGGGTCGCGGCATCCGTCACCCGCCTCCGTCGTCGCCCCGACCTCACCTTCCCCGGGTTGGCGACCTAACCTTCGCCGGGTTGGGGCGCATCACGTCGGGTTGGGGCGCACCGCGTACGCCCCAGATGCGCGCGGCGCGCCCCAAACCCCGGGAATGGTTGCGAGAGCCCGGCGGGTCCCGACCGGGGCAAGGGGCTGGTGGACGGTCCTCTCGCCTGATTATCGGATCCGGAATTCGGACTTCCGGCCGTTTTCCGGATCCGAGGGGGCGGTGCGCTCCGGAAACGGTGCACAACTCCGGTTTCCGGATCCAGGCGCGGTGACGGATGCCTCGCGCCGCGGCATCCGTCATCCCGCATTGCAGGGCGGCGGACCTGGCCGCCCTCCACTCGCTCGGTTCCCGGATCCGGAATTCGGACTTCCGGCCGCTTTCCGGATCGGACGCGGCCGTGCGCTCCGGAAACGGTGCACAACTCCGGTTTCCGGATCCGCGCGCGAGTGACGGATGCCTCGCCCCGCGGCATCCGTCATCCGCCCCAGTCCCGGCCCCGACCTCACCCCGCCGGGTTTGGGGCGCCTCACGCCCGTTCGGGGCGCACCGCGTACGCCCCGAACGCGCGCGGCGCGCCCCAAACCTGGGGTGAACGCGCGCGGCGCGCCCCAAACCTGGGGTGAACGCGCGCGGCGCGCCCCAAACCTGGGGTGAACGCGCGCGGCGCGCCCCAAACCCGAGGTGAACGCGCGCGGCGCGCCCCAAACCCGGATGGAAGGCCGGCCGCGGACGGGGCTTCGGGCGGCGGGAAGCCCGCCCGGTAGGCTGGTCGGGTGAGCATGGACATGGAGCTCGGCCGGGCCAAGCGCGCACGCCGCGCCTACACGTTCGACGACATCGCGGTGGTGCCCTCGCGGCGCACCCGCAACCCCGAGGACGTCTCGACCGCGTGGACGATCGATGCCTTCAGCTTCGACATCCCGGTGCTGGGCGCCCCGATGGACTCGGTCGTGAGCCCGCGCACGGCCATCATGCTCGGCCAGCTCGGCGGCCTGGGCGTGCTCGACCTCGAGGGCCTGTGGACCCGCTACGACGACCCCGAGCCGCTGCTGGCCGAGATCGCCGGCCTCGAGAAGGCCGCCGCGACCCGCCGCATGCAGGAGCTGTACGCCGAGCCCATCAAGCCCGAGCTGGTGCGCGACCGGCTCGCCGAGATCCGCGCCGCGGGCGTCACCGTCGCCGGCGCGCTCACCCCCCAGCGCACCCAGGAGCTCTACGAGACCGTCGTCGCCGCCGGTGTCGACCTCTTCGTCATCCGCGGCACCACGGTGTCGGCCGAGCACGTCTCGTCGGTCGACCAGCCGCTCAACCTCAAGAAGTTCATCTACGACCTCGACGTCCCTGTCATCGTGGGCGGCGCGTCGACGTACACCGCGGCTCTGCACCTCATGCGCACCGGCGCGGCGGGCGTCCTCGTCGGCTTCGGCGGCGGCGCCGCGTCGACCACGCGCGTCACACTCGGGCTGCACGCCCCCATGGCCACGGCGGTCGCCGACGTCGCCGGGGCGCGGCGCGACTACCTCGACGAGTCGGGCGGGCGCTACGTGCACGTCATCGCCGACGGCGGCGTGGGCACGTCGGGCGACATCGTCAAGGCGATCGCGATGGGCGCCGACGCCGTCATGCTCGGGGTGGCGCTGGCGCGGGCGACGGATGCCCCGGGCCGCGGCTTCCACTGGGGCCCCGAGGCGCACCACGCCAAGCTGCCGCGCGGCCGCCGCGTGAAGGTGGACCAGGTCGCCTCGCTCGAGGAGATCCTCTACGGCCCGGCGCCCGTCGCCGACGGCACCGCGAACCTCATCGGGGCCCTCCGCAAGTCGATGGCCACCACCGGATACTCCGACCTCAAGGAGTTCCAGCGCGTCGAGGTGGTCGTCGCCCCGTACGCCGCGGGATGACGGATGCCATGACCGACCCTTCGACGGGCCCCGCGGCCGGCGGAGCCGGGGAGCCGGGTCGACCGGCTGCCGAGCGGCCGCAACCCGACGCCGAGCCCGCCGGACCAGTCGACCCCGCCGATCCCTCCGAGCCCGGAGGACCCGATGCCGACCCCGCGCACCCCGACCCCGCCGATCCCTCCGAGCCCGGAAGACCCGACGCCGATCCCGCGCACCCCGACCCCGCCGCCCCCGCCGAGCCCCCAGAGGCGTTCCCTCCGACGCTGCGGGAGGTCATGCTCCGCCCGGCATGGATCGGGATGCTGCTGCTGTGCCTGGTCGTGGCCGGCGTGTTCGCGTGGCTCGGGCAGTGGCAGCTGGGGCGTGCGATCGACACCGACCCGCTGCCGCCCGGCGTCACGGAGGACGTCCGCCCGCTCTCGGACGTCGCCCAGCCGGGGGAGTACCTCCCCGAGCCTCTCGTCGGGCAGCGCGTCGAGACCTCCGGCAGGCTTGTCCCCGGTGATTTCCTGATCGTCCAGTCACGCTTCAACGACGGCGTCGAGGGCTACTGGGTCACCGGTCAGCTGCGGCTGGACGAGACCGAGACGGAGGCGGGCGAGCCGACCTCCATCGCGGTGGCGCTCGGCTGGGCGGCGTCGGAGGACGACGCGCTCGCCGCCGTCGAAAGGCTGGACGACGAGGCATCCGCCCTCGGCTCCGTCGCCGTCACCGGACGCCTCATCTCGGACGAGGGCCCCGTGCCGCCGCCCGCCGGGGCCGACCCGCAGACGATGACGCGCATGTCGCCGGCGATGCTCCTCGGCCAGTGGAACGACGTCGAGGAGCTGTTCGTCTACCGGCCCTACCTGACCTCCGACGAGCCGTTCGGCGGACTCGAGGCGATCTCGTCGCCGGCGCCGGCCGAGACCTCCAGCGTCAACTGGCTCAACATCTTCTACGCGGTCGAGTGGGCCGTGTTCGCCGGCTTCGCGTTCTACCTCTGGTATCGCCTCGCCAAGGACGCGTGGGAGCGGGAGCTCGAGGACTTCGAGGACGACGACGAGGCGGATGCCACGGCCACAGGCCCCGACGGGCGCACGGAATCCCGCGGGTAGACTGGGGCCATGCCCCGCGCCCCGAAGCTCGCTTCCTTTCCGGCGATCCGCGGAGCCCTGAGGTTCTACCAGGTCTGCTCGGTCATCACGGGCACCATGCTGCTGCTGCTGGTCGCCGAGATGATCGCCAAGTACGCGCTCGGCTACGAGCTGTTCCTCGGCGGATCGGGCGGCCTCCTGTGGTTCGCGCCCGTCGTCGAGACCGCTGCGGGTCTCGAGTCGACCGGCGACGGGTTCAACCTGTCGCTGGGCATCCTCGTCGCCCACGGCTGGTTCTACGTCGTCTACCTCATCTCGTGCTTCCGCGTGTGGAGCCTCATGCGCTGGAACCTGTGGCGCCTGGCCATGCTCGCCGCTGGCGGCATCGTGCCGCTGCTGTCGTTCTTCATGGAGGCCCGCGTCGGCCGTGACGTGAAGGCCTATCTCGCCGAGCGCGAGGCGGCGGAGCTGCACGCGGGCACCGAGCGCTCGACCGCCGCCGACTCACTTGCGACCCCCGCCCCCGCGATCCCCACGGAGAACCAGCGTTGACCGAACAGACCGAGACCTCCCAGCGTCCCGTCCTCGTCGTCGATTTCGGTGCGCAGTACGCGCAGCTGATCGCCCGCCGCGTGCGCGAGGCCGGCGTCTACAGCGAGATCGTGCCGCACACCGCGACCGCCCAGGACATCGCGGCGAAGAACCCGGTGGGCATCATCCTCTCGGGCGGGCCGTCCTCGGTGTACGAGGAGGGGGCGCCGTCGCTGGACACCGGCGTGTTCGACCTCGGCGTGCCGACGCTGGGCATCTGCTACGGCTTCCAGGTCATGGCGCAGGCGCTCGGCGGCGAGGTCGCGCACACCGGCCTGCGCGAGTACGGGGCGACGGATGCCGCGGTCAGCGGTGACGGCGGCGTGCTGCTGGCCGGTCAGCCCACCGAGCAGAACGTGTGGATGAGCCACGGCGACCAGGTGTCGCGCGCGCCCGAGGGCTTCGACGTGCTCGCGTCGACGGATGCCACGCCCGTCGCCGCGTTCGGCAGCGACGAGCGCCGCTTCTACGGCGTGCAGTGGCATCCCGAGGTCAAGCACACCGACTACGGGCAGAACGTCATCGAGAACTTCCTGCACAAGGCGGCGGGGCTCCCGGCCGACTGGAACAGCGGCAACGTCATCGCCGAGCAGGTGGAGAAGATCCGGGCGCAGGTCGGCTCGGGCCGCGTGCTGTCGGCTCTGTCGGGCGGCGTCGACTCGGCCGTCTCGACGGCCCTCGTGCACGAGGCCGTCGGCGACCAGCTCGTCGCCGTGTTCGTCGACCACGGTCTCCTCCGCAAGGGCGAGCGCGAGCAGGTCGAGCAGGATTACGTCGCCTCCACGGGCGTGCGCCTGGTGACCGTCGACGCGCGCGAGCAGTTCCTGTCGGCGCTCGCCGGCGTCAGCGACCCGGAGCAGAAGCGCAAGATCATCGGCCGCGAGTTCATCCGCGCCTTCGAGAAGGTGCAGGCCGACCTCGTCGCCGAAGCCGCGGCCGAGGGCGAGCCCATCCGCTTCCTCGTGCAGGGCACCCTGTACCCCGACGTGGTCGAGTCCGGCGGCGGCACGGGCACGGCGAACATCAAGTCCCACCACAACGTCGGCGGCCTCCCCGAGGACCTGCAGTTCGAGCTCGTCGAGCCGCTGCGCACCCTCTTCAAGGACGAGGTGCGCGCGATCGGGCGCGAACTCGGCCTCCCGGAGGCGATCGTCGCGCGACAGCCCTTTCCGGGCCCCGGCCTCGGCATCCGGATCGTGGGTGAGGTCACCGCTGACCGTCTCGAGATCCTGCGTGACGCCGACGCCATCGCCCGCGAGGAGCTGACCAGGGCGGGGCTGGACGGCGAGATCTGGCAGAGCCCGGTCGTGCTCCTGGCCGACGTCCGCTCGGTGGGCGTGCAGGGCGACGGCCGCACCTACGGCCACCCGATCGTGCTGCGACCGGTGTCGTCCGAGGACGCGATGACCGCGGACTGGACGCGCCTGCCCTACGACGTGCTCTCCCGCATCTCCAACCGCATCACGAACGAGGTGCGCGAGGTCAACCGCGTCGTGCTCGACGTCACGTCGAAGCCGCCGGGGACCATCGAGTGGGAGTGACGTGAACGGATGCCTCGAACCTCGCCGGTTCGGGGCATCCGCCGTTTCCGTCGCCTGATCGTGCCGGCGTCCCCGCCCTCGTGCGGGAGGATGGACGCGTGACTGCGGCCCCCGACGACGCCCTTCCCGACGCCGACTACGTGCTGCTCGGCAGCCGCGTCGCTCTCGGCCTGGACGGCGGCTTCGCCGTGGCGGTGCCGACCCGCCTGCGGCT
Source organism: Microbacterium sp. NPDC056736 (assembly GCF_042790415.1). Classification (NCBI taxonomy): domain Bacteria; kingdom Bacillati; phylum Actinomycetota; class Actinomycetes; order Micrococcales; family Microbacteriaceae; genus Microbacterium; species Microbacterium sp. NPDC056736. The sequence goes on from NZ_JBHTZE010000007.1 coordinate 179,633, forward strand.
GCTGGCATCCGCCGGCGCACCTGACCCGCTGCTGCTGAGCGTCGACGGCGCGTCGCCCGACGTGCACGCCGCGCAGCGGCAGGCGTTCGTCGACGCCGGCCTGCTCGATCGCACCGCGTCGGCGCGGAATCTCTTCGACGAGATCGTGACCGACCCGTCGTGGCTCTTCGCGGCCGGGGAGCCGGCGACGGACACGGCGGATCCCGGCATCGAGTACCGGGTGGTGACGGATGCCTCGGGCCGGCCGATCGTGTCGCTGCCTGTGTTCCGCGACGACCCGACCTGGCATCTCTCGGGTGCCGCGATCATCGTTCACGCCCCGGACGGCGACCGCGTGCTCCGCGGATTCCGCAGCCTGTACGCCGCATGGCTGACGGCCATCGCCGAGGCCCGGCGGGCGGCGGCCGGCGATGCCGACCGGATGCTGGTCGTGATCCTCGAGTCGCGCCAGATCGGCGAGGCGATGGTCGACTGGGACGACCCGCGCGTGCGGCTGGTGCACACCGTCCACAACTCGCACCTGCCGGCGCCGCACGACGATCCCGACGCCCCCGTGACCGGCATGTGGCAGCGGTGGCTCTCGACGGTCGACCGCTACGACGCCGTGCTGTTCCCCACGGCCGCGCAGCGCGACGAGATCGCCGCCCGGTTCGGCGATCCAGGCACCTTGAACGTCGTGCCGAACACGATCGAGCTCGGCGCGGAGCCTCCGGGCGCGGCATCCCGCGACCCGCTCCGGGTCGTGATGCTCAACCGGCTGGCACCGCAGAAGCGCGTCGACCTCGCGATCCGCGCGTGGGCGCGGGTGGCCGCGGAACTGCCCGCAGCGCGCCTCGACATCTACGGCGAGGGCCCGCTGCGGGACGAGCTGCAGGAGCTGATCGAGGAGCTGGGGGTGGCGGCATCCGTCACCCTCCGCGGCTCGACGAGCGACCGGGACGCGATCTTCGACCGGTCGGCGCTGTTCGTCACGTCCACCGCGTTCGAGGGACAGGGTCTGTCGATCGCCGAGGCCCTCGCCCGCGGGCTTCCGGTGGTGTCGACCGACGTCCGGTACGGCCCCCGCGAAGCGGTCGGGGACGCGGGGGTGATGGTGCCGCCCGGCGACGTCGACGCGCTGGCGACCGCGATCGTCGAGCTGCTGCGAGACGACGCCCGGCGCGCCGAGCTGTCATCCCGGGCGCGCCGTGCGGCCGCTGCCTTCACGCCCGACGCCGTGCGCCCGGCCCTCGTCGCCGCCCTCCGCACCGCCGTCGAACGCCCCCCGCGCCGCTGAGCCGGCTGAGCCGCGCTCCGACGCTCGGCGATGTCGGTGGGGGGCCGTACCGTCGGGCCATGGACGTACGGGTGCTACCCGCGACGGAGGCGGGATGGGATGCCGTCGACACCGTGATGCAGGCCGACGCCTCGTCGCGCAACTGCCTGTGCCAGTTCCACATCCTCGAGAATGCGGACGCGCGCCGCACCACCCGCGAATCCCGGCGAGACCTCCTGCGCGAGCAGGTGCGCAGTCTCGATCCGCCGCGAGGTCTCGTCGCCTTCGGCGCGGACGCGCCCGTCGGCTGGTGCGGCGTCGAGCCGCGCGTGCGGGTGCGGCACGTCCTGGCGAGCCGACTCGTACGCGCTCACAGCCCGTACGCGGCGGACGACCCGGGTGTGTGGGCGATCTACTGCATCCTCGTCCCGCCCGCGCGACGCCGCGCGGGCGTCGGCGCGGCGCTCCTGACGGCGGCCCTCGACCACGCCCTCGAGCACGGAGCGACCGCTCTCGAGGCCTACCCCGTCGACACCTCGAGACGAGGCGGCGAGCTGCCCGCCGGGTTCTCCACCGGCACCGTCGCCATGTTCGACCGGCACGGCTTCGCAGCGGTCGCGGCGCTTCCCTCCGCGCGCACGCTGATGTATCGGCTCGCCTGAGCAGCGTCTTCGACAGCCTCGGCGCGACGCCTTCGCCGCCCTGACCGTCGCCCGTCGCCCCTTGCGCGCCACGTCGCCCCTTCCCCTGGGTTCACTTGCGCTGTATGTACGCCGTTTCCGGGTTTTCGTGCGTACAGCGCAAGTGAATGGGGTTGAGCGGGCGCTCCGCTGAGGGCAGAGCGGCCGGGAGCGGAAACGGATGCCGCGGCGTCCGGCGCGGCGCAGGCTGGGGGCATGGCAGACGAAGGCAGAATCCCCCGGTTCGGGGCCGAAGCGCGGCGCGAGCTGTTCCACCAGCGCGTGCTCGTGCTCGACGGCCCCCTCGACGACGACAACGGCACGCTGCTGGCGACGCAGCTCCTCGCGCTCGCGGCGGAGGACGAGGCATCCGACATCGCGCTGTGGATCCACTCGCCCGGCGGGTCGGTGCCCTCGATGCTCGCGATCCGCGACGTCATGAACCTCATCCCCAACGACGTCGCGACGCTCGCCCTCGGGCTGGCGTGCAGCGCCGGGCAGTTCCTGCTGTCGGCGGGCGCGAAGGGCAAGCGGCGCGCCCTGCCGCACGCGCGGATCCTCATGCACCAGGGCTCGGCGGGGATCGGGGGCTCGGCGGTGGAGGTCGAGGTGCAGGCCGACGACCTGCGCCACATGCGTGACACCGTGCTCGGCCTCATCGCACACGACACCGGCCAGAGCGTCGAGCGCATCTTCGACGACTCGCTGCACGACCGCTGGTACACCGCCGCCGAGGCGCAGGACTACGGGTTCATCGACGGCGTCGTCGCCGACTTCGCGCAGGTCGTCCCGCGCCGGCGGCGTCCGGCCGGGCTCGGCCTCGGCCCGGCGGAGGTGGCGGCATGAGCTCGTACGCGATCCCCAACGTCGTGGCGCAGCATCCGCGCGGCGATCGCATCATGGACGTCTACTCGCACCTGCTCGCGGAGCGCGTCGTCTACCTCGGCACCGGGATCGACGCCGGCGTCGCGAACGCGCTCATCGCGCAGCTGCTGCACCTCGACGCGGACTCCCCGGAGCGTGACATCCAGCTCTACATCAACTGCGAGGGCGGCGACCCGTCGGCGATGCTCGCGGTGTACGACACGATGCAGCACGTGCGGCCGGATGTCGCCACCACGGTCGTGGGGCAGGCGATCGGCGTAGGCGCGGTGATGCTGGCCGCGGGTGCGCCGGGCAAGCGCTCGGTGCTGCCCCACGCGCGCGTCGTGCTGCATCAGCCGGCCGGCCAGGGGAGGGGCGCGATCCCCGACCTCATCCTGCAGGCCGACGAGCTCGTGCGCGTGCGGGGCGAGGTCGAGCAGATCCTCGCGCGGCACACCGGGCAGGATGCCGCGAAGCTCCGAGCCGACACCGACCGCGACCGCGTCTTCACTGCGGCCGACGCCGTGGCCTACGGGCTCGCCGACCACGTGCTCGCGGAGCGGTGAGCCCGCCCGCCCGCCGGCACACTCACTCCTCGGTCGCACCCGGCCAGACCTTGCCCTCCCAGGGGTCGTAGTCGGCGATGAGCTCCTCCTGCGGCGGGCGCTCGGACTCGGGCACGTGCTGCAGGTTCACCCGCACGCGGTACCAGAGCGAGCTCGACCCGCGCATCCCGTCGACCATCACGTCGGCGGGGTGCAGCTGGGCGGCGACCGACGGATGCCGCTTCGTCCACTCGTCGAGCGCGGCGGTGGCCTCGGGCTTCGTCTTGGTGCGGGCGACCTCGATGAGCGGCATCGTGGACTGCCGCCGGCCAGAGCCGTCGCCGCCGCGTGGCGGCTTCTCGGCGGGATCCAGCTCCTCGGCCAGGCGCAGCAGGCCGTCGAGGGTGCCGACGGCGTCGTCGATGCCGGCGTGCGGGTCGCCGAGGTCGGCGTAGCGCTGCGGCACGGTGAGCACCGTGAACTCCTCGGGGCGACGCGCCCGCACCTCGTCCCAGTCGAGCGGTGTCGACACGCGCGCGTCGGGAAGCGGCCGGATGGAGTACGCGGATGCCACGGTGCGGTCCTTCGCGTTCTGGTTGAAGTCGACGAACACGCTCTCGCCGCGCTCCTCCTTCCACCAGCGGGCCGTCGCAAGGCCGGGTGCGCGGTTCTCGACCTCGCGCGCGAGCGTCTCGGCGGCGAGGCGCACCTGCTTGTAGTCCCACTGGGGCGCGATCCGCACCAGGATGTGCAGGCCGCGCGACCCGCTCGTCTTCGGCCATCCCACCAGGCCCATGTCGTCGAGCACGTCGCGGGCGACGAAGGCCACGTCGACGATCTGCGACCAGTCGACGCCGGGCATCGGGTCGAGGTCGATGCGCAGCTCGTCGGGATGGTCGAGGTCCTCCGCGCGCACGGGGTGCGGGTTGAGGTCGAGGCACCCGAGGTTGACGACCCACGCCAGGCCCGCGGCATCCCGGATCACCGCCTCTTCGGCCGAGGTGCCCCGGGCGTACTGCAGCGTCGCGGTGTCGACGAAGTCGGGATGGTTCTCGGGCACGCGCTTCTGGAAGAACGGCTCGGCGTCGATGCCCTTCGGGAAGCGCTTGAGCACCATGGGGCGTCCGCCCGCGCCGCGCAGGGCGCCCTCGGCCACCGCGAGGTAGTACCGCACCACGTCGAGCTTGGTGATGCCGGGATCCGGGAACACGATCTTGCCGGGGCTCGAGATGCGCACCTCGTGCCCGTCGATCTGGAGGAGCTCGGCTTCCGTCTTGGCAGGCGTCACCCGGCCCACGCTAGCGACGCCCCGCGACATCGGCCAGGGGTTGACGCCCCGCCCGGCCGGGGCGCCGGACGGCTCAGGCGGCCAGCGAGTACGCGGCGCGGCATCCGGCCACCGCGCGCTCGGTCGCCCGCGACCGGAGGTCGTCGACGACACCGGCGGTGAGCTCGATCAGCGTGACCTCGAGCGCTCCGGCGACGGCGGCGATCATCTCGCTCGAGGGCTCCTTGATGCCCCGCTCGATCTCGGACAGGTACTGCGGCGAGACGCCGGCGCGGTCGGCGGTGTCGGCGAGCCGTTCGCCGCGCTCGTGGCGTAGCCGGCGCAGGCGGTCGCCGAGGGCGTCTCGCCAGAGCGGCTCGGGGTCGCGCGGCGCGGTCCTCGAGGCGGACGCGGTCGGCAGCGGGATGATCTCGGCCATGGCGTCACGATAAGACGCCGGCGACGCGGGTCGCGAGCCGTTCCGCCCACAGCAGAACGTGCGCAGGATCGGATGCCTCGGCCGACACGCCGCCGCCCGGCCACCGCGGGCGGCGGGTCGGCCAGAACCTCCGATCCTGTGCGCGCGGCCGTCAGAAGACGACGAGCCCGCGCACCAGGACCCAGACGGTGAACACCACGAGGACCGCCGCGGCGATCCACAGCACCACGACGTGGCCGACGGCGCCTTCGCGCGTGACGCCGGCCCGCACGAGGAGCACGCCGAGCATGACGGTGAACACCATGCCGACAAGCGGCAGCAGCACGATCGGCCAGGTGCCGGTGGGGAGCCCGAAGCCGAGGACGAGCGGCTCGGTGCGCAGCAGGATGAGCGCGAGGGCTCCCACGAACGCCAGATTCGCCCCGGCGGCGATCCCCGCCGTGAGCACGGCGCCGTCCGGTGCCTCGCCGTGGCGCCGCACGAGACGGTGGACGCCGTAGCCGAGCGCGTAGAGGAGGATCAGGCCGAGGCCGATCACCGTGACCCCCGCGATGCCGATCTGCCACGGGTTCGGGCTCCGGACGAGATCCGCGTCGAGCCGGTAGACCGCGGTGGTGGGACGGATGTCGGTAGCGGTGAGGAAGTCGATCGGGTCGGCGTCGCCGATGCACGAGGTGTCGGGCTCGACGGACGGGTCGCGGAGGAACGCGGTGGCGACGGATGCCGCGCACGGCTCGTACCAGTTGCCCCACACCGCTCCGTGCCCCATGCCCGGGAACTCGTAGCGGTAGGCCGCCGTCAGACCCGCGGCGGCGGGTTCGCTCCACGCGCTCGGCGTCACCGGGTCGAACCGGCCGCTCGTGATGAGCGTGGGGATGGCGCTGGAGACCGGGTCGTTCTCGCTCGCGGGGAGCGCGGGCACGTTCCACACCGCGCAGTCCTCGCTGACCGGCGCGAAGCCCGCGTAGTGGGTGAGCAGCGGGTCGGCGGACGTCGTCTCCTCGATGAGCGCCGGGTCGTTGAACGGGACCTCCTCGGCGCACTCGATGGACAGGTTCAGCCCTTCGCTGAGCGAATCCGCGTTGTCGATGGCACGCTGCGCGAGCGGAACGACGACGCCGTCATCGCCGCGGTCCAGGCGATCGATGACGAAGGGGAGCACCCGCACCGTCGCGGCGTCGTAGAAGGCGTCGAACAGGCCGCCCATGATGTCGTCGTCCGCGATCTCGAGCTGCAGCGTGCCGCCCGTCCCGGGGTCCCGCACCGCCACGGTGATCGGTTCGCGGGCGGTGCGCTCGAGCACCCGCTCGAGGGAGCCCTCCAGGTCGGGGTACCGCTCGTGGCAGTCCGCGTCCGCGGCGCACGCCGCCAGCAACCAGTCGATGGAGGCCCGCAGCGCTTGCGGGGTCAGCTCGAAGCGGTCGATGTTCGGGGGGTACACGCCGTCCAGCACGACCGCGCGCAGGCCGTCGGGCCGGTCGCGCATCACCGTCATCGCCAGCCTCGACCCGTACGAGAGGCCGTACAGGTTCCACTGGTCGTAGCCGAGCGCGGCTCGCAGATCCGCGAGGTCGGCCACGCTCGCCGCGCTCGTGTAGGCGGCGAGATCCATGCCGTCGGCGACGAGGCGCTCGCGGCACTCCGAGAGGAGCGCGGCGCGCCGCTCGGCGAGCGCCGCTCCCGTGGGCAGCCGCCCGTCCTCAGCCAGGGCGCTCGTGTCGAGCTCCGGGCAGTCGAGCGTGGGTTCGGCATCGACGTCGCCGCGCTGCTCGACGATGATCACGTCGCGGTCGTCGGTGGCCCACTGCGCGTGGTCGAGGAAGTACCAGAGCGCCGACACGCTGCCGCCGCCGGGGCCCCCGGTCGTGGGGAAGATCAGCGGGTCGGCGGCCGGCGCGTCCGAGGTGCTCTTCACCCTGACCACCGGGAGCTGCAGCTCGCGCGCCGGGTCGCCGGCGCCGCCCCGGCCCTCCGGCACGGTCAGGATGCCGCACGTGACCCGGTGGGCGTGCTGCTCGGGGACGTCGACGGAGCACTCGGCCGGCGCGTACCCGAGCTCGGCCATGGCCGGCGTCGCGCCGAGCAACGGGGACGCCAGGCCGAGGAGGACCGCCCACAGGGCGATGACGCCTGCTCTCGTGCGAGCCCGCCTCGGTGCGGTCATGGCGCCACTATAGGCGACCCTCCTCGCTGCGGCGGGAGGCCGTCGCCGCAACGACGGAGGGCCGCCCCTTCCGGGACGGCCCTCCGTGATCAGCTGCGGGTCACTCGCTCCCGCGCAGGATGGCGAGGATGCGAAGGATCTCGACGTACAGCCAGACGACGGTCACCATGATGCCGAACGCACCGAGCCAGGCGTACTGACGCGGGGCGCCGTTGCGCACGCCCTGCTGCACCTGGTCGAAGTCCAGCACCAGCGAGTACGCGGCCATGATGACCACGAGCACGCCGATGATGAGGCCGAGCGGGATGCCCATGAACTCCTGGCTCAGCAGGCCGAAGGCGCCGCCGGCGATCGGGACGTTGAAGAGCATGAGGCCGACGTTGATCAGCGAGAACACGAGGTAGCCGATCATCGCGATCATGAAGATCTTCGTCGCGCGCTTGGAGGCGCGGACCTTGCCGCTGGCGAAGAGCGCGAGCGTCACGCCCACGACCGACAGCGTGGCCAGCGTCGCCTGCACGACGATGCCGGGCCAGATGAACTCGAAGAACGCCGAGATGCCGCCGACGAACAGACCCTCGAACGCGGCGTACGCGATGATGAGGCCCGGCCGCACCTTCTTGCGCGAGCCGAAGATCACGACGAGCGACAGCACGAAGCCGCCGAGGGCGCCGAGCATCCAGGGCAGGATCGACGGGTTCGGGTTGGCGGGGGTGACGCCGGCCATGGTCCACACCCAGCCGACCGTGGCGGTGACCAGGAGGACGGCGAAGAGGCCGAGCGTCTTCCAGACGGTGTCCTCGATCGTCATCCGACCGGTCTCGACGGCACCGGCGGACGGGGCCGCGTACATGCCCTCGAGGTGCGCCTGGGCCGCGGCATCCGTTCCCGCATGCTGCGCCGTCGCGTACTGCGTGGGCCCGCCGAGGTTCGCCGCCTGCGGACCGCCGGGGTAGGTCTGAACGGCCTTCGGGTCCTGGAAGGCCGGGTTGTTGAACGCGGGGTTGTTGAGGGCCACTGCTCTCACACTCCAATGTCAAGGGAATCCCAGCACGATGCTGTTGATCCACACTATCCGACGGCCGCCCCGCCGGGCACGGACCCGCGCTGTGAGAGGGCTATGAACGGATGCCTCGACCGCCGGTCCCGGCGCCGGTCGAGGGCGCCGCGGCTAGGGTGGGACGGTGCCGCGCCGGACCCCGCTCGTCATCGGGCACCGCGGCGCGCCCGGCTACCGTCCCGAGCACTCCCGCTCGTCCTACGCGCTCGCCTTCGCCATGGGCGTCGATGCGGTGGAGCCCGACGTGGTCGTCTCGAGGGACGGTGTGCTGGTCGTCCGGCACGAGAACGAGATCTCGGGCACGACGGACGTCGCCGACCGCCCCGAGTTCGCCGGTCGCCGCACGACGAAGACCGTCGACGGCAGCTCGCTGACCGGCTGGTTCACCGAGGACTTCACCTGGGACGAGCTCTCGACACTGCGCTGCCGAGAGCGCATCCCCGACCTCCGGCCGGCCAGCGCCAGCTTCGACGGCGAGCAGCCGGTGCTGCGGCTGCGCGATGTGCTCGACGCGGCGCGGGAGGCGTCGCTCGAGCACGGCCGCGAGATCGGCGTCGTGCTCGAGATCAAGCACGCCACGTACTTCGCGTCGGTCGGCTGGGACATCGCCGCGCTGGTCGACGCAGAGCTCCGGGACGCGGGCTGGGCGACCGGGGTGCTGCCGCTCACGATCGAGGCGTTCGAGTCGAGCGTGCTGTTCGCGCTCCAGGTGCGCGGCATCCCGGCGACGTACGTGTATCTGCTGGAGGCCGCGGGACGCCCGTTCGACCTCTATGCCGCGCACGGCACGGCCGCCCTGACGTATGCCCAGACCGCGGCGCCCGCCGGGCTGGACGCCCTCGCCGGCCGGGTCGACGGCATCAGCGTCGACAAGCGCATGATCCTGGCGCCCGACAAGCTGGGCCGCACCAGTGGCGCGTCCCGCGTGGTCGGCGACGCCCACGAGCGGGGTCTGCGCGTGTACACGTGGACCTGCCGACCCGAGAACCGATTCCTCATCGGGCAGTTCCGCACGCGGGGCGGCCCGTCGTCGTTCGGGGACTGGGAGTCGGAGTGGGGCGTCATCCGCGACGCGGGCGTCGACGGGGTGTTCGTGGACCACCCCGATCTCGGCGTGGGGTTCTTCCGGGCCTGACGGCGTCGTCGCCGGGGTCGCGGCCGATCAGGACATGCGCTCGCGCACGACGCGCGCGGTCGCCACGGGGTCGGGGCGATGCATGACGGACTCGGGCACGACGACCAGCTCGGCCCCGTCGACAGCCTCCGCAAGGCGGTCGGCCGCCGTCAGCAGGAGGGGGAACGTCTGCTCGCCGCGGAGCACCGTGACGGGAGCGCGGACCGACAGCATCGCATCGCTCGGCGTCGAGGCCTCGCGCACGAGGTTGGTGTCGTAGACCGTCGACTGCGCGAGGGGGAGGAGAGCGGCGAACTGGTCGCTCGCCCGGATGCTCTCGACCATGTCGCGGGGCAGGCCCACGCCTTCGAGCTGGAAGGTCACGACCGCCTCGTCGGGCCGGCCCTCGTCGACGAGTCGCTGCAGCCGCTCGGCGAGGGCGTCGTCGGGCTCGTCGACACCGAAGCGCAGCGGCGGCTCCGACAGGAACAGCGCCCGGACCGGCACTCCGCGCGCTGCCGCGAAGAGGGCCAGCACGGCGCCGGACGAATGCCCGAGCACGGCCGCGTGGCCGCCGACGGCGTCGATCACCGCCGCGAGATCCTCGGCCTCCCGCTCGGGCGTGGAGCCCGGTGCGTCGCCGCTCGAGCCTCGCGCGCGGCGGTCCCACGTGACGGCCAGGAATCCGGCATCCGCCAGCGCGCTCGCCAGCCCTGCGGCGTCGGCGGCGGTGGAGAACGCGCCGCCCACGATGACGACCACCGGGCCGGCGCCCGTCTGCTCGTACGCGATCGGGGTGCCGTCGGCGGAGGTCACGGTGTCCATGAGCTCAGCCAAGCACGGGCATCCGACACCGCACCCCCGCGCAGGGGGGTCACGACATCGAGACGCGCCCGTCCGGTGGCGCCGGCTCAGGCCCGGCGGTAGGTGCCGACGACGGGGCAGTCGAACGGGTCGCGGGCGGCGAGCCCGACGCGGTTGAGGTAGTCGATCACGATGCCGTACGAGCGCCACAGCGTCGTCTCGGTGTACGGGACGCCCAGCGTGCGGCAGTGGTCGCGCACGATCTCGCGGGCCTTGGCGAGGTGCGGGCGCGGCATGTTCGGGAACAGGTGGTGCTCGACCTGGTAGTTCAGCCCGCCCATGAGCCACGTCGCCCACCAGCCGCCGGACACGTTGCGCGACGTGCGGACCTGCTTGCTGAAGAAGTCGAGCTTCGCGTCGGGGGCGATGACCGGCATCCCCTTGTGGTTCGGGGCGAACGAGGCGCCCATGTACACGCCGAAGACGGCGAGCTGCACGCCCAGGAACGCGAACGCCATGCCCAGCGGCAGGAAGACGAAGACCGGCGTCCAGACGACGGCGAACCGCGCCGCGAGCATGCCGAGCTCGATCCAGCGGCCCTTGACCTCTCCGCGTCCGACGAGGTGGCGGATGGCGATGAAGTGCAGGTTGAGGCCCTCCAGCGTCAGCAGCGGGAAGAACAGCCAGCCCTGGCGCCGGGTGATCAGGCGACGGATGCCGCGGGCCTGGGCCGCGTCCTCGTCGAGGAAGGAGATCGTGTCGACGTCGATGTCGGGGTCCTTGCCGACCCGATTCGGGTTGGCGTGGTGGCGGGTGTGCTTCGTCGCCCACCACGAGTAGCTCATGCCGACGACCCCGTTGCCGAGGATGCGTGCGAGCCGGTCGTTCGCCGGCCCGGACGCGAGGATCTGCCGGTGCGCGGCCTCGTGGGAGAGGAACGCGACCTGCGTGAACAGGATGCCGAGCGCTGCGGCGATGAGCAGCTGGTACCAGCTGTCGCCGAGCAGGATGAAGCCGGTGACCGCGCCGCCGAAGGCGAGCGTGATCGCCACGCCGACCATGGCGTAGAACCACGGCGTGCGCCGGAGGAGGCCGCTCTCGCGCACCACCTGCGACACCTCGGTGTAGGCGCGGGCGACGGGCGGGAACTCGTCGGTGCCGGCGTAGGTCTGGCGGATGGGGCCGAGCCGGGACTCGAGGACGGATGTGGAGATGATGACACCGTTTCGATGGGGGACCGCTATGGCCGTCGGAAGCCAAAGGCGGTTGCCCATCGCTGTGCCCAGGCTACGGGGATGCGTATGAGGCGGGGGGAATATGCGCCGACTCACGGGCGATCGTCAGGTCCGCGACGGGGGGTCCGGGGCCGCTCCCCGGCATGCGGAAGCGCCCGCCTCGCTGAAGCGAGACGGGCGCCGGAGTCCGATCCGCCGGTTCGTTCGTGACGAGAGCCCGGCGGCGCGGATGAGGGATCAGAGCGGGCGGATGTTCGCCGCCTGCATGCCCTTGGGGCCCTGCTCGGCGTCGAATTCGACCTTCTGGTCGTCGCGGAGCTCCTTGAACCCATTGCCGGTGATCGCGCTGAAGTGCGCGAAGAGGTCGGCCGAGCCGTCATCGGGTGCGATGAAGCCGTAGCCCTTCTCGGAGTTGAACCATTTCACGGTGCCAGTGGCCATCGTGTCTTTCCTTTTACTTTTCGGGCCGCCGGAGCGACCGGGGGTGCCGCGCCGAAACATTCGGAGCGGACGATGGAGGCGAGCGGGCGGCGATGCCGGCTCGAAGTGGGAGGCCGCGACCGCCGCGCGGGCGGCGTCGACGGCGTCGTGGCGGCCGAGGTGGACGGCTCGGCTGCTGTAGGCGTCCGCGCCGTCCGAGCCGACGTCGACGAAACCGGCGTATTCGCCGGCGAGGGTCGCCACGAAGACGCCGTCGTCGGCTTGGCGCCAGTCGAGCGCAGGCAGGGAGGTGCTGATCATCAGTGGGAATCCGAGCTCACGGCGATGCGGAGCTCTGCGGAGAAGAGGGGCGGCGGCGAGCAGATGGCCGCTGCGGGTTGTGCGGTGAGCGTCTGGATCTGCTTCTCCACGTTGAGGCAGAGGGGGAGCGACACTCATTTCCCCGGACAGGGAACGTTCCACGGTAGCACATCCGCCAGAGGGCCGCTTCCGGCGGCGATGCGACGCGGCGGCCGATAGCCCGGCCGCGTCGCGAACGCAAGGGCTTCGGACCCTGCCGGCCGCCATCCGAGAATGGCGGCATGCGCCACAGCTCCCGCTTCGACGTGTCCGCCTGGGGCATCGGCTGGACGGGATGGGACTCCGAGCGCCAGGCGCGACGGGAGTCGGTGTTCTCGCTGTCGAACGGGCACATCGGCTGGCGCGGCACCCTCGACGAGGGCGACCCGTGCGAGGTGTCCGGCGCGTACCTCAACGGGCTCTTCGAGGAGCACCCGATGCCGTACGCGGAGGACGGCTACGGCTACCCCGACGTCGGCGAGAGCCTGATCAACGCGCCGGACGGCAAGGTGATCCGGCTGCTGGTGGGCGACGAGCCCTTCGACATCCGCGAGGGTCGCCTGACGACCCACACCCAGTTCCTGGACTTCCGCGCCGGCGCGCTCACGCGCGAGGTGGAGTGGACCTCGCCCGCCGGCCGGTCGGTCCGCGTCCGATCGACGAGGCTCGTCTCGCTCACCCACCGCGCGGTCGCCGCGATCGACTACCGCGTGACGGCCGTGTCGGGCCCCGTCGAGATCACCGTGCTCTCCGAGATCGTCGCGAACGAGCCGCTGCCGCCCGTCCACCCCGACGACCGGGTGATGGAACCGCTCGAGAGGCCCTTCGAGCCGGTGGACCACACGGTATCGGGGACCGGCGCGACGATGCTGCACCGCACCCGTCGCAGCGGCATCCACGTCGCGGTCGCGATGGAGCACGACATCAGCGGGGCGGATGCCTCGTGCGGCACGGACGCCGACGACGACATCGCACGCACGACGGTGACCGCGCGCCTGGCGGCGGGTGACAGCATCCGCATCGTGAAGTTCGTGGCGCACGAGTGGTCGGACGCCGTGACGGATGCCGCGCTCCGCGACCGCGCCGAGGCCGCCGTGTCGACCGCCGCCCGGCTCGGCTGGGACGCTCTGGCGACGCAGCAGCGGGCGTGCCTCGACGAGTACTGGGACGCCGCCGACGTGCGGATCGACGGCTCGGCGCGGCTGCAGCAGGCCGCGCGGTTCGCGCAGTTCCAGGTGCTCCAGGCGGCGGCACGCGCCGAGGTGCGCTCGATCCCCGGCAAGGGGCTCACCGGGCCGGGCTACGAGGGGCACACCTTCTGGGACGCCGAGGCCTTCGTCCTCCCCGTGCTCACGTACACGCTTCCCGACGCGGCGGCCGACGCGCTGCGCTGGCGCCGGTCGACCCTCGACCATGCGCGCCATCGCGCGAAGCAGCTGCATCTGGCCGGTGCCGCGTTCCCGTGGCGGACGATCAGCGGCCGCGAGTGCTCGGGGTACTGGCCGGCCGGCACCGTCGCGTTCCACATCAACGCCGACATCGCCGCGGCGGTGATCCGGCACGTCCGGGCGACGGGCGACGTCGACTTCGAAGGCGAGGTCGGGGTGGAGATCCTCGTCGAGACCGCGCGCCTGTGGGTCTCGCTCGGCCGGTGGGACGACGCCGGCGTCTTCCACATCGACGGGATCACCGGCCCCGACGAGTACTCGGCGCTGGTCGACGACAACACGTTCACGAATCTCGCCGCGCAGAGCAACCTGCGGGGCGCGGCCGAGGCGGCGCGGCGGCATCCCGGCGAAGCACGGCGCCTGCGGGTGACCGATGAGGAGATCGGCGCGTGGGAGGTGACCGCCGACGCGATGGCCGTGCCGTTCGACGCGCAGCGGAACGTGCACGAGCAGTCCGCCGGCTTCACCCGCCGCGAGCGCTGGGACTTCGAAGCCACGGCGAAAGACCAGTACCCGCTGCAGGACCACTTCCCCTACTTCGACCTCTACCGCAAGCAGGTGCTCAAGCAGGCCGACCTGGTGCTGGCGCTGCAGTTCCACCACGAGTGCTTCACCGAGGACGAGACGGCGCGCGCCTTCGCGTACTACGAGGAGCTCACGGTGCGCGACTCGTCGCTGTCGTCGGCGACGCAGTCGGTGGTGGCGGCGTGGGTGGGGCACCTGGGACTGGCGATCGACTACCTCACCGAGGCGGCGACGATCGACCTCGACGATCTGCGCGACGACATCGACGACGGGCTGCACGTCGCTGCGCTGGCGGGGGTCTGGACGGCGGTGGTCTCGGGCCTGGGCGGCATGAAGGACGGGCCCGACGGGCTCGCGTTCTCGCCCCGGCTGGCGGAGCCGACCACCGGTCTCGGCTTCGGGATCCGCGTCGCGGGCGCGGTGCTGCGCGTGGACGTCGAGGCCGACGCCGCGACGTATACCCTGACCGCGACGGAGCAGCCGCTGCGCCTGCGTCACTTCGGCGAGGAGGTGGAGGTGCGGCCGGGCGCGCCGCTCACGCTCCCCACGCCGCCGCTCGCGCACCCCGGTCCCGCGCCGACGCAGCCGCGCGGGCGCTCGCCGCGGGAGGTCCTGGAATCCGGCGCCTGAGCCTCGCACCGGCACGATCTCACGGCACTCCGATCCGCCGTCTCCACCCTGCGTGGCCGCGCGACCGCGCACCCGCGGCACACTGTCTGGAAGGCATCGCTGGCCGACCTGCGCCGCAGCCGGTGGCACCAGCATCCGCAGCCCTGATCGCGCGGTTCGTCCAGGGTCTCCGTCGGATCGTCATGGGGCCGGGCTCGGGCATCCGCGTAGGTTCGATGGGTGCCCACTCCGTTCGACGGCGTCCCGCCGCAGCAGTCCACCGCCGACGCCGAGACCGCGACGGGGCCGCGTCCCGGCCCGCACCGCATCCGCGTGACGGATCCGGCACCCGTCACGCCGGCGCCGCTCGACATGGGCGACGACGCGACCGCCGCCCGCGGCATCCGGCTGACCAGTCGTTTCGTCACGCGCGACGGACGGCCGTGGATCCCGGTCATGGGGGAGTACCACTTCAGCCGTGACCGTCCCGAGCGGTGGGAGCGGGAGCTGCGCAAGATGAAGGCGGGGGGCATCGACGTCGTCGCGACGTATCTGCTCTGGATCGTCCACGAGGAGATCGAGGGCGCGCTCCGATGGGACGGGCCCTGCGACATCCGACGGTTCGTCGAGCTCGCCGACGCCGTGGGGCTGACGGTGATGCTGCGGATCGGCCCGTGGGCGCACGGGGAGGCGCGCAACGGCGGGTTCCCCGACTGGCTGCAGGCGCTGCCCCTCGCGCACCGCTCGAACGACCCGTCCTACCTCGAGCACGTTCGCCGCTGGTACGCGGCGATCGAGGAGCAGGTGCGCGGGCTGTTCCGCACGCCGGAGAATCCGGACGGCCCGATCGTCGGCATCCAGGTCGACAACGAGCTCTACGACGACGGCTTCCATCTGGCGACGCTGCGGGACCTCGCGGAGGACGTCGGCATGCGCGCGAGCCTGTGGACGGCGACCGGGTGGGGCGGGGCGCAGCTCCCGCGCGGACGCGTGCTCCCGGTCTATGCCGGCTACTCCGACGGGTTCTGGGAGGAGTCCGACACCGGCTGGCCGGCGTTCGGCGTCATGCACTTCACGTACAGCACGGTGCGCGACGACCTCACGGTCGGCGCCGATCTGCGCGACGCCCCCGCCGACGCACGCCCCGGTGCGTCGCTCGGCGGCGACGACCCCTGGCCGTTCGTCACGTGCGAGCTCGGCGGCGGCATGACGGTGGCGTACCACCGACGCCCCCTCGTGGATCCGGACGACGTCGCGGCGCTGGCCCTCACCAAGGTCGGAAGCGGCTCGGCGTGGCAGGGCTACTACATGTTCCACGGCGGCACGCAGGTGCAGGGCGAGCTCTCGTCGACGCAGGAGTCGCAGGCGACCGGCTATCCCAACGACGTGCCGGTGCGCGACTACGACTTCTTCGCGCCGCTGGGGACGGTCGGCTCGCAGCGTCCGCACTTCCACAAACTGCGTCAGCAGCACCTGATGCTGAGTGCGTTCGCGACCGAGCTCGCGTCGGCACCGGCCGTCATCCCGGTGCAGCGCGACGGCGCGCCACGCTGGGCCGTCCGCGGCGACGGGCGTCGCGGGTTCCTGTTCGCGAACAACCACCAGCCGGCGATCGCGGCCCTGCCCCCGGTCGCCCACGTGCAGTTCGAGGTCGCCTTCGACGGTCGCGCCGTCACGGTGCCGTCGCAGCCGGTGACGCTGCCGGCCGGCGCGCGCGTCGCCTGGCCGCTGCGTCAGCGGTACGGCGGGATCCGGGCGCTGACCGCGACCGCCCAGCCCATCACCCGCTTCGAGACCGCACTCGGCACGGTCGTGCTCTTCGCCGCCGCCGACGGCATCGACCTCGAGCTGCAGTTCGAGGGCGTCGACCCCTCGCACATCCGCGGTGCGCGGGTGCGGGTGGACGACGGCGTCGTCCATGCGATTCCGGATGCCGCGTCCGGCGTCGGCTGCGAGGTGATCGTCGGCGACACCACGCTCGTGTTCCTCGACCGCGAGACCGCCGAGTCGGTGTGGCGCGGGGTGATCGACGGGCGCGACACGATCGTGCTGTGGCCAGGGAGCGGCTGGTTCGAGGACGGCTTCCGCGCCGTCCGCGGCGCGGCGGATGCTGTCGTCCACGCGGTGCCGCCGCTGCGCGACGCGCCGCCCGCCGAGGTGGCGGCCGAGGGCACCGTCTTCACCCGGTACGCCCTGCCAGGCGGTGCGCACCCGATCCGGCTCGACGTGCCGGGCTTCGCCGCCGCCCCGATCGCCCCCGTGCGACGCGGCGGCCCGGCCGGTCGCCTCTCGGCGCCGACCGACCAGGACTTCGAGCATTCCGCCGTCGTCGACGTGTCGCTGCCGGCGGAGGCGTGGGACGCCGAGCAGTCGATCCTCGAGCTGGAGTGGACCGGTGACGTCGTCCGCGCCTACGTGGGGGAAGAGCTGATCGCCGACCAGTTCTGGTCCGGCCGCCCGTGGGAGATCGATCTGACGCCGTACCGGTCGCGGCTGACCTCGGCGCCGCTGACGCTGCGGGCGTTCGCCTGGTCGCCGACGTCGGGCGTCTACGTCGATCCGCGGGTGCGTCCGACCGGCGACGTGCCCGTGCTCGAGATCCGCTCGGCGGTCGTCCGGCGGGTGCGCACCGCGACGCTCCGCTGAGGACCGGCGCGCGCGCTCAGCGCGTGCGGGGGCGCGCGACGGGTCCGCCGCGCGGACGCCGGGCACCCGCCGAACCCCTCAGCCCGCGGTCGGCGCAGGTCCCGTCGACTCGCGCCAGACGACGCGGGCGATCGGGTCGTCGGCGATCCGCGGCTCCTCGTCGCGGAGCCGGGCGATGAGCCGCGCCATGGCGTTCTCGCCGATGCGCTCGTGGTTGACGTCGACGGTGGTCAGCGACGGGACGAGCACGGCGCTGCCGGGGGTGTCGTCCCAGCCGGTCACGCTGACGTTGCCCGGAACGCTCCAGCCGCGCTGGTGAGCACCGCGGAGCACCCCCATCGCCACGAGGTCGTTGGCGGCGATGATGGCGGTCGGCTCCTCGCCCGCGCGGATGGACTCCACCGCGGCGATCCCCGATTCGCCCGACCAGTCGCCGTCGAACACGCCGGCGGACTGCAGCCCCAGGCGGTCGAGCGTCGCGGTGAACGTCGCGGCGCGCGCACGGGCCGACGCGAACAGCGACGACCCGGCGACATGGAGGAAGCGGCGGTGGCCGAGCCCGGCGAGGTGCTCGATGATCTCCTCCAGGGGGGAGGCGTCGACGAGCTCGCCCATGCCGCGCATCTCGTCGTCGAACGCCGCTGCCACGACGAGCACCGCGTCGGTCGGGAGATCGCGCGTGGGCAGGTCGACCGTCGACAGCGCCAGGATGCCGTCGACCTGGCGTGAGTCCGCCAGCTCGAGCACGCGCTCCGCGCGCGCCGCGGCCCCGCCCTCGGGGCTGATGACCTCGACCTGGTAGCCGGCCTCATGCGCGGCGTGCGTCGCCCCCGCGAGCATGCGCGTGGGGTTGTAGGCGAGCGCCGGCATCACCACGGCGACGCGACCCGTCACGCGCGTGCGCATCGAACGGGCCGCGAGGTTCGGCCGGTAGTGCAGCTGCGCGATCGCCTCGGCGACGCTGTCGCGCGTGCGGGGTTTGAGTCCCTCGCCGCCGAAGCGGAGATACCGCGACACGGTCTGGTGCGAGACGCCCGCGAGGCGGGCGACCTCCATGATCGTCGGACGCCGCGACCCGGTCGGCTGGGTGGTCATCGGCGTCTCCCTCCGCGCGGTCGTCCGTCGCGCTGCGTCTCACGGTACGCCACCGCGCGCGAGTGAACGATCATGGCCGACGTGCGGCATGCGTGCTGAGGCCTCCTTGACAGCAAAGGTGATCGTTCACTACGGTGGCGGCACCACCAATAGTGAACGAACACTTTCTTGAGAGGACGATGATGTTCCGCAGTAGGAGACTGGCGGCCGGGATCGCGCTGACCGCGTCGCTCGGCCTGCTCGCCGGGTGTGCGAGCGATGCCCCCGAGGGTGCCGGCACGCCGGACCCGGATGAGGAGGTCACCCTCGACTTCGCGTTCTGGGGGAACGACGTCCGTGCCGAGATGTACGACGAGGCGATCGCCGCCTTCAACGAGGAGCACCCGAACATCACGGTGAACTCGACGTTCCTCGCCTGGGACGAGTACTGGGAGAAGCGGCAGACCGAGGCCGCCGGGCGCGATCTTCCCGACGTGTTCCAGATGGACATGACGTACGTCCGTCAGTACTCCGAGAACGGGCTGCTCCTGGACCTCACCCCGTACCTCGGCGGGGTCATCGCGACCGACGGGTACGAGCAGAACGTGCTCGACATCGCGAAGGTCGGCGACGCGACGGCCGGCATGCCGATCTCGACCAACGCGCTCGGCATGTTCCAGAACCCGATGCTCGCCGACGAGGTCGGGGCGGAGCTGTTCCCCGGCGGCGACTGGGACGACTACGACCAGTGGCTCTCGGACGTGCGCGATGCGGCGAACGAGGCGGGCGTCCAGGCGTGGGGTGGGAGCAATCCCACCGGCTTCATCCAGACGTTCGAGCTCGCGCTGCGCTCGGAGGGCAAGTCCGTCTTCACCGAGGACGGCGAGGTCGGGTTCACGAAGGAGGAGCTCGCCGACTTCTGGAACCGCGGCGTCACGCTGCGCGACGACGACGTCGTCACGCCGCAGCAGCGGCTCGAGGAGCTGTCGCCGATGTCGGGCTTCGACGCGGCCGAGCAGCTCTCCGAGATCACGTGGGACAACTTCGGTGCGGGCTACCTCGCCAACCTCGGTGAGCCGTACACCGAGCTCGAGCTCGTGGCGCCTCCCGTCACCGACGAGGGGGCGAAGGATCTGTACATGAAGGCCGGCATGCTGATGTCGGCGGCGCAGACGACCGACCACCCCGAGGCGGCGGCCGCGTTCATCGATTTCATGGTCAACAGCCCCGAGGCGGGGGCGATCTTCGGCACGAACCGCGGCATGCCGGCATCCGAGACGCAGCGGGACGGCATCGAGCTCGATGCGATCGCCCAGCAGATCCTCGACTACGAGGCCTCCATCGCCGACCGGCTCGGTGACCCGCCGCCCGTGCCCATCGTCGGCTACGGGTCGGTCGAGGCGAAGTTCAAGGCGTTGGGTCAGGAGCTCGGCTTCGGGACCATCACGGTGGATGCCGCCGTCGATCAGCTCTTCGCCGAGATCGAGGTGATCGTCGGGCAGTGACCCGGCCCTGCCGGCGCGGCTCTTGCGGTGGGCCGCGCCGGCAGCTGTTCTCCGCGGCCGGTCACCGACTCTCCTGGGGCCGGACCGCCTGAGCGCCGCGTCGTCAAGAGGCGGCGCGATCGCCGCGCGCCGACTAGCGTCGACAGTGCCCCGGCGCGACTGCGCCCCGGACAGGGAGAGCGGATGACACCTGCGAAGGCCGACGAGACCGCTGCGCTGCTGGACGGTCGCTATCGACTGGACGAGTGCGTCGGCGAAGGCGGCATGGCGCGCGTCTACCGCGCCGAGGACGTGATGCTCGGGCGTACCGTCGCGATCAAGATCATGCGGCCCGGTGTCGACGGATCCTCCTCCGAGCGCGCCCACAGCGAGATGACGGTCCTCGCCTCGCTCAACCACCCGTCGCTCGTCACGCTCTACGACGCCCGCCTGGTCCCCGGCCGGCCCGAGTACCTGGCCATGGAGTTCGTGGCCGGTCCGACGCTCGCGGCACGACTCGCGGCGGGCGCCCTGCCCCCCGACATCGTGGCGCATCTGGCGACCGAGCTGGCGGAGGCGCTGCACGTCGTGCACAAGGCCGGCGTCGTGCACCGCGACATCAAGCCCTCCAACGTGCTGCTGAGCCCGCCCCAGATCCCCGGCGCCCGCCCGCGCGCGAAGCTCGCGGACTTCGGCATCGCGTACCTCCTCGATACCTCGCGACTCACGTCGCCCGGCCTGGTCATCGGCACCGTCGCCTACCTCGCACCCGAGCAGCTCCGCGGCGGCGATCCGGCCCCCGCCTCCGACATCTACTCGCTCGGCCTCGTGCTGCTGGAGGCGCTCACCGGCGACCGCGCCCACCCGCACGGCGGCGGCATGGCTGCGGCGCTGGCGCGTCTGGAGAACCCGCCCGTCGTGCCCGCCTCGCTGGGCCCGGGGTGGACGCAGCTGCTCATGCGCATGCTCGACACCGAACCGGGCGCGCGCCCGACGGCTGCCGAGGTCGCGACGGCCGCCCGCGGACTGACGGAGCGGATGCCGACGGCCGGGGCCGCCGTGGATCCGACCGTTGCGACCGCTGCGACTGTTCCGTTGACCGGACCGACGCTCGTCGCGCCGCTCGCGGGCATCGCGGGCGCGGGAGGGGGTGCCGCTGCTGCCGGCCCGGCCGACTTCGCCTCGACCCCCGGCTCCGCTGCGGCAGCGGACCCGGCGCGCTCGAACGACGTCGGTCGGACCCGTCGGCGCCCGCGTCCCGTCGCCCTCATCGGGGCGGGGCTCGGTGCTGCCCTGGTCGGGCTCGCGGCCGTGCTCGGCATCTCGGCGCTGAACGCCCCCAGTCCCTCGCCCGAGCCGGCGCCGACCGTCCCCGCCGACCCCGCACCCTCCGCGCCGCCGGCCGACGACTCCGGCAACGACGTCGTCGTCGACCCCGGCATGACCGACGAGGAGCGCAAGGCGGCCGAGGAGGCCCAGAAGAGAGCCGAAGAGGCCCAGAAGAAGGCCGAGCAGGAGCAGAAGAAGCTCGAAGAGGAGCAGCGCAAGCAGGCCGAGGAAGAGCAGAAGCGGCTCGAGGACCAGGGCGACGACGACGGCGACGACTGAGCGTCGCGCGCTTCAGGCGGGATTCAGCCGACGAGCGCCAGACTGGAGCGGATGCGGATTCTGGTGGTGGATGACGAGGTGCGCCTGGCCGACGGCATCCGTCGCGGATTGGAAGCCGAAGGCTTCGGCGTGGATGTCGCTCACAACGGCGTGGACGGACTGTGGCGAGCCCGCGAGACCGCGTACGACGCGATCGTGCTCGACCTCATGATGCCGGGCATGAGCGGCTGGCGGGTCTGCGAGGCGCTGCGCGCGGAGGAGAACTGGACGCCCGTGCTGATGCTCACCGCGAAGGACGGCGAGTGGGACCAGGTCGAGGCGCTCGAGACGGGCGCCGACGACTACGTCACCAAGCCCTTCTCGTTCGCCGTGCTCGTCGCGCGGCTGCGTGCACTCATCCGCCGCGGTGGGGTCGAGCGGCCGACCGTGCTCGAGGCGGGCGACCTGCGACTCGATCCGGGAGCCCGCAGGGCGTGGCGCGCGGACGCCGAGATCGACCTCACGTCGCGGGAGTTCTCGGTGCTCGAGCACCTCATGCGCCACCGCGGGCAGGTGCTCTCCAAGCGCGACCTCATCGCCGGCGTGTGGAACGACGACTTCGAGGGCGACCCCAACATCGTCGAGGTGTACGTCGGGCACCTGCGGCGCAAGGTCGACCGGCCGTTCGGTCGCGCGGCGATCGAGACCGTCCGCGGCGCGGGGTACCGTCTGGCGGCCGACGGTGGCTGAGCGACGCCGCCGGTCGCTGCGGACCCGCATCGCCGCGGCCGCGACGCTGGTCGTCGCCGCCGCGCTCGTGGCCGGGGCGCTGGCGTTCTACGGCATCCTCTCCTCCAGCATCCGCGATGCCGCCGTCCGCGGTGCCGAGGCGCGCGCCGAGCAGCTGGCCGCGCGGGTCGACACGGAGGGGCTCTCGGCGGTGACCGAGCTGGAGGACGACATCGTGCAGGTCCTCGACGACGACGGCCGCGTCGTGGCGGCGTCGGAGGAGGCCGACGGCGGCGACCTGCCCGACGGCGAGGGCGCGAGCCTCGCCACGTTCGACGGCGAGCCGATGCTCGTCGTGCGGGAGGACCTCGACGACGGCGCCCTCCTGCTCGCCGTCTCGATCGAGGACGACCAGGGCACGCTCGCGACGGTGGCGCTGCTGCTCGCGGTCGCCGTCGCAGGCGTCACGGGGCTGGTCGCGGCGATCACGTGGTGGGTGGTCGGGCGCGCCCTCCGCCCGGTCGCGCGCATCCGCGCGGAGGTCGACGACATCACCGCCGACCGCCTCGACCGCCGTGTCGCGGTGCCGGCCTCGGGTGATGAGATCGCCGCGCTCGCCGGCACGATGAACCGCATGCTGGACCGGTTGGATGCCGCGGCCACCGCGCAGCGGCGGTTCGTGTCGGATGCCTC
Source organism: Microbacterium sp. NPDC056736 (assembly GCF_042790415.1). Classification (NCBI taxonomy): domain Bacteria; kingdom Bacillati; phylum Actinomycetota; class Actinomycetes; order Micrococcales; family Microbacteriaceae; genus Microbacterium; species Microbacterium sp. NPDC056736. Next base: position 202,635 of record NZ_JBHTZE010000007.1, read on the forward strand.
GCACGAGCTGCGCTCCCCGCTCGCGACGATCCGCCAGCACTCCGAGCTGGCCCAGCTGCATCCGGACGCGACCTCCGTCGACGACCTCGCCGGGGTGGTCCACGACGAGGGGCTGCGCATGCAGGAGCTCGTGGATGCGCTGCTGCTGCTGACGCGGCTCGACGAGCAGGCGGCGCTCCGCGAGGACCTGGTCGACCTCGACGACCTCGCGCTCGCCGAGGTGCGGCGGCTGCGCGCGGGCGGCGCCACCGTGGACGGGTCGGGCATCCGCGCGGCGCGGGTGCGCGGCGACGCCAGGCTGCTGGGGCAGCTGGTGCGGAACCTCGCCGACAACGCCGCCCGCCACGCACGATCCGCGGTTGCTATCGGGGTGACAGGGCGTGGCGCGGAGGTGGTGCTGACCGTCGACGACGACGGCGCCGGTGTGCCGCCCGACGAGCGCGATCGCATCTTCGAGCGCTTCGTGCGGCTCGACGAGGCGCGCGCCCGCGACGCGGGCGGCAGCGGCCTGGGGCTCGCGATCGTCCGCGCGATCGCGGAGGCCGAAGGCGGCGGCGTGCGCGTCGAGGACTCGCCGCTCGGCGGGGCGCGGTTCTCGGTCGTGCTGCCCGCCGCATCCTGAAGACGCCTTCAGGACGCTTCAGGCGTGCTTCAGCGGCCGGCCTGCACCATCGAATCATGGACGACAAGAACAGCACCCCCGAGACTTCCCCCACCACGCCCCAGCCCGTCGACGCCGGCCGGGAAGACGCCGCCCAGGCCGACCCCGCCCGGACCGACGCGACCGCGGCCACGGTGACGCCGACTCCCGCTCCCGCAGCCCCGAAGCGCCGCCGCACCCGCGGCCTGCTGATCGCCGGCGGGGCGGTGCTCACCGCCGCGATCCTCACCGGCGGCGGCATCGCCATCGGCTCGGCGATCGCCGACGAGGCCGACGACGCCGGCGACGCCATCGCCTCGGCGGTGTCGGACGACGGCGCCGATGACGCGACCGACGACGGCTCCGCCGACGACGACGCGTCCGACGACCGCGCGTCCGGCGACCTGTCGAACCTCGGCACCGACTCCGCCGACGACCTCGTCGCCATGGTCGAGGCCGCGTCCGGCGCCGGCGAGGGCGAGCCGGTGTCGATCGACCTGAAGCGCGACGGCGGCGCCGAGGTGTCGCTCGAGACCGAGGACGGCACCGAGACCGAGGTGCGGGTCGACGCCGCCGGGGAGACATCCGTCACCTCCACCGAGGAAGCCGACGCGGACGACACCGCGCCCCAGAACGTGCTCGACGCCGACGCGATCGCGGCGATCGTCGACGCGGCGCTCGCCGAGGCCGACGGGCGCATCGTCGAGATCGAGGCCGACGACGACAGCACCTCGCCGTGGGACGTCACGGTGCTCACGGCGGGCGGCGAGTTCATCGAGATCGACCTCGACGCGGAGTTCGCCGTCGTGGCGACCGGCGCGGACAGCGACGACTGAGCGCAGCGGGCGGCGGTCACCCGGATCGGGTGGCCGCCGCGTCGCGTCGTGACCGGTCCGGAGGCATCCGAATCGGTCCGAGCTCCGAATCACCCGCGACAGCCTTTCCGCTGTCGCGGGCGCGGCCGACGCCGCGAGACGAAGGAGTCCATCCCATGAGAATCTCAAGAGCCGTCGCGGCCGCCGCGGCGGGAGTGGCCCTGGTCCTGGGGACCGCAGGAGCGGCATCCGCTGCTCACGACGACAACCCGTCGGCGACCGTGGCCAGTTACAGCTACGACCTCGAGTCGATCCAGCCGGCCGACGTGCCCGGCGGCCAGGCCAGCGGGACCACACGGGTCAAGGCGCTGCCCAACGGCAAGCTGCAGGTGACGGTGGAGGCGTGGGGCCTCTCGCCGAACCTGCCCCACGCGATGCATCTCCACGGCGTGCCGGGGAATGCCGCGGACCTCGGCTGCCCGGGTCCCGATGCGGCCGGCCCGGACGGAGTGGTGACGGTGGTCGACGGCGTGCCGTTCTACGGCGGCATCCTCACCTCGCTCACCTCGACCGGAGACGTCTCGCCCAGCAGCGCCCTCGCGCTGGATCGGTTCGCGGTCGCCGACGCCAGCGGATACCTCTTCTACCAGCGCACGCTCACGAGCGTCCCGGGGTACGCGGACGCCGGGATGGTGCAGGTCATCGTGCACGGCATCGACTTCGACGGCAACGGCCAGTACGCGTTCAACCCGGACGACCCGTTCGCCAGCCGCTCGTCGTCGCTGGGTGCGGCCATCCCGCTCGAGGCGACGGTTCCGGTGCTGTGCGGGGGCATCGCCAACTGACGTCGGACGGCGGTCGTCTGCCCGGTGCGGGCACCTCGTGTCAACGGGGTGCCCGCGCCGGGCGTTCTGCCTAGCCTGAGGTGATGGCGGTCAGAGAGCTGTGGTTGGTGCGGCACGGGGAGAGCATCGGCAACGTCGCGGCGACGAGAGCCGAGATCGACGGGCTCGAGGTCATCCCCCTCGACGAGCGCGATGCCGACGTCCCGCTGTCCGATACGGGTCGCGAGCAGGCGACGGCGCTCGGCGCATGGCTGCACGACCGGCGGGCGACGATCGACGCCTTCTGGGCATCGCCGTATCTGCGGGCTCGTGAGACGCTCGCACTCGCCCTCGACGCGTCCGGCGCGGACGCCGCGGTGGTGGTGGACGAGCGCTTGCGCGACCGCGAGCTCGGCATCCTGGATCTGCTCACCCGGACCGGTGTCGCGCGCCGCCACCCCGACGAGATGGCCCGGCGCAGGCACCTCGGCAAGTTCTACCACCGCCCGCCCGGCGGGGAGTCATGGGCCGACGTGGCGCTGCGGCTGCGCTCGTTCCTGCGTGAGGCGCTCGAGGGTCCGGGCGAGAGCGTGCTGATGGTGGCCCACGACGCGGTGGTGATGCTCGTGCTGTACGTGCTGCTGCCCCTCCGCGAAGACGAGCTGCTGGCGTTCGCCGAAGACCACACCGTGCTCAACGGGTCGGTCACCCACCTGGTTCGCAGCGACCGCGGCTGGGAGCTCGTCGACTTCTCCGACGTCGCGCACCTGCGGCGAGAGGGCGCCGACGTCACCGCGCACCCGGGGAGCCCCGATGTCGAGCCGGCCTGAGCGCGTCACCGAGTCGCTGCTGCGCGGCTGGGGCCTGCCCGATCCCGGGGACTCGAAGAAGTCGCGCGGAGACGTCGTGGTGGTCGGCGGCTCGAGAACGTCGCCCGGTGCGGTGCTGCTGGCGGGCGAGGCCGCGCTCCGCGTCGGCGCCGGACGCGTCGCGCTCGCCGTGCCCCAGTCCATCGACGCCCACGTCGGCATCGCGCTGCCCGAAGCCGGCATCCTCGCGCTCCCCGATGATGCCGAGACGCCCCTCGGCGGCGCGCTGCGGGAGCAGCTCGAGTCGGCGGATGCCGTGCTCGTCGGTCCCGGATTCTCAGACGCCGACGAGACCCGGGCCACGCTGCTCGCCGTCGCGAACGTGGGCCCCGAGGTGCTCGTGCTCGACGCGTTCGCCCTCGGTGTGCTCGGCGATGTGGACCGCGGCGCCCTGCCGGCGCGGCTCGTGCTGAACCCGAACAAGGAGGAGGCCGGGATCCTGCTGGGGCGCGACCTCGACGACCACGTGGACGACGTGCGCGAGATCGCACGCCGCTTCGACGCGGTGGTGAACTGCTACGGCGTGGTCGCGGACCCGTCCGGCCGCGCCTGGCGCGTCGACGAGGGCGACGCCGGGCTGGGCACATCGGGGAGCGGGGACGTGCTCGCCGGCGCGATCGCCGGGTTCGCCGCGCGCGGGCTCGAGCCGTCGCGGGCCGCGGTCTGGGCCGCGTGGACGCACGGCCGCGCGGGGCGGCTGCTGGGCGCGCGCCTCGGACTCGGCTTCCTCGCGGGGGAGCTGGCGCGGGAGCTCCCCGTCGCGATGCGGGACGTGGGGGCCTGACTCAGCGCGGATCGGCGGGGCGGGCCTGCCCCGCCCGGCGCCGCGCCGCGCCGGTGGTCCGCAGGGCCGGGAAGGTCAGCATCGCAATGAGGATGGCTGCGGCGGCACTGCCGGCGGCGGCGAGGTGCGCGGCCGCGAGGCCCGCGTCGACGGCGGCCGCGCTCGTACCGCCGGCGTCGACCGTCGCCGCGTACGCCGCCGCGTTGGCGGCGCCGAAGACGGCGATGCCGATGGCGCCCCCGATCTGCGCGGTGGCCGATGCCAGCCCCGAGCTCACTCCGGCGTTGCGCGCGGCCATGCCGTCGGCGATGACGAGGGTGGTCGGCGTGAAGCTGAACGCGACGCCCGTGGCCGCGAGGATCAGCACCGGCAGCACGCGCCAGATGTACGGCGCGCCGGCGTCGATCGACGCGAACAGCAGGTGCGCGACCACGAGCATCCCGAGCCCCGCGAGCACGACCTTCTCGGGTCCGAAGCGACGGAGGACGCGCGGCAGCACGAGGGTGCTGACCGCGAACCCGGCGAGGGACGTCGGCAGCATCGCGAGCCCGGCGACGGCGGGGGCGTACCGGAGGACCTGCTGGATGAGGAGGGCGACGAGCACGAAGCACGCGATGCGCGCCGCGCCCCCGAGCATGTTCACGACGATGCCACCGGAGACCCGCGCGTCGCGGAGGGCCGACGGGGGGAGGACCGGGTCTGACGCCCGCCGCTCCACGAGCGCGAACGCGAGTCCGGCACCGACCGCGGCGAGGGTCGCGACGATGACCTCGGGAGAGACGAGGCCGGCGTGCGGCGCGGCGAGGACCGCGTAGACGACGGCGACCGCGGCGACGGTGACCAGGGAGGCGCCCGTCGCATCGAACGAGCGCCGCGATCCCTTCTCGTCGACCGGGAGCATCGCCCAGCCCGCCAGGAGGATGGCGGCGGAGAAGGCGGCGGTGACCACCATCACGCTGTTCCACCCGAACGAGCCGGTGAGGATGCCGCCGACGGTGACACCGAGCGCCCCGCCGACGGTGGATGCCGCCCCCCACCAGCTCATGGTCCGGGTGCGGTCCTCGCCGGTGAAACGCGCGAGGATCACCGACATGGCCGCCGGGCTCAGCATGGCCGCCCCGGCTCCCTGGAGCAGCCGCGCGCAGATGAGCGTCACCTCGTCGGCCGCCAGGGCGCCGACGACGGATCCGATGGTCAGGACGGCGGCGCCGGCGAGGAACATCCGCCGGCGCCCCACGATGTCGGCGGCGCGGCCCGAGACGAGCAGCAGCCCTCCGAACGTCAGGAAGTAGGCGTTGAGCACCCAGGCGGTGGCGGTGGCCGAGAGGTCCAGGTCCTCCGCGATGGAGGGCAGCGCGACGTTCAGGATGCTGGAGTCCATCATCACGACCAGCTGGGCGGCGACCAGCGTGAGCACGAGGGACAGCCGGCGGTGCTCAGACATGGGCGATCGCCTCCAGAACGGGGAGCCGCGCCGCGCGGCGGGCGGGGGCGAGGCCCGCGACGAGCCCGGCGACGGCGACGACGACGACGAGCGCGACGAGTTGGTCGATGGGGATCACGATCCCCAACGGCGCGATCGTCGACAACGCGCCGACCGCGGCGAACGCGGCGCCGATACCGAGGGCGAGCCCGGTGACGAGCGCGACCACCGCGACCATCACCGCTTCAGTCTGCACCATCAGCGCCACCGCGCCACGGGACATCCCCACGGAGCGGAGCAGTCCGATCTCGCGCGTGCGTTCGACGATGGACAGGGCGAGCGTGTTGGCGATCCCGAGCACAGCGATGACCATCGCGAAACCGAGGAGCACCGTGACCAGGCCGAAGATCTGGTCCACGGTCTGCGTGCGGCCGGCGATGACGGCGGCCTGGTCGCGGACCTGCACCGTCGGGTGGTCGTCGAGCGCCGCTGTCAGCGCCGTTGTCAGCTCCGCGGGGGTCGTGCCGTCGGCGGCGGTGACGAAGATGCTCGCGTCCATGTCTTCGGTGAACAGCCCGGCGTAGGTGTCGAGCGACACGAAGTAGTCGGTCTGCAGCGCCTGGGCGGGGCCGTCGGCGATGACGCCGACGATGGGGAGCGAGCGCTCGCCGGTGCGGGCGAAGGTCATCGGCAGTTCGTCGCCCACGCCGAGCTCTCGGTCGGCGGCCACGCGCTCGGCGATGACGACGCCGCCTCCCGTCAGGGCAGCGAGGCTGCCGTCCACCATCCGGATGCCGGCGACGTCGGCGATGCGCTCCGGGTCGAAGGCGGTCAGTGCCGACGTCGACTCGCCGTCCTTCCAGTGCCCGTACTTCAGTCGCGTCGCGGTGCCGACCTCCGCAACGTCGAGGACCTCGTCGTACACGGACGCGTGCACCCCGCCGAGCATCTCCTGGCCGGCGCTCTCGATGACGACGTCGGCCGAGATCACCTCGCGGTACTGCGCGCCTGTCGCCGCCTTCACGGATGCTCCGACGACCGAGACGAACGCCATCAGCGCCAGGCCGAACGCGAGCGCCATCACGGTCGCTGACGTCCGCCGGGGCGCGCGCAGGGCGGCGTCCCGGGCGAGTCGCCCCGGCACCGTGCCGGCGCCGGCGCGACCGACCGCCGCGACCAGCGGCCGCAGCGCAGCGGGACCCGCCATGACGACCCCGACGAGGGCGATGATGAGACCCGCGCCCAGCAGCACGACGGGGGCTCCGAACGTGGGCAGCGCGGCGACCACCGCACCGACGGCGAGCAGCGCCGCACCGGTGATGGTCCGTCCGCGACCCACGCTGCGCGCCTCCGCGGCACCGGCGCGCATGACGGCCAGCGGCGACACGGTCGCGGCGCGCCGCGCCGGGCCCACAGCCGACGCGACCGTCACCACGGTGCCGACCGCGAGCGCGATGAGGACGGTGCGCGGCTGGACGACGAGGTCGCCGTCGGGGATGCTGACGCCGAAGGTGCGCGACAGGCCGCGGAGGCCGTACGTGCTGGCGATGCCGAGCACCACACCGGCTGCGGCGGCGACGGCTCCCACGACCAGGGCCTCGACGAGCACCGACCCCGCGACCTGCGCGCCGGTGGCGCCGGCGGCGCGTGCCACCGCCAGTTCGCGCGTGCGCTGCGAGATGACGATGCCGAACGTGTTCGCGATGAGGAAGGCGCCGATGACGAGCGCGGCGACGCTCATCGCCACGAGCACGATCTGCAGCATCTCGAGGTTCGAGGCGGCCTGCTCGGCGCCGGCGGCGGCGAGGTCCTGCGCGGTGGCGACCTGGACGTCGCCGCCGAGCTCGTCGGCCAGGAGCGGCTGGAGATCGCCGACGGGGAGGTCGGAGGTGATGAGGAGCTCGCTCAGCCCGTCGCCGAGACCGAGCGCGGACTGTGCGCCGGCGAGCGTCGCGAGGGCGACGGCACCCACTGGCGGACCGTCGGTTTCGCCGAATCCGACCAATCCGACGATGCGGGCGTCGACGCGCTGCTCGCCGACGACGGTCACGCGATCGCCGACGCCGAGGCCGAGCGCATCCGCGGTGGCCTTGTCGAGGGCGACCTCACCCGGGCCCGACGGGGAATCGCCGTCGAGCAGGGGATAGGAGCCGATGGGCGGCGCGACCCAGGTGGAGAGCTGGACGCCTCCGAGGTCGGTGGCATCCCGCTCCAGACGGGCGGCGCCCTTGGCGACAGGCACTGCGGCGGTGACGTCCTGGACCGCGGCGACCTTCTCGAGGACGCCGGCGGCGAGCGGGTCCCGTTCGACCTCCACGCCCATGCCCGAATCGAACGCGGTCGCGGTGCGGACCGTCACGTCGGCACCGGCGGTCGCCGCGGCGAACTGGTCGTCGAAGAGCTTCTGAGCGGTGTCGTTGAGGATGAGGCTGCCAGAGACGAAGGCGACCCCCAGCATGACGGCGATCACCGTCAGGGCGAGGCGAAGGCGGTGCGCGACGAGCTGCGCGAGGGCGAAGCGGATCATGCCGCCACCTCCACTCCGGCGTCGAAGCGAGCCATCCGGTCGAGCACGCGCGCGGCGGTGGGGTCGTCGAACCCGTCCACCACGGCGCCGTCCGACAGGAACTCGACCCGGTCGGCGAACCCGGCGGCCGAGGGGTCGTGCGTGACCATCACGATGGTCTGTCCGAACTCGCGCGCTGCGCGGCGCAGGAAGGTCAGGAGCGCCTGAGAGGCGCGGGAGTCCAGGGCACCCGTGGGCTCATCGGCGAACACGACCTCCGGGCGGGCGGCCAGGGCGCGGGCGACGGCCACCCGCTGCTGCTGACCGCCGGAGAGCTCGGCCGGTCGGTGGGTGAGGCGGTCGGCGATGCCGAGCGTGTCAGCGAGATCGTTCACCCAGTCACTGTCGGCCCGCGCCCCGGCGAGGCGGAGGGGCAGCTCGATGTTCTCCCGCGCCGTCAGCGCGGGAACGAGGTTGTACGACTGGAAGATGAACCCGATGCGGGTGCGCCGCAGGAGCGTGCGCTGCTTCTCGCCGAGCCCGGTCAGTTCCAGGTCGCCGAGACGGATGCTTCCCGAGTCGACCGTGTCGAGCCCGGCCATGGCGTGCATCATCGTCGACTTGCCGGACCCCGAGGGGCCCATGATGGCGGTGAACCGGCCGCGCGCGACGGCGAGGCTGGCACGGTCGAGGGCGCGGACGGCGGCGGGCCCCGACCCGTAGGTCTTCACGAGGTCGGCTGCCTGAATGGCGATCGTGGTCATGATTCTTGCTCCCGTTGTCAGTGGATGGTCGTTGTCAGGTGTCGGCGGTAGCGGTCGGGCGTCCAGGAGGCCGCCATCTTCGTGCTCAGGGTCGCGCCGAGGCGTGCGTAGAAGCGCTGGCCGGCGTGGTTGTCGAGCCTCACGCCCCACACGACGAGCAGATCGTCGCGGGAGGCCAGACGCGCGGCCGCGTTCATCAGCCGGCCGCCGACGCCGTTGTCGCGATGGCCCGGCCGGACATAGAGGTCGTCGAGCGCGAGGAGGTCTCGGCCGCTCCACAGGTGCAGGCGGCGCACCATCGACGTGAACCCGACCGCCTCGCCCTCGGCCTCGGCGATCAGCACGGTCACCTCGGGACGCGCCAGCAGGGTGCGCCACTCGGCAGCGCCGACGAGGACGTGCTCCAGCGAATCCTCATGGGCGGCGAGTTCCCGCACCATCTCGTCGAGCACCGCGGCGTCCTCGGGCGTCGCTTCCCGGATCTCGGACATCTCAACTCCTTACGGTGTAGTCATATCTCTTTACGGTGTACGGATACGTCGTACATGATGCAGCGTACGATGTACGCTGTCAAGCAGGAGGTTCGGAATTGGCAGAAAAGCTCTCACAGCGCGTGATCGCCGACGCGGCCCTGGCGGCGATCGACGCGAACGGCGTGGACGCCCTGAGCATGCGCAGACTGGCGCAGGATCTGGGCACGTCCGCGATGTCGCTGTACACGTACTTCGCCGACAAGGACGCTCTTCTCGACGCCGTCGCGCAGTTGCTGCTCGCCGAAGTGGACACGCCCCCCGAAGACGTCCACTGGCGCGACGCGATGCGGTTCATCATGCGCTCGGTGCGTCATGTCGCGATGCGCCACCCGAACGCCGCGCGCCTGATCCATAGGTTCCCGCCCCACACCCCCGACGCGCTCGCGTTCGTGGAAGCAGGCTTCCGGTCCTTCCGCCGTGCGGGTTTCGACGCGCTCAGCACCGCGCGCTGCTACCGCGCACTCGCCGCCTACTCGCTCGGCACGCTCGACATCGAGGTCGGCGGCTACTTCTCGCCCGAGGCGAGGGCGATCACCCCGCCCATCCGAGACAGCATGCAGGATGCCAGTGCCGAGAAGCTGCTCCCGCTGGTCACCGAGATCGGCCCGACGCTCGCCGGGCAGGACGACGCCGCCGAGTTCGAGTACGGCCTGGAGCTCCTGCTCGACGGGTTCGCCGACGCCATGAGCCGCGCCGGGCGGCCGGTCTAGCGATCGGAAATGCCCGCGGTCGCCGCCGCGTTGGCTTGTCGCATGCGATCGATCGTCTACTCCCGCACCGGCAGCTCGTCCGTCCTCTCGCTCGCGGAGCGGGAGCCCGCGGAACCCGGGCCCGGGGAGGTCCGCGTGAAGGTCGCCGTCTCCGGGGTGAACCCGACGGACTGGAAGGCGCGCGCTTCCGCCGGATCCACGCCGGCGTTCGACGAGGTCGTGCCGAATCAGGACGGCGCCGGAGTCGTGGACGCCATCGGCGAGGGCGTGATGGAATTGGCGGTCGGCGACCGTGTGTGGCTGTATCTCGCCCAGCACCAGCGCCCCACCGGCACCGCGCAGGAGTTCACGGTCATCCCCGCTGAGCGCGCCGTGAAACTGCCCGAGGGGATCGGCTTCGATGTCGCAGCGAGCCTGGGCGTGCCCGCGATGACGGCGCACCGGGCGCTCACGGTGCACGAGTTCGGGCCGGCACGGCTGTCGCCGGGATCGCTCGACGGGCGGGTCGTGCTGGTCGCCGGGGGAGCGGGTGCCGTCGGGCACGCCGCCATCCAGCTCGCGGTGTGGGCGGGGGCGACGGTGATCGCGACGGTCTCGAGCGAGGAGAAGGCCGCGCTCGCGCGAGCCGCGGGCGCCGACCACGTCGTGAACTACCGTGACGACGACGCCGTCGAGCGCGTCGCCGCGCTCGCGCCCGGCGGCGTCGACCACATCGTCGAGGTGTCGATCGCGCAGAACGCCGATCTCGACGGGCAGGTCGTCGCCAACCACGGCTCGATCGCGTACTACGCCGACAACGGCGGCGCGGCCGCCACGATCCCGGTGCGGCCCACGTTCGCGAAGAACGTGCGGCTCCAGGGTCTGCTGCTCTACACCGTGGGGGATGCCGCGCTCCAGGCCGCCGCGGAGGACATCACCGCTGCGCTGCGCGACGGTGCGCTTCCGGTGGGTGAGGCAGCGGGGCTCCCGCTCACGTGGTTCGCGCTCGAGGAGACGGCGGCCGCCCATGACGCCGTCGAGCAGGGCGCGGTGGGCAAGGTGCTGATCGACGTCTCCGGCGACAACCGCTGACCGCTCAGCGGCGGCGACTAGCACACCGAATCCGCGCGAAAAGTCCATTCCGGGTGTTCTTGCGCTGATCTTGCGGTTCGGATGGGATCGCTCCCACGCTCACGCAGATCTTGCGGATGCCTTGCGGGAGCGCTGGCGGTCGCTCGGCGGGACGTTGCGGCGCGGGCTGAAGACTTTCATCGTGCTCGAGGAGCGATCGGGAGACCGGCCGCGCAGGTCCCGGCACCTCTGACTCCGCAGATGAAGAGCGGGCTTCCCGCGAAAGGACATTCCCATGAAGAAGATCGTCAAGGCCTCCATCGCCACCACCGCCGGCGTCATCCTGCTGCTGGGCGGCGCGGGCACGTTCGCCACCTGGAACTCGTCGGCGTCGGCGCCGGGTGCGTCGATCGTGTCGGGCAACCTGGTCGTCGAGGCCGCGCAGGCCGAGGGAACCTGGACCGCCAACGGCTCGCCGATCACCATCGCCGACTACGCCGTCGCTCCCGGCGACGTGCTCACCTACACGAAGACGATGAAGGTCGGTGCCGAGGGCGACAGCCTGAGCGCGACGCTCGCCCTGACCGATTCGTCGATCGCGCCCGCCGACGCGGGGAACCCCGCTGATGTGGCGCTGGCGGGCTACCTCACCGACTCCGCCGAGCTCACCGCCTCCGGCACCGGCATCAGCGGGACCGGCCCGACGTTCACCGTCACCCCGGGCGCCGGCGTCGTCAGCGAGGACGTCACCGTCACGGTCACCATCGCCTTCCCGTACGGCGAGGTCGTCGGCGGCAACAACGACGCGATGAACGGCGCCGTCACCCTCGACGCGCTGACCGTCAGCCTCACGCAGGACGTCGAGTAATCCGAGAGGGCTCCCGCCTCCGAAGAGGCGGGCCCTCCGGCGGACGCCGCCCGCTCCGCCCCCTTCTCCCGCTGCGACACCGACCGAGGGACCCCGCCATGACCCGCCGCACCCGCCGCCACGCCGCACAGCGCGACACCCGTCGCGCTGCCGCGCCCCGGCGTCTGCTGCTGGGTGCGCTGGGCGCCGCCGGTGCGATCGTCCTCGGCGTCCTGGCCGGCGGGGGAACGTTCGCGATCTGGACGGCGGCGGCGCCGGCGGCATCCGCCGTCACGCTCCGTGCCGGATCGGCGGGCCTCACCGCCACGCCCCTCGAGCTCTCGGCCACCGATCTCTACCCGGGCCGCACGGTCTGGGCACCGACCACCGTGCGCAACACCGGCACCACGGCGCTCGCCCTCGCGATCGACGCGGTGACGAGCTCGGCCGGCGCCACCTCCTTCACGGCGGCGGTCGCCGTCACCGCCGGCACGGCCGCGTCGGCCGCGGACTGCACCGCCGGTCGAGTGCCGGCGACGGTGACCACCCGGGTCGGCGCCGCCACCGGTTCCGACCTGCAGCTCACCCTCGCCCCCGGCGCTTCGCACATCGTGTGCATCGGCGTCGGCCTGCCGCACGATGCACCGGCGGACGCGGCCGGGGGAGCGGCATCCGTCCTCTCGCTCACCGTCTCCGGAACGCAGGTGCACCGATGATCCGCCGTCGCCACATCGGCCCGATCGCCGCGCTCGTCACCCTCGCGGTGCTCGGCGGCGCGGGTGCGGCGACCGCCGCATGGGTCGCGAGCGCGTCGGTGTCGGCGTCCACCTCGTCCGCGACCGTCGCCACTACGCTGGCGCAGACGGGTGCGCTGACCACGACGTACCGCTACGCCGGCAGTCGTTCGACGGCGGTCGTCGGCGAGCTCACGATCACGAACGCCGGCGGTGCGCCGCTGTCGTATGCCCTCGCCAACCGGGTGACCGGCAGCACGACGCTCGCCCAGAAGACCACCCTGCGGCTGTGGACCGGCACGTGCGGTGCGACGGCTCCCGTCGGCGCGGTCGTGACGACGTTCGCCGACACTGCTCCCGCGCTGCCCGCGGCGGCACGCACACTCGCCGCCGGTGCGAGCGTCAGGGTCTGCGTCTCGACGCAGATCGAGGGCGCCACGAACGCGGAGCTGCAGGGGCAGAGCGCAACCGCCACCTTGAGCGTCACCGGCGCGGTCGGCGCGCACTGGACGACGTCGGCGACCGCCGCCTCGATCACGCAGACCGCCTACCGGCTGGCCGCCGCCGGCACACCGACGTGTCTGCGTGAAGGTGGACGCGACATCCGCCTGACGTGGAGCGCCCCCGCTCACCGCACCGACGCCGCCGCCATCTCGTACCGCCTGTACGACGTCGCGTCCGGAGCCACCGTTGCGACGGTGACGAGCGCCGATGCGACGGTCTCGGCTGTGTTGAGCGGCACCGCGATCGCCCAGAACGGCACGTACTCCCTCGCCGTCGAGGCGACCGAGAACTCGGCCTCGGGGACGACGGCGTCCGCGAGCGCGCCGGTCGAGGTCACCCGCACCACGAACCCGTCGGAGTCGGCTCAGTCCGGCCCCCGTTACCACTGCGCCTGAACCCCTGCGAGATCGATTCCCATGACGATGACCACCGATGCTCCGCCGCACACCGCGTCCGTTGAGACGATCGCTGACGCGGTGCCCGCCGGCCGCGCCGCGTCTCGTCGGCGCGACGAGGGCCAGAGCCTGCTGGACTACCTCGCCGTGTCGCTGAGTGCGTCGATCCTCGTGCTGCTGCTCGGCGTAGCCGTCGCGGTGGTCGGCCTGCCGGTCGTGGTCGGGGGCAGCGCGATGACGGTGCTGACGCAGTCGATGGAGCCGGGGCTGCCGCCGGGGACGCTCGTCGTCATCCGGCCGACGCCGGTGGACGACATCCGCGTGGGCGATGTGATCACGTATCAGATCCGGTCGGGCGAGGCGGCTGTCGTGAGTCATCGCGTGGTCTCGAAGACGTATGCGGATGGCGAGCTGACCTTCATCACGAAGGGCGACAACAATGACGCGGTCGATCCGGAGCCGGTGAAGTCCGTGCAGGTCCGCGGCACGCTCTGGTACAGCCTGCCGCTGCTGGGCTGGGTGAACAACGTCCTCAACGGCTCGAACCGCACCATCGTGCTCGCGGTCGTCGCCGGCGGGCTCTTCCTCTACGCCGCGATCTCGATCGTCGGGGCCGCGCGTGATCGACAGAAGAAGGGGACGACGGATGCCGCGACCCGCGGCCCCGCGAAAGATGAGGCCCTCCGCGCCGAAGGTTAGAGGGCGACCTGCTGCGTCGCGGCAACTCCCGTCGCGATGCGAACCGCGCGGCGCACTCAGCGCCGGCACGCCGCTATCCGGCGGGGTGGAGTCTTCGACCCGGTGGGGCGAGGTCGCCGAAGTCGTAGCGTCGAGCGACCCGCATGGGGAGCGGGACGGGCGGCAGACCGGGGCGATGGAGGACGAACTCCTCCGTGCCGTCGCGGGTGATGCGCCACCGATGATGATGCAGGTTCATGTGGTGGAACGCGCAGAGCAGGATGCCCCGATCGACGTCGGTGCGGCCGCCGTGCGCGTACGGGTCGATGTGGTGCGCCTCGCAGTACGAGGCGGGTCGGTCGCAGTCGGGGATGCGGCATCCGCCATCACGGACCGCCAACGCGACGCGCTGTGCCGGGCTGAACAGTCGTGCTTCGCGGCCGAGGTGGAGCGGATTGCCGGACGGGTCGAGGGTGACGGTGACCGTCGCGGTGTCGCAGGTTCGAGCCGCGATGACCCAGCCTGGCAGCGTCGAACCGGTGTCTTCGACGAGGGCGACCGCCGGCCGTCCGGTCATGGCGCCGTCGTGGGCATCCTGGGTGGCGACGATGCGGATGCCGGCCTGTCGCGTGCCGAACACCGTCGAGGCGTCGGCGAGCGCGCCGGCCCGGATGATGTCCATGATCAGGTCGTAGGCGATCTGATCGTTCGTGCGCGGATCGTCGGAGAGCTCCTGAGCCCGCGCCGCCTCGTCGGGATCGACGAAGCGCGGTCCGCCGCGACGCGGGCGCAGCGCGGTGGCGATGATGGTGTCGATGCCGACGGCGCCGACGTCGTCGAACGTGAAGCTGCCGCGGCGCACGCCGTCGCGGTCGGTCCAGGTGCGGAAGGAGCGCGCGTCGAACCGCTCGTCGAAGCGGCGCTGCGCGCCCTCGGGGTCGAGCACGTCGCGGACTGCGCGAGCAGCAGTCCCGAGTTCTTCGACGGTGCGCACCTGCGCTTCATCGACCAGCTGCTGTGCCGCGAGCGCCCACGCGTCGTGCGCCGCCGTATCGTCGGCGTGTTCGTCGTCGACGCCCGCGGGCGGATCGCCGAGACCGCGGAAGATGGCGTCGTGCTGCGCGGACGTCAGCGTGCCCACCAACATGGCCTCGCCGAGCGGGGCGTGCCAGGGCGGCGCAGCCGACGTCGTGCACGCTATCCCCGAGTCGTCGCCGCCGGCGTCAGCGTCGGGAGGCGCTGACACGATCGATGTCGCCATGGCTTCCCCGATGCGCACCTGCTTCGTCGCGTCGGCGCGGGTGCTGCCAGTCAGGTCTTGGATGAGCGACACGGCGGACCGGTGCCCGTTCTTCTGTGCGAGGCCGCTGTGACCGGCATCCCTGGTCGAGCGCGCCGCGACGACGCCCGACGCCGCGATACGGACGGACTCTCCGGCGCGCACGAGCGTCGTCGCGCTCCGGATCACCCGCAGGAGTTCGTCGTCGTCGAGTCCGTGCACGGTCGCCGGAATCCGCGCGGCATCGCCGTCTCCGAGGGCGTCCTGCAGGGCGCTGATCGCGTCCTGCAGGGCGGAGAAGATATCCATAGTTCATTCTGGCATCAGCCTCAGACATTCGAAGATCTATACGATATACCTATGAAATCGTGCGCGTGAATTCCGGTGTCCCCAGGTGAGGACGGCCGCGGCGAGTCATGGACCGGATCGCTGCCGACGTGCTGTGCTTGCGCGGCGGCCGGGCTTCCCGTCCCCGAGAATTTCCCCCGGTCCGGCCCTCGCCCCGCCGCAGCAGGCGTAGCCTCCCGGGCATGACACCTTCGCCTTCGGGGATCACGACGGCCGGGCAGCTGCGCGCATCGGGTCACACCTACCGGCCGGTCCGCATCGAGCTGCGCGAGAACCTCCTCCGCGCCGTGGCGGACGGCGAAGACCCGTGGCCCGGCATCCATGGGTTCGACGACACCGTCATCCCGCAGCTCGAGCGGGCGCTCCTCGCCGGTCACGACATCGTGCTCCTCGGTGAGCGTGGGCAGGGCAAGACCCGCCTCCTGCGCAGCCTGGTCGGACTCCTCGACGAGTACAGCCCGGTCATCGAGGGGTCGGAGCTCGGCGAGCATCCGTTCCACCCCATCGCCCCGGCATCCGTCCGCCGCGCCAGCGAACTGGGCGACGACCTGCCGGTCGCGTGGCGCCATCGCAGCGAGCGGTACGCCGAGAAGCTCGCCACCCCCGACACCTCGGTGGCCGACCTCATCGGCGACGTCGACCCGATCAAGGTGGCCGAGGGGCGCTCGCTCGGCGACCCCGAGACGATCCACTACGGGCTCGTGCCGCGCAGCAACGGCGGCATCGTCGCGATCAACGAGCTGCCCGACCTCGCCGAGCGCATCCAGGTGTCGCTGCTGAACGTCATGGAGGAGCGCGACATCCAGATCCGCGGATACGTGCTGCGCCTCGACCTCGACGTGCTCGTGGTCGCCACCGCCAACCCCGAGGACTACACGAATCGCGGCCGCATCATCACGCCGCTGCAGGACCGCTTCGGCGCCGAGATCCGCACGCACTACCCCCAGACGATCGACGAGGAGATCGCCGTCATCCGCCAGGAGGCCGACCTCGTCGCCGCCGTTCCCGAGCACCTCCTCGAGATCCTCGCGCGCTTCACGCGAAACCTCCGGGAATCGGATGCCGTCGACCAGCGCGCCGGCGTATCGGCGAGGTTCGCGATCGCCGGCGCCGAGACGATCGCCGCGGCGGCCCTGCACCGCGCGACACGGCAGCATGAGGACGTCGCCGTGGCCCGGCCCGTGGATCTCGAGACCGCCGTCGACGTGCTCGGCGGAAAGATCGAGTTCGAGACGGGGGAGGAGGGGCGCGAGCGCGCCATCCTCGAGCACCTGCTGCGCACCGCCGTCGCCGACACCGCCCGCGCGCACCTGCGGGGGCTCGACGCCCGCGCGCTCGCCGACGCCCTCCACGACGGCGCCACCGTGATGACCGGCGAGCAGGTGCGGGCGGCCGATGTGCTGGCCGCCATGCCGGTGCTCGGCGAGTCCGATCTCTACGACCAGGTCGCCGAGCGCCTCGGCGCGCAGACCCCGGGCGAGCGCGCGGGGGCGCTCGAACTGCTCCTCGAGTCCCTCTACCTCGACAAGCGCATCGGCAAGGACAGCGCGGGCGGTGAGACCGTCTATGGATGAGCGGATGCCGCGCCCAGGCGTCTCCACGCCGGGAGGAGGCATCCGGTAATGCCCCGCTCCTTCCATCGCACCCCCGCCCATACCGCGCGGTATGGGCGCTACACCGGCGGCGACCCGCTCGCGCCGCCGGTCGAGGTGCAGTCCGCGCTCGAGGCGATCGGGCGCGAGGTGATGGAGGGGACCTCTGCCGACCGCGCGCTGCGCGAGTACCTCCGCCGCGGCGACCGCGACCGGCTCGGGCTCGACGACCTCGCCCGGCGTGTCCGCGAGCGCCGGGCGGAGCTCACGCGGCGGCACCGCCTCGACGGCACGCTCGAGGAGGTCAGGAAGCTGCTCGACCGGGCCGTGCTCGAGGAGCGCAAGCACCTCGTCCGCGACGTGAACCTCGACGACACCACCCGTGCGTTCGCCGAGATGCGGCTCGAGAACCTGCCGCCCAGCACCGCCGCAGCCGTCAACGACCTGGCCGACTACGACTGGCAGAGCCCGAGCGCCCGCGCCGACTACGACCGGATCCGCGAGCTGCTGGGCCGCGAGCTGCTGGATCAGCGGTTCGCCGGCATGAAGAACGCGCTCGAGAATGCGACGGATGCCGACCGCCAGGCGATCCGCGACATGCTGAACGACCTCAACGCCCTGCTCGAGAAGCGCCGCCTCGGCGACGACACGCAGGAGGACTTCGACGAGTTCATGCGCAAGCACGGGGACCAGTTCCCCGAGAACCCGCAGAACCTCGACGAGCTGCTCGACACGCTCGCCGAGCGCTCCGCGGCGGCGCAGCGGATGCTGAACTCGATGACCCCCGAGCAGCGCGACGAACTGTTGAGCCTCGCCGAGCAGGCGTTCGGCTCGCCCGACCTCATGCAGTCGCTGTCGCGCCTCGACGACAATCTGCGCTCGCTCCGGCCCGGCGAGGACTGGACGGGTTCGGCATCCTTCTCCGGGGATCAGCCGGCGGGTCTCGGCGAGGCGACCGGCATCATGCAGGACCTCTCCGACCTGGATTCGCTCACCGACCAGCTCGGCCAGATGTACCCCGGCGCGCGCATGGATGACATCGATCTCGACGCGCTCGAACGGCTGATCGGCCAGGATGCCGCCGTCAGCGCCCGCACCCTGCGGGAGCTGGAGCAGGAGCTGCGGGACACCGGGATGCTGCAGCGGGCGTCCGACGGACAGCTCCGGCTCACCCCGCGGGCGATGCGGCAACTGGGGCGGGCGCTGCTGCGCGACATCGCCACGCGGCAGTCCGGTCGCACCGGCCGCCGCGAGACGCGCAACGTCGGCGCCGCCGGCGACCGCACCGGCTCGACGCGCGAGTGGGCGTTCGGCGACACCGAGCCGTGGGACATCCCACGCACGGTGTCGAACGCGGTGCTGCGGACCGTGCTCGACGGAGAGGATGTCGCGGCCGGCGTGCGGCTCGACACGCGGGACGTCGAGGTCGTCGAGACCGAGCAGCGCACGCAGGCCGCTGTCGCGCTGCTGGTCGACACGTCGTTCTCGATGGCGATGGACGGCCGCTGGCTGCCGATGAAGCGCACCGCGCTCGCGCTGCACCACCTCATCTCGACGCGGTTCCGCGGCGACAAGCTGCAGCTGATCGCGTTCGCCCGGCACGCCGAGGTGATCGACATCGAGCAGCTCACGGCGAAGGACGCCGTGTGGGACAAGGGCA
Organism: Microbacterium sp. NPDC056736; assembly: GCF_042790415.1. Taxonomy (NCBI): domain Bacteria; kingdom Bacillati; phylum Actinomycetota; class Actinomycetes; order Micrococcales; family Microbacteriaceae; genus Microbacterium; species Microbacterium sp. NPDC056736. Next base: position 221,590 of record NZ_JBHTZE010000007.1, read on the forward strand.
CGAACCTGCAGCACGCGCTGCTGCTGGCGCAGCGGCACTTCCGCCGCAACCCCACCGCGCAGCCGGTGCTGCTGATCGTGACGGACGGCGAGCCCACGTCCCACCTGCGCACCGATGGGAGCGTGTTCTTCGCGTATCCGCCCGACCCGCACACGGTGGCGGCCACGGTGCGCGAGCTCGACACCGTGCAGCGGCTCGGCGCCCAGACGACGTTCTTCCGCCTGGGGGAGGATCCGGGCCTCGCCCGCTTCATCGACGCCCTCGCCCGGCGCGCCGGCGGGCACGTCGTGGCCCCGGAGCTCGACGACCTCGGACGCGCGGTGGTCGACAGCTACCTCGGCTCCCGGCATACAGGGCGAGGTTCACCCGAGGACTTCGGCGACATGCTCCAGGGCCGGAGCTGGTGGTGGTGAGTCCGCGAGCGAGGGCGGGCCATCGAGCCCGCCCCCACTGCGGCTAGCCGCCTCAGCCGGCCGCCACGGCGATCTCGTTCGGCGTGATGTCGAGGGTGGCCGTCGCCACGATCTCGCCCGTCGTGAGATCGACGGCGTGGATCTCGTCGGAGGCGGGCTCGGTCACGTAGGCGATGTCGCCCTCGACGATGATCGCGGGGTGCGGATCCTGCCACTCGGCGGGACCCTCCCACGCCTCGATGACGGGGAACGCGTCGACGATCTCGCCGGCGGCCGGGTCGAAGACGTGCACGGAGCCGTCGGTCGCGAGGATGTAGGCGAGATCCTCGGGCCCGCGCGCGATGTCGCGGAACGTGTACTCGACGCCGTCGGGAAGGTCGACCACCTCGAGCGTGCCGGCCTCGGTGTCGATGACCGCGACCGCACCGAGGAGGTAGCCCTCGGCATCCGGATCGTTCTTGTAATCGCCGACGACGAGCGGGCTCGTCTCGCTCACGTACGCGTTGCCGATGCGGCCGTAGGGCTGGTCAGGGGCGTCGAGCTTGCGGATCTCGCCGTCGCGGTACAGCAGCGCGCCGTTCTCGCAGCCGAACACGACCGCCTCGTCGGCCGCGGTGCCTTCGCCGTGCACGCCGGGGCAGGCGTCGCTCGTGGCGATCACCGCGCCGGACTCGTCGCTCGCCGAGATGCCGGTGCGTCCGTCGGCGTCGCCGACCGTGGTGAGGAAGGTGCCGTCCTCGAGCACGACCGAGACACCGTGGTGGGCCTCCACGCCCGGGATCGTCTCGGTCTCGGGCAGCTCGCCGGAGGAGGAGAGCAGCGCGTCGGTGTCGAAGATCGTCGTGTCGCTCGTGCCATCGGCGTAGAGGATCGTCTTGCCGCCGTGGCGGACCACGTGGCCGGGGGCGTCGGCCTCGAAGATCAGATCCGTGAGCTCGGGATCGTCCGTGCTTCCCGCCGCGGTGTCGAGCACCTGGAAGCCCTGGCTCATCGTGACGAACACGTGGCGCCCGTCGCCGGACGGGTTGAGCCGGGTGAACTCCTCGGCGGTGAAGTCGGCGACCGGCTCGAGGCTCTCGCCGTCGAGAACGACGATGCCGCCGTCGTACGAGACGGCGATCCGCGACCCGGCAGCGGTGGCCGGCGGCGTCTGGGTGCCGCTGCCGACGGACGCGGATGGCGCCGACGAACAGGCCGCCAGGGTCGCGACGGCACCGGCGGCGACGGCGATCAGGCCGGCGCGACGCAGCGTGCGTGTGCGCATGGGTGTTCCTCTTTCTCGGTGGGGGCTCATTGCGCGAGCCCGGTGACGATGCGCTGCGTGTTCTCGCGCATCATGGTCAGGTAGTCCTCGGCACCGCCGCCCTCGGCGGTGAGCGACTCGGTGTACAGCTCGATGACGTCGACGTGCATGTCGGTCTCCTGCGCGAGGGCGTGCATCAGGCGGTCGGGCGAGGAGGACTCGGCGAACACGGCGGCCACGTCGTTCTCCTCGATCGCCGACACGAGGTCGGCGAGGTCGGACGCGCTCGGCGCGGCGAGTGTCGTGCCGCCCGGGATCGCGGCGCCCACGACGCGGAACCCGAAGCGGTCCGAGAGATACCCGAACACGTGGTGGTTCGTGACGAGCGCACGGCGCGGGGCGGGAATCGTCTCGAACGCCGCCGACATGTCGTCGTCGAGCTGCCGGAGCTCCGCGAGATAGGCGTCGACGTGCGCGTCGACCGCGGCGTCATCCACCCCCGGGAGTTCCGACAGGCGCGGGCCCAGCGCCTCCACCACGTCGATCATGCGGGCCGGGTCGGTCCAGAAGTGCGGGTCGGGGGTGCCCGCGGCGTCGCCGGTGGCGTAGTCGAGCACGTCGATCGACTCGCCGGCGACGAACCTGTCGACCCCCTCGGCCGCGGCGGCGTCGAGGTGCTGCTGCAGCCCCTCTTCCAGGCCCAGGCCGTTCGTCACCAGCAGGTCGGCGGTGCGCAGGCGCGCGGCATCCTGTGCCGAGATCTCGAACGAATGCGGGTCGACATCCGGCCTCATGAGCGTCATCACCTCGACGTCGTCGCCCGCGAGCTCGCCCACGACGTCACCGAGGATGTTCGTCGACACCACGACGAGCGGAAGATCGTCGGCCGTCGGCGTGCAGGCGGAGAGGACGGATGCCGCGACCGCAGCGCTCAGCAGGGCGGCGAGCACTCCGGCGCGCCGGCGGGTCATCGGCCGGTCTCCGCGAGCAGGGCGGGCGACGTCGGCGTCTCGAACGTCCTCGAGATGCGGGCGGCGTCGGCGTAGTCGATCTCGTACACGACGTGCTCCGCGGGCCCGTTGAGGTACGCGCGGGGCTGGTCGGCGATGAGCGTCGGGTGGGCGGCATCCGTCGCGAGCGATTCCGCGACCAGCGGTTCCGTCTGCGACAGCAGCGCCCCGGTCGCACCGTCGATCACGACCACCCGCCCGTCCGCGCCGAGCGCGAGCACGTGCTGCGCCTCATCGTCGATCGCCGTCGCCTGCACGATCGGCCGATCGACGGGGAGCAGAGTCCAGCTGCGCTCGCGGGTGTCCAGCAGCCAGATCGCCCGGTCTCCCGCGGTCCCCGCGACGGTGGGGCGGCCGCCGCGTCCCGCGAGCGTCGTGGCCGGGGGAGCGGTCGACACCTCGGGATACGGGATCCGCTCGAGCTGCACCTGATCCTCGACGAGGGTCGCGAGCAGCGCACCGTCGGCGCATCCGATGACCGCGCCGACCCGCGTCGTGACGGTGCCCCGCGCCTGGGTGCAGTCGGCGGTGGCGCCGGGCACCCCGTCCTCATCGAGGACCGTGACGGATGCCGCGACCCCGCCCTGCGGCTGTGTCACGAGCGCGTACGACCCGATCGGCACGATCATGCCGTCGTGCGGCTCGGTCTCGAGGCGGAAGCGCTCGACGAGCTGGCCCCGCGACATCGCCGCGGTATCGAGGAGCACCGCTTCGCCGCTGCCGGCGAAGAAGACGCCGGTGCTGCCGGTGGTGGACGACAGGGTCGTCGCCACTGTGGCCGGTCCTCGGCCCGGCACCTCGCCGAGCATCGCCGGTTCGGCGAGGTAGTAGTGGAAGTGGTCGACGTGGTCCCAGGTCCACCGGCCGCTGTCGATGACCGCGACGCCCTCGCCGCTGTCGGCGAAGACGTAGCGGCCGTCGGTGCTCGCCCGAGATGAGGACGGCACCTCGCCGAGCTCGGCCACGGTCTCGTCGAGCAGGTCGAGCTGACGCACCGTGCCTGCCGGGTCGATCGTCACCAGGGCGAGCGGCGGCTCGCTCACCTCGGTCGCGCCGTCGACGGCACCGTGCCCGCTGGATGCCGGACTCGCGGCGGGCACGCCGGCGCCGGCGCCGGCGCAGCCGGTGAGGACGAGTGCGGTGAAGGTGAGCGTCGCGGTGCGCGCGGCGAGGCGGGAGCGGTGGGGCACGGGGTCTTCGTTCCTTCGTGGGGTGGTGGCGGGCTGGGCGACCACCGGGCTGGGCGTCACGCGTACGTCACCTGGGCGGCTTGCGTGCGGTCGTGGAGGCCGCGCCCGGCCCACGACGCGGCCGCGAGGAGGATCGCGGTCAGGGCGATGGAGGCGCCGGCGGCGGTGCCCGCGTGCCACGACAGCAGCAGGCCGAGCACGACGGCGCCGACGCCGAAGACGCACGCGAGGACCATTGCGGACGGCAGTCGGCGGGTCCAATGACCGGCGGCGACCGCCGGCGCGATGAGCAGGCCCACCACGAGCAGCGAGCCCACGGCCTGGTACGACGAGACGATGGCGAGCGTGACCAGGCCGACCAGCGTCGCCTGGGCGAGTCTCGGCCGGAGCCCGAGCACGGCCGCGACGCGCGCGTCGATCGCCAGCGCCACGAGTGAGCGGTGAGCGGCGGCGGCGACCACGACGCCGATCCCGGTCGCCCACGCGAGGACCGCGAGGTCGTCGGCTGAGATCGCCAGGATGTCGCCGAAGAGGATGGCCGTGGCATCCGTCGCGAAGCTCGCCGAGTGCGAGACGACGATCACGCCGGCAGCGAGCATGGCCACGAAGAGCATGCCGATGCTGGTGTCGTACGAGAGCCGGCCGCGCCGCTGCAGCGCTCCGATCCCGAGGCTCATCGCGACCGCGCTGACGGCGGCGCCGAGGAGCACGGGTGCCCCGAGCAGGGTCGCCACGGCGACGCCGGGGAGCATGCCATGGCCGAGCGCCTCGCCGAGGAACGCCATGCCGCGGGCCACGACCCAGGTGCCGACGACGCCGCACAGCACGGCCACGAGGCTGCCGCCCACGAGGGCACGCTGGACGAACTCCAACGCGAACGGATCGGTGATGAGGGGCACGAGCGACGACCGTAGCGTTAATGAGAATGATTCTCAAAATCGGCTAGGCTGACGTGGTGTTCCTCCGTAACTCGTCCGTCGCGGCTCTGTCCTTGCGTGGGGTCTGCGTGGACTACGCCGGGTCTCCGGCCCTGCTCGGCGTCGACGTCGAGGTGGCCGCGGGCGCGCTGACGGTGATCGCCGGCCCGAACGGAGCGGGCAAGTCGACGCTGCTCGAGGTGCTGGCCGGAACGATCGCACCGCGCGCCGGCAGCGTCGAGATCCTCGCCGCGTCACGCGCCTTCGTGCCACAGCGGACGGCCATCGCTCCGACCCTGCCGCTCACCGTCCGAGATGTGGTCAGCGTGGGAGCCTGGGGCCGCGTCGGCGCGTGGCGCCGGCTCGATCGCGCGGCGCGGGAAGCGGTGGATGCCGCCCTCGAGCGACTTGAGCTCACCAGCCTGCAGCGAGCGGCCTTCGGGGCGCTGTCCGGCGGCCAGCAGCAGCGGACCCTCCTCGCGCAGGGGTTGGCGCGAGGGGCCGACACGCTGCTGCTCGACGAACCCACGAGTGCCCTCGACGTCGACAGTGCGGAGTGGATCGTGCGGGCGATGAGAGCGGAGGCGGATCGCGGCGTCGCCGTGGTGTGCGTCAGTCACGATGACGCGGTGATCGACGCGGCGGATGTCGTCATACGCCTGGAGTCGGGTCGTGTCGGCGCGCGGGGTGGGGTGGGCGACGGCGGGGATGCTGCAGAGTCGGAGTCGACGGCGGCGAGCGCGGGGTCCGCAGTGGAAGCGAGCCCTGTCAAGCCACTGCGGCACTCCGAGCGATCGAAGTAGCCTCCTCACACGACGACGCGTAGCGGAGGGCACAGCGTGAGAACCGGGCGGCTCCAGAACCTCTGGCGGAACATCTCGAGCAGCTTCTGGTTCGTCCCGTCTCTCGCGGTGGCGGCAGCCCTCGTCCTCGCGGGCGTTCTGACCGGTGTCGACGCCCGCCTGAGCGGCCTGGATCACTCGTCGGTCCCGTGGCTGTTCGGCGGAACGGCGGATGCCGCACGCAGCGTCCTGTCGACCATCGCCGGTTCGCTCATCACAGTCATCTCCATCGCGTTCTCGCTGACGGTGATCGCGCTGCAGCAGGCATCGTCGCAGTTCTCGCCTCGCGTCATGCGCCGGTTCACGGGGGATCGCGTCAACCAGATCGTGCTCGGCGCCTACATCGGCACCTTCGTCTACTCGCTGATGGTGCTGCGGGAGGTGCGCAGCCCCGAGGAGGGCGCGTCCGGGTTCGTCCCCGCCCTCTCGGTCTCGGTCGCCATCGCGCTGGCGATCGTGTGCGTGGGCCTGCTGATCCTGTTCATCCACCACATCTCGCAGATGCTGCAGGTCGACCTCGTGGAGCGGCAGATCCACGACGAGATGCTCGAACGACTGGACCACCTCTATCCCTCGATGGTCGGCGAGCCAGCGGCGGCAGAGGATGCGGCGGCGGGGGATGCGGCCGAGGACGCGGCGGGGGAGGACTGGGAGATCCGGTCCACCGAGACCGGGTTCGTCCGGTCGATCGACGATGCGGCGCTCCTGAACGCTGAGCTCGAGGGAGTCACGCGCGTGCGCATCCGGGTTGCTGTGGGAGCGTTCGTCGCGCACGACGACCTGCTCGCGACCGTCGCCGGTGCGCCGGCGGATGCCGCGTAGACGACGCGCGCGATCCGCAAGGCCGTCGTGATCGACGCGACCCGCTCTGCCGAGCAGGATCTGCTCTTCGACGTGCGGCAGCTGGTCGACATCGCGCTCCGAGCGCTCTCACCCGGGATCAACGACCCCACCACGGCCGAGCATGCGCTGTACTACCTCGGCGACCTGCTGGGGAGGCTCGGGCAGCGCGCGTTCCCGTCGCCGGTGCGCACGGCGCCGGGTGGCGGCGTCCGGATCATCGTGGCCCGTCCCGGCTGGGACGACTTCGTCGCGGCGTCGTTCGATCAGATCCGCGAGAGCGCGCGCGGCAACGTGCATGTCATCGACGTGCTGCTCGATGTGCTGCGCCGCCTGGAGCACGCGGTGCCCGTGGAGCGGGTCCCGGCCGTCCGCGCGCAGATCGCCCTCGCCATGGCGGAGCGCCGCGACGCCCGGTAGGCGGCGCGGCGGGTCCGGGCGGTGCCGCGGGCTCCTCACGACGAGGAGCCCGCGCCGTTCGTCAACCGGACGCGCCCTTGCGTGGCTTGATGAACGCCCGTGACTCCGCGCTCGCGCGCTTCTCGGTGCGCTTCTCCTTCAGCGATGACTGCGCGACCTTCTTCGCGCCGCGTGCTCGCGGTGATCTGTCTGACATGACGACTCGCTTCCCCTGGTCGGCTGGCGGGTGAACCCCTGACCATAGCCGTCTTCCCAGGAAAGTCAACTCGTGCGACTCGCGACAGAAAAATCCGCTGACTTGCCTTTTTCTGGAACCGGGCTATGGTGATGGCCATGACCACGATGGCCCGCCCGCACCGCATGGAGCGTCCCACCGACGCCTCCGTGGTGACGGCAGTGGCCGACATCGCCGGCGCCCGTCACGAGGTGCTGCCGCCCCGGCGGAGCGGCGCGGATGGACTGCGCGTGCAGTCCACCCGTCGCGTCGCGCCCCCGTAGCACCGGTCCCTTCGATCGGTCCGAACCGGACACCCTGCGCGTCGCACATGCGGCGCTTTTTTTGTACCCAGAGGAGCACAGATGTCCATCGAAGCCACCGAGTCCGTCCCCCTTGCCGGCCTCCAGCGCGAGCTGGAGCGGCAGCTCGAGGAGCGGCTCGCCGTCCTTGCCGAGCTCGAGCCTTTCGCGCTTCCGAGCGTCGACCCCGTCGCCTACCAGACGGCGGCATCCCACCGCGCGGTCGTCGAGCTGATCACCGCGGCGCTGAATCGGATCACCCAGGGCACTTACGGCCGCTGCACCCGGTGCGAACGGCAGATCGCGCCCGCGCGGCTCGAAGTACTGCCGTACGCAGCCGCCTGCATCGAATGTCAAAGCCATGCCGAAGCCGCGTAACCGCAAGCCCGTCGCCATCCCATCCCTCCCGCCGGTGGCTCGAGCCGCCGGGGTTCTGCACGGAGAAGCTGCGATGACGACCCTTCCCGCCCGGGTTCTCGCTCGCGCGGGCAGGATCCTGCATCCGCGCGGCGACCGTCCGGTCGTGCATCGCCGGCTCGTCGATCGGGGCTCCGAGCGGCCCCCCGGCGGCGCCGGTGCTGCGGGCGCCGCGGACGCCGGCCCGGCGCGGGCGTTCCGCGGAACGACCGCTCGCTTCGTCGCGCTCGGCTGACCGGCCGAGGGCGCGGCGGGGGGACCTTCGGCCCATGACGCGTGGCGGGCGCTGGCTTGACTGTGTGGCGGCGCCTCGTCGCCGACGAAGGGAACGAGCTGCGATGAACAGAATCGGATGCCGCACCCTCGGCGTCGCTCTCGTGACCGCCGCGTCCGCGCTCGCGCTCTCGGGGTGCTCGCTGATGATCCCGGTCGGGCCGATGACCTCCGAGGAGCGGGACATCGGCGACGTGTCGCAGGTGGTGCTCGACACCTCCGGTGATGTCGTCGTGTCGGAGGGGGAGCCGTCACTCACCGTGCACGCGCCGGAGGGGGTGATCGAGCGCCTCACGTCCGAGGTGGACGGCGACACCCTCGTGCTGGCCGCCGAGCCCGGCCTCACGATGGGGTTCAGCGACGTGCGGTACGAATTGACTCTGCCACGGCTCGAGCTGATCGAGTTGAACGGCTCCGGCGATGTCGAGGCGACGGTGTCGACGGACGGCACCGTGCACCTGGACCTCGACGGCTCGGGCGACGTCGACTGGTCAGGGCTGGACGCGGATCGCGTCGAGGTGCGGCTGTCGGGTTCGGGCGACGTCGTGCTGACGGGTTCTGCCGTCGAGCTCTCCGTCGACGTGGAGGGCAGCGGCGCGGTCGACGCCGAGCAGCTCGAGGCGCGGGATGCCGTCGTCACCCTGTCGGGGTCGGGCGAGGTGGACGTCTCAGCGAGTGAGAGCCTCGCCGTTGACCTTTCGGGCAGCGGGCAGGTGTCGTACTCCGGCGACCCGAGTACCGACCTGCGCGTGTCGGGTTCCGGGGACGTCGTGCGCCGATGAACGCGCGTCGAGGCGCGGCCTACACGGTGAGGGTTGCGTGCTCAGTCGACGAACGCGACTGCCCGCACGGGTGCGCCGTCTCCTGCGAGCCGTAGCGGGAAGAACCCGACCCGCACCCGCGCGGGGAGGCCGTCGAGCCCGCACACGTTCTCGACGATGAGCCCATCGCCGCCGAGCACGACGTCGTGCACCGGAAAGCCGCCGTCCGACCCGGTGGGGTCGGGGCTCAGCGTGTCGACCGCGAGCACTCGCATCCCTCGCGTCATCAGCTCTCGTGCGGCGGACGGATCCAGTGACGGATGCCGCAGCCCCCGATCCGTCCCGAACCACTGCGCCCAGCCGGTGTCGATGACGATGATCGCGGGCAGCGTCTCGGGGAGCGCACCGTCTGCGGTCAAGGCATCCCATCCGTAGCGCTCGCCGTCGCCGACGCCGCGGACCCGGATCAGCAGCGCGTCCGCGAGCAGCTCGTCGAGCGCGACGTCGGCCATCGTCCGGCCGCCCGGCACGGTGTGCACCGGCGCGTCCACGTGGGTGCCGGTGTGCGAACCCAGGTCGAGGTGCGCGACGGCGACTCCGTCCTGCGAGAGCGTGAGGGCCGGCCGGATGGCGACCGCCGGGTCGCCGGGGTAGACCATCATGCCGTCGTGGATCGGGTGACTCAGGTCGCGCAGCATCCGTTCATCATGCCTCTGCCTCCTCGCGCGCGGCACCCAGCCTCGGCCACGGCACGATGGTGCGGGGGACGGATGCCTCAGCTCGTCGCAGCCAGCCAGGTGCGCACGTCCATCGCCTCGGGGAGGATCTCGCGCGTCTCGGCGGGATCCGCACGCAACGGGTTGTCGTGCAGCCAGCGCCACATGGTGATCAGGTCGTCGCCGACGAATCGGCGGAAGAGGAACAACGGCATGGGGAAGCGCGGCGGCTTCCGCCCGCGCACTTCGCGGTAGATCTTTCTGCACTCCGAGAGGGATCTGACATCCGCCACGAGGTTCAGGCTCCGCCCGACGAAGCGCTCCGGATCGGCGAAGGCCTTCGCGGCGATGGCCCCGACGTCACGCACACTGATCCACGTGACGCGGTAGTCGTCGCCCAAGAGCTTCGGCATCGTGTACCAGGTCGAGCTCTGCGGAAAGTACGCGGCGTCCGTCATGAGCTCCATGAAGGCCATCGGTCGCAGCACGGTCAGCGGAAGGCCGAGGCGGCGGAACCCCTGCGCGATCTCGATCTTGGCGTCCCACTGCTCGATGCCCCGCTTCTGGTCATCGAGTCCGGCCGAGCCGTAGACGACGTGCTCGACACCAGCACCCGCAGCGGCCTCGCCGACGTTGCGGCCCTGGCTGATCTCGACCTCGATGGCCCCGGAGCGCGGCAACTGGACGCTGTACACGCCGTAGGCGCCGGCGAATGCCGCGTCGAGCGACGCCGGATCCTCCAGGTCGGCGCGAACGATGTGAGCTCCCAGACGCCTCAGCTCAGCCGCCTTCTTCCCATCGGGCGTGCGGGTGATCGCGCGGACGGTCCAGCCATCTTCGAGCAGGTGGCGCACAACCTGACCGCCCTGGCGGCCCGTGGCACCGAGGACCGCGATCGTTCGCCCCGTCGTCGACATGGACGTCACTTCCCACGTGAGAGTCGGCGCGCCGTCGCGCCTGTCGTGATTTTACGGCGGCGGGTCATCGCGCGTCAGTCGGGTGCCCAATCGGGCACTGCGCGATAGCGGAGGATCGCGTTCATTGACTGCCATCATCCCCTGCAGGCTCTGCCAGGATCGGCAGCTATGCGGCGCTGCCGGGGTCCGGCCTCGCACACGGTCGACATGGCATTCTTGAGACGTGCGCCCCTTCTCCGGTACTGGAATCGAGGTCGATTCCGAGTTCGCAGTGGAGTCCGAGAATGATCTGCTGGCGGTGATCCTTGAGAGCCGTGGAGGCGCTTCCCCGGGGTCAGCGCAACGCAATCCCGACTACAACGTCGCGCTCGACCTCCTCCTTAGTCGGCTCGCTCAGTTGCGGGCAACGGTGGTGGACGCCTTCGTCGACTCCGTGACGACTCGGCAGCTTCCTTTGGAGAAGCGCAGGATCGTGGCGGCGCAGATCAATCTGGACAACGATACGGACGTACCCCAACTTCGAGCAGAGCTGGGTAAGGCCGCTGCGGCTGTGAACCGGGCGCCCAACGCGTCCGGTGAGGGCAACCGAACGAGGCGGATCAAGCTCTTGGTCGCGGTTCCGGGCTACGCGGCAAGCGATCATGCCACGCTCGCTGTGGCACTTGCCCGACCATCTCTAGCGTTGGACGTGTCGCCGACAGCAGTCAGGGGATTCCTCCGATCGCTGATCGGGACCGCGATCCCGACGGTGTCCGGCTCGCGACACAACACGATCCTCGCCGTCGATTCGCGGAACGTGACCGTCGCGACGGACCGAACCCCCACTGGGCAACCTGTCCCGATCAGCGAGGTCGCCGCGGCGATGGAGCTAACCAAGGAGCAGTCCGTCGTCGACGTTAGCGTCGATGTTCTTGGATACCGCAGCGCGTTCATTGGCGCCGTGCTGCTCCAGCTCCCGGGTGCACGAGTCGTTGGCGCCTCGCCGGCCCGCGTTGTGATCGGCGACCTCTTGGCGGGAGACCTGAACGTCCCGAACGAGTTGTCCTCTGTAGACGTCGGACCCTTCCAAGGCACGTTGGACCGCCCCGCCACAGTGAGACAGCGCCGCGAACAGCAACAGCTTCGCGCTGCCCTGCTTCGCGGACGAGCTGAGGCGGAGTGCGAGCTCTGCGGTGAGAAGTATCCCGCCCGTTTTCTGTGGGCATCGCACATCAAGAAGCGAGCCGCGGCAACCGATCAGGAGGCACGAGACATTCCGCGAGTCGCGATGCTCGCATGCGTCTTCGGCTGTGACGCCCTGTTCGAGGACGGGTATGTGAGCGTGGAGAATGGGACTATTGTCGGTGCTGCAAGCGTCGCTGGGAGTGCAGCTATCGGTCGTCGGATCGGTCAACTTCGAGGCCGTAGCGTCGACCGATATGCCGACGCTGCCGTCTACTTCGACTGGCACCGAGCGCACGTCTTCATGAGCTGAACCGCGAGACTGTCTCAGTCCGCCTGCGCGCGAGAAACGAATGCGGTGCTGTCGGCGTGGCTGACGGGACGATGTGCTCGGTCTGGCGTGACGCCACCGGCCGCAGCGGCACCGCACGAAACGGAAATCCGTCGCCGCTGAGAACGTCGGTCCCAAGCTTGGGAGTCATGAGGTTGCGTTCCCGCCCTCCCCGTCACTGGAGGCGTTGGGCATGGTGGAAACTGGAGCAGAACCCGCTCAACGCCGAGTACAGGCCGTTCCATCGGCGTAACCCAGAGTGGCTACGCCCTTGGCGACTGTGCGGGGTGCGGCGGCGTCAAGTCGCCGCGAACCATGATGCTCTCAGTTCCGCTAGCGCTCGCACAATCGAATTGTCGGGAGTCGTCGCTCGCCGGATGGCACTATCTGCGAGCGCGAGATCCGAATCCCTCAGGCCATCCGGAACGGGGCCATGCTTGCCTAGGAACGGCAACTCGAAGATGAGAGCGGAGAAGGCGCTGAAAGCCATCCACCGAAGGCCCAGCGCGGTCGCTGAGGATCTTCCGACCAAGTGGTTTACTTCGCAGGCGTCTGCTGCCCGCGCCATCCAACTCACCGCTAGTCGCTCTGCAGGCGAGTCACTCAGTTCGCCCCCTGTGTGAAGATCGCGCAGCCCGCCGAAAAGAGCTTCTTTCAGCGTCTTCCAGTCTGGATAGACGAATCGCGAGGTGCAGTAATGAACGGCAACGAGCAGGCTAAACGGAGTGTCTACCCAATTCACAATTGATCGCCGCAGGCATGACGCGGCTTCCTCGTGCATGCCGGCCGCGCCAAGGGCCTGGACCTGAGCGAGAGTCACGGGCAGGCCGGGGTCCACAAGGTGCCGGGTTTCGGATGCATGCCGTATGGCGAGTGCACGCAGCCGGTGCAGTCGTTCGTCGTAAGCGTCGGTTTCGTCCCAGATGAGTTGCTGAGCAAGAGAAGCGATCAGCTCCTCACCGCGCGCGTGAGCACCTGAAACTGCGGCCGTCCGCTCGAGCCAACCGGACCGACGGTCTGGAGTGTCCATTTGCGCTGCGCGCACGAGCAGCAGCCCAAATCCACGTGCGTTCGAAGCTCGCTCCGTAAGCCAATGGTCGTTCGGCCTATTGGAACGAGCGGCGTCGACCCAGCTCGTTGTCAACTCGGGAAACGCTCGAATCGGGGGGATGGTGGATCGCCGATTGATCTCCGACGCCGCGCGATCGAGAGACAGTACCGACACCTGCAGCAGTGCGTTTCGTTTTGTCTCGGGTTCGGGGACGTGACTGAAGGCGGCGACCGTTCCCCGAGCGAGAAGCTCAGCCTCCCTCGCGGCCGAGAGCCAACGAATAATCAGGTGTCCAGCGCTGGGCGCCGACTCGCTTAGGACGTGAGCGAGACGCTGCGTCGAATCCTCCCAGTGGCTCGAATAGTGCCCGTCGCTGTCAGCCATCAGACGGCGATCGAGATATCCGAGTGCCAGCATCGACTTCGCCTCCGACATGCCGGACGCAGACAGGAACCCACCTCTAGTAAGGAATAGAAGTACGGGAATTAGCGCGGCGACCGACTGTGGAACCTCCTCGTCGAGCCAGAGGTTGTCGATGGGGGCGCGTCCGTGTGAACGCCGCTTGCCCCCAGGTGCGTCGTCCTTCGACGGGCTGTTCAAAGGAGTTGGCGTGCCGATCAATTCCGCTCTGAGTGAACTGACCAGCTTGTCGCCAAACACGATCCGAGCACCGTTCAATTCACGCTCAACCTGCACAGCGCCGCGGTAGGAAAGCACAGCGACCACGGCGTGGGCGAGCACAAGCACGAGCCCGATCGTGAGATCCACGCTCCAGTCCCATGGCCACCACTTGATCGCACCTCCTCGCAGCGCGAGAAGGACCAAGCCGAAGAGCGCGACGTTGAGTCCCGCTAGCGCGACAGAGACCCACTTACTGAGCCGGACCGCTCGAGGAAGCTGGAAGAGGGCCGATAGATCGCTGTTGTATTCGGACCGCACGCCATCTGCGAGACGAGTTCTCCACACTGCCACCAATGGCTCCGCAGACGCTCGAGCCTGGTCTGCAACCCTAAACCCGCGCGTGCGCGCGAAGTTCTCGATGAACACGCCTACGGAGAGCAATGCAACCATCAGAACGAGCAGCGGCGCCATCTTCTCCCCACCCGCCAAGGCGTGACGTGTTGGGAGCACCATACAGCACCGCTGCCTTGCTGAATCGAACGTTGTGCGACATAGCCCACCGCGCGTGCACTCGTGAGCGTCGGTGGAACCGTCTACGGGCACCGGCGCGATCAGGGACGCTCGGTGTGCCGTGACGAGTGCGCCGAACACCTCGTCCCGCCGACGACGCGGTGGCAGGTCGCTTCGATCCGCTTCAACGCCGCACGGGAGTTGGCCCTCTCGGGCGCATTAGTTGTGGGCCCTGGCCGGAGCCGACGACATCACGCAGCTGTTGGTAGATGTTCGGGATCAATACCGACCCCTTGCGCTGCCCGTCGTCCGGGAGGACTCTGGCTTTCTGTCGGAACATTTGGATGACGATCACGTCCTGGGGGTCTCGTGATTGAGTTTGCCATTCTCGTATCCGAAGCGGATACGAGCGCGACGCCGCTCGCCAACACGAAGACGGTCGTGGAGATCATCCAGTCCTTGGTGACAACCACGGCCGTCGTCGTGGGAGGCATCTGGGCCTACTTCAAGTTCGTCAAAGGTCGAACGCTTCGCCCACGACTCGAAGTGACGATCGCCGGCACTTGGGTTATCGCAGAGGGCGTGCAACATCCCCACGTGACCGTGAGCGTCAAGAACATCGGTACGACGGTGGTGCGGCTACTGCAGGAGGGCACCGGGCTGGCAATCGAAGCACTTGAAACGCCCCAGCCGGCCGGCAAGAACTCGATGGTCTGGGCGGCGGGCAGGACGGTGAGAGTCTTCGCCGATCATGAGTGGATCGAGCCCGGCGAGACAATCTCCAATGACCTGATCAGCACTGCGTCATTCAACGATCAGCCCGTGCGCGCGAACGTGCGTTTGGTATGGCAGTGGTCCGGTGGGAAGCACAACATCGTCGTGATGGCGCACAAGATCATCTGGCCCGACGACAAGCCAGTTAGCGAGCAGACCGGCAAGAAGGAAGGAGTATCTGATGGCAACGAAGGATTGGGACAGGGCTAACCAAAAGGACGAGGATCCCGACGAGACCGCTCGGTGGGAGGAGCGCGGCAAAGAGAACGCGCAGGCTCAAACCAACGAAGACAAAGCTGAGACCGGTCGGTGGGAAGAGTCGAAGGACTAGGAGCCCGTGGCCGGAGGCGATCCCCCAGCGCGCCGCACGAGAGCGAAACCTCCTTCCCGCATCTCGCATACGAGTTCTTCGGCGCGCCATTGCCGACAGTCCACGCCGCAAACTCAGCTACGCGAACGTATACATCAGTGACCTGAGTCGCGCAGGGACACACGACGCTATCGTGGCGGAATAGAGCCGCCGTTTCTCTTCGAGACGCCCGCGCCGCGGTACTTCGTTGACGACCACTGCGCGAATTGTTTGACGAAGCTGCCCGACGCCGTGGTGGGGCCGTACTGCTCCGCGTGGCGCGCCGAGGTCTGCGGGCATGTGCGCTACATGCGAGCCGTGCTTCGCGACGGGCGCTTCGAGGACCCGCTCGTGCGGACCGCCATCCAGCCCAAGGGCGCGTTCCTGTTAGTCGGCGGATACCGCTCGCTCGGGCGAACACTCAGCCCGGCACGTCGCCAAGAAGCCAAGAACCGTGACGCAGGGCAAAGCCAAGAGTGCGGCAAACCCGGCACCGACATCGACCACATCAGCGGCAACTCGGACGAGCTGGGGAATCTGCAACTGCTCTGCGGTGACTGCCATCGTGCCAAGACGGCCGAGCAATTGACCGAGGCGGCACCGGAGAACGCCGCCCTTCTCCGAGCACTGTTCCTGACGCGTGTCGCGCCCGACGAGCCCCGGCTACTTGCCGATGACGACACGCGGTGGGCGAATGTCTGGAAGCGACTGCAAGCAGCGCGAAAGGCTCGGTTCACGGCGCGTCTTGACGCCGCGGGCATCCGCGGACGCAATCGCAGCCGCATCGACCTCGCCAGCGACTTGGCTGTGAGCGAAAGCCAGGCCGAACGCGACCTGCAACGCGCAGCGGAGGTGCGGAGCTCTGTCGGCAGGGACACCTCTTCGAGGATCTCATGCGTCGCGTTTAAGCGCCGCGGATTGGCGCCGAGGTGGCCATGTGGGTCACGGAAGTACTGAAAGCCAGGGCCACGAGTGCTTGATCAAGTTGACTTGATCCGGCGACGCCTATGGCAGGGTCAGCTCGGCGCTCCCTGGCCCTGCCGCGGGAGCCGCATCGGAAGGTTCTGTCGAGACGCGCGCCCTCCACCAGTCACGGATCCGGTAGCCAAGACCAGCGACGAGGAGCGCGATCCCTACGAGCGAAAGCAGGAGCCCGCCAAGAGCTAGCCCGATCAGAAGGCTTTGGAACAGAGATACCCACGCGCCGGCATCGCCCCCGAGGATGAGGATCGCGACGATCGCGAGAAGGAAGCCCCCAACTGTGAGCAGATACGCTGCACCGAAAACGCCCATTGGCTCTCGTTGAGCTCCATAGGTGGCCGCAACACGAGTTCGACGGGCTTCGAGAGACTCACGAGCTTCGCCGGCAGGGAAAGTCTCAAGAATCGTGTTCAAGGCTAGGAGTTCCTTCGCCGCGCGTGGCTCACTCCGCGGTGCCAGTACTCCGACAAGTCCCACGACGGCTGCCGCAAGAGCTGACAGGCCCGCAATTAGCGCTACGGCAATCTCGTCATTCACACCGGTCAGCATAGAGTCGCGGGACTACCGAGCCCGCGCAATGTGCGCAGCGTCAACGTAGATCGATCGCACACCCGGGTGGTTCGTCACGGTCCCAAACCGGGCGCCGGCACGATCGGGGACGATCGTCGCACATGGTTTGAATCGGGGGCTCAGTCCGATCAACGACAGAGCCTTCGCCGCCGCACACGCCACTTCGAAGACACCTGTCCGCGCGAACACCACATCAACGGCCGGGCCCGCACGGTGCAGTAGGCTCCGGGTACGGTGTCACCTGCGATCGAACGCGCAGTCCCAGCGAGCAATTGGAGGGGAGCCGGTGGCAAATAGTCGGTTGCCGTCGCCAAGTCTTGAGCAGATCGTCGACAGAGCACGGATTCTGGTTATCGACGATCAGGAGTTCCCATACGAGGTTCTCTTTCGCGGTGCTGGCTACAACATAACGAAGTGGGACAACGTCGACTCGCTCGGCGACCTCGAAACCGGTCGGTACGACATAATCCTGCTTGATCTGCAAGGTATCGGTCGTGACCTCACCAAGGATCAGGGTTTGGGAGTGCTGCGTCACATCAAGAAGACGCGGCCGTCACAGGTAGTGGTCGCCTACTCCAACTCTGACTGGGGCGTTCAGTATCAGCCGTTCTTTGAACTAGCGGACCGCGTGCTACCCAAGAGCGCTGACTACGTCGACTTCAAGCGCGATGTCGACGATCTGCTTCTTGAGCACTTCAGTGTGGGCTTTCACGTTTCTCGGCTCTCGCGAAGACTGGCTGATGCGGGGGTGGAGGGGTTCTGGGCCAAGCGGGCCGTTGAGAGCGCCATCAAGAATCGAGACGCATCCAAGCTGACGAAGTTTCTTCGCCGCAGGAATGTCGATCCCGATGACGTCCAAGTCATCGCTGGACTTGCGCAAGTAGCGATCGGGGTGGCGCAACTGTGGGCGACCTGATGTACATGCCTTTCCCATACGTTCGAAACGGCAAGCGAGTCGATGGGCTCACTCACTCCTGGCCAAGTGTCTGCCTCGGGTGCAAGCACCGCCAATGCGAGGACGATGAAGGCACCGAGATCGGTCTCTGCAGCTACGGCTACAACTACAAGCGGATCGACGACTCACTCCTGGTCGCGGGTGTCGTAGTACGTGACTATCCAACGTCCACGAAGACCCGCGCAAAGGCGCTCAAAGCTGCGCGAGCAGAATCAATCCCGAGTGAACACCTACAAGCAGTCTCACTACGTGCTTCGGAGGGGCGGCAACGCGATGAGAATCAGGTCGCACGGGAAAAGGCGCGCATACTGCGGGAGTACCGGGAGTCCGAAGGGTACCGCGCAGACACTCTAGAGTTGCTCAAGCCGAGCTTGGAGCAGGCGTTCGCCCAGGTGCATGACTACAGGCGCCTGACTACCCTCGTGATTCAGAACATCAACGTACTGCTAGAGCAGTCCCACCCGGGGCTGGATCTGGAGGAGCAGCTTCGTCGCTCCGAGCGCCCGGTCCGCTCGATGTATTGGGCGGCGCGTCTCATGGAGTTCAAGCTCGAGTCGGCGCTCTTTATGGTGCATCCAGAACGCATCGACGACCCAGTGAGGAGAAGGGCGTTCCGGTTCCACGGATTAGTGCGAAAGTACGTCGGAATCTACGAGGCCCAGATGGCCACTCGCGGCATCACGTACCGCGAACAGGGCCAATCGTTCGGGCAACTGAACGAGAACCCCGACGCCGTTGGAGTGATCCCCAACGCATACATCGACAACGCCATAAAATACGCCCCGACCGGGTCTGAAATCGTGATCTCCTTCAACGAAGATGCGTCGACGATTCGATTTTCAGTGGGTTCGCTCGGTCCGCGCATCAGCAAGACCGACATGGAGCACTTGTTCGATCTGTTCTATCGCGCCCCGGCGGCGATTGAGACCTCGGAAGATGGCACAGGCTTCGGGCTGGCCCTAGCCCAGCACGTTGCTGAGCGGATCGAGGCGAAGCTCGAGGTCACTCAAGACGGGCACGAGCAGTCGAAGGGCTACTTCTGGACGACCTTTTCGGCTGAGTTGAAGAAGCGGCCGCAAGAGGAAGGCGCCGCCAGTCTTTATCGAGCGCGCGGGAGGGTGCCGGGAGGCGCCCGACCGACCGACTGAACTCACGGCTGGCGGGTCATGGACAAACGCCCACTGACCGTACGTAGGCCGGTCGCTCACCGATCGAGCTCAGCCCGGCGACGTGGTGCCGCGGCTGTGCAGTCGCCGTGCGCACGTAAAGCCCGCCCGCGATCCCGCCCCGACGGGGGCGGTCACTTGACACGCTGATGTGCCTACCGGCTCCGCTGCCAGGGTCAGCGTGTGGGCTCGATTGCTATGGCCGCTCACTGGCGACGCGAGGGCCAAAGCAAGCTCTTGGGAGCCAGAGAAGAGCGGGCGCAACGCTCACCTCGCCATGCACCGACCATCCGAGAAAGTGCCTTGATCAGGTAGATGCGTGGGTCTCAGTCGACGCGACGGCGGGAGTCGAACCCGCAACGCTGCCGGGTATGAACCGGAGCCCGGGACCGCCCGGATCGCCGCGATGACCTCACGCTAAACGCGATCCCCACGGATCGTCGGCGAGTGTCGGAGCGTGTCAGATGGTGACGAGATGTGACGCAACCGCTCGCGCACGCCGACAGCCGGCGGTGGCGGCATCCGTCATCAATGTCCGTCGTGCGTGACCACGGGCAGCACGGTGCCGTCGGCGCTGAGTAGCGCGGCCCCCTGGCACGCGCCCAGCGCCGGCACGACGAGAATCGTCACAACGGCCGCAGCAGCGACCATGCCCCACAGGCTCGTGCGCCGCGACGGACGACGCTGACCCCGCAGAATGCCGCACGCCACCACGACTCCGAGCGCGCCCAGCAGCGCGATCGCAAACACGCTCGCACGCCCCGGCGCGGTCGCCAGCAGACCCACCGCGACGACGACCCCCGCCGACACGCCGGCGACCGCCCCCCGCGGTGCCGGCGTGCGACCCATGGCGAGGCCGGCCGCGCCCCAGGCGAGCGCGGCCAACCCCACCACGACCGCGAGCGTCCCCAGCACTCGCGAGAGGGTGTCGGCCTGGAGTGCGACGATCGCCGCTGCCCCCAGCGCCGCGCTCACGAGGCCGAAGCCCCACGCCGCCACGGGCACCCACGACGGCGCGCGGGTGGCCGCGCGGTCCGTCGCGGATGCCTCGTGTCGCATGATCACGCCGTTGCGACTCGCGACGAGCGCTCGGCGCCCAGGCCGACACCGAGCAGCACGAGGGCGCTGGCGAGGTGCAGGAAGTGGTCGGGCGCGTTCAGCGCGAGGATGTTCGCCGGCGTGCCGACGAGGAAGAAGCCGACCACACCGAGCAGCAGGTAGGCCGCGCCGATGATCGTGTTCACGAGCTTCGCGGGGCGGACTCCGCGCAGGCCGGCGATGAACAGCGCCGCGCCGATCAGCAGGTGGGCGACGTTGTGCAGCGGGTTCACTTCGAAGATGCCCAGGAGCAGCCCGCCTTCGGTGGCGACGAAGCCGACACCTCCCGTGAACGCGAACCCGAGCAGGCCCACGAGAAGGTAGACGGCGCCGAAGACCGTGGCGACGATGCGATTCGGTGAAGAGCCCATGGTGAGACCTCTCTCTTGTCAACGGCGATCTGCCGTGCTGTGAGAGGTCTTCGGCGCGAGTCCGGAATCGGATGGGATGCCGCCCGGCGAAAGCGAATAGAGCGAGAGGATGGCGAGCGCGTCAGGTCGCTGCAGAGTAGTAGTCCGCCGAGTCAGGGAGCTTTCGCCCCTTGCTCGATCTTCTTCACCTGCTCGATATAGAACTCCTGACCCACGGGAGCCAGTTGCGCGACCAGTTCGCCCAGTTGCCGTTGCACTAGCCGTAGTCTCTCGCTCGTCGCCGCAGTGGGAAGGTCTCGAGAGATGAACTCAAACCACGTCGCGAACGTCTGCTCGTATCTGTCAAAGAACGTTGCGAAGCCGATGTAGCCCGCATCCCCGTCAGTGCCTCGCATCAATTCTGCGATCGCTCGTTGTTCCTCCCGCCAGACCATGAGCTTCGCTGAGTCATAACGGTCGCTCGCGAATGTTCGGCCAATATCGCGAAGCGTTGCGGCGACCGGCTGCGTGTCCGTATCCGTCAGTAGCTTTCCCAAATCGGCGCGGTCGTATAGGGATTCGACGACGCACCAGTACCTGGCAAACCGGTAGAGCGTGCCGCGAACCGCGACGTCGCGGCGCGACGGTTCGGAGCTCGGAAGATATGCGAGGAATGAGTTGTTGCGGATGTTGTCGATGCGGTGTGCCAGATCGACTGCCGCTAGCAGGAGCGGTTCGCGAACTCGATCCAACTCCGCCTTCGCCGTCAGCGCACGCTCTTCGACTCGCACTTGTCTCGCGAGTTCGCCTTTGTAGTCTTCGAGTTCGCGCGTGAGGTCGGCCTGCTTCCTAACCAGTTCTTGTTGGACTTCATTGGACTCTTGCGCTTGCCGACGACCGGAGAGCCACGCGAGGATCGCAACGGCGAGAGATGCGAGTGCGGCGACCAGGGCGGCCGAGAGCTGTGGATCCATGGCCAAATCAAAGTCAGCAACGGGGGACCGGTCAAGTGGCGCGCAATTGCGCACCCTCGGAATCGGATGGGTTTGAGCGGCCGCTCGCCTGACGCCTCGGTTCAGGGCGCCTCCTCCTCCGTGCTCGTCGGCGTGGGCGACGGTTGAGGATCGACGGATGCCGTCGCCTCGGGCGTCGGCGTGGGCGTGGGCGTGGGCGTCGGCTCGGGTGCGTCCTGCAGCGGCCCCTCGTCGTCGGCGGTGGGAGCCGGTGTGGCGCCCTCTGTGCCGGTCTCGTCGGCCGGATCCGAGTCGTCCCCGGTGCGCGTGTCGCCCTCGGCGCGCGTTGCGGCGTCCTCCTCGATCACCTCGACGATGAGGGCCTTGTACTCCTCCAGCTGATTCTCGATGTCCGACAGCGGAACGCTCTCGAGGTCCTCCGCGAAGAGCATGATCTCTTCCCAGAGGGCTGACAGGCGCGCCATCCCGTCCTCGCTGAGCGGGCCGTCGAGGGTCACCACGAGCTGGCTGGCCAGCGCGTAGGCCAGGCAGTTCACGCAGCCGTAGTTGACCGCCGCCGACAGATTCTCGGGCACGATGACGTCGGCCTGACCGACGATGAGCACCACCTGGAAGCCGACCGCCACCGCGGCGCAGTCGGTGCAGCTCGCGAACGCGTACGCCTCGTTGCGCGTGTCGACGGTGTCGTCCTCCGCCCACACCAGGGCGAATGCGACGTCGTAGACGACCGACCCATCGCCGGTGTTGACGGCGAGCGCCTGATTGCCATCCGCCTCGGGCGGCAGCGGCCGGTCGAACGGGAAGACCCAGGTCGCGGCATCCGACCCCTCACGCGGAACGAGGATCATCGCCAGCTGCGGATCCGCGGCGGTGCCGAGCTCGGTGTTCTCGGGCAGAGCCGTGACGGTCGTGCCCTGCGCCCCGCGGCGCAGTCCTTCGGACTCGGTGGGGCTCAGCGCGGTGACGGCGCCGACCGCGTCGACGAGGGTTCCGCGCTCGTAGGCCTGAACGGGCCGGTACCGGTGCGCGTCGGGCCACCAGGCGAACGCGACCGCGCCGGCAACGACCGCGGCCAGGGCGATGGCGGCGGTGCGGCGGACGGGGCGGCCGCGCGTGCCGCGGATGATCCTGGTGCCGATGCCGCGCACGAGCAAGACGAGCATCGCTGCGATCGCGAGAAGGGGGAGCAGCAGCACGGCGATCGCCGCGACGTGCCCGATCACGCCCAGCCAGTTCCCTTCAGGCATCGCGCCCGCCAGCCGCTCCTGCTGGTCGAGCACGGACGCCCACGCGGTTCCGACGATCCGCGGGAGCGCGAGCACCATGAGCGCGACGCTCAGAATCAGGAGCGGCACCGTCACCAGCACCCACAGCGTCACGACGATGCGCGCCCAGGGCCGAAGCGCGTTGGCTTCCGGATCGCCCCATCGCCACGGCAGCGCCCCGAGAAGCGTCGGCTTGATGCGCTGGAAAAGGTCCGGCACGCCGGTGAGATCCGCGAGGATGTGGTACCCGTCGAACCGGAGGAGCGGCAGAAGCTGCCGGACCATCTGCAGCACCTGGATCGCGACGACCAGCAGCAGCGCGTCCCAGCCGGTGGCGAGCCACACGGCCATGATCGCGACGGCGACGATCGCGTTGAAGTAGAGCCCGCCGAGGTCGGTGCGGATGCG
Source organism: Microbacterium sp. NPDC056736 (assembly GCF_042790415.1). NCBI lineage: Bacteria > Bacillati > Actinomycetota > Actinomycetes > Micrococcales > Microbacteriaceae > Microbacterium > Microbacterium sp. NPDC056736. Next base: position 244,629 of record NZ_JBHTZE010000007.1, read on the forward strand.
ACCGCCGCGACCCAGGCGGTACGAGTCGGTGACGTCGGTGTAGAACGCAGGCCAGACGAGGTAGAGCCCTGCGCCCATGGATCCGGGCGTGGCCCCGCCGCGGCGGGCGGCGGCGGCGTGACCGAACTCGTGGAATCCGGCCGAGAACACCGTCACGACGAGCACCAGCAGCAGCAGGCCGGGGTTGGCGAAGGCGTCGTGCGTCGCCGAGCCGAGGCCCTTCACGAAGAGCACCCACCAGCAGGCGGCGAGGAACGCCGCCGTGACGGCGATCATGATCACGGGGTGGAACAGCGCGGCGAAGGGCCTGGTGAGCGCGTTCGTGCGGTCCGGGTCGGTGACGGTGTAGCGGAAACGGATGCCGAGCAGCGGGTCGCTCTTCTTCAGTTCCGGTTCGGAGCCGTCGGGCAGGCGCAGGAGTCCGAGCGGCATGAGCCGGTTCTCGATGAGCACCCGCACGTTGTCGGCGCTGACCTCGCGCCCGGAAGCCCGACCCGCTGCCTGTGCGATCTCGGCCAGTCCGCGCCCGCCGTCGATCGCGTCCAGCACGGCGTACAGCAGCGGTGTCAGCTGGATAGTCTGACCATCCGCCCGGCGCACGAGCCACGGCGGCTCGCGATAACCGGAGTTCTGCGCCTGACCGAGAAGCTCGACGGCCGACGCTCGGGCGGGAACCCACGCTCCGGCGGGGACGGCGGCGTCGGCGGCGGCCGGCGGAGCGGTAGCGGTCGGAGCGGTGGCGGTGGGCGGGCCGTCGGTCGACGACCCGCCCGGGGTTCGAGGCATCCGTGCCTACTGGCCGATGTCGGACTGCTGATCCGCCGTCGCAGTGGCCTCGCCGTCGATCTGCTGGTTGATGATCGCGTCCTGCTGCGCCAGCGCAGCGGCCTCGCTGTCGATCGAGCCGATGTTCGCGGCGACGGCCGCGTCGATGGGGGCGGCGACGTTCGCGTTGGCGGCCACCGCACCGTTGATCGGCGCCGCGATGTCCGCATCGGCCGCCACGTCGACGTCCACGTTCAGCAGGTCGCCGTCGAGGCTCGACGTCAGGTCGGGCACGGTCTCGGCGTCCGGGAGCGTGCCGTCAGGCAGCAGCCCGGTGTCGGCGGTGCCGTCGGTAGTCGTGTCGTCGGTTCCGGCGGTGTCGCCCTGCTGGAGAGTGCTGTCCTGCGTGGACTCGGCCGTCGCGTCGGCGGTGACCCCCTGGTCGATGCTGACGCTCTGGTCGGCCAGCGCCTGAGCAGAGGAGCCCGACGAGAGGATGTTGGCCGACGCCGCGGCATCGATCGGCGCCGCGACGTTCGCGTTCGCAGCCACCGCGAGGTCGATGGGAGCCGCGGCGGAGATGCCGAGATCGAGGTCGGCGTTGAGGTCGAGGATCGAGGCCACCTCCTTGTCGGGAAGCGCGACGCCGCCCTCGGCCTCGAGTTCTTCACTGGTCAGCGGACGTGATGGGTTCTGCGTGCTCATCGTTCTTCCATTCCCGGTGCCCCCCTCGGGCCCCTCGTCTTGGACGGTGAGTGCGGCTGCCCGCCCCTGGGACTTGGGCCGCCCCCTCGCTTCATCGAGCGCAGGGACATCGTAGGAAGACCCGCGGCGACGCGCCCGCGATCCAGGGAGGGATTGACACGGCGGCGTCGCAGGCAATATAGGCCGCCGACGAGGCCTTTCCCGGCGCGTGCGCCCGCGGGACGGGCGCCGGTTCGGAGGCGCCCGGGGGTGCTTATCGGAGAGCTCGACGACACCGCCCGGTGCGCCGAGCCCGGATCACCTGGCGTTGGCCTCCAGCGTGAAGCGCTGCCCCCGCAGCCGCTCCGCCAGCTGCTCGCCCATCGCGACCATCGGCGTCAGCACGCCGGCCCGGTCGGGGAGGTCGTCGAGGGCGAGGCTCAGCGCCGACTCGGCGAGCATCACCCCGGTCCCGCCGTAGCCGGGATCGTACGGCGCGGCGACGCGGGTGCGCACCGGCAGGCCCTCGACAGGGTAGACGTCGACGTCGAGGGCGAAGCGGCCGTGCTCGATCGCCTCCGCGCTGGGTCCGCTGCCGGGTGACGGCAGCACCCGGTCGAGCACGGCGCGCGTGGGAGTGAACCACATCGCGCCGACGAGGGCGGCCGTCCCGAGGGCGATCCCCCCGGCCCGTGCGAAGCCGGCGAGGCCGCGCCCGGTCGCCACGACCTCGCGGTACTGCATCAGCTGCCCGTAGCTCCAGCCGGTGAGGTAGTTGCTGCGCTGGACGATCTGCTGGTTGTAGCCGCCCATGATGAACGGCGCCTGCCACGTTCCCCGCACGGTGCCCCAGCCGTTGCCGGCCCGGTTCGGCAGACGCACCGACGGCCCGGGGGTGAGCGCGTAGGGGTCGGCGAGGAGGCGGCGGGCCGAGGCATCCGTCTTCGCCTCCTTCACCTGCTGCCGGAGCGAGTCGATCGTGCCGCCGCTGATGCCGCCGCGCAGCGACCGCACCGTCAGGGTCGCCGCGACGATCGGCACACCGCCGGCGGCGGCGTGGGCGAGCCCGAGGCCGAGGTCGGACGGGATCGAGTCGAACCCGCAGGAGTGGACGATCCTGGCGCCGGTGCTCTCGGCGACCGCGTGATTGCGCTCGATGCTGCGCGCGACGAAGATGCTCTCGCCGGTCAGGTCGGCGTACGACGTGCCGGCGCGCGCGCACGCCGCGGCGACCTCCATGCCGTAGCGCAGGTACGGTCCGACGGTGGTGGCGATGACAGAGGCGGATGCCGCGACCCGGGCGACGGCCGCGTCATCGGCGGTGTCGACCTCGAGGGTCGGCCAGTCGACGCCGAGCTCGCGCTTCACCTCGTTCAGGCGTGCGGTCGACCGGCCGGCGAGGGCGATCCGCACGCCGTCGGGCGCCGATCGCGCCAGGTGCCGCGCGGTGTACCTGCCGACGAACCCCGAGGCGCCGAGCAGGACGATGTCGTGGTCGCGGTCGTTCGTCCTCATGTGACGCGAGCCTAGGCGGGGAGGAGGCGTCAGGGCATCCGGTTGAGTGGCGGGCCCGGCCGCTCTACAGCGCGATCGCGATGAGCGGCGAGCCGGTGTCGACGTAGAGCAGCGCGCCCGGCTTCAGCGCTCGACGCAGGTTCGCGAGCGCGGGCTCGTAGAGCCGCCGGTGCCGCCCGTCGAGGGCTCCGACGCGACACGCGAAGGCCAGGTCGAACGGCGCGACGCCGGCGGGCAGGGCGAAGTCCTCGACCGGCGCGTGCAGCACCGACAGCGTGCCGCCCGCGATCTCGCTGTCGCAATTCGCCTGGATCTGACGGATGCCGGTGGCCGACCGGTCCAGCACGAGCACGTGTCCGTCCGGTCCAACGCGGGCGGCGACGGCTCGCGCGGCGGCGCCGGGAGCTCCGCCGACCTCGAGGACGCGCATCCCGGGGCGGAGCGGGAGCGCGTCGACCACCGCCTGCAGGCGCGGCGAGAGTGCGTTCATCGCCTGTCGCCCGTGCGCATCAGTGGACCGGCCGTTCGGGACGCACCGTCCAGCCGAGCTTCTCGAGAGCGGCGGCCAGACGCTTGGCCTGGAAGAGTGCGGCGTCGCGTGAGGTCTTGGAGCACACGTCGATCGCGAGCGGGGGAGGGTCGGCGAACTTCGGGATCTCGACCTGCGCCCACGCGTCGACGCTGAGCCACACGCGCGGCCGCGCCGTGCCGGGGTTCTCCACCTCGCCGTCGGCGACGAACGCGATCGTGTCGAGCGCGTCGAGCTTCGTGATCGGAAGGTCGATCACCAGCGTCACGACGTGCAGCGAGCCCACGTGTCGAGTCTGCGACAAGGTCGGCGTGGAGGGAAGCCGTCGTTTCTGATCGGAGCTGGCGGTGGTGCTCGGTCACGACGGGCCGAAGCGGGCGACCAGCCGGACGACCGTCGGCAGTCCGCGCGAGGTCGCCCGGCCGCCGGTGAGGCGCTCGAGCATCGGCGTGGCGTTGCCCTGACCCTCGACGTCGTTGTGGACGAGCGTCCAGCGGGGACCGGCGTCGACGAGCGTGCAGCCGTACTGCGCGGCGAAACTCGCGACCTCGGGATCCTGCGCGTCGACGGTGCCTCCACCGTGGAGCGTGAACTCGTACCCGCGGGGTTCGGGCGTCGCCCCGTGCTCGGCGGCGATCGCCACCAGGTCGGAGAGGGGGATCCAGAGGATGTCGCGCTCGTGGCCGGATCGAGCGGCGATCGCCTCCGCCGCGCTCGCCACCGCTTCGGCGGGTTCGTCGGAGTCGAAGACGACGGTGCCGTTGCTCTGGAAGGTCTGCACGTCGTGGCATCCGGCATCCGCGAACCCGGCCACGATATCGGCGGTCGAGGGGTGCCCGCGCTGACCCTGGTTGACGTTCCGCAGGAAGGCGACGCACCGCATACGCCGAGGGTAGGGCCCGCCTCTTGTCTTGTGTCGGTGCCCGGTCGTAGGGTCGCAGGCGTGTCACTCGTGAACGACATCGTGCGCGCGTCCCTCCGCGCCGCCGACCCAAGGAGCCGATGCTCGGCGACCCGCTGAGTATTGCGGCCGGCGCTGTCGGCCCTCCTTGTTCGATTCACCGCCCGCGCGGTGCAGCTTCGCGCGGCTGACACGAGAGACGGCACCATGATGCACGACGCCCTGTGGAGCGCCCAGCGCTTCCGCGAGTTCCTGACCCTTCTGCGCGGCGGCATGTTCGCCCCTCCCATCGACGACGACGAGCGCGACGAGTTCCTGCGCCAGGCGCGCGCCCGCATCGCTCCCGACGTGCAGCGGCGTGTGCTCGCCGAGGTCGGCGCGTCGGTCGACGGCGATGGAGTGGCGCTCATCGCGTTCGAGTTGCTCGAGTCCTGCGCGTGGGACCCCCGCCGCACGTGGCTTCTGGCCACTTCGGATCCGTGGCGGCACCTCGCCGACCTCGTCGCGCGCGAGGTGACGGCGGCGTACGGCGAGTCGGTGCGCCGGGTCGGAGACGACGACGAGCTCGCCGGGATCCTGAGCGCCAGCACCCGGGCCCAGCTCGAGGCGGGCGACGAGGAGTAGGGGCGAGGGAGTAGCGGGGGGCGAGGGGCGAGGAGCTGGGAGGGAGGGGCGAGAAGCAGTAGCGGGCGGGGGTCGCGCGGGGCGACGTCGGTTCGCTCGCTCCGCGCTTCGCGCTCAGCCGCCGGTGAGCGTGGAGATGAGCCCGCTGTACGTATTGCCAGCCACCGTGACGGCGATGCCGATGCCCGCGATGAGCACGCCGGCGCCCCAGAGGATGCGCACTCGGCGTGCCTGCTCGACCTCGCGTTCCAGCGCGTCGAACGCTGCCGCGTCGTGCGGGCCGGGTGCGGCGGGCTGCGGCATCCATGTTTCCCGTCGAATGACGGATGCCGCCAGGCGCTCGCGGTCGGTCGGCTCTAGAGTGGATCGGCGACGCTTCAGCCACCGCGTCAGTTCTCCTTCGCGCAGCACGATGACATCGGCGGGGCGCTCCTTGAACGTGATGTCGCGTGCACCGACGATGGCGATGATCGGCGTCGCCGTCACGGGAGCGCCGGTGGCCGTCGTCATCAGCCGGGCGACGCGCTGCGCTTCGAAACGCGCGTTGCGCAGATGATCGGTGGACTGACCGTTCACGAGGATGCGACGGCTGGCGACCCAGATCCTCGCGTCGTCGTGGAACTTCGTGTTGATGGTGAAGAGGCCGGGCGGCCCCACGACCACGTGGTCGATGTCGCTGCCGCGCTCGCCGATCGGCGCCGAGTGCAGGACGGTCCACTCGTCGCCGAGCGCCTCGAGGCGCTGGGCGACGCGGCGCTCGCCGAGCGCACCCTGGTACCACGGGCGCGAGTCGTCGGAGAGGGGAGAACGGCCGAACAGCCTCGCCAGCGCCGAGCGAGGAGCGACGGATGCCTGGGCGCTGAGACATGCGGTGATCACCGACGCCGCGGGCACTCGCGCGAAGTCGGGGGCGGGCTCGGGCTCGGTCATTGAGGCGAGCATACGGGTGGCGGCGGGTGGGGGCGGCGGGGCGCGGCATCCGACCGACATGCTGCGTTGGTCGTCTCGCCGTCGGTGTGGCCAGCGCGGGTCTGGCTGGCGGCGGTTCCTCCCCAGGTGGGGGTCTCGTCGGCGTGTTGCGAGTTGTCCACAGAAGCGTGCGTGACCTGGGGTTTACGGTGCCCTCGATGTCGGAACCCCTCGCCAGAATGAGGGGTATGAACTTCCCGCTCGCCGACCTCACCGGCGTCGCCGATGCGCTCGGCGACGTGCTCGGGTCGGCGCTGCGCGGCGAGGCGCAGCGGGCGTTGTCGCACCGTGAGTTGGTCGAGGCGCTGGGTGTTGTCGAACGGCTGGGTCGGATCACGGATGCCGCGCGCTTGGCGCTTGCCGGTGAGGTGGCGCGTCGCGCGGATTCGGAGTTCGGCGAGGATGCGATCACGACGCTGTTCGGGTGCGGGTCCGCGCAGGAGCTCGTGGAACGGACGACGCTGGTGTCGGCCGGGACGGCGCGGGCGCGGCTGCGGGATGCGAAGGCGATCACCGGACGGGTGACGTTGACGGGGCAGTCACGTCCGGCTCCGCTGGAGCATGCCCGGGCTGCGCTGGCGGTGGGGCGGCTCAGTGCGGATGCGCTGACGACGATCGTCGACGCGTTGCGGCCGTTGCAGGGCCGGTGCTCGGTCGATGAGCTTCAGGCCGCCGAGTGCGAGCTCGTCGGGGCGGCGGTCGGGGATGGTGCGGCGCCTGGGTACGGGATCCATGAGTTGAAGGTGATGGCGACGACGTGGGCGTTGTTCCTGGATCCTGACGGCACGTTGCCGGATGAGGAGTACTCGGAGCGGATGCGGGGGATCCGGATCAGTCGGCGGTCCCGGCGGGGGTTGCGCCGGATCTCCGGTGATGTGACCGAGGACGTCGCGGCGCAGTTCGACCGGCTCGTGGACGCGCACCTGAACCCGCGTTCGCAGGACCGCGGGCCGCGGTTCGTGGATGCCGCGGTTGACGGTGCCGAGCCCGAGGGTGCGCCCGAGGACCGGGTGCTGGATCCTCGCACCGTCGACCAGAAGCGGCATGATGCGTTCGCGTCGATGCTGTCCGCTGCCGCCGGTGCCGCCGGCACTCCGACGTTGGGGGGTGCGGCGCCGACGCTGATCGTGACGACGACCGCGGAAGACCTCGACCGGGCGGATGGTGTGGCGTTCGTGGAGAGCGCGGACGGTCCGGTGCCGGTGCCGGCGTCGTTGGCCCGGCACATCGGCTGCCACGGCACCATCCACCGACTCGCCTTCGCGGCCAACGGTGCGATCAAGGCGCTGCGCGTCGAGGACCGGGTGTTCAACCACTGGCAGCGAAAGGCGATCGGCGCCCGCGACGGCGGCTGCATCATCCCCGGCTGCACCGTCCCGGCCGCCTGGTGCGAAGTGCATCACGTCATCGACTGGGCCAACGGCGGCCCGACCTCGATCGACAACGGTGTGCTGCTGTGCTGGCACCACCACCGCGGCATCGAGACCAGCGGGTGGGAGATCCGGATGATCGACGGCATGCCACAGGTTCGACCACCCGGCTGGCTCGACCCGCAACGACGATGGCGAGAACCCAACCGCCTCCTCCTCAACGAACTCAGACGCGCCAGATCCGCGTGAGCCCCCGCGCCGGTGTTCCGACGCTTCTATGAGGCGAGTCGCATGCATGGTGGGATGGGATCGGCGGGAGCGGCCGATCTGAAAGTCCTGGAGGTGATCCGTGCCGGACTGGCTCATCGGGATATTGAGCGTGGTCGGCGGATTCGTCCTGCTGTGGATGCTGCTTCTGCTTCTGCTGTCGATTCAGCAGCGTCGCGCGGGAGCCGATGCGGACTGGAGGGGGATGCTGCGGCTCGTGCCGGATGTGATCCGGCTGGCCAAGCGCCTCGCAGGCGATCCGACCGTTCCGCGGGGAACGAGGTGGTGGCTGCTGGGGCTGCTGGGCTACCTGCTGCTCCCGATCGATCTCGTCCCCGACTTCATCCCCGTGCTCGGATACGCCGACGACGCCATCGTGGTCGCGGTGGTCTTGCGGTTCGCCATCCGGCACGCCGGACGCGAAGCGATCGAGCGGCACTGGCCGGGCACGCCGGCGGGCCTGCAGAGCGTGCTCACGCTCGCGGGACAAGGGAAGGCGAAAGGCGTCGCCTGACAGGTGGTGTTCCGCTCCGACCGCGAGAGCGCGGTGGGTGGGCCCGGACCTCCGTTCCTCACCGCTCCCTCCCGCACACTCGTTTCCCGCTTACCCGATTGCTGGTTGTCCGACTCCGGCTTGCCGGATCCGCTAACTCGCGTTAGCATCGATCTCACGCACCACTCACGCGCGTTAGTACTCCATCGCGCGGCATCCAACGAAGGAACGACATGTCAGAGACGACCAGGCGCGCGGTGACCATGGCGGACGTCGCCCGTCACGCCGGCGTCTCGCGCTCGGCCGTCTCGTTCGTGCTCAACGACCGCCGCTCGGTCAGCATCGCCGAGGACACGCGCGACCGCGTGCTCGCTGCCGCGGCCGAGCTCGGCTACCGCCCCAACGCCGGCGCCCGCGCCCTCGCGAAGAAGCAGAGTGACTGGTACGGCCTCGTCACCGAGATCGTGACCGCACCCTTCGCCGTGGAGATCATCAAGGGCGCCCAGGATCGCGCGCTCGTCGACGACAAGTATCTGCTCATCGCGTCGACCGAGGCCGACCCGGCCGTCGAGACGGCGGCCATCGAGCGGCTGCTCGAGCAGCGCGTCGAAGGTCTCATCTACGCCGCGACGTGGCACCGCGCGGTCGTGCTGCCCGAGATCGCCCGCGAGGTGCCGACGGTTCTCGTCAACTGCTTCGACGCCGAGGGCCGGTACCCCGCCGTGGTCCCCGACGAGCGCACCGGCGGACGCCGCGCGACCGAGCGCCTGCTCGCCGCGGGGCACCGCCGTATCGGGTTCATCAACCTGGATCCCGACATCCCCGCGGCCGTGGGCCGGCTCACCGGCTACCACGAGGTGCTGCAGGAGGCGGGCATCACCCCCGACGACGAGCTCGAGATCTCAGGACACGCCACCGCCCACGGCGGCTATGACGCGGCATCCGCTCTTCTCGACCTCGCCGACCCTCCCACCGCCCTCTTCTGCGCGAACGACCGCATGGCGATGGGCGCGTACGACGCGATCAAGGAACGCGGTCTGCGCATCCCCCACGACGTCGCCGTCATCGGATTCGACAACCAGGAGCTCATCGCGGGCTACCTGCGGCCGGGTCTGACGACGGTTGCACTGCCCTTCGAGAAGATGGGCGCCCTGGGCGTGGAACTCCTCGCCGAGATCATCGCGGGTCAGCCGACCGCCACGGGAACCGTGACGGTCGACTGCCCACTCTTGGAACGCTCGTCGGTGTGACTGGACATCCGACCGCCGAGCGTCAGCCCCCTTCGGCTTCAACGAAGAAGAAAGGAACACCCTCATCATGACACTTCACCGCAAGGTGGCGGTCGTCGCGGCCGCCATGGCGGCGACGGCGGCGCTCGCGCTGTCCGGTTGCAGCGCCGGCGGAGGCGAATCCGCCGACGCGCTCGACGGGTCGCAGCTGTTGACCATCCCCCGTGAGGACATGGGGACGTTCGACCGCAACTTCAACCCGTTCGCGAACCCCGACTTCCCGATGACGCATCAGGCCATCTACGAGTCGATGCTCATCTACAACCCCGCCGACGGCTCGACCACCCCGTGGCTCGCGACCGAGTGGGAGGTGGCGCCCGACAGCACGGGCATCACGTACCACCTCCGCGACGGCGTCACCTGGTCGGACGGCGAACCGCTCGTGGCCGAAGACGTCGTGGTGTCGTTCGACCTGCAGCGCGAGGTGCGCGGCGGCTTCGACTACATCGAGTCGGTCACCGCGGTCGACCCGCTCACGGTGCAGTTCGACTTCAACCAGCCGTTCTCGCCCGCGCTGCTCGACATCGGCCAGCAGATCATCGCCCCCGCCCACATCTGGAACGAGGTGGACGACCCGACGAAGTTCGCGAACGAGGAGCCGGTCGGTACGGGGCCGTACACCGAGGTCACCAACTTCCAGGCGCAGTCGTTCGACCTGGGCAAGAACCCCGAGTACTGGCAGCCCGAGAAGCAGCAGATCGAGGGCATCCGCGTGCTCGCGTTCTCGGGCAACGACGGCGCGAACCTCGCCGCCGCCAACGGCGACGTCGACTGGGCGCCGCAGTTCATCCCCAACATCGACGAGGCCTACGTCGCGAAGGACCCCGAGCACCGGTTCTACTGGTTCCCGCCGACCGGATCGATGATCAACTGGCAGTTCAACACCACGAAGGCGCCGTTCGACGACCCGGACGTGCGCAAGGCGCTCTCGATGGCCGTCGACCGCGAGCAGGTCACCTCGATCGGCATGCAGGGCTACACCGCTCCGGCCGACTGTACAGGCCTGAGCGGCGGATACGACACGTGGCGCGACGAGTCCGTCGTCGAGTCGTGCACGTGGACCGAGCGCGACCTCGAAGGAGCGGGAGAGCTGTTGGATGCCGCGGGCATCACGCTCGGCGCCGACGGAACGCGCGTCCTCCCCGACGGGTCGCCGTTCGCCTTCGACTTCTCGGTCGGCTCGACCTCGAGCGACTGGGTGTCGGTCGGCAACGTCATCTCGCAGAACCTCGCCGAGCTCGGCGTCACCGTCACGGTCGCCGCGAAGGACTGGGGCGACGTCGTCGCCGGGTACGAGAACGGCACGTTCGACTCCGGCATCGTGTGGAGCGCCGGCGCCCCCACGCCGTACCAGTTCTACCGCGGCGTGATGTCGACCGAGACCGTGAAGCCGGTGGGCGAGCAGACGTTCGACAACTACCACCGCTTCGGCAGCGCCGACGCCGACGCGCTCCTCGCACAGTTCGCCGCGGCATCCGACGAGAGCACCCAGCACGAGGTCATGGACCAGCTGCAGGCGCTGTTCGCCGAGCTCGCACCGGTGGCACCGCTCTTCCCCGGACCGGAGTGGGGCGCTGCCAGCACGGAGCGGTTCACCGGCTGGCCGACCGAGGACGACCCCTACGCGACGCTCTCGACGCGCGCGCGCACGACGGTCCTCGTCCTCACCACGCTCGAGCCGGTCGTCACCGACTGACCGATCGCGTCGTCCTGCTGCGCCGCCCGCGCGGCGCAGCAGGAC